>DASXOQ010000141.1:0-2292 GCA_036494165.1 Steroidobacteraceae bacterium
GATGTCGGACGGCGACAGCCGATGCCCGGCGTCGTGGCGCGGCAGAAACACTACCGGCAGGCCCGCGATCTCGCCGACCCGCAGCGCCGCCGACGGCTCGCCCCACGGGCTCTTGATGCGGCGGCTCTTCACTTTCTCAAGTCCCGGCAGGTCGTAGATGCCGGAGCCGCCGATGATGCCGAGCACGGATTTGGTCATGGGCCCATTCCCTCCACGCGCGTCATTGCGAGTTAGGCACCGGCCTTAGGGGGCCGACGCTGGTGGATGAAACGGGTCGAGCGGCGGGGTAATTTGGCGGCGCTGCCGGCAAAGAGGTCGATATCTCCCTGGTGCGTACGAGCCCGGTTGCGAGTTGGACCCGGGGTGCCTGGATGACGCTCACTGGCGCCAAAGGGCGGCGACGCCCTGGAGCACGCTTCCTAGGATTCTCACCGTAACAGGCCCCCCCGCCGGCGGCGCTGCGATGGAGGAGAAGACGATGGATATCTTGTACGAGCGGGTGGCGGGTCTTGATGTGCACAAAGACACGGTGGTGGCCTGTGTGCGCGTCGCGACTGGTGGCCAGACCCAGCGGGCATGTCGGACGTTCCCGACGACGACGGAGGGGCTGACGGCCCTGGCGGCGTGGCTGGAGGAGAGCCGGTGCACGCACGTCGCAATGGAGGCGACCGGCGTCTATTGGATGCCGGTGTGGAAGATCCTGGGCCAAGGCGACTTCGAGTTGGTCGTGGCCAATGCGGCCCACATCAAGAATGTCCCGGGCCGCAAGACCGACATGAACGACGCGATGTGGATCGCCGATCTGCTGGCCTGCGGCTTGATCAAGGCAAGCTTCGTCCCGCCTGAGGAGACGCAGGAACTGCGTTCGCTGACGCGCACCCGCAAGCAGCTGGTGCGTGAGCAGACGCGGCATGCGCAGCGCATTCAGAAGACGTTGGCGGAGGCAAACATCAAGCTCGATTCGGTGCTCAGCGACCCCATGGGGGCGAGCGGGCGTCGCATCATCGAGGCGATGATCGCCGGCGTGCGCCAACCGGGCAAGCTGGCCGACCTCGCCAGCAAGCAGATCAAGGCGACCCCGAAAGCGCTCTATGATGCGCTGCATGGCCGGCTGACGGACCATCATCGCTTCCTGCTCGAACTCCACCTGCGACAATGGGACGGCCTGGACGCGACGATCCGCAACATCGATCGCGAGATCGCTCAGCGCATCGATCGGATAGAGGTGCAGATTGGGACCGGTCAGGCGCCCTTTCGCGACCTGATCGACCTCCTCACGACGGCCCCGGGCGTAAGCACCGTAGCGGCACCGGCGATTCTCTCCGAAATCGGACACGATATGAGCCGGTTCCCGACCGCCGGCCACCTTCTCGCTTGGGCTGGCATGTGTCCGGGCCACAACGAGAGTGCCGGCAAGCGCAAATCCTCGCGTCTGCGCAAGGGGGCGCCCTGGCTCAAGACGATGCTCGTCCAATGCGCCTGGGCGGCTAAACGTAAAAAAGACAGCTACTACAGAGCTCAGTTCTTCCGTCTGCAAAGCAGGCGCGGACCTCAGAAGGCGATCTGCGCCGTCGCCGCTTCTCTCCTCACCGCGATCTATCATATGCTCAAGTACGGAACCCAACACCGCGACCTCGGCGCTGCCCACTTCGACGCTCGCCCGCCCGAACTCAAAGCCAAGCGTCTGGTTGCCCAACTCGCCAAGCTCGGCTTCGCCGTCCAAATTCAACCAATCGTCCAGGCTGCTTCATGCACCCCACACCAACATTAGTTTCTTCCTAGGCGCGCTGACGCTCGCAATGACGAAGAAAAAGCTACTGCACCGTGGTCCAGGCCTTGTAGTCTTCCGGCTTGACGCTGCCGATCTTCTTCACGAACGCGGTGATCGCCCAGATATCCTTGTCGCTGACCCCCGCCTTGGCGAAGCTCGGCATGCCGGTCATGTTGATGCCGTTCTTGATCACCCAGAAAATCTGCCGCGGCTCGTCGTTGGCGACCTCCTTGAGGTCGGGCGGATCGGGATGCAGGCCTTCGGAGAACTTGGCCCAGTTGACGCCCGGCGCGCCGTGGCAGTTGACGCATCCGGCCTTCGCGAACGCGCGCGCGCCGTCCTGAATGACGGTCTGATCGTCGAGCGACATCGGCGGCGTGAGGCCGGCCGAATGACGGTTGATCGAAGCGTCGCGCACCTTCGGCAGCGCCCAGGTCACGACCGCCGGGTCGTCGATTGCGGCCGCGACATCGTAATAACCGAGGAAGAGAAGGCCCGCCGCGGCGACGCCCACGATGATC
>DASXOQ010000142.1:0-140957 GCA_036494165.1 Steroidobacteraceae bacterium
CCTGACGCTCGAAATTGACCTGGATGCGTGCATGCGGACCATTGCCCTCGAAGTTCAGCACCACCCCGTCGCCGAACTTCTGGTGCCGCACCCGGGAGCCCATGCGCACGGACGGGCTGGGCGAGTCTTCCAGGGGCGCGCGGCCGAAGGGTGAGGCGGGCCGTTTTACGAACACCGGCCGGGAAACCTGCAGGCGCGGGCGCACTTCCTCGATGAGCTCCGCCGGGATCTCGTTGACGAAGCGCGAGGGCTGGCCGTAAGTGTCCACGCCGTAGAGACGGCGCTGTTCGGCGTAGGTCAGATACAACTGCTTCATGGCGCGGGTGGTGCCGACGTAGGCCAGGCGCCGCTCCTCCTCGAGGCCCGCGAGGTCCGATATCGTGCGGGTGTGGGGAAACAGTCCGTCTTCCATGCCGGCGAGGAATACCACGGGAAACTCCAGGCCCTTGGCCGAATGCAGGGTCATCATCTGCACGCAGTCTTCGTACTCGTCCGCCTGGCCTTCGCCGGACTCGAGCACCGCGTGGGAGAGGAAGGAATCCAGGGGCGAGAGCTCCGACTCGGCCTCGGAGTCCGGGGTGAAGCCGCGCGCGGCGCTCACGAGTTCTTCGAGGTTCTCGAGACGTCCCTCGCCGCGATCTCCCTTCTCTTTCTTGAAGTGATCGGCAAGGCCGCTCGCCTGGATGAGATGGTCCACCTGCTCGTGCAGCTCCAGTCCCTCGACTTCCTTGGCGAGCTTGTCGATGAGCATGAGGAAGCTCTCGAGCGCCTGCGCCGCGCGCTGCGGCAGCACGCCGCGCACGCATTGACCGGCGGCGACCCACAGCGAGCTGGAATTCGAGCGCGCCATGTCGCGCACCGCGTCCATGGTCTTGGCGCCGATGCCGCGCACCGGCAGGTTCACCACGCGTTCAAACGAGGTGTCGTCCGCGCGGCTGGCGATGAGCCGCAAGTAGGCGAGCGCATCCTTGATTTCGGCGCGCTCGAAGAAGCGCAGCCCCCCGTACACGCGGTAGGGCATGCGCGCGTTGAGGAAGGCCTCTTCGAAGACACGCGACTGGGCGTTGGAGCGGTACAGCACCGCCACTTCACGGCGCACGCCGCCGCGCGCCACCCAGTCGCGGATGCGATTGACCACGAAGTCGGCCTCGTCGCGTTCGTTGAAGGCGGCATAGAGCTTGATGCGTTCGCCGTCGACGCCTTGCGTCCAAAGCGTCTTGCCCAGGCGCCCGGCGTTGTTGGCGATCAAGGCGTTCGCGGCCTTCAGAATCGTGCCGGTGGAGCGATAGTTCTGCTCCAGCTTGTAAAGCGTGGCCTTGGGGAAATCACGGCGGAACTGGTTCAAGTTCTCGACGCGTGCACCGCGCCAGCGGTAGATCGAATTGTGCGTGACCACGCCGCCGGCGATGAAGTTGTGGGTTCGCTCCACGTTGATGTCGTAGACCTCGGCATCGCAGGTTTCGCGCTCGATGCGTTCGACGACATCGAATCGACCGGCATCGCTCACCATGACCATGCCGGGCCGGATGCTGGAGGCCGTCACGAAGGGCAGCGATCTTTCCAGCATGTGTCCTTGCAGGACATAGCGACCATCAAGACGATCGCGAATGGCGCGAGCGATCGTCATGAGCTCGCCAAAGTCCGCTCGAACGGTCTCGAAACGCCAGCTTGGGCCGTCGGCTCTGGCCGCGCGAACGCTCAAGCCCATGGCCTCGAGAACGGCCCGGTCTTTGGCGCTCACTCCAATCACTGAAATGCGATGCATCGGCGAACTGCCGCGTTTGTCGCCGCACAGCGTGATGACGATGTTGCGTCGATTCGAGTTCCGGCCCTGTGGGGAGTGGTGCGGCCGGTCGATGTCCAGGCCCACCTCCTCCAGCAGCCGTTCGGCGCCGGCCAGTGTGTCCAGCGAACCAAATATCCGCTTCAGCAAGACGGCGTCGTGCGCAAAGCCGTTTACACCCTTGCCCTTGCGAGGCACGAAGGGGCAAGTTGGCAAGCTGAAGCGCAATGAGGTGAGAACTTCATCGACACGCGCTTCGTTTTCGCTGGAATGAGTGCGGATGATCCAAAGCGCGTCCGCGTGTTCCTGCAAGGCTCGCTGCTTGAACCCCACCAGGGGTTTGACCTGGCCCTCGGTGTAGACCTGCGAGGTGCCGAGCCGGAAACCCATGCCTTCCTTGTGCATGAGATACAAAAAGTAGGTCTGCGGCGTCTCCCCGAGCACATAGCCTGCAAAATGCACGTGTTCGGGCGTGCTCTTGACGACCGCGCCGGAGCGCAGATGCAGACAGATCATCTGCCCTTGCCGGCGCTTCGCGAAGCACTCGCGCACCCTCGCGGGGCGCAGATCCCCCGCACCGTAATTGGACAGCACCAAGTCCCCGGGCTCGATGGCTTCGATGGGACGCTTGGCGCCGTCAGCCATGGTGACTTCGGTGCCGGCTGCCAGACATTGATCGTCATCGCCCACTACAAAGGGATTTCCCTCGCGACCGGACAGGAGCGTCAACCACTTGTACTGGATCGCGTTGGTGTCCTGGAACTCATCGACCAGCACGTGGCGGAAACGCGTGCGGTAATGGTTCAGGAGCACTTCGTTGTCGCGCCACAGCTCGTACGCGCGCAGCAGCAGTTCCGCAAAGTCCACCACGCCCGCCCGCTGGCAGGCCTCCTCGTAAGCCTGATAAATCTTGATGAGCTGGCGCCGTGTCGGATCGCCGTCATCCTTCATGTGCTTGGCGCGATGACCCTCATCTTTCTGCGCATTGATGAACCAGAGGATCTCGCGCGGCACCCAGCGGTTCTCGTCGAGCTCCATGGCCTTCAAGACTTTGCGCATCAGGCGGTTCTGATCGTCCGAGTCCAGGATCTGGAAGCTCTGCGGCAGGCCCGCTTCCCGCCAATGAATCCTCAAGAGCCGGTGCGCGAGTCCGTGGAAGGTGCCGAGCCACATGGCCCCGCCCGGAATACCGAGCAGGGTTTCGATGCGGCTGCGCATTTCCGCGGCGGCCTTGTTGGTGAAGGTGACCGCCAGCACGCTGTGCGGCGAAGCCCGCTCCACTTCGATGAGCCAGGCCACCCGGTGCACCAGCACGCGCGTCTTGCCGCTGCCGGCGCCGGCGAGGATGAGGGCGGGCCCTACGGCTGCCGCCACGGCCTGACGCTGCGCGTCATTTAGACCGTCGAGAAGGTGAGATACGTCCATCAGGGCGCGAATTGTACTTGAGGATTCGCGCGCTGCCGCTCTTGCTTTTTAGGAGATTTTTGGGCGCGTTTCTTCAGCAAATTCAATGAGCGCCAGCACCAGGGACAGCACCACCGGACCCAGGATCACACCGATGGCGCCGAAGGCCGGAATGCCGCCCAACACCCCGACGAATACGGCGAGCGCCGAGATCCTGGCGCGCCCGGAAATCATGAGGGGACGCAGCACATTGTCGAGCCCGGCCGACAAACATCCCCACAGCACCATGAAAATGCCGTAGCCCCAGTGCTTGTCGAAGAACAACCAGAGCGCGGCGGGGATCCACACGAACGCGGCTCCGCCCACCGGCAAGAGCGACAAGAGCGCGGCCAGCACGCCGAATACCACGGGCGAGGGCAGGTGCGCGATGGAAAACCCGATGCCGATCAGCACCCCCTGCAACAGGGCGGTGATGGTGGTGCCGATGACGATGGCGCGTGTCACCGCACCCAACTGACTGAACAGCCGCTGCTTGCGTTCCTCGTCGAGCGGGATGAGGCGCCGCGCGCGGCCGATCATCACATCGCCGTCGCGCAAGAAAAAGAACAATAGAAACAACATGATCGCGAAGGACACGAGCGAGCCCAGGGCGCCCAGAAAAACCGTGCCGCCCATGCTGGCGGCCTTTTGCGCCACTTCGCGCGTTCCCGACAGGAGCCAGCCCTGTACCTGCTCGGCGGAAATACCCGCGTTCTGCAGCAGCCAGGCGTTCGCTCGGGCGATCAACGGAAATTGCTGCAGATCCGAAAAGCTCTTGATGTCCATGGAGGCGGCCTGCTGCTGCACGCTCTTGAGCAGGACGCCGATCTGCGCCACGAAATCCACCGAGAGGGCCGATAGTGGCAACAAGATCACCAAGGGGGTGAGCACGGTGAGGACCGTGGCGGCCCAGGATTTACCGCGCAGGCGCCGGCGTAACCTTATGTTCAAGGGAAACAACAGGAATGCCAGAAACCCCGCCCACACCATGGGCGGGGCGAATGGCGCGAAAATGCGCACCAGCGCGTAGCCCAAGATCGCGGCAACGACGAGGCTGAAAACGCGCGAATAGAAGCTCGCAGCTTGGGCCGGCATGGCGCGCATCGTAGCATCTCGCGCGATTACGCCGTCGGCTTGCCATTCCGGTACGATCGCACTCATGGCAAACCTTACAATCAACGGCCAGAACCTCGAGGTCGATGCCGCGCCGGATACACCGCTGCTCTGGGTGATCCGCGATCACTTGAAGATGACCGGCACCAAGTTCGGCTGCGGCATGGCCCTTTGCGGTGCGTGCACCGTGCACGTGGATGGCGCGGCGACCCGCTCCTGCGTCCTGCCGTTCAAGGCGGTGGCCGGGCGCTCCATCACCACCATCGAAGGGTTGTCAAAAGATCGCTCGCATCCGGTGCAGCGTGCCTGGCTCGAGATCGACGTGCCTCAATGCGGCTACTGCCAGTCGGGCCAGATCATGTCGGCCGCCGCGCTTCTCACCAGCAACCCCGACCCCAAGGATGCAGACATCGATGCGGCCTTGGCCGGCAACATCTGCCGCTGTGGCACCTACCAGCGCATCCGCAAAGCCGTGCACCGCGCGGCCGAACTCTCGAAGACCGGAAAGACATGAGTAACGCCGCTTTAAGCCGCCGGCAATTCATTCACGCAGGCCTGGTGGCGGGCGGCGGCTTGGTGCTCGCGGTGACGCTGCCCCGGGGGGCCTCCAAGGCAAGCCCGGCCGCGCACGCCGATTCGCAGTTGAATGCCTGGCTCAAGATCGGACCCGACGACACCATCACCTTCATCGTCGACCGCTCGGAAATGGGCCAGGGCGTCTACACGGCCCTGCCGATGCTGCTCGCCGAAGAGCTGCACGTGAGCCTCGATGCCATCACCCTCGTGCCGGCACCGGTGGGCGATGCCTATGTGAGCCCGGGCAATGGCGGCCAGGTCACGGGGACCAGCAACAGCGTCCAGGAATCCTTCGACAAGCTGCGCCTCGCCGGCGCGCAGGCGCGCCTCATGCTCACGCAGGCCGCCGCCCAGCACTGGAAGCTCGACGAGACCCAGTGCCGTGCCGATGAGGGCTGCGTCTGGAACTCCAAGGGCGAGAAGCTCACCTACGGCACGCTCGCCAATGCGGCTGCCAAATTCCCGGTACCGAAGAATCCCAAACTCAAGGATAAGAGCGCGTTCAAGATCGTCGGCAAGCCGCGCCTGCGCTTGGACACGCCGGGCAAGGTGGACGGCAGCGCGCAGTTCGGCATCGACGTGCTGCTGCCCGGCATGCTGTACGCGGCGTATGCGCAGAGCCCCGTGCTCGGCGGTACCCTGAAGAGCCTGGACAGCAGCGCTGCCGAGGCCATGCCGGGCGTACGCAAGGTCATCAAGATCGATGCGGGCGTGATCGTGGTGGCCGATCACTACTGGCAGGCATTGAAAGGCCGCGATGCTCTCAAGGTGGAGTGGGAGCCGGGCGCCAATCATGCGCTCGACAATGATGCCATCGCCGCCATGCTCGCCAAGACCGCGGCGAAGGGCGAAGGGCTTTCCGCGCGCAACGACGGCGATGCCAATAAGGCGTTGCAGAGCGCCAAGCAATCGCTCAAGGCCACTTACGATCTGCCGCTCCTGGCCCACGCGACCATGGAGCCCATGAACTGCACCGCGGATGTAAGAAAGGATCGTTGCGATCTTTATGTGGGCACCCAGGTGCCGCAGGTATCGCAGGTGACGGCCGCACAGGCCGCGAACCTGAAGCCCGAGCAGGTGAACGTGATCACCACGCTCTTGGGCGGCGGGTTCGGGCGCCGGCTGGACGTGGACTTCATTCCAGCCGCGGTGATCGCCTCCAAGGCCCTGGGCGTGCCGGTGAAACTCATCTGGACCCGCGAAGACGACATCACTCACGACACCTTCAGGCCGCCGGCACTCGAGGCCATGGAAGGCGGACTGGATGGCTCCGGCAAGCTCACCGCGGTGAAGCTGCACGTCACCAGTCCCTCGATCACCGCGCGCATGTTCCCGCCGGTCAAGGGCGTGGACGACTCGGTGGTCGAATACGCCATCAATTTTCCCTACGAAGTCGCCAATTACTCGTTGAGCTACTCGCGACAGGAAATCGGTATCGACGTGGGCTATATGCGTTCGGTCAGCCACGCCCCCAATTGTTTCGCCATCGAGAGCTTCATGGATGAACTCGCGCATGCGGCCGGCAAGAACCCGTACGAATTCCGCCGCGCGCTCCTGAAAGCGGAGCGCAGCAAGAAGGTGCTTGAAGTTCTCGCCGACAAGTCCGGCTGGGGCAAGGCGCCGCCGGGCCGCTACCAGGGCATGTCGTTCATGCTGGGATACACCACCCATATCGCCCAGGTGGCCGAGATATCCATCGACCAGGGCGAGCTCAAGGTGCACCGCATCGTCTGCGTGGTGGACTGCGGCTACATGGTGCATCCGAAGATCGTCGAATCGCAGATCGAAGGCGGCACCATCTTCGGGTTGACCGCGGCGCTCTGGGGCGAAATCAACCTCAAGGGCGGAAAGGCGCGCGAGACCAATTTTCACAATTACCGGCTGCTGCGAATGAACGAGGTGCCCGCCATCGAAGTGCATCTTCTGGACAGCGATGAGGCGCCGGGTGGCATCGGCGAGGCCGCCGTGGCGCTGCCGGCGCCGGCCCTCTGCAACGCCATTTTCAGTGCCACCGGCAAGCGCATCCGCAAGCTTCCCATCGGGGTTCTGAAACTCGCCTAGCAGGGCGGTTCGCACCCGTTTGGGCCCGGTGCTAATCTTTCGCGTGAGGGAACACGTGGGATGGCGAGCATGGAAGTCCGGCCCATTCTTTCTGCACTGTTGCGAAACAAGGTCGCGGCGCTTTCGATCGCCGCGCAGATCGCCCTTACCCTCGCCGTGCTCTCGAACGCGCTCTTCATCGTCGAGCAGCGCATGAGCGCCAGCCGCCGGCCCACGGGTACCGATGAGGCCAATGTCTTCTTCATTAGCAACCAGTGGGTTGGGAGCGACAATCTCGACGCGCGCGTCGATGCCGATCTTGCCGCAATTCGCCAGGCACCGGGCGTCATCGACGCATTCGTCAGCAATTCCTACCCGCTCGCGAACGGCGGCTGGGATGACGGCGTTCGTTTCGCGCCGGATCAATCCGAGGTGGCGCACACCGCGCTTTATTTCGCCGACGACCATGCCATTGCCGCGTTGGGACTCACCCTCGTCGCCGGCCGCAATTTCGAGGCCGCCGAGGTGCAGCCCTTCCACAACAACGACGTGCGGGTGCCGACTTCCATCATCGTCACCAAGGCGCTGGCCGATCGCTTGTTCCCACACGGCGATGCGCTGGGACAATCGGTCTACATGCCGAGCTTCCCGGGCAAGGTGCCCATCGTCGGCGTGCTCGCGCGCCTACAGGTCCCGTGGGTTGCGGGCGGCGTCAACAAGTTCGAGGGCAACTCGACGCTGCTGCCGTTTCGTCAGGTCAATGCGTACGGGCACTATCTTGTGCGCGCCCGCCCCGGCCGCATCAGCGAGGTCATGCACGAGGTGGCGGAAACGCTCAACAAACTCGATGGGAGGCGGGTCATCGAGAAGATCTGGCCGCTAACAGTCCAGCGTGCCTATGCCTACCGCGATGATCGCGGCCTCGCGATCGTCTTGAGCGTGGTATGCGTCGCATTGTTGGCGGTGACCGGCTTCGGTATTGTCGGCATCACCAGCCATTGGGTGGCGCAGCGGCGGCGCCATATCGGCATCCGTCGTGCACTCGGGGCCACGCGCGCGAACATCCTGCGCTACTTTCAGATCGAGAATCTGCTGATCTCGGCCGCCGGGGTGATAGCCGGCATCGGGCTGGCTCTGGCAGGCAACCTCTGGATGGTCCGGCATTACGCGATGCTGCGTCTTGATCCTGAGTACACTTTGACCGGAGCGCTCTTGCTGCTGCTGCTCGGTCAACTCGCGGCGCTGTGGCCGGCGCTGCGCGCGGCGTCCATTTCGCCGGCCGATGCGACGCGAGCCCTGTGACGAGATGTTCATGGGTTCATGACAATGAGGTATGACAGGTCGATGGAGATGCCCGCAACAAGATTCCAGGAGTGGAAATTGGGAAATGAATTCATGCAACTTCAGGGACGTTACTGGACCAAGTCATTCTAGTGAACCCTACTGCGAAACGTCCTATGCTTTAGTGCCAATTAAGGCTAGCTCAAATGCCACATTGGCGGCCAATAGCGCGATGCTATAAGCGGCGGCTCGAGTCGGAGTCGTTGGTAGTTCTTTCCAAGAAACCCAAAATGTAGCGCAGACGAACAATAGCGTCGTGATGAGAGGCACCCACGACGGCAACTTAATGAAGATGCCCAGCAAAATGGGAATCAAAAGGATAATCAACGGGTAAATCAAAAGGTCCGCTGGACTGAAGTCATCCATGTCAATCCTTTTTCGCTCGAACAACCAGACGATGCCGAAAAAGGCTCCGCAATTGAAAATAAGTAAGAACATCCGAACTCTCCGTTTTTCGGTGTGGGTGACCGGGGGTGTTATCGCACGCCTTGGTGTTTGTGTCTCAACAAATTGCGGAACGTGGTTCGCAGCTCACGATACGATAGCCGAGGTCGAGCTCATGCAGAGCCGTTAGTTCCGGATAACGAACTTGCCACGCGCCCGACTCAAGATCGTTCCGCAGGCAATGTAAACCAGACTCCAGTTCTTCGGGTTTGAGACGCGCGAACGTCGAGATCCCGGCGCGAACCGATTCATCGAGGAAGGCGTGCGGCCGCTTCCAGAACGCCCCCAGGAAGCCGTCGCGGCAATCCTCGGGGATCATCACGTTTTGCACAGTCATCGACGCAAAGGCACCGGCAAAGCTGTCGAACGAGGGGAGGACCTTGCGGTCCACGTTTATGATTTCCGGGAAGTAATCGAACAACCAGAAACTATTGAGCGCTTCGGGATCTATGGTGAAAAACACCACGCGCTTTCTTGCCACGCGTGAACATTCGGCCATACCTTGCGGGCGGTCCGACCAATGATGCACGGTGAGAATGCAGGAAACTGCATCGAAACTCTTGTCGGCGAAAGGCAGGGCCTCCGCGCGGCCGCAGACCACGGGTGCAGCTTCCGGCGGCCGCTGCTTGATCATGGTGAGCGAGGGCTCGAGCGCAACGAGCTGCTCCTTTTTCACCTCGTACGATCCGGTTCCCGCACCGACATTGAGGAGCGAGGCGCAATCCCGAACGGCGGCCGCGATTGCCTCGCCGATGCGAGGATCCGGCTGACGAGTGCGCCGGTAAGTGCGTCCGATGGCATCGTAAATGGCCGCCATGCGCACATAGTTGCGTTTCACGGTCGCGGCCGCAAGCACGTTGGCAGCCCCCAGGCAGGCGGGATAGACTTGCTTTGAACCCACTCCCACGGTGCGAAATTCATGTCCAGGTATGAACTTGCCCAGCTCAACATCGGTGTCATGAAGGGCCCGTTGGATTCCTCGGTGATGGCGGATTTCGTGGCCAATCTCGAACCCATCAATGCACTCGCGGACGCGGCGCCTGGATTTGTCTGGCGTCTGAAGAGCGAGGAAGGCAACGCCACGGAGTTTCGCCCCATGGGCGATGAGATCATCGTCAACATGTCGGTGTGGAGAGACTTGGAAGCCCTCAATCACTTCGTCTACAAATCCGACCACGTGGCCATCATGCGACGTCGTAAGGAATTTTTCGAACGCATGAAGGAGGCGTTCATGGTGCTCTGGTGGGTGAGGAAGGGTCATCGCCCGACCGTCGAAGAAGCCATCGAGAGGCTCGAGATCCTGCGCAAGGCCGGATCCACGCCCGAGGCCTTTACCTTCCGCGATCCCTACCCTTCGCCGGACTCAGAGCGGGGAATTGCGCCGTTTGGGGATGAATGCCCCGCCTAACAGGCACCGAGATTCATTCGATCCCACGGTGTCGAGACGCTGGCTAGTTCTTGCCGCGGGACCGTCCGTCCCCGGATCTAAATAAGCGCGGCTCGAAGGTGGGAACGCTTTCCGGTTTGCCTAGGCGGGAAAGTACAGGTAGTGATCGACGATGAGCGCTGCGAACAGCAGCATCAGGTAGGTGATTGAGAAGCGGAACGTGCGCATGGGCAGATTCGCCCCGGCGTCGCGGTTCAACTTCAACACGAAGTACATTAGGCGCAGGTTGAGCGCCAGCACCGCGGCAAGATAGATGAGGCCGCTCATGCCGGCGAGAAACGGCAGCAGCGTGGCGAGGATCAGGAGGATTGTGTAGAGCACGATCTGCAGCCGCGTGTACGGAATGCCGTGCGTCACCGGCAGCATCGGGATCCCGACCTTGGCGTAGTCGTCGCGGCGCGCGATGGCGAGCGCCCAGAAATGCGGCGGGGTCCAGGTGAAGATGATGAGGAACAAGAGCAGCGCATGCGGGTGGATGCTGCCGGTAACCGCCGCCCAGCCGAGCACCGGGGGCGCTGCGCCCGCCGCTCCGCCGATCACGATGTTCTGCGGCGTCGCGCGCTTCAGCCACAGGGTATAGACGATGGCGTAGCCGATGAGCGAGGCGAAGGTCAGCACCGCGGTGAGCACGTTCACGCCGAAGATCAGGATCAGCATCGAGGCCGCCGCGAGCGTGACGGCGAAGGCGATGGCATGCTGCTGCTGCAGATGTCCCGTCGGCAGCGGCCGTCGCCGCGTGCGCTGCATCTTGCCGTCGATGCGCTGATCGAGCACATGGTTGAACGCGGCGGCGGATCCGGAAGCGAGCGCGATGCCGAGCGTGCCGAAAATGAGGGCGTTCAAGGGCACCCAGCCGGGAACCGCCAGCACCATGCCCACCACGGCGGTGAACACGATGAGCGCGCTCACCTTCGGCTTGGTGAGCTCGAGGTAATCGCGCCAGCTCGCGCCGCCCGCGTCATCGACGGTCGGGGTGTCAGGAATGGTGGACATCAGGACAAGGGTACCACGGGCTCAATGACGGGCCGGCCAGAGGGTGCGCACCAGGGTCGTCAGGGCAATGACCAGCAACGCGGCGCCGGCGTTGTGAAACACCGCGAGCGTCAGCGGCATGCCTAAATGGACCATGGAAAGCCCAATGCTGATCTGCAGCAGCACCGCAACGATCAGGAGCGTTCCCGCCACCCGCAGCCGGCGTCCCTCGGACAGGTAAATAGCGAAGGCACCGACAATAATTAAAATACTCCCGGCAATCACTGCGCCGATCCGATGAGTGACGTGGATGGCAGTGCGCGCCGCATTGCTCAGGATTCCGCCGGTGAAATCCACGTGCAGCCCGCGCCACAGCACGAAGGCGTTGTGAAAATCCATGGGCGGCCACCAGGCACGCTGACAGGTGGGTAGATCCGGACAGGCGACGGCGGCGTAATTGGTGCTGGTCCAGCCGCCGAGAAAAATCTGCACGGCAAGCGCTGCGAAGGCGATGAGCGCCCAGGGGCGCAATTTCATCTCGCGCGGGGCGGGCGGCTTGGCATCGGGTGACAGGCACAACCACCACAGGATCCCGAGCGTGGTGAGGCCGCCCAAAAGATGCGCGGTGACGATCAGCGGTTTCACCAGCAGGGTGACGGTGAGGGCACCCAGCGCCGCCTGCATCAGCACGATGAAGAAGAGCATCACGACGGGGGTCAAGGGCTGGATGCGATCGCGCCGGTTCCAGATGGCAAACACCATAAGAAGCGCGATGATGCCGACGAGGGTCCCCGCGAAGTAGCGGTGGATCATTTCGTGCAGTCCCTTGACGAAACTGCCTTCATTCTCAGGATAGATGTGCCCGTAGCAGCCGGGCCAATCGGGACATCCGAGGCCTGCATCGGTGAGCCGCACCCACGCGCCCAAAACGACCACGGCCGCCGCGAGGAGCGCGCCCACAAGCGCCACGCGCCGAAACCACTGCATGCGCGTAGTTGCGTCCATCAGCCGATCTGCGACAGCTGCAGCAGCCGCTTCATGTCCTCCAGCATGTCTTTGGGCGGGGTCTCGGGCGGGTAGAACATCATGACGTTGCCCAAGGGATCCACCAGATAGATGCGCTGCGCGCCGTCCGCTGCCTCGGGCAGCAGGGAAAGGAGCGGCTTGGCGTCCGCGTATTTCACCAGGATGAGATCCGGATGCGATTCGTGCAGCGCGTTCAGATCACAGCAGTCCTCGTTGGCAATGAACACCCGCTGGACGCGATCCGTGTCGCGATCGAGCGCGATGCGCACCTGGCGGGTGTCGTAAAGACGCCGCTCGCAATCCGCCTCGCACTTGTCGCGCTCGGTGATCACGAAACTCCATTTGTGAGTCAAGAACTTCGGATTCGTTTGGCCCGACCCGAACAGCGGCAGCGCCACGCTCGGCAAGGGTTTTGGAGGATCCACCAGCACGCCCTTGTTCACATGCCCCACCGGGTGCCAGGAATGGCTGTAATACAGATAGAACGAAGCGCCCAGGGGAGCGAAAAAGAAGAGCGCGACGAAAATGAGAAAGACGCGCGAGCGGCGCACCTTGGGATCCGTCATGCCTGCACCGTTTTCTTGGTATTCGTCACTATGTAAATCACAAGGAGTGCCGCGGCGAGTCCGAACCACTGCACCGCATAACCTATGTGCCTCTCGGGCGGGAAACCCGGCGGAACCCAGTTGCGCTCGTAGCCGTCGGGCTGATCCCGATCGAGCAGCAGCAGATCGCCCGCGCTGCTGAAATCCGATTCGTTCAGTAGCGCCCCGATTTCGGCGCGGCTCGGGAAACTCGCCACCACCGGAAAGGGCGGCTTCAGGGGCAGCCGCTCGCCCAGTTGTATGCCCGCCACCGGCATGTGATCGATCCGCCCGGTGATGCGCCGCTCCTCGGCGTCCACCGCAATCGGCGGCAGCACTTTGCGGCTTCTGCCCTGGGGCACGAACCCGCGGTTCACGAGCAGAAGTCCCCCGCCGTCCAGGATCAAGGGGGTGATGACGTAGTAGCCCACCCGCCCGGCCTCATCCACCATGCTGTCGACCAGGACCTGGCGGGTTTGATCGTAGCGGCCGCGGACTTCGACGTGCTGATAACGCGTCACGGCGGGCGTGTCTTTTGCGATGCTCTGGGTGGCGCTGGTGCCGTCCGAGAACTGCTGGTACAGCACGCGTTTTTCGGCGGCGCGGTGCAGCTGCCAGCGCCCCAGGGAAATGAGGCCAGAGAACACCACCAGGGTGAGGAGCGTCATGAGAAGACGCGGCGCGAAGGTACGGGAGCCGATGGTGAGGGACACGATATACTTATCGTTCCGTGCTGATCAAATACGTGGTGCTGGGGCTTTTGATGCTGATTCTGATCAGTCTGGGCCAGGCCTTGTTCCATTTATCGAGCAGCCGGGCCGACTCCGGCGAGAAAATGGTCAAGGCCCTGGCTTGGCGCATCGGTTTGTCGGTGGCCTTGTTCCTGTTCCTGATCCTCGCCTACTACCAAGGCTGGATCGACCCGGCCCACCGGCCGGGCGCTTAGAGCCAGTACACGAAGATAAAGAGCCCGAGCCACACCACGTCGACGAAGTGCCAGTACCAGGCCACCGCTTCGAAGCCGAAGTGGCGCTGCGGCGTGAAATGCCCGCGGATCACCCGGAACCAGATGGTGGTGAGCATGATGGCCCCCACCGTCACGTGCAGACCGTGAAAGCCGGTGAGCATGAAGAAGGTCGAGCCGTAGACCCCGGTGCCGAGCTGCAGTCCGAGTTCGGAATAAGCCTCGTGGTACTCGCTCGCCTGCAGGCCCACGAAGGTGAATCCCAGGAGGAAGGTCAAGCCGAGGAATATCGCCAGTCGCGTGCGGTATCCCTTGATCAGCGCATGGTGCGCGATGGTCACGGTGACGCTCGAGGTCAAGAGGATGGCGGTGTTGATGGCCGGCAGCCCCAACGCCGGGATGGTTTCGAAGCTGCCGTCGGCGTGCCCGCCCACGATGCCCGGACCGTTGGTGGGCCATGCGCCGGTGTAGTTCTGCCACAGGAGCAGCCGCGTGAACACCTTGACGCCGTCGCCCGCGAGCCAAGGCACCGAGAACTGCCGCGCATAGAACAGCGCGCCGAAGAACGCCGAGAAGAACATCACCTCGGAGAAGATGAACCACATCATGCCCATGCGGAACGAGCGGTCCACGGCGAGGTTGTACATGCCGGCCTGGTTCTCGCCGATCACGGTGTGGAACCAGAATATGAAGAGCAGCGCCAGCATCAGGAAACCGGGCAGGAGCGACCATGCCGGCAGCCACGAATCCAAGTACGACACGGCACCCAGCATCAGGGTGAACAGGGTCACCGATCCGTAGATGGGCCAGGGGCTGGAATGGGGTACGTAGTAGCTGTCGTGGTCCGCGGCCGTTATTTGCGCATGCGCCATGTCGAGGTCTCTAAATGTTCGGAAGCGTAAGTGTAACTCAAGGAAAACTTTAAGGTTTGGGTGCCGATTGCGTCTCGTCGAAGAAGGTGTAGGCAAGGGTCAGTTTGTCGACGTCTACGGGCAATTGCGGATCGACGATGAACCGCACCGTCATGTCGCGCCCCTCGCCCGGGGCGAACTTCTGAGGACTGAAGCAGAAGCATTCGGTCTTGTGGAAATACTTGAACGTCCCGGCCGGGGTGATGGAGGGCACGGCCTGCGCAACCGACGGGGAGCCCGTCAGGTTCTTGGCATAGTAACTCGTGTCGTACAGCTTGCCGGGGTGCACCTTCATGGAGGCCACCTTGGGACGAAACTCGTAGCTCCCCACCGAGGCGGGGGACGCTAAGAACTCCACCGTGATCTCGCGATTGGGATCGATGGCCTCGTGCGCCACCGCGGCGCCGTCCCGGGCCTCGGCGCTGCCGATGCCGGCGGCGCGGCAAAAAAGATCGTACAAGGGCACCAGCGCCCATCCAAAGGCAAAAAAGCCCGCCGTCATGACGAGCAGGCCGATGAGCAGTTTGCGGTTGGCGCGCTTTCGATCCATCAGTGGTGGCTGCGATAGATCAGCAGCGCCATGAAGCCGAAGTAGAACACCAGCACCACGGCCAGAAGCCCCAAGGCGCTGTTGCGAATTCGCTTCTTGTTCGGCGGATTGACCGTGGCGCTCATTCGATGTGCGGAGCGGTCGAGAAGCTGTGGTACGGCGGGGGCGAGGACAGCGTCCACTCAAGACCCGTGGGCTTCGCATCGTCCCACACATGGTCCGAGGCCTTCACTCCGCCGCGCACGCAGCGCACGATCACGATGACGAACAGGATCTGCGACAGACCGAACGCGAAGCCGCCGATCGAGGACACCATGTTCCAGTCGGTGAACTGCACGTTGTAGTCGGGAATACGCCGCGGCATGCCGGCCAGTCCCAGAAAATGCTGCGGGAAGAACAGCACGTTCACAAAGATGGTGGACAGCCAGAAGTGCCACTTCGCGAGGGTCATGTTGTACATGTGCCCGGTCCACTTCGGCAGCCAGTAGTACACCGCCGCCATGATGCCGAAGATGGCGCCCGGCACCAGCACGTAGTGGAAGTGCGCCACCACGAAGTAGGTCTGGTTGTACTGGAAGTCCACCGGCACGATGGCGAGCATCAGGCCCGAGAATCCGCCGATGGAGAACAGGAACAGGAACGAGAGCGCGAACAGCATGGGCGGCTCGAAGCTGATCGAGCCCTTCCACAAGGTCGCCGTCCAGTTGAACACCTTCACACCCGTCGGCACGGCGATCAGCATGGTGGACATCATGTAGAAGAGCTGCGCGGCGAGCGGCATGCCGTCGACGAACATGTGATGTCCCCAGACGATGAACGACAGGAATGCGATCGAGGCAATGGCGTAGATCATCGAGGTGGCGCCGAACAGCGGCTTCCTCGCGAAGGTGGGCAGGATCTCCGAGATAATGCCGAAGGCCGGCAGAATCATGATGTACACCTCGGGGTGTCCGAAGAACCAGAAGATGTGCTCGAACATCACCGGGTCACCGCCGCCGGCCGCATTGAAGAAGCTGGTGCCGAAGAAATGGTCGGTGAGCAGCATCGTCACCGCACCGGCGAGCACCGGCATGACCGCGATCAGAAGGTAGGCGGTGATGAGCCACGCCCAGGTAAAGAGCGGCATCTTCAAGAGGTCCATGCCGGGCGCACGCATGTTCATGATGGTCACGATCACGTTGATCGCGCCCATGATGGAAGAGGCGCCCATCATGTGAATGGCGAAAATCAGCATCGGGAAGCTGTCGCCGGTTTGCAGCGACAACGGCGGATACAACGTCCAGCCCGCGGCGGCGGCCCCGCCCGGCACGAACAGCGTCGAGAGCAGCAACGTGAAGGCGAACGGCAGGATCCAGAAGCTAAAGTTGTTCATGCGCGGCAGCGCCATATCGGGGGCGCCGACCTGCATCGGAATCATCCAGTTGGCGAGGCCCACGAACGCCGGCATCACCGCGCCGAAGATCATCACCAGCGCATGGTTGGTGGTCATCTGGTTGAACAGCACCGGATCGACGATCTGCAGGCCCGGCCTGAACAGTTCCGCGCGGATCACCATGGCCATGGCGCCGCCGATGAAGAACATGATGAGCGAGAACACCAGGTACATCGTGCCGATGTCCTTGTGGTTGGTCGCAAACAGCCAGCGCTTGATTCCCTTGGCGGGGCCGTGATCGTGATCGTCGTGATGGTCGTGCGCTGCGGCGTGGGCTTCAGCCATGGTCGGTAACTCTCTTAAGTAATTCGGTAACTAGATTCAGTTGGCGATGACTTGGGCGGTGCGCTCGGCCGTTGCGGCGGGCGCGGCGGCCTGTTTGGCGGCAGCCTTCTGCTCGGCCACCCACTTCTGGAAGTCATCCGGGGTCTTCACTTCCACCACCACCGGCATGAAGCCGTGGTCGCGGCCACAAAGCGCCGCACACTGGCCGCGGTAGGTGCCTTCCTTGCCCGGATCGACCTTGAACCAGATCTCGTTGACATAGCCCGGGATCGCGGAGCGCTTGGCGCCGAAATCCGGCACGTACCAGGCGTGGATCACGTCTGCGGAAGTCAGCAGGATGCGCACCTTGGTGCCGCTCGGCACCACCAGCGGATGATCGACCGACAAGAGATAGTTCGGGATCTGAAACGGGTCCTTGCCGGAGCGCAGCTCGCGCGCGAAGTTCGAATCCTGGGAGAGGGTCGAGTAGAAATCGATGCCCTCGGCGGCGTCCATGTACGCGTATTCCCATTTCCACTGGTAGCCGGTGACCCGGATGGACAGCTGCGAGTCGCGGTTGTCCTCCATTTCCAGGATCAATTTCGCGGCCGGGATCGCCATGACCACCAGAATGACCACCGGGATGATGGTCCAGATGACCTCGACCGCGGTGCTATGAAGCATGGTGGTGTCGGCCACCGCGCCCTGCGACTGGCGGAACTTGAGGAGCGCATAAATCATCGCTCCGAACACCACCACGGCGATGCCCACGCAGATCCAGAATACTTCCATGTGCAGCGCGTACATCTCGTGCGACAGCTGCGTGACGCCCGGCGGCAGGTTGTAGCCGTTCGAGGTGTTGGGCGAGCCGGCGAATGCCTGCGTCGCGACAGTGAGCAACGGGAGCGCTCCCGCCATCAGGCCGGCGTGCAGCCGGGAAGAGCTTCCGACAATGCCTCTCTTAAATCGCATCAAAACTTATCCCCTAAGTTCGCAACTTCAAGCGGCGGCGATTCGTTCATCCCGCCCACTAAACTACCCAAACGCCGCGCCAGCGAGGCACGGGCCTCCTCGGTGAGGAAGCTGCCGACCTCGATCGTCTGGCCCCGGCTCTCGATCGTAAGCCGGCTGACCCCCAAACGCCGCAGCGGACTGCGAAGTCTAACCTTCGTCCAATGCCTCGCAAACTCTTGTTTTGCTTCGCCCCGCCGGCTGCGCGTCAGGCAGGTGATCTTTCCGTCCGTAATGGTCAGGGTCTGGGTGTAATTTCCGCGGCGCAGACTCAAGTACAAGGCGAGTCCCAGCGCGGCCATTTCCAGCACCCAGTACGCCAGCACCGGCCAGAACCCCCGGAGTATGAATTGCAGGGCAAACATTAATGAAAACAGGCATGTAGCGACAAAAAATAAAATTGCACCACGCCGGCTCAGGGAGCAATTGGGCCGAAGCTCGATGCGCTCTTCCATGTGCGGAGGATACCTCCTGCCCAGACCTGCGCGCAGTCGGAAAACCCGTCTTTTGGATCCTCGCGGCCCTTGTCCGACATTTCTTTACACAGGACGCCGACGTTTCAGCGCCGTGCGCACCTCGTTCAGGGACACGGTGTTCGGTGCGCTGCCGCGGCGTTTTTCCGGCGCCGACCAGGCATGCGCGAAGACCACTTCATAGGTCGCGGGCAACCGTCCGTTGACGCGGAGCTTCTCGTACTCGCCTTTGAGGCCGGCAAGGCTTTCCGGGCGGGTCAAGCCCCGCCGCCGGGCGCGATCGGCGTTCCTCGCGCCGGTGGCCTTCAAGTCCTTGAACAGATCCTCGATCGTGGAATATTCGAGCGTGTAGCGCTCGGTATCGAGCACCGGGTCTGCGAAGCCGCTGCGCACCAAGGCGTCGCCCAAGTCGTGCATGTCGATGAAGGGATGCACGTGGACCCCAGCGTCGACGCGCGCCCAGCTTTCGCGCAGTTCCCGCAAGGTGTCGGGACCGAAGCTGGTGAAGGCGAGGAGGCCCGAGGGTTTCAAGATCCGCGCGAATTCCGCGAAAACCGCATCCGGATCGCACCACTGCAGCATCAGGTTGCTGACGATCAGATCGACACTGCCCTCTTTCAGGGGCAGGTTCCCCGCGTCCGCGCACAGGCGCGAAAAGGGTTTGAGCCAGCCCTGTTGACGACGGGCCTCGCGCAGCATGCCGAACGAGGCATCGAGCGCAATGACGTGGGCGTCGCGATAGCGCTTGCGCAGCGCGCGGCTCGCATGCCCGGTGCCCGCCCCAGCGTCGAGTATCACCAAAGGCCGCAAGGTCGTGAGGTCCAGCCGCGACAGCAGCTCGACGCGCACGTCCCGATGCAGCACCGCCGCCTCGTCGTAGAGGGCCGCCGCTTTGTCGAAGGCGCGTCGCGCCGCGAGCGCATCGAGCGCAAAGCCGCCTGAAGAATCGCGCATAAAAAACGGCCGGGGCCTTGTCCACCCCGGCGATACCAAAAAAGAAGCGGCTAGTCTACGGCAGCGGCCGCCTCGGCGGCTTCCGGTCTGAGGTTCAGCCGCTCCAGCAGGCGCCGATCCTGCTCCATGTCCGGATTGGGCGTGGTCAGCAGTTTCTCGCCATAGAAAATCGAATTGGCCCCGGCGAGGAAACAAAGCGCCTGCAGCTCGTCGGAAAGTTCGGTGCGTCCGGCCGCAAGCCGCACGTGCGAGCGGGGCATCAAGATGCGGGCGAGCGCAATGGTGCGCACGAAATCGAACGGATCGGGCGGCGCCGCGGCCGCGAGCGGCGTGCCTTGGACGCGCACCAGCTGGTTGATGGGCACGCTCTCGGGATGCGCGCCGAGCGTCGCGAGGGTATGGAGCATGGCGATGCGATCCAGGGCGCTTTCGCCCATGCCGACGATGCCGCCGCAGCAGACGTTCATGCCGGCCTCGCGCACCGAGCGCAGCGTGTCGAGCCGGTCCTCAAAGGTTCGGGTGGTGATGATTTTTCCGTAGAAGTCCGGCGAGGTGTCGATGTTGTGATTGTAGAAGTCCAAACCGGCCTCCTTGAGCTCCCCGGCCTGGCTCTCGCTCAGCATCCCCAAGGTCGCGCAGGTTTCGAGCCCCAACGCCTTCACCTCGCGGATCATCGCGGCGACTCTCTTCACGTCCTTTGGCTTCGGGGAGCGGTACGCGGCGCCCATGCAGAAGCGGGTGGCGCCCAGTGCCTTGGCGCGCTTGGCGCGCGATACCACGGTGGGGAGGTCCATCAGTTCCTCGACCTCCACGCCGGTGTCGAAGCGCACGCTCTGTGGGCAATAGGCGCAGTCTTCCGGGCAGGCGCCGGTCTTGATGCTCAGCAAAGTGCTGATTTGTATGGTGTTGGGTACCTGGTAGCGGCGATGCAGCTCCTGGGCTTTGAAGAGAAGATCCATGAAGGGAAGCCGGTACAGAGCCTGCACTTCATCGAGCGTCCAATCGTTTCTAACCACTTGAAAAGCCTCGCCGCTGGCAGTCGCTGCCGGGGAGCTTGTGGCGAGAGGGCGCTTCTAGTCAACCTCGAATTGAAAATGCGGTTTACAAGCCGCCGGCAGGCGCCTTCAGGGCGAACTGGTATTCGAGCGCCATGCCGATGAACACTGCCATGCCGACGTAGTTGTTGTTGAGGAATGCGCGGAAGCACCCTTCGCGCGAGCGCGTGCTGATGAGGTAGAGCTGATAGATAAAGAGGCAGGCGGCTGCGAAGAGACCGGCATGGAACCAAGCCCCGAGGCCGATGATGCGGCCCACGAGGTAGAGCGTCGCCAAGGTCATGAACTGCAGAGCCGCGAGGATGTGACGATCCGATTCTCCGAAGAGAATGGCGGTGGAACGCACGCCGATCTTCAAATCGTCCTCGCGGTCCACCATGGCGTACATGGTGTCGTAGACGGTCACCCAGGCGACGTTGGCGAGGAGCAGCAGCCAGGCCACCCGCGGCACCTTTTCGATCTGCGCAGCGAAGGCCATGGGTATGCCGGCGCCGAACGCGAGACCCAAGTACAGCTGCGGCACCGACAAGAATCGCTTTACGAAGGGATAGGTGACGGCGATGAAGCAGCCGCCCACCGCGTAGAGCAGCGTCAGCTTGTTGAGCTGCAGCGCCAGGGCGAGCGCGACCAGCGCCAGCATCGCGAACAGAATGAGCGCCTCCAGGGGCGAGAGCTTGCCCGCAGCCAGCGGTCGTTCCTTGGTGCGTTCCACATGCGGATCGAAGCTGCGGTCGGCATAGTCGTTGATGGCGCAGCCCGCCGAGCGCATCAGCACCGTGCCGATGACGAAAATCAGAAAGATCTTGGGGCTCGGGGCGCCGCGGCCTGCGATCCACACCGCCCAGAGGGTCGGCCAGAGCAGCAGCCAGATGCCGATGGGCCGGTCGAGGCGCATGAGCCGCACGTACTGGTAGGCGCCGCCGAGGATGCGCGGCAGTTCGTTGGTGGTGAAGGGATGGAAACGGACCCGGTAGGCGAACCAGCGCCAGCGCTGTGCGATCCGCTCGAGCACTTCCGGGCCGGATTTCGGCAACGCCATGCTCTTAAGCCTTCAGGCGCGGCCCATGGCCGGCAAGAACAGTTCGTGCACCAGCATCGGGGAGTTGCGGATGGAAAGTCTCGAGCGCCGCGCCCAGAGCCCCGCCGGTTTGATCTCGGCGTCGCGCAGCGCGCGCGAGGTCACCGGCTCCTCGCCCGGCAGCCACGCGTATTCATACGAGCTTCTCTCCACGCCAGACAGTTCGCTCAAGGTTTCTCCCAGGGCCGAGTCGCCGAGTTCCGCGAGCCACGGGTGCTTGACCAGGGTGGAATCGGGAATCACGGTCTGGCCGAACACCCACACCTGCTCGCCGCAGAACATCTCGACATCGCGGAACAGGCCCGCATTGTCCTCGACTTTCAAGGCTGATTTGTGTGAGCCGGTGAGCAGTCCGGTCGAGTACTCCACCACGCGCAGCTTGAAGCGCTCGCCGCAGTGGGAGCGCAGCCGCTGGGTCAAGAGGCCCTTGCCGATCAGCCAGGGCCGCAAGTTCGCATCGACCGACAGTTGGCCCAGGCGTTCCGCCGGCTGCCATTGAATGGATTCTAACGAGCGACTCTTCGGTGTATTCATCGACGGCATTCTACCCGACGCGACCGTATTGCTCCGCAACCCCGACCCAGCGCCTAATCAAGGGTGCGATGTGATCGGCATGTTTATGCAGCAGAGTCTCAGCGGCGATCTGCACGCGCGGCAGAAGATCCGCGTCGCGTGACAGATCCGCAACCCGCATTTGCGCAAGTCCGGTCTGGCGCGTGCCGAGGAGTTCGCCGGCTCCGCGCAGCGCAAGATCGCGGCGCGCGACTTCGAAGCCGTCGTTGGTGTTGCGCATGACGGCGAGCCGCTCACGCGCCATCGGCGACAGCGGCGCGCGGTAGAGCAGCAGGCACGAGCTCTCGTACTGGCCGCGGCCCACCCGGCCGCGCAGCTGATGCAGCTGCGCGAGCCCCAGGCGCTCGGCGTTTTCGATCACCATCAGCGTGGCGTTCGGCACATCGACGCCCACCTCGATTACCGTGGTGGCCACCAGCAGCTGGATGGCGCCGTCCTTGAAGCGCCGCATGGCGGCTTCCTTGGCGGCTCCCGGCATGCGCCCGTGCACCACACCCACCTTGAGTTCGGGCAGCGCCGCTGCGAGCGAGGCCGCGGTTTCCTCCACCGCCTGGTAGGGCATCTCTTCGGACTCGTCGATCAGCGGACACACCCAGTAGGCCTGGCGGCCTTCCAGACAGGCGAGGCGGATGCGCTGGACCACCTCGTCGCGGCGCGACTCCGACAGCACCACTGTCTTCACGGGCGTGCGACCCGGCGGCAGTTCATCGATCACCGAGACGTCGAGGTCCGCGTAGGCGGTCATCGCGAGGGTGCGTGGAATGGGCGTGGCGGTCATGATCAGCTGATGCGGCTGATGTGCGCCGTCGCGCCCCTTCTCGCGCAACGACAGGCGCTGGTGCACCCCGAACCGGTGCTGCTCATCCACGATCACAAGGCCTAGCGAGGCGAAGCTGACGCTCTCCTGAAACAGCGCGTGGGTGCCGATGACGATGCCGGCATGACCCTCGCGGATGTTGTCGAGGAGGGTGCTGCGGGCCTTGCCCGTGATGCGGCCGGTGAGGCTCGCCACGCCGACGTCGAGCGGCGCGAACCAGCGCCTGAAATTGGCGGCATGCTGTTCGGCGAGCAGTTCGGTCGGTGCCATGAGCGCCGCCTGGCGCTTCAATTCCACCGCATGCGTGGCCGCGACGGCCGCGACCAACGTCTTGCCGCACCCCACATCGCCCTGCACCAGCCGCAGCATCGGCTTGTCTGCATACAAGTCCGACTCGATCTCCTGCAGCACGCGCGCTTGAGCGCCTGTCATTTTGAACGGCAATCCCCGCAGGAGCTTTGCCTTGAAAACGCCCTTGGACTGCAACGGCCAACCGGGATCGCTTTGGATGCGCCGGCGCAGCAGCTTCAGCGAGAGTTGATGAGCCAGCAGTTCCTCGAAGGCGAGGCGACGCTGCGCGGGGTGCCGGTAGTTCAAGAGCTCCTCGACGGGCGCATCCGCAGGCGGCCGGTGCACGTAGGCGAGCGCTTCCTGCAGCGAAGGCAGGCGCCAGTCGGCGAGCAACGCCGGCGGCAGCAGATCCGGCAGCACATCGAGCCGCGCGCGCTCCAAGGCCATGGACAAAAGCATGCGCAGCCGTCCCTGTGTGACTCCTTCGGTGGCAGGATAGATGGGCGTAAGGTGCTCCGCGCTGTCCTTTGCCGACACCGCATCCACGCGCCGGTATTCCGGATGCACGAACTCGAGTCCCTTCGGCCCCTTGCGCGCCTCGCCGAAGCAGCGCACGCGCGTGCCGCGCGCGAGTCCCTGCTGCTGCTGGCCGGTGAAATAAAAGAAGCGCAGGGTGAGAAACCCGGATCCGTCGGCGATGCGGCAGAGCATCTGGCGGCGGCCGCGGAAGGCAACTTCGGTGAGCATCACCTCGCCTTCGACCGCGGCCCGCTGTCCGGGAAGCAGTTCGCCGAGCGGCACCACCCGGGTGCGGTCCTCGTAGCGCAGCGGCAGCAGGAACAAGAGGTCCTGGATGGTCTCCACCCCAAGCACCTTGAGCTTGGCGGCGAGGCTGTCGCCGACTCCGCGCAGCGCGGTGATCGGCTTCGCCTCGATCACAGCGCTACGATGCACTCCACTTCGACCTGGGCGCCGCGCGGCAGAGAGGCCACTCCCACCGCGGCGCGTGCCGGGTACGGCTCGCGGAAGTATTCGGCCATGACCTTGTTGACGAGCGCAAAGTTCGCAAGGTCGGTGAGGAACACGTTGACCTTCACCACCTGTTCAAGCGTCGCCTGGGCCGCCACCACGATGGCTTTCAGGTTTTCGAATACGCGTCTGACCTGCGCCTCCATGTCGCCCGTGACGAGTTCCTTGGTGGCGGGGTCCAGCGGGATCTGGCCCGACACCCAGATGGTGTTGCCCACCTTGACCGCCTGCGAGTAGGTGCCGATGGCGGCGGGCGCGTTCGGCGTCGAAATGATTTGTTTGCTCATAGCCTCGGGGAATGATGAAGCGGACGAAGGATCAGGCCAGGGTGCGCGTCACGCGGCGCACGTCCGGCATCGAGCGGATGGTGCGGATCACGTGCGCCAGGTGTTTGCGGTCGCGAACCTGCAGCTGGAATTTCAATGAAGACGTGCTCACGTCGCGTTCTTCCAATGACACCTGGTCGATGTTGGTCTCGGTGCCGGCGATTGCCGAGGCCACCGCGGCCAGCACACCGACCTTGTTGTTGATCTCCAATTGGATTTCCGAGCTGAACAAGCGGCCGTGCGTCCCCTCCCAGGCGACCGACAGCCACTTGTCGGGCTGCTTGCGATACTCGGCGAGGTTACCGCAATTCTGGCGGTGAATCATCACGCCGCGGCCCGCGCTCAAGTAAGCCATGATGGGATCGTTCGGGATCGGGCAGCAGCAACGCGCATAGGTGACCAGCAGCCCCTCGGTGCCCGCGATCATCAGCGGTCCCGAGTTGGAGGTGCTCGCCGCTTCGCCGGCGGGCTGCAGGCGTCGCGCCACCAGCGGCGCAAGGCGCTCGCCCAGGCCGATCTTCTCGTAGAGCTCGTCGGCATCCTTCAAGTTGAGTTCCTTGACGGCCGCCTTGATCTCCTTGTCGGGTACGTCCTTGAGCCTGACCTTGAACTCCTCGAGCGCGAGCGCCAGCAAGCGCTTGCCAAGTTCCAGCGCCTCGCCCTTTTTCAGGTTCTTCAGATACTGGCGGATCGCGGCGCGCGCCTTGGCGGTGACCAGGAAGCTCGACCAGGAAGGATTCGGGGTGGCGCCCTTGGCGGTGATGATCTCCACGGTCTGACCGTTGCGCAGCGGCGTGCGCAACGGAACCAAGCGCCTGTCGACCTTGGCTGCCACGGTGCGATTGCCGATGTCGGTGTGAATGGCGTAGGCGAAATCCACGGCGGTGGCGCCGGAGGGCAGACGCAGGATCTTGCCCTTGGGCGTGAACACGTAGACCTTGTCCGGGAAGAGGTCGACCTTGACGCTCTCCAAAAACTCTTCGGAACTGCCGCCTTCCTGGATCTGCACCAGGTTTGCCAGCCACTCGCGCGCGCGATCGTGCTCGACGCCGCCGAAGGAGTCGCCGCCCGATTTGTATTTCCAGTGGGCTGCGATGCCGGATTCGGCGACGCGGTGCATCTGCTCGGAGCGGATCTGCACCTCGATGGGCACGCCGCTGGGTCCGAAGAGGGTGGTGTGCAGCGATTGGTAACCGTTGATGCGGGGGATGGCGATGTAGTCCTTGAAGCGGCCCGGCATGGGTTTGTAGACCCCGTGCACCAATCCCAGCATGCGATAGCAGGTATCGGCATCCGCGACGATGATGCGAAAGCCGTAGACGTCCAGCATGTCGGTCACCGAGATCTTCTTGTGCTGCATCTTCAGATAGATGCTGTAAAGATGCTTCTCGCGGCCCTCGACGCTGGCCTGGATCTCGGCTTTCTTGAGCGCTCCCTTGAAGGTCTCGGAGATCTTGCCGAGGAACTCCTTCTGATTGCCGCGGGCGCGCTTCAATTCCCGCTCCAGCACCTTGTAGCGGTAGGGGTAGAGGGCGCGAAAGCCGTTGTCCTCGAGTTCCAGCTTCACGGCGTACAACCCTAAGCGCTCGGCGATGGGCGCGTAGATCTCGAGCGTCTCGCGCGCGATGCGGCGGCGCTTCACCGGCGGCATCACGCCCAGGGTGCGCATGTTGTGCATGCGGTCGGCGAGTTTCACCATGATGACGCGGATGTCGCGCACCATGGCGAGCAGCATCTTACGGAAGCTTTCGGCCTGCGCCTCCTGGCGGTTCTTGAACTGGATTTGATCCAGTTTGCTCACGCCGTCGACGAGCTCCGCCACCACCTGGCCGAAGATCGAGGCGATCTCCGCCTTCGCCGTGGGGGTGTCCTCGATGACATCGTGCAGGATGGCCGCCACCAGCGTGTCGGCATCCAGGCGCAGATCCGCCAGGATGTCGGCGACCGCCACGGGGTGGGTGATGTAGGGTTCGCCGGAAAGACGCTTCTGGCCTAGGTGTTTCTCGGCGCCGTAATCGTACGCTTCGCGTACCCGCTCGACCTGCTGGGCTGGAAGGTAGCCCTCGAGCTTATCTAAGAGTTGACTGATCCCGGTGGAGCGTCTTCCTCCGGGTAAGAAACCAAGGATGGAAGACGCATAGTCCATCGCTTAAAGATGGGGCCGGTTCTATCAGTCCCCAAGGCCGAGTTGCGGTGCGCGGAAATCGGACGGTATTTCCATCTCGTTGGCCGGAGCCGGCGTGGGCTCCTCGGGCTCTTCGAGCATCTCTACCGTGATGTTTCCGGCAGCAATCTCGCGCAGCGCGACGACGGTCGGCTTATCGTTTTCCCAGTCCACCGTGGCTTCGGCACCGTTGGCCAGGCGCCGGGCGCGCTTGGCGGCCAGGAGCACCAGGTTGAACAGGTTCGGTTCGTTCTGAAGACAATCTTCGACAGTAATGCGCGCCATGCTTGGGTTCCAAAAGGGGGATGGCAAGAATAGCAGAAAAATCAGGCCTAAGGCCAATTTAGGCTACTGTTAAGCGCGGCTTGGAATCGCGTAAAACGCCGGCGGCGGGGCCTTTTTCCTCAAGCAGCGCCGAGTTGGCTGGCAAAGCGCGCCACTTCGGGGCGGCTCGCCGCCAGCGAGGAGCCGCGATCGGCAACGATGGCCTGAAGATCTTCGATGGCCTGATCGAAGTTGTCGTTGATCACGACGTAGTCGAATTCCTTCCAGTGTCCGATGTCGGCCGCGGCGTCCTTGAGGCGCCGCTGGATCACTTCCTCGGAGTCTGTGCTTCGCGCCTTGAGGCGATGTTCGAGCGCGCCGCGCGAGGGAGGCAGAATGAAAATGCTGCGCGCCTCGGGAATGCGCTTGCGCACCTGCTGCGCGCCTTGCCAGTCGATCTCCAGCAGCAGCTGTTCTCCGTTGGCGAGCGCTTCCTGAACCGCGCGCACCCCGGTGCCGTAGAAATTGTCGAACACCTGCGCGTACTCCAGGAATTCGTCGTTGGCCTCCATTTCCTTGAAGCGCTCGATGCTGACAAAGTGGTAGTCGCGGCCGGCGATCTCATTGGCGCGCGGTTTGCGCGTGGTATACGACACCGAAAATTGGATGGCAGGTTCACGCGCCATCAGCGCCTTCAAGAGCGAGGTCTTGCCGGCGCCCGACGGCGCCGAGACCACGTACAGGCGTCCGCGTTGCCGTGACTGATTCATGGGCGGCGAGTTTAAACCCAATGCCGGCCGCTTGCCGCGTTGTAAAATAACGCCGCATCAAAAAGGTCTCGCGGCTTCGGGATTGGGCCTTGGGGCTTAGGGTGCCGTCAGCCGCGCACCATCTTTGACAGTGCGGCGCGCGCCGCCTCGTTCAAGTCCCAATGCCAGTCGTGGCATTCGGCATAGGCCTTGATGGGTTTGTTGTTGTCCAGCGCGTCCTGCAACTCGCCCTTGGTCTTCGCGGAAATGGATTCCTGATTGCAGACAGGACAGTGCACCGGGTATCGCAGAAATACTTCCGTCACGGCAGCCTCCTTCGCTGATCCGGGCCTTGGGGTGCTTCAGCGAACATGGTAACCGTCCGTTGAGTGACCAGCGTGCCCTGAGTCTCGGTTTCTCAAGGAAACGGTCGAGCGGTCTTGAGTCGCGCCTAGGGTGGAAATCTTTAGCTGCGGTCGGGAGATCAGGGCACGCCCGGCGGGTCGATTCGTCGACCGGCGGCTGTAGCAACGCCCGTCTCTTGGCCCATGCGATTTCGGGAAACTCTCCGCACTGAGCTTCCATTGCCGGCGGCGTTGCAAGCGCACCATCGCGGTGTTGCGATATTCTGGGCAAGCCGGATCACCGGGGAATCCAGGTCGGAGGCGCTTCTCCATTCCCGCGATCCATGGCGACGACAAAACTAGTCAACGAAATGAAACTTACCATAGCGGCGTTGTTGGTTCTGATGGCTGGAAGCGGGTCGGCTATGGACCCCCACAGCGATGCCGGTGAAAGGCTGGGAGCGGTTCACCTTGCCACCTCGTGCAATGAGGCGGCGCAGACCAACATCGACCACGCAGCGGCACTGCTGCATTCCTTCCAATTCAGCCGGGCAATCGACGACTTCAATGCCGCGCTGAGCAAGGACGCGACATGTAGCATCGCGTTTTGGGGAATCGCGCTCAGCGACTGGGGAAATCCCTTCGCACCCGGACTCATCGACAAGAGCCTGTTGCAACTCGGGCGCAACAGCGTCGAACTCGGCGAAAGACTGGGCGCAAAGACGGCGCGCGAACGGGCCTATCTTGCGGCGGTCGGCAACCTGTACCGGGATTTTGAAAATATCCCGCAGAAAGCGCGCTGGCTCGCCTACCGCAATGCCATGGAGGGCGTGGCAAGCACCTATCCGCAAGATCACGAAGCGCAGATTTTCTACGCGCTGGCGCTTGCTGTTGCTGCAGATCCGGGCGACAAAAGCTACGCCGATCAGCTAAAGGCGGGGCAAATCCTCGAGAAATTGTTTGCGCAAGAGCCTACGCATCCCGGGTTGGCGCATTACATCATTCATGCCTACGACCTTCCGGCGCTAGCGGAGCGCGCACGTACCGCGGCGCAGCGGTACGCGGAGATTGCTCCCGATGCACCGCATGCGCTGCACATGCCGTCGCACACTTTCACTCGATTGGGGGATTGGCAGGCATCCATCAACAGCAACGTGGCGGCTGCAGCGGCGGCGCGGCGACAGGGCCAGACAGCAGAGGAGTTACATGCCAGCGACTACGAGGCCTACGCCTACCTGCAAACGGGACAGAATGCGGCCGCTGGACGCCTGGTCACGACACTGCCAGAGCTCGCAGCGCGGTTCGATCCGAAAGCGGTGCTGATCGGCGCCGGGCCTCCCGTGGCCGGGTTTTTCGCGCTCGCGGCGATTCCTGCACGCTATGCCTTGGAGCGGCGGGACTGGCAGCAGGCCGAACATCTCACGTTGAACGAGACCCCGTTTCCTTTTACGGACGCGATAACTTGGTTTGGCCGCGGAATGGGTGCGGCGCATCTTAGGCACACGACGGGCGCTGACGAGGCATCGACAGCGCTGCGGCGGATTCAGCAGCGTCTCTCGAGTGCCAATGAGCCGTACTGGGCCCGCCAGGTGGAGATCCAGGCGCTTACCGTCGCGGCCTGGTCAATGCTGGCGAAAGGCTCGAATGAGGAAGCGCTGCGACAGATGGAGTCGGCGGCAGAGATGGAAGATAAGACAGAAAAGAGCGTCATCACCCCGGGCCCACTTTCACCGGCGCGGGAGTTGCTTGGTGAGATGTTGCTGGCACTCAACGAGCCTGCCAGGGCGCAGCAGGAATTCGAAACGACGCTCAAGAAAGAGCCGCGCCGCTTCAATGCACTGTACGGAGCGGCGCATGCAGCCCGGCTCCGTGGAGATCGTGACGCGAGTCAAAAGTTATTCCGCGAACTGCTGAGTGTTTGCGTGCATGCCGACAAACCTGAGCGACCGGAACTCATTGAGGCGGAACGTTCCCTGAAGCAGGATAGATTTTGAGATCCGCGTCGAATAGCTGACGCACCCGAATGGGCCGCGGGCACACCCACGCGGCATCCCGTAAATCATCAGCTCTAACTCGCTTGACCAATGTCCTCATGCGCCGATTGGCGGCGCATGAGGAGGATCGAAGGGCAAAATATTTTTTTTGCGAACTTGCAGCGCAGCGTCCAGGAGGTCTCGTCGATCGTTTGCTTGCGCGAAATTCCCTGAACTCGCCTGAAAGCTACTCGACGTTCTGCACCTGTTCGCGCATCTGCTCGATGAGCACTTTCATGTCGACTGCTGCGCGCGTGGTCTCGATGTCCTGTGACTTCGAGGAGAGCGTGTTGGCCTCGCGGTTCAATTCCTGCATCAGGAAGTCGAGGCGTCGTCCCGCCGGCTCCTGGCCTTCGAAGGTCTTGCGCACTTCCTGCACGTGGCCGCGCAGGCGGTCGATCTCCTCGTCCACATCCAGCCGCTGCGCCATGATGGCAAGTTCCTGCTCGAGCCGATCCTGGTCCACGTCCTTGGCAAGCTGTGCGATGCGGTCCAGCAGCTTGGTGCGGATCTTGGCGCGCACTTCCGGCAGCCGATCGGCGACTCGCGCCGAGAACTCAATGAGCCCGTCGCAGCGTTGCTCCAAGGCATCGCGCAACCGGCCGCCTTCGCTGTCACGCGAGCGTGCGAGCTCGGCGAGCGTCTCCTGCAGCAGGGTGTGCGCGGCTGCGATCATCGGCGCCGTGTCGCGCGAAGTGTCGCGGATCACGCCCGGCCAGCGCAGCAGCTCCAGAACGTTGATGCGCGCCGTGGGCCCGGCCTGGCTCGCCGTCTCGCGGGCCCGCGTCGCCACATTGTTAAGTGCCTCGGCGTCTATTTCGAGGGCGGAGGAACTCGTGGCGGGCCGGAAATGCAAGGCGCATTCGACCTTGCCGCGTCTCACCGCCGCTGCGATGCTTTGGCGGAAGTCGGCCTCCGCAGCCCGAAATTCCTCGGGCAGGCGGCAGCCCATCTCCAGAAAGCGGTGATTGACCGTCTTCAATTCCCAGGACAACAATCCCCAGGGGTATTGCCGTTCGCGCCGAGCAAAGCCGGTCATGCTACGAATCATAGGGGTCTATGCGGAAAATCGGCGATAATCGCTAGGGCGCAAAGTCTATCATCGAGGGTGAGTCATTGCAGATCGAAACCGCGGACGTGAGCCTGATCGGCCACCGCGAGGAGAACCAGGACCGAGTCGCAGTCGCAGCCGCTGATCAGGCGGCGTTGCTGGTGGTGATCGACGGCATGGGTGGCCATGCCGAAGGCGCGCGCGCCGCCGAAACTGCGCTCTCGACCATGCTCGAATCCTTCTGGCAGACGCCCCATCCGATCTTCGATCCTTTGGGTTTTTTGCATCTCACCCTGGGCCGCGCGCACGAAGAGGTGGTCAAGCTCGGCGTCGGCCTTGCGGTCGAAGCCCGGCCGCGCGCCACCTGTGCGGTTTGCCTGGTGCAGGACGGTGCCGCCTACTGGGCCCACGTGGGCGACAGCCGGGTATATCAGCTGCGCCAGTCACAGGTGCTGGAGCGCACGCGCGATCACAGCCACGTCGAAGTGCTGTTGCGCGAAGGGCTCATCACCGAAGCCGAGGTGCACGGGCACCCGATGCGAAATTATGTCGAATGCTGTCTCGGCGGCGATGCCGCGCTTCCAGAGATGACCATTACCACGCGCCGCCGCCTCAAGGTGGGCGACGTGATGCTGCTTTGTACCGACGGCATGTGGGCAAACCTCAGGGATCCGGAGCTGGCCAAGTTTGCGCAGGGGGCGAACCGGCCGCTGCGCGACTGCCTCAATGATCTCGGTGCGCAGGCCGTCGAGGCTTCCGCGCCCTACAGCGATAACACCAGCGCCGCGGCGCTGCGTTGGAAAGCCGCATGAACGAAAAGAGCGTCCGGCCCAGCGGCAGAGGGGCCGATGAACTTCGCGCGGTGCGCTTCGAGCGCGGCTATACCCAGCACGCGGAAGGCTCGGTGCTGGTGTCCTTCGGCAACACCCGGGTGCTGTGCACGGCGAGCGTCGAGGACTCCGTGCCCTCGTTCTTGCGCGGCCAAGGCCAAGGCTGGGTGACGGCCGAGTACGGCATGCTGCCGCGCGCCACGCACACGCGTTCGGCGCGCGAAGCGGCCCGCGGCAAGCAAAGCGGCCGTACCCAGGAGATCCAGCGGCTCATCGGGCGCGCGCTTCGGGCGGTGGTCGATCTGAAGGCCCTGGGCGAGCGCACCGTCACGCTCGACTGCGATGTGCTGCAGGCGGACGGCGGGACGCGCACCGCCGCCATCACCGGAAGTTTCGTGGCGCTCGCCGATGCGGTGGACGGGCTTTTGAAGCGCAAGCAGATCGCGGCCAACCCGCTGCATGGCCAGGTGGCGGCCGTGTCGGTGGGCATCTATCGCGGCACGCCGGTCCTGGACCTCGACTACGCCGAGGACTCCAGTGCCGAAACCGACATGAACGTGGTCATGAATTCCGGCGGCGCCTTTGTCGAGGTGCAGGGGACAGCGGAAGGCCACGCGTTCCGCCGCCACGAACTCGACCGGCTGTTGGATCTCGCCGCTCACGGCATCGAGCGCTTGCATGCCGCGCAACTCCACGCACGCGCCGCGTAGCCGGCTCATCGTCGCCACCGCCAACCCCGGCAAGCTCGCAGAATTTCGCGCGCTGCTGGCCGAGACGCCCTTCGATCTGACCAGTCTTGGCGAATTGAATCTGCCTTCGCCCGAGGAATCAGGATCGAGCTTCCTCGCCAATGCCACGTTGAAGGCACGGCATGCATCGGCCTTGAGCGGGCTCGCAGCGCTCGCCGATGACTCGGGATTGGAGGTCGATGCCTTGAACGGCGCGCCCGGCGTGTACTCCGCCCGTTACGCCGGCGCGCAGGGGGACGATGCGGCGAATAACTTAAAGCTCGTCGCCGCGCTCGCCGGTGTGCCGAAGGACAAGCGCCGGGCGCGCTATCGTTGCGTGCTGGTGCTGGTGCGGGCGCCTTCTGATCCCGCGCCGCTCATCGCCGAGGGGGTCTGGGAGGGCGAGATCATCGATTCTCCCCGAGGTTCCGGCGGCTTTGGCTACGATCCTTATTTCTATCTGCCCGCGCTCAAATGCACGGCCGCCGAACTATCCGCGGACACCAAGAACCGCCTGAGCCATCGTGGCAGGGCCTTGCAGGCGCTGCGCGAGCGGTTGTGAACCAGATCCCGCTGTCGCTCTACGTGCACATGCCCTGGTGCGTGCGCAAATGTCCTTACTGCGATTTCAACTCGCATCAGCTGAAGTCCGCGGCGCCCGACGGCGCGTACATCGATGCGCTGCTCGCCGACCTCGAGGCGCAGCTTCCGTACCTGGAGGGCCGCACGGTGGCGACGGTGTTCTTCGGCGGCGGCACGCCCAGCCTGTTCGCGCCCGCGCAGTTCAAGCGTTTCCTTACCGCGGTTGCAGCGCGCGTGCCGCTCGCCAAAGACGCCGAAATTACGCTGGAGGCCAATCCCGGAACGGTGGAACGCGGCCGGTTCGAGGGCTACGCCGAGGCCGGCATCAACCGGGTTTCCTTGGGTGCCCAGTCCTTCGACGCCCGCGCGCTTAAGGCGCTCGGCCGCATCCACAATGTCGAGGATACGCAGAGGGCCGTTGAGGAGCTGAAGCGCGCCGGCCTCCTCAATTTCAACCTCGATCTCATGTACGCGCTGCCCGAGCAGACCGAAGAGGAGGCGAGGCGCGATATCGAGACCGCAATCGCCATGTCGCCGGCGCATATCTCCTACTACCAGCTCACGCTGGAGGTGGGCACAGTGTTCCATTCGCGCCCTCCGCAGCTGCCGGACGAGGACAGCGCCTGGGCGATGCAATTGCGGGGTCAGGAGTTGCTCGAAAAGGCGGGTTTCGAACAATACGAAATATCGGCCTATGCCCGGCCCGGCGCGCGCTGCCGGCACAATTTGAATTACTGGCAGTTTGGCGACTACCTCGGGGTGGGCGCCGGCGCCCACGGCAAGATCACCCGCGACGGCAGGATCGTGCGCACCTTGCGGCCGAAGCAGCCTGGCGAATACTCAAAAGCGCAACGCGAAGGGTCGAAGGGCGAAGAGGCCCCGGTCGCCGAGGCCGAGTTGCCGTTCGAATTCATGTTGAATGCTCTGCGGCTCAACGAGGGGTTCAGCGTCGAGGTATTCGAACTCACCACGGGATTGCCGATTTCGGCAGTGAATGAGGCGCTGCGAGACGCCCGAAAGCGCGGCTTATTGCAATTTAAGGGGTCGACTTGGCGCCCAACGGCACTGGGACGACGCTTTCTGAACGATCTTCAGGCCGGTTTTCTCGCCTGAGCTTATTCACACGGAGGTTTCACTCCCGAGAAAGTGAGACCTACGACACATTGCATTTGCAGTGTGTCAGGTGAGTTCTCTAATCTATTGATTTATAAAGTGAAAGATGCCTGTTTATTTTTTGATCATTTTAACATTTATGTGAATTTTCCGTGTCTGCGCTACAAACCGCCCCCTTCATCCACAGACTTATCCACAGTTACTGTGGACAAATCGCCCGGAGGCCTGTCAGACGACGTCTTACAGGACCGTAGGAGCCCGGCTACAGAAAGGGCGAATCCAAAAATGCTTGGTTTTCGGTGGAAGGACGCCTATGATTCGCGACCCTTTGTGTGCCCGGCATTGATTTTCGCTGACTCGCCGGCATCAAGAGGGCTTACGGCGTGGCGATGGCACCAACGAGTGCGACCGATTCTGCCGCTACCAACATTTTGAGGTTCACATGAAGACCGGCATCCATCCCGAATACAAGACCATCAACGTCACCTGCTCGTGCGGCAACACGTTCGAGACCCGCTCGACCGGCAGCGATCTGCAGATCGAAGTGTGCTCGAACTGCCATCCGTTCTACACCGGCAAGCAGAAGATCGTCGACACCGGCGGTCGCGTCGACAAGTTCCGCAAGAAGTACGGAACGCAGCCGAAAGCCTGACGTTTGCAGCGGTGTGCGCTCGCACCGCAGCTTCGAAAGATTCGATTGAAATGTGCGCGAGTGCGCAGCGTCGCCCGATACAGCGGCCTGCGCGCTTGATTCCGCATTGCGACCGTGCAAGGCTTCCGGGTCCAATCAGGCACGCCGCATTCGGAATGAGCGCATGAGCACGAAATTCGAACTGAAAAATCTCTCGACCGGCAAGACCAGTCAGATGGACGCGATGTCCGGCACCATCGGTCCGGACGTGCTCAACATCGCCAACCTCAACAAAGATCAAGGCGTCTTCACCTTCGATCCGGGATTCATGGCCACCGCCAGTTGCGAGAGCAAGATCACCTACATCGACGGCGATGCGGGCGTGCTCTTGTACCGCGGATATCCGGTCGACCAGCTGGCCGAAAAATCGAGTTTTCTCGAAGTGGCGGCGCTGCTGATCAACGGCAAGCTGCCCACCAAGACCGAACTGGACTCCTTCCAGAAATCGATCATGCGGCACACCATGATCAACGAGCGGCTGCTGCGCTTCTTCCACGGCTTCCACCACAACGCGCATCCCATGGCGATGGTATCGGCCATGGTGGCTTCGATGGCCGCCTTCTATCACGACACCACGCATATCGACGATCCGCGCCACCGCGAGATCTTCGCCCACCGCATCATCGCGAAGCTGCCGACCATCGCGGCGGCCGCGTACAAGCACACCCTCGGACAGCCGTTCATGTATCCGCGCAACGACTTGAAGTACTGCGCCAACATGCTGAACATGTTCTTTGCGGTGCCGTGCGAGCCTTACGCAATCGATCCGGTGTCGGCGCAAGCCCTGGACTTGCTGTTCGTGCTCCACGCGGACCATGAGCAGAATGCCAGCACCTCGACGGTGCGGCTGGCGGGTTCCACGGGCGCGAATCCGTACGCTGCGATCTCCGCGGGCGTCTCGGCGCTCTGGGGGCCGGCGCACGGCGGCGCCAACGAAGCGGTGCTCGACATGCTGGACAGCATCGGCTCGGTGGCCAACATCGACAAGTTTCTGGCGCGGGTGAAGGACAAGAACGACAACGTGCGCCTGATGGGTTTCGGCCACCGCGTCTACAAGAACTTCGATCCTCGCGCCAAGATCATCCGCGACATGTGCTACAAGGTCCTGGAGAAGGTGGGCCGCAACAACGATCCGCTGTTCGACCTCGCGCTGAAGCTCGAGGAAATCGCGCTCAAAGACGAGTATTTCGTGTCGCGCAAGCTGTATCCGAACGTCGATTTCTATTCGGGCATCATCTACAGCGCGCTCGGCATTCCGCGTTCCATGTTCACCGTGATGTTCGCCATCGCGCGCACCGCAGGCTGGGTGGCGCACTGGCAGGAAATGGTGTCCGATCCGCACATGAGAATCGGCCGCCCCCGCCAGCTCTACACAGGCCCCACGAAGCGGGACTACGTCGCGATCGAAAAGCGCTAGGGCTCATGCGCACGCTAGCACTTAGCGTGTGTATGCTGGCGGCCCTGTTCGGCGCCAGCGCGCACGCTCAGGTGACCACACTGCCGCCCGAGAAGAATCTCTGCGCCGCGCGCGCCGATCCGGTCGCTCTCGGCACCGCGCTCTGGAACGGTTGGGGGCGCGATCTGGACAACAGCCGTTATCAACCGGAACCGGCCTTGCGCGCCGGCGATGTGCCCAAGCTCAAGCTGAAATGGGCCTTCGGCTACGCCACCTCGGGCGGCAATCCGCACTTCGGGCAGCCGACCATCGTCGATGGCCGTGTTTTCGTCACCAGCAGCGCCGGCCGTGTGTACTCCATCGATGCGCGCACCGGATGCCTCTACTGGAACTTCGATGCGCCGGTGGGCAGCCGCTCGCCGGTCACCATTGCGGAACTCGGCGAGAGCAAGCGCGCCACGGTGCCGAAGAAGCTCAGGCAGAAGGTCAAGCGCACGCTGGCTCACCTGGACATCATCAAGGCGCCGGCTGCCGTGACCTACGGCGATGAGTCCGGCGCGGTGGTGGCGCTCGATGCGCAGAAGGGCACGCTGCTTTGGCGCACGCCCGTCGATACTCATCCGCTTGCGCACATCGTCGCTGCGCCGGCCTTCTACGATGACCGCCTGTTCGTGTCGGTGGCCTCGACCGAAGAGGCGGCCGCACAGGCCCAGAACTATCCTTGCTGCACCTTTCGCGGCAGCGTGGCGGCGCTCGACGTGCAGAGCGGCAAGCTGCTGTGGAAGAGCTATTCGGTGCTCGAGGAGCCGCAGCCGACGCGCCGCGCCGCGAGCGGCGTGCAGGAATTTGCGCCCGCCGGCGCAGCCATCTCCGACGCGCCCACCGTCGATCCCAAGCGCGAAGTGCTGTACGTGGCCACCGGTGCCTCTACCACCAGCATCGAGCAGTCGCTCACCGATGCGGTGGCGGCGTTCAATCTCGAGGATGGAAAGCTGCGCTGGGTGAAGCAGCTCTCGCGCAGCGGCGAGCTGGCGTTGTCGGGTTTCGTGAGCTCTCCGGTGCTGCGCACGCTCGCCACGGGCAATCAGGTGCTGGTTGCGGGCCAGAAGTCCGGCGTGGTGTACGGACTCGATCCCGATCATGGCGGAGAGATTCTCTGGCAGACCCCGTTGGGCCGACCGAGCGGCTTGGGTCCGCCCAGCGGCGGAGTGGACTGGGGTCTCGCGGCGGATCATCGGAACGTGTATGCCGCGCTCACCGGCTCCCTACTGCAACCGCCCACCGAACAAGGCAGCCTCACGGCGCTCGACCTCAAGAGCGGCGCGCCGCGCTGGGTCGCCAGCGCGCCTCCCTGCGTCGCGGCGCAGCCGGCCTGCCCGCGCGGCCAGGCCCAGGCGGTGAGCGTGATACCGGGCGTCGCCTTCTCGGGTTCGCTCGATGGGCACCTGCGCGCCTACTCCACCATCGAAGGCAAGATTCTCTGGGACTACGACACCGCCAAGCCCTACCAGACCGTCAACGGCATCCCCGCGCAGGGCGGCGCTCTCGATTTCGCAGGCGCCACCATCGTGAACGGCGACTTGTATGTGAACTCCGGCAATGCGCTGTTGGTGTTCAGTGTCGACGCGCAATAAACCGCACCTCTTTAGGATAAGGAAGAAACGGATATCTATGCTCAACGCCTCACGTTTAGGATCTGCCGTCCTGCTCGCCCTCGCCGTGATGATCTCAACACAGGCTTTCGCCGCCCACAGCAGCGATGCCGCCAAGGCCCCGAACATCGAGAACTCGGTGGTCAAGGTGTTCTCCACGATGCGCCACCCCGATCCCTTCAAGCCCTGGACCAAGCAGGCGCCGTCGGAAGCCACCGCCTCGGGGGTCGTGATCGAGGGCAAACGCATCCTCACCAATGCGCATGCAGTGCTGTATGCGAGCCAGGTGCAGGTGCAGGCGAGCGCCGCCGGCGACAAGGTGTCCGCCTCGGTGGTCGCCATCGCGCCGGGCATCGATCTTGCGGTGCTGAAACTCGACGATGAGAGCTTCTTCGCCTCCCACCCGCCATTGCCCCGCGCCAGCAAGCTGCCGCAGATCAAGGACGCGGTCCTCGCTTACGGCTTTCCGGCCGGCGGCACTTCGCTGTCGATCACCAAGGGCATCGTGTCGCGCATCGAGTTCGTCATGTACAACTACCCGACCTCGGGCCTTCGCATTCAGATCGATGCAGCCATCAATCCCGGCAACTCCGGCGGTCCTGCGATCGCCGACGACAAGATGATCGGCCTCGCCTTCAGCCGCCTGGGCGGAGACACGCAGAACATCGGCTACATCATCCCGAACGAGGAGGTGGAGCTCTTTTTGAAGGATATTGCGAGCGGTCACTACCGCGGCAAGCCGGCGCTCTACGATGACCTGCAGACTCTCGAGAATCCCGCGCTGCGCGAGTACCTGAAGCTCGACAAGAGCATCGAGGGCATGGTGGTGCACCGTCCCGACCAGACCGATGCGGCCTATCCCCTGAAAGAGTGGGACGTCATCACCCACATCGGCGATGTGCCGGTGGACAACCAGGGCATGATCACCATCGACAAGGATCTGCGGGTGCAGTTCACCTACGAGATCCAGCATGTGGCCAAGAACGGCAAGCTGCCGCTCACCATCGTGCGCGCCGGCAAGAGCATGAAGGTGGAACTGCCGGTGGCGGCGGAACATCCGCAGCTGGTGCCTGATTTGATGGGCGCGTATCCGCCTTACTTCATCTACGGCCCGATGGTGTTCTCGGTGGCCACCCGGCAGATGCTCGCGCACCTCGACGGCAATGCGAACATGATGCGGGCGCTCACGTTCCTCAAGAGCCCGCTCGCCACCATGGCCTTCGACCCGCCGAGTGCGGATCTTCAGGAGCTGGTGGTGCTCTCCTCGCCGTTCTTTCCGCACAAGCTCGCGATCGGCTACTCGAACCAGATGGGCGCGGTGCTCTACTCGGTCAACGGCACGCCGGTGAAGAGCCTGAAGCACCTGGTGGCGCTGCTGCGCGACTTGAAGGATCCCTTCGTCACGCTGGAGTTCAACCAGAAGGGCGGCGAGTCGCTGGTGTTCTCGCGCGAGGCGGTGGTGAACGCCACGGACGACATTCTGAACGACAACGGCGTCCGGGCTCAGGGTTCACCAGAACTGCTGGCCGAATGGCAGAAGAAGCCGGGAAGCTAGTAACGGAAAGCAAGCGCGGGAGCGCGGCAGGGAAGCATGTCGGCGATTGTTATGGCCATGGTGGGCCTTGCAGCGGCCTTGCTCACGGGCAGGGACTTTCCTTCTTTCACTGCGGGCGCTGCCTATGGCTGCGCACTGGCCTTTTATTTTATTACCGTCGAGCAACGCCGCGATGCCTTGAAGCTTGGGCTGTTCGTCGGTGTCTGCACCGTCACGCCCGTTGTTGCCGGGCTCAGCGGCTACGTGGTGAAGATCATCACGACCCCGGGCGGCGACTTCAATTCTCTTACCGACATCCCCCTCGCGAGCTTCTTCCTGGCGGGATTCATCGGTGCGTTGCTGGTGTTGGGCGCCGGCATGCTGCTCTTCGGGCGCGTGACTTCGACTGGAACGACGGCTCCGAAACTGCTCGGCTACTCTGCGGCCTGTGCTCTGCTGGCGGCCGCTACCGCCTACTTCGACCGGGCCCATGCAAACCAGAACCTGGACTACCGGCTGGTGCCGTTGGTATGGCAGCCGGCCTGTGCGGCCGCATTGGCGATGCTGCTCGTGACGCCAAAGTCGGAGACGCTCGAGGAGACAGTTTCGCCGGCCGCGGACGGCGATCAGTCGGTCACCAGTGAATACAATCCGCGCCTCGTGGGCTGGGTGCTGCTCGGCTTCATGGTCTTGTGTGTGATCCTCTGGATCGCACTCCAATGACCGCGAGGCGGTGCACGGATGCCGCAATCAGTTGGCGTTGAGCAACTCGGACACTTCGCGTGCATCCGCGCGCTTCATGGGCCGGCCGTCCACCGGCGAGTAGGGCGCCTGACGGATGCCGTCGATCGGGAACACCGTGGCATCGACGGTGCGGCCGTTCGCTTCGAACCGCAGCGCCGGATAGCTGATGCTGCGTTCCGCATCCATCTTCACGCGCCGCTCGTAGAACTCGTGCGGCACCCTCATGTCCAGCAGCTTGATGGCCACCGACTCGGACGCATCAGCGAACAGGTGCAGGTTGATGTCCGAATAGTCGGTGGCGGTGCCGTTCAGCACCGATCCCACCAACCGCGGCGTGAATTCCTCGAGCAGGCGCATGGTCTGAAGCGCGACACGCCGCTGTTCCTTCAGGGTGTTGTCGTGCGACTCGCGCCCGAACAGACGCTGATGGGCCCTGAGCGCCGATTCGATTTCGATGTTGGACGGCAGCGCCGAGACATCGTGCACCCCTAAGCGGTCGGCCGCCTTGCGCTTGGCCTGCAGGAAGTCCTCGATGCCGTGTTCGGCCATGATGCGAGCGGCTTCCTGGGCGAGCGCCTGGCGGAGGTCCTCGGTTCGATGCGAAAACTTCTTGGCCATCATCTGATCACTGAATAAAGCGTCAAGTCCCTAGAATAACGGTTTGTCACCGTCCGAAATGGGATTCTGATTGGGCCCTTCGTAGTTCTCCGGCTTCGGCAGGTTGCCGTCGATGAACTTCTCCATGATGAAGTTCGGATCGTCGGAGCTGGCCAGCAGCCCGGTGGCGGGCGAAATTCGCACCGACACGATGCCGTCGGGTACCGGCACCCAGTGGTGCGGCGCGCCCTCGAGGGCCGCATGCATGAAATAAGTCCAGGTGGGCACCGCCACGTGCGCGCCCTCCTCGCCCGCGCCCAAGGTGCGATCGGCATCGAACCCCGTCCAGACCGAGGTCACGATATCCCCGTTGAAGCCCGTGAACCACGCGTCGTGCTGATCGTTGGTGGTGCCGGTCTTGCCGCCCACATCGTCGCGATTCAAGGAACGCGCGCGCACGCCGGTGCCGCGCTTGATGACGTCGGACATCATGTCGGCAAGCAGATACGCGACCTGGGGTCTTATGATCTGCGGGGCCAGACTTTTCGGCGGGATCACCGTCTTGCCATCGTGCGGTGCCTCGTCCTCGAGAGCGGGATGCGAGAGCGCGCCGCGCGCCGGATCACCGGCCCGCACGCACTCGCTGCAGGCATAGAGCGGTTCCGCCTGCGCCATCGCCTTGCCCGAGGCATCCTCGATGCGCTCGATGTAGTACGGGTTCACCTTGAATCCGCCATTGGCGAAGGTGGCATAACCGGTGGCCACCTGCAGGGGCGAGAGCTCGGCGGTTCCCAGCGCCAGGGTCAGATCGTCGGGCAGTTGCGACTTGTCGAAGCCGAAGCGGGTGACGTAATTGCGCAGGAACTCCCCGCCGATGTCGCGCATCACGCGCACCGACACCAGGTTGCGGGAATGCACCAGGGCTTCGCGCAGGCGTATCGGACCCTGGAAGTTGCCCTCGTTGTCCTTCGGCCGCCAGGTCTGGTCCTTGTCCTCCTCGTCGATGATCACCGGGGCGTCGAGCACCACCGTGGCCGGCGTGTAGCCCTTGTCGAAAGCGGCCGCGTACACGAAGGGCTTGAATCCGGAACCCGGTTGGCGGCGCGCCTGGGTGACGCGGTTGAACTTGCTCTGGAAGAAGTCGAAGCCGCCGACCAGCGTGACCACGGCGCCATCGCGGGGATCCAAGGACACCAGCGCGCTCTGCGCTTCCGGTACCTGCACGAAGAGCAGCGACTCGGCCGTGCGCCCCACGGTGTAGATGATGTCGCCGCGGTTCAAAACTTCGGCGGCCGCGGTGGGGGAGCGGTCCACCTTCTCGTCCGGCAGCTCGCGGCGCGCCCAGACGATCTTCTCCCAGGGCAGCGTCATTTCGCCCAGATCGCGCACGAAGATGCGGGCGCTCTTGGCGTCCACCGACTCGACCACGGCTGGCCGCAAACCGCCGACGATGGGGAACTCATCGAGCTGGGCCTCGAACTGCGCCGGGCTCGACAGCTTCGACATGTCCACCTTGGCGGTGGCGCCGCGGTAGCCGTGGCGCCGGTCGTACTCCATGAGTCCGGTGCGCAGCGCCACCGTGGCGGCGGCCTGCAGCCGCGAATCCAGGGTGGTGTAGACCTTGTAGCCGGCGGTGTAGACCGCATCGCCGTACTTGGCCTGCATGTCATTCCTGACCATTTCCGCCACATAGGGGGCGTCGCACTCGATGGTGGGCAGGTGAAGCTTGGACTCCATGGGGGTGTTGCGGGCGGTGTCGTACTCGTCCTTGGTGATGTAGTTGAGCTCGTACATGCGGGACAGCACGTGCGCGCGGCGCTCGGTCGCGAGGGTGGGGTTCGCGACCGGGTTGATGGTGGACGGGGCGGCCGGCAATCCGGCGAGGGTCGCCATTTCCGCAATACTCAATTGATCCAAGGTCTTGCCGAAGTACACTTCGGCCGCCGCGGCCATGCCGTAGGCGCGCTGGCCGAGGAAGATCTTGTTCACGTAGATGGCGAAGATCTGCTCCTTGGTGAGCTCGGTCTCCATCAGCAGCGATATGTAGACCTCGCTCATCTTGCGCTTCATATCGCGCTTGGGTGTCAGGAACATGTCGCGCGACACCTGCATGGTGATGGTGCTCGCCCCCTGCCTGACCCCGCCGGCCTTAAGGTTTGCCATCGCAGCGCGCAACACCCCGAACCAGTCCACCCCGTGATGCCGGAAAAAGCGGTCATCCTCGGTGGCGAGGACCGCCTGGATGAGCTTCGGGGGCAGCTGCTCGTAGCTCACCGGGATCCGGCGCTGTTCGCCGAACGAATTGATGAGCTTGCCGTCCCGGCTATAGATGCGCAGCGGCACCTGCAGCTGCACCTCCTTCAGGGAGTGCACGTCCGGGAGCGAGGGCTTCAGGTAGGTGAACGCACACACATTGGCGAATATGCCAAGGGCTACAACCCCTACTAAGACCACGCAAATTCGCGAGATGAGAACTAGGTAACGTTTGGCCACAGAAAACCGCTCTAACTTATTGCGCCGATGGAGACGGGCATGCATATTACCGCCCGTCACGAAGGCATACTCATCGAAAGATGAGGACGCAAAGCCACCGGTCCTAGGATCCTAAGGGTCTAGGACAGCGGGGTTGCCAGACCAATTCCCATAGTAGAGGTCTGTACGGATGGTTCGACACGGCTCCTTACCGATACGAATTGCTCGTAGTTCTCACTTTCCCGATTTGCCTGGGTACCGGCTGCCATACCGTGAGTAGTTTCACGGTTCCATTTAACAGTTTCTTGCTAAGTTGGCGTCTGATAGCTAATCTCGGGCAAAAGATTCGACCTCCAAGGTATTGAGCAAAAAGGGAAAACATTTGTGTGGTCGTTAGGAAAAAATCGTCCCTTGCTGGGACTTGACATAACCACCTCTTCGGTAAAGCTCATCGAGCTGTCCATGTCGGGAGGGCAATACCGCGTCGAGTCCTACGCCGCGGAGCCCACGCCCCACAACGCCATCAACGAGAAGGCCATCGTCGATGCGGAGGCGGTTGGCGAGGCGATCCGCCGCGCGGTCAAGCGCTCGGGCGCGAAGAGCCGCCTTGCCGCGATCGCCATCTCCGGCGACGCCGCGATCACCAAGGTGATCCAGATGCCCAAGAACCTGGGCGAAAACGAATTGGAAGGCCAGGTCGAAATGCAGGCCGACCAATACATCCCCTTCCCCATGGAAGAGGTGAGCTACGATTTCCAGATCGTGGGCCCTTCGGAGAAGGACCCCGACATGAACGATGTGCTTCTGGTCGCGACGCGCACCGAGAACGTCGAGCAGCGCCAGGCGGCGGTGCAGGCCTCCGGATTGACCGCGCAGATCGTCGACGTCGAAGCCTTCGCGCTCGAAAACGCCTGCAGCCTGATGCGCCACCAGATGCCGGACGGCGGCCTGGATCGCACGGTTGCCGTGGTCGACTTCGGCGCCTCCAGCACCACCTTCTCGGTGCTGCGTGATTTGAAAGTCATCTACACGCGCGATTTCGCCTTCGGCGGCCAGCAGCTCACCGAAGAGATCATGCGTACCTACGGCTTGTCCATGGAAGAGGCCGGGCGCGCCAAGAAAGAAGGCGGCCTGCCCTCGAACTATCAGCCCGAAGTGCTGGACCCGTTCATCGACGACATGACCCAGCAGGTCAGCCGCTCGCTGCAGTTCTACCTGGCCTCGGGCAGCGGTCGCGCCCAGCCCGATCAGATTCTGATCTGCGGCGGTTGCGCCAACATCCCGGGCGTCGCCGAGGTGATCTCCAGCCGCGTCGGCGTCGCCGCGGAGAGGGGCGACCCGCTCGGCAACATGAAAGTGTCCTCCAAGGCCAAAGCGCAAGCCGTCGCGCGCGATGCGACCGCCCTTCTGACTGCCTGCGGCCTCGCGCTGCGCAGCTTCGACTAACGAGTAGCCATGCCACGCATAAATCTACTTCCGCACCGCGAACAAAAGCGCAAAGAACGCCGGCGCGACTTCTTCGTCATGCTGGGCGGCACGCTGGTCTGCGCCGTCGTCGTCGTCGGCTGCGGCAAACTGCTGTACGCCGGCTGGACCGACGCGCAGAACGACAAGAACAATCTCTTGAAGAAAGAGATCGTCAAGCTCGATGCGCAGATCGCCGACATCCAGGACCTCGAGAACCGCAAGCAGCGTCTCTTGAACCGCATGGACATCATCGAGAAGCTGCAGCGCCAGCGTCCCGAGATCGTGCACCGCTTCGATGAGCTGGTGAAGCTCGTGCCCGAGGGCGTGTACCTCACCTCCCTCAAGGAGAGCGGCAAGAAGCTGGAGGTCAAGGGCGTGGCCCAGTCCTCCACCCGCGTCTCCACCTTCATGCGCAACATCGACGGCTCCACCTTCCTCTCCAATCCCGAACTGCAGGTGGTCGAGTCCGCCCCGCAATCGCCGACCGGCGGCTCGAGCTTCGTGCTCTACGCCAACGAGGTGGGCGTGGACATGGATACGCCGAGCGACGGGGTGAAAAAGGTGGCCAAGCAATGAACTTCCTAGATCAACTGCGCAGCCTCGATCCGCGCGATGTCGGCCGCTGGCCGGCGCCGGTGCGGCTGTTTTTCGTCGCCCTGGTGTTCATCGCGCTCACCGGATTCGGCTGGTACATGTTCGTGTGGAACGACGACCGTCCGGTGCTGCTCAAGGCCGAGCAGGACGAGACGGATCTGCGCGCGCAATTCGAGAACAAGCAGCAGCGCGCCGCCAACCTGGACGCCTACAAGGCCCAGCTCGCCGAGATGGAGCGCAGCTTCGGCGCCATGCTCCGCCAGCTGCCCGGCAAGACCGAGGTGCCGAACCTGCTGGTCGACATCTCGCAGGCGGGACTCGCAGCGGGCCTGCAGGAAAAGCTCTTCCAGCCTGCGCCCGAGAAGGGCAACGGCTTCTACGCGGAACTGCCGATCCACATCAAGCTGGTGGGCAGCTACCACCAGTTCGGCGCCTTCGTGTCGGGCATCGCGGCCCTGCCGCGCATCGTCACCCTGCACGACATCACCATCACGCCGGTGGATGCTTCGGGCAAGAGCGGTTTCGACAACCTGACCATGGATGTGACCGCCAAGACCTACCGCTACATCGAGGACGAGGGCAACGGCACCAAGCCGAAGAAGGCCGGAGGCGCGTCATGAGAACGCTTTACCTCACCGCGATCGCCGCCGCCACGTTGAGTCTCGGCCTCGCAGCCTGCTCGGGCGGGCAGTCGGATCTGCAGAAGTGGATCGAACAGACCAAGAAGAAGCCGGGCGGCCGCATCACGCCGCTGCCCGAAATCAAGCCTTACGAAACCTTTGTCTACAGCGTGTCGAACATGCGTTCGCCGTTCCAACCGCAGGGCCCCAACGCCGCCAACGGCCAGGCGCTGCGCAAGAACGAGCATCGCAACCGGGAGTTCCTGGAGAGCTTCTCGCTCGACACCTTGAAGATGGTGGGCACATTCAAAGTGGGGAACCAGTTCTACGGACTGGTGCAGTCGAAGGACGGCCTGGTGCACAAGGTGCAGCCGGGCAATTACTTGGGTACGAACGACGGAAAGATTACCGAAATCTCGGCGGGAAAAATCAGCTTGATTGAAATCATTCCCGACGGGCTCGGCGGTTATATCGAGCGGCCGGCCTCGCTGGCGTTAGCGGAATGAGGCCACTAGGGAGAAGAATGCGTATGTTTAGCACTCAGATACGAACGGCGATGGTGGGAGCGTTTACGCTCGTCGCCTTGAGCTTGGCGAGCCTCGCGGCCAATGCCGCGGACCCCGTCAAACTACAGTCCGTCGACGTTCAAACCATTTCCGGCCAGCAGGTGCAGCTCAAGATGCACATGGACGGCCCGGCTCCCGAGCCGCTCCCATTCACCATCGACAAGCCGGCGCGCATCGCGTTCGACCTGCCGAACACGGCGCTTGCCATGCAGCAGCGACGCATCGACGTGCATTCGGGCGGCGTCGACAGCGTGGTGGCTGCGGAAGCCAACGGCCGCACCCGCGTGGTGCTGAACGTCGATTCGCTCATGCCCTACACCACCAAGGTGGACGGCAACGACATCGTGGTCACCATCGGCCAGCAGCCGGGTGCGGACCTGGTCAAGAACGCCGCGGCGCGGGCGAGTTCGAGCGCCACCGCCACGGCCACTGAACGGGCCATCAAGACCATCGACTTCCGCCGCGGTTCCGACGGCACCGGGCGCGTGATCGTGCAGCTCACCGACCCCCGCACCCCGGTCAACGTGCGTCAGGAAGGCAACCAGGTGGTCGTGGACTTCGCCGGCACCGTGATGCCGAAGAATCTGATGCGCCGCTACGACGTCATGGATTTCGCCACCCCGGTGCAGACCGTCGATGCGGTGCGCGTCGAAGGCTCCTCGCGCCTGGTGATCAGCGCGCAGGGCGACTTCGAACAGCTCGCATATCAGTCCGACAACCAGTACACGGTGGAGATCAAGCCGTCGTTGAAACGCACCGCGCAGGAAGAAAAGCGCGAGTACACCGGCGAGCGTCTCACCCTGAATTTCCAGGACATAGACGTGCGCTCGGTGCTGCAGCTGCTTGCCGATACCAGCGGCCAGAACATCGTGGTGAGCGACTCGGTCACCGGCAGCCTCACCCTGCGCCTGCAGAATGTACCCTGGGATCAGGCGTTGGACATTGTGCTGCGCACCAAGGGCTTGGATAAGCGCCGCCAGGACAACGTCATCATCATCGGACCCACGGACGAGCTCGCCTCGCGTGAGAAGGCCGAACTCGCCGCCCATAAGGAAGTGCAGGAACTCTCGCCGACCCATACCGAGTTCATGCAGGTGAACTACGCCAAGGTGTCGGACCTTGCCAAGCTCATCAAGTCGCCGAATGCGAAGGACAGCATCCTCTCGCCGCGCGGCACCCTGTCCATCGACGAGCGCACCAACACGCTCCTGGTCCAGGACACCTCGGACAAGCTGCAGGAAATCCGCCGCCTGGTGCAAACCCTGGACGTGCCCGTGAAGCAGGTGCTGATCGAGGCGCGCATCGTGGTGGTCAGCGACACCTTCGAGCGTGACCTGGGCGCCCGCCTCGGCATCACCGGTTTCACCACCGCGGGTCCCGGCACCCTGATCTCGTTGTCCGGTACCAATGCCGGTACCGACTCCATGACCAGCTCGGTGCTCCCGACCGCGAGCGGCGGTCCGCCCCCGGGCGGCGGCGCCGTGATTCTGCCGACCTTGAACAACCGCTATCAGGTGAACCTGCCGGCGACCAACGTCAACGGCAGCATCGGTCTGTCGGTGCTCGCGGGCAAGCATCTGCTTGACCTGGAACTGTCGGCCGCGCAGAACGAAGGCAAGAGCGAGACCATCTCCTCGCCGCGCGTGATCACGGCCAATCAGAAACAGGCCACCATCATGCAGGGTGTGGAAATTCCGTATCAGGAATCGGCCTCGAGCGGTGCCACCACCACGCAGTTCAAGAACGCGGTGCTGCAGCTCAAGGTCACGCCGCTGATCACGCCGGACAACCGGGTGATCATGGATCTCGACGTCTCCGACGACTCGGTCGGCCAGCAGGTGACCTCCGCCACCGGCGGCAGCGTGCCGGCCATCGATACCCGCGAGATCGTCACCCAGGTGCTGGTGAACGACGGCCAGACCGTGGTGCTCGGCGGTATCCTGGATACCACCAAGACCAAGCAGGCCAACAAGGTGCCGTTCCTCGCGGATATCCCGGTGCTGGGAAATCTGTTCAAGAACACCACCAACATCAACAACAAGACCGAGCTTTTGATCTTCATCACCCCGAAGATCCTGCGCGAAGGCTCGCAGCTGTACTAAAGGCTTCGAGCGGGCGTGCCGACGCACGCCCGCTTCGAAACGGGTTTGAAAGACCGCCTTCGGGCGGTTTTTCTTTAAGATAGCCCCGTGCTCGCCAAGCCCAACATCTTCCTCGTCGGCCCCATGGGCTCAGGCAAGACCGCCGTCGGCCGGCAGCTGGCACGCCTGTTCCGCTACACCTTCTACGACAGCGATGCCGATATCGAGGCGCGTACCGGTGTCGACATCCAGCTGATCTTCGAGAAGGAGGGGGAGGCGGGTTTTCGCAGCCGCGAGCGTGACTCCATCGAACGCCTGACGCGTTTCGAGTCCATCGTGCTCGCCACCGGCGGCGGGGCGGTCATCGACCCGGCCAACCGCCGGATTCTGGCCGAGCGCGGCATCGTGGTGTACCTCGCCACCTCCATCGAGCAGCAGCTGGAGCGCACCCGCCACGGCCGCCATCGGCCGCTCTTGAACGGCGCCGACCCCGAGGCGAAGCTGCGCGAGCTGATGCAAAGGCGCGCCGAGCTCTACCGGGAGATCGCCGATTTGACCGTGACCACCGACGGCCGCCGCGTGCAGCTCGTGGCCGAGGAGATCCACCACGAGCTTAAGCGGCCGCCCGCTCCGTGAACTTCGTATAATCTAAGCCGTGCAAACCCTTCAGGTCGACGTCGGACATGCGCGCTATCCCATCGTGATCGGCGGCGCTCTTCTGTCCAACGAGGCCGTCATCGCCGCCCATGTCCCCCACGGCGATGTGCTCATCGTCACCAACACCACCGTGGCCAAGCTCTATCTCGCCAAGCTCAAGGGCGCGCTCGGCGAGGAGCGGCGCATCGGCGAATGCATTCTGCCGGACGGCGAGCCGCACAAGACCCTGCAGACCTTCGGCTGGGTGATCGATGCCCTGGTGTCGAGCAGGCTGAACCGCGACGCCACCATCATCGCCCTGGGGGGCGGCGTGGTGGGGGACATCGCGGGGTTCGCCGCCGCCTGCTACCAGCGCGGCATCGGCTATGTGCAGGTGCCGACAACCCTGCTTGCGCAGGTGGATTCCTCGGTGGGCGGCAAGACCGGCGTGAACCATACCGGCGGCAAGAATCTGATCGGAGCCTTCTACCAGCCGCTCGCCGTCCTCGCGGACATCGACACGTTGAAAAGCCTGCCGCCGCGCGAGTTCGCCGCCGGCATGGCGGAAGTCATCAAGCACGGCGTGGTGTGGGATCCTCTGTTCTTCGAATGGCTCGACAAGAACATGCCGCAGCTGCTCGCGCATGACGCGGACGCCTTGAGCTATGCCATCTCGCGTTCCTGCGAGATCAAGGCCACCGTGGTGCAACGTGACGAGCGCGAGCAGAATCTGCGCGCCATCCTGAACTTCGGCCACACTTTCGGGCATGCCATCGAGGCGGCGACCCAGTTCCAGCAGTTCCTGCACGGTGAGGCGGTGGGCCTCGGCATGGTCATGGCCGCGGATCTTTCGGCGCGCTTGGGTCTGATTGCCGCGCCGGTCAAGGCGCGCATCGCCGCGGTGCTCGCGCGCGCCGGATTGCCCGCCGCGACGCCGCGCATCGGCGCGGCACGCGCGCTCGAACTCATGCAGATGGACAAGAAAGTGCTCGCCGGCAACTTGCGCCTGGTGTTGCTGGAGCGCCTGGGCCGCGCCGTGATAACCGCCGATTACGCCAAGGATGCGCTCGATGCCACCCTGGCAGAGTATTTCGAGTGAGCGGGCTGGCAAGCTACGCCTGCAGCGACGAGCGCTCGCGCGGCCGGCGGCATCCGGAAGCGAAGCCCGTCAACCGCTCCGAGTACCAGCGCGATCGCGACCGCATCGTGCATTCGACGGCGTTTCGGCGCCTGGTCTACAAGACCCAGGTGTTCGTCAACCACGAGGGCGACCTGTATCGCACGCGCCTCACCCACTCGGTGGAGGTGGCGCAGATAGCGCGCACCGTGGCGCACGTGCTCAATCTCAACGAGGACTTGTCGGAGGCCATCTGCCTGGCCCACGACCTCGGTCACACGCCCTTCGGTCATGCGGGCCAGGACGAGCTCAACGAGCGCATGCGCGATTTCGGCGGCTTCGAGCACAACCTGCAGTCGCTGCGGGTCGTCGATGTGCTCGAGGACCACTATGCAGAGTTCGACGGCCTGAACCTGACGTTCGAGTGCCGCGAGGGGATCTTGAAGCACTGCTCGGCGAAGAACGCGCGGGAACTCGGCGAAGTGGGTGAGCGGTTCCTGACGCGCCGCCAGCCCTCGCTCGAGGCGCAGCTCGCGAATTTCGCCGACGAAATCGCATACAACAATCACGATGTGGAGGATGGCATCCGTGCCGGCCTCATCAGCGTCGAGCAGATGCGCGGCGTGCCCCTGTTCCAGGGCTATCACGACGAGGTGCTGCGCCGCTACCCGGACTTGAGCGGCCGCCGCCTGGTGTATGAGGTGCTGCGCCGGATGATCAATCATCTGGTGTCCGATCTGATCGAGGCGTCGCGCAACCGCCTGAACGCGGCCGGCGTGCAGAGCCTCGAGGAGGTACGGGCGCATGCAGGCATGCTCATCGGCTTCTCCGATGCCACGCGCGAAGCCAACGCCGCCTTGAAGACCTTCCTGCGCGAGTCATTGTACAAGCACTACAAGGTGCGCCGCATGACCGCCAAGGCGCGCCGCACGGTGCGCGCGCTGTTCGATGCGTTCCTGGAGGAGCCGGCGCTCATGCCCGACGAGCACAAGAGCGCCGCGGATGCGGGTGAGGCCGAACGTGGCAAGACGGGGCGCGCACGCGCCGTGGCCGACTACATCGCCGGCATGACCGACCGCTACGCCATCCTTGAACACCAGCGCCTATTCGATCCGTCCGAACGCACCTGAACTCATCATGAACCCGTCTCTGAAGAACGATTTACTGCTCAAGGCGCTGCTGCGCGAACCGACGCCGCGGCGCCCGATCTGGATCATGCGTCAGGCTGGACGCTATCTGCCCGAATACCGCGCGACGCGCGCCAAGGCGGGCGGCTTTCTGGCCATGTGCACCAACCCTGCCATCGCCTGCGAAATCACCCTGCAGCCGGTGACGCGCTATCCCTTGGACGCGGCGATTCTGTTTTCCGACATCCTGACCATCCCGCATGCCATGAACCTGGGCCTCGAGTTCGAAGCGGGCGAAGGTCCGACCTTCGCGCGTCCGGTCCGCACCAGCGCCGACATCGACCGGCTCGGCGTGCCGGATCCGAACATCGAACTCAAGTACGTCACCGACGCGGTGAGCCTGGTCCGCCGCGAGCTTGCCGGACGCATCCCGCTCATCGGCTTTGCGGGCAGCCCATGGACGGTTGCGACCTACATGGTGGAGGGCGGCGGCAGCAAGACTTTCCAGCACATCAAGCGGCTCATGTACGAGTCGCCCCGGGAGCTGCACAGACTGCTTGGGATCATGGCCAAGGCCACGATCCTGTACTTGAATGCGCAGATCGCCGCGGGCGCCCAGGCCGTGATGATCTTCGACACCTGGGGGGGCGTGCTCTCCCCCGCGCAGTACCGCGAGTTTTCACTCGCCTACATGGCCGAAATCGTCGCCGGGCTCACCCGTCACGCCGAGGGTCGCCGTGTGCCCAACGTCGTTTTCACCAAGGGCGGCGGCGCGTGGCTCGGCGAGATCGCTGCAATCGGCTGCGATGCGGCGGGCGTTGACTGGACCACGGACCTTGCCGCGGCGCGCGCACTGGTCAAAGATCGGGTGGCGCTGCAGGGCAATCTCGATCCATCGGCCCTGTTTGCGGCGCCGGATACCCTGGTGGCCGAGACCTTGAAGGTGCTGGCAAGCTACGGCCAGGGTCCGGGGCATGTGTTCAATCTGGGGCACGGCGTCACCCCGGAAGTGGACCCCGATCGAGTGCGTCTGCTCATCGAGAGCGTGCAGCGTTACGCCGACGTCTAAGGGCGCGCGGTTCCCGGCGGCCTCACTCCTCCACCAAAAACACGTTGCCCTCCGGATCGTGGCCAAGGCGGACTCGCGCATCCGAGGGCGCCCGGGCGGGCGCCGCGTCGTCCACCTGCCCGCCCAAGGCTGCGGCGGCCCGCCGGGCGGAGCCGATGTCATCGACGCTGAAATTGAGCCTTATCGCGCCCGTTTCTCGCCGCAGCGGCGGCCGGGCGATCGCGATCGAGGCGGCGCTCTCAGGCGGCAGCTGATGAATGAGCAGCTCAAAACCGCCGCAGACAAGGCTGGCATGATGCTCACCGCCCGCCCTGACGTGCATCCCCAGGACGTCGCGATAGAAGCCGGCGAGCTTGGCCCGATCCTTGGCGAACAAAACCGCGCTGATGGTGCCTACCTTCATGCGAGTGGCTCAGCCTGGCTCAGCGGCGCGTAAAAACGCCGCTCATGCAGCCGCGGGTTTGGCGCGCAGTTCATCGCGCAGCGGCCTGCGCAGGATCTTGCCGACGTTGCTCTTCGGCAGCTCGTCGCGGAAATAGATGTGACGCGGCACCTTGTAGCCGGTGAGTTCCTTGCGGCAGAAGGCGATGAGATCTTCGGCGCTGAGACTGGGATCCTTCTTCACCACGAACAGCGCTACCGATTCGCCCGAGTTGTCATCGGGCTGTGCCACCGCGGCCACCTCGCGTACGCCGGGGTGCTTCGAGGCCACATCCTCGATCTCGTTGGGATACACGTTGAAGCCCGACACCAGGATCATGTCCTTCTTGCGGTCCTCGATGAACACGTAGCCCTTGGCATCCATGCGCCCGATGTCGCCGGTCTTGAGCCAATCGCCGAACATCACCTTCTCGGTCTCATCCGGCCTCTGCCAGTAACCGCGCATCACCTGCGGGCCGAACACGCAGATCTCGCCGACCTGGTTGACGCCGAGCTCGGCGCCGTCGTCCGCGCGGATGGACACGTCGGTGGAGGGAATCGGCAGGCCCACCGAGCCGTTGAAATCCTCGCCGATGGGATTTGCGGTCACCACCGGCGAGGTCTCGGTCATGCCCCAGCCCTGGTTGAGAAAGCAGCCGGTGACCTCGCGCCACTTCTTCGCCACCACCGACTGAACCGCCATGCCGCCGGCGAAGCTCACCTTGAGCGCGCTGAAATCCACGGTCTCGAATCCCGGGGTGTGCAGCAGCGCGTTGAACAGCGTGTTGACGCCCGAGATGAAGCTGAACTTGTAGCGCTTCAGCTCCTTGACGAAGGCGGGGAAATCGCGCGGATTGGTGATGAGCACATTGAGCGCGCCCAGCGGGATGAAGGCAAGGCAGTTCGCCGTCAGGGCGAAGATGTGATACATCGGCAGCGCCGTGATGATGATGCGCGACTCGCCATCGGAGAGCGCGGGGCGTATCCAGGCGAGCGACTGCAGCAGATTCGCCACCATGTTGCGGTGGGTGAGTTCCGCGGCCTTGGCGACGCCGGTGGTTCCACCGGTGTACTGCAGGAAGGCGAGATCGCTCGGACCGATCTCCACCGCATCGAGCTTCTTGCCGAGGCCGCTGCCCAGCACATCTCTGAATCGAATGGTGCCCGGCATGCGCCAGGCCTTCACCTGTTTGCGCACATGCTTCAGCACGAAGTTGACGATCATGCCCTTCGGGAACCCCAGAAGATCGCCGACTCCGGTCACCACCACCTGTTTCAAATCCGTATGCGGCAGCACTTCGGCCAGCACGTGCACGAAGTTCTCGACGATGACAATGGCCTTGGCGCCTGAATCCTTGAGCTGATGTTCGAGTTCGCGCGGGGTGTACAGGGGGTTGGTATTGACCACCACCATGCCGGCGCGCAGCGCGCCGAAGAGCGCAATCGGATACTGCAGCACGTTTGGCATCATCAGCGCCACGCGATCGCCGCGCACAAGACCCGACTTGTGCTGCAGCCAGGATGCGAACGCGCGCGACAGCTCATCGAGCTGCGCATACGAAAGCGTTGCGCCCATGTTGGCGAACGCCGGCTGCGCGCGATACTTGGCCATGGACTCTTCGAGCAGGGCAACTACCGATCGATATTGATCAGGGTCGATGTCCGCCGGTACCCCAGGCGGGTATTTCTTGAGCCAGCTGCGATCCACGAACGTATCCTTAATCCAAGGACTGCGTGTATAGCATAAACTAGCGCCGCATGAATTCTGTGCGCGACAGCCAAGAACAACACATCGTTCGCGCCTGGCATGCCAACGCAGAGCCCTGGAGCCGGGCGGTGAGAAGCGGCGGTATTGCGAGCCGCGCGCTGGCCACCGACCGGGCCGTCCTCGAGGCCCTTGCCGCGCACGGCGCGAAGCGCGTGCTCGATGTGGGTTGCGGCGAAGGCTGGCTGACGCGCGCCCTTGAGGCGCGCGGGCTTCATGCCGTCGGCATCGACATGGTGCCGGCGCTCATCGCACATGCGCGCGAACTCGGCGGAGAATTCCACGTCATCGATTATAAGGATCTTGCCGCCGGGGCGTTGCCCTCCGGTCCGTTCGATGCGGCGGTCTGCAACTTCTCGCTGCTCGGCGACGACTCGGTGGCGGGCCTGCTCAGAGCACTGCCCAAGCAGCTGGTGGCGGACGGGCGCTTGGTGATCCAGACCCTGCATCCGAAGAGCGCCTGCGGCGATCTGCCCTATGAGGACGGCTGGCGCTCCGGCAGCTGGCAGGGATGCGGCGAGGATTTTTCCGATCCGCCGCCGTGGTATTTTCGAACGCTCGAGAGCTGGCACGAACTCATCGAACGATCGGGCTTCGTGCTCGACGAGCTGAGCGAGCCGGCACTTCCAGGTACCTCAACGCCCGTCTCGGTGATTTTCAAATGCAGGGTGGCTTCATGATGCGCACGTTAGGGATGATGCTTTGCTTCGCAGCGCTGTCGGGCTGTGTGGTCGGTTACGGCCCCTGCATGCTGGTCAAGCCCTTCAAGCAGACGGTCACCGGCCGGGTGCATTTTCGCGACTACCCGGGCCCCGATGGCACGGACAATGTCCCCATCCTCACCATGGATACCACCGCCTATGTCTATGCGCCCGCGCAAAGCAGCCATTGTCTTGCCGCCAACGATGTACAGCTGGTGGGATTTTCAGAGTTCCCCCAGGATGTTGTGGAAAACACCCACGTGACAGTGCAGGGCAGCTTCTTTTCCGCCACCTCCTCGCGCCAGCACACCGCTTTTCTCATCGACGTGCGCAGCGTGCTGCCGATCAAACCCCAGCCCAAGGAGGAGGCGCAGTAGCACCGGCATCAAATCGGGCTACAATCCTCCGGGCAATCGACTTCACCCAAGGGAGTGTAACAATGAAACATACGATACTCGGCGGCGTCATCGCCGCTTCGATCGGCCTGTTGTTCTTCAATCCGTCCGCGGCAAGGGCCGACACGGCGGCGCCGACCACATGCAAGGACGGCACCACTTCGCAGGCCACCGGCAAAGGGGCCTGCAGCGGCCATGGCGGCGTTCAGAAAGCCTCATCCTCCTCCTCGAGTTCAGCGTCCGCAGCGGCACCGGCAGCACCCGCCAGCGGCGGCACGGCGACCACCTGCAAGGATGGCACCACCAGCACTTCGACCGGCAAGGGCACCTGTAGCGGCCACGGCGGCGTGCAGAAGGCGCCGAAGGCGCCCAAGAGCAGCGCTTCGACCGCGGCCCCAGCCGATTCTCCGGCGCCTGCCGCAGCCGCCGCTCCGGCCGCTGCAGCCGCGGCAACGAAGAGCACGAGTTCGAGCAAGGCGCCGACGACCACTGCGAGCAACAGCGATCCAACCGGTGCCACCGCGAAGTGCAAGGACGGAACCTATTCGCATTCGCAGCACCACAGCGGTACCTGCTCGAGCCACGGCGGCGTGGCGCAGTGGATCACCCAGTAGCCGTTATTTCAGCAACGGCTTGAGCGCCGGCCAGACGTTCTTCAAAAGAATGGGCTGGCCGGCGAGATTGGGATGGATGCCATCGCCCTGCATCAACTCGGGTGTCAGGGCGATTCCATCCAGCAGAAACGGCACCAGCGGGACCTTCTTGCCGCGCGCAAGTTCGGTGTAAACCGCCTGAAATTTTTCCGTGAATTGCGGCCCGTAATTGGGCGGCATGCGCATGCCGAGGAGCAGCACCTTGGCGCCCGCCTGCTGCGATAGATCTATCATCTTGCCGAGGTTTTCGCTCATCTGCGTGATCGGCAGCGCGCGCAAGCCGTCGTTGCCGCCCAGCTCCAGCACCACGATTTTCGGATGATGCAGGCTCAGGGCGCGCGGCAGGCGTGCCAGGCCCCCGGCGGTGGTCTCGCCGCTGACGCTGGCATTGACGACCTCATAACCGTAACCTTCCTGCTTGAGTCTCGTATTGAGCAATTCCACCCAGCCCTGATCTACGTGCGCGAGCCCGTAACCTGCGCTGATGCTATCGCCGAACACGAGGATCACCGGGGATTCGGCGTGCGCCGAAGCACCGGCTGCGAAAATCAGGATCAGCGCCAGTAGTCGTTTCAAGAGATCGCTCCTCGATGTCCGAATCAATTGTCCTCGAAGCCAATAACGTATCTAAAACCGTGGTGAGCCCCGAAGGCTCATTGACCATTCTCGCCGATGTTAGTTTGAGCGTGGCGGCCGGCGAAACCCTCGCCATCGTCGGCGCTTCCGGCGCCGGCAAGTCGACGCTCCTCGCACTGCTCGCGGGCTTGGATACGCCGAGCACCGGCAAGGTGCTGATCGCCGGCACCGACCTCACCCTTCTCGACGAGGACGGCCGCGCCGCGGTCCGCGGCAAGCATGTGGGCTTCGTGTTTCAATCCTTCCATCTCATCCCTTCGCTCACCGCGCTCGAAAACGTGATGCTTCCCCTCGAGTTGTCCGGGCGCCGCGATGCCCGCAACGCCGCCCGCGCCGCGCTGGAGCAGGTCGGCCTGACGCCGCGATTATCGCACTACCCCAAGCAGCTCTCGGGCGGCGAGCAGCAGCGGGTCGCGATCGCACGCGCTTTCGTCACGCATCCGGCATTGCTGTTCGCCGACGAACCCACCGGCAATCTCGACACCGCCACCGGACAGAAAATCACAGATCTTCTGTTCCACCTGAACCGCACCATGAAAAGCACTCTGGTGCTCGTGACCCACGATCGCACGCTGGCGGCGCGTTGCGGCCGGACGCTGCAGCTGGACGCGGGACATAGGATCGCATGATAAGCGCCATCCGCTTCGCGCTCCGCAATCTCTGGCGTGACATCAAGTCCGGAGAGCTGTCGGTGCTGTTGCTGGCGCTAACGGTGGCGGTGCTGTCGCTCACCGCCGTGGGATTTTTCACCAGCCGCATCAGCCAGGCGGTGGCGCTGCAGGCAACCGAGGTGTTGGCGGCGGACCTGCGCATGGAGTCGCCGCATCCAATTCCGCAGAAGTATTTCGACCAAGCCGCGCGCCGCGGCTTGAAGAGCGCGAAGGTAATTTCGTTTCCAACCGCCATTTTCCGTGGCGAGGCCAATCAGCTCGCCGCGCTCAATGCCGTCACCGAGACCTATCCGCTGCGCGGCCATATGCGGATTGCCGACGTACCGTTCGGCACGGCACGCATTGCCGCCGGCATCCCGCGCCCCGGCGAAGTGTGGCTGGACGCGCGCATCATCGCGCAGCTCGACGTGCCGCTCGGCGGCACGTTGAAGATCGGCGCGGCCGATTTCAAGGTCGCCGAAGTCCTCGACTATCGCCCCGACCAGGGCACTGGCTTCGTGAACCTAGCACCCGCAGCGCTCATCAATTTCGCCGACATCGGCGCCACTCAGCTGATCCAGCCCGGCAGCCGGGCCAACTACGAGGCCCTCTTCGCCGGCAATGCCGAAGCGGTGATCGCGTTTCGCGAATATCTCGCAGCCGAGAAGAGCGCGGGAGAGCGGCTGCGCGACATCGAGGACTCCAGCCGCCAGTTGAATTCCGCAATCGATCGCGCCAGCCGCTTCCTGAACCTCGCAAGCCTCGCATCGGTGCTCTTGTCCGCAGTGGCCGTGGCCATGGGCGCGAGACGTTATGCGGCGCGTCATATTGATACCGTGGCCCTGATGAAGTGCATGGGCGCCTCGCAGTCCTTCGTGCTCTGGATCTCGGTGGTGGAGCTCACGATCTTGGCGCTCTTTGCGGTGGCGTTGGGCAGCGCCTTGGGCTTTCTTGCCCAGGATGGGCTTGCCTATCTTCTCAAGGATCTGGTACGCAGCGACCTGCCGCGGGCTTCGCTGCAGCCGCTGCCCATCGCGCTGGTGACGGTCCTTGCCATGCTCATCGGCTTCGCGCTGCCCCCGCTGCTGCAGTTGAAGAGCACTCCTCCGGCGCGGGTGTTGCGCAAGAACATGAGCGCTCCGCCGCTGCGTTACGGGGTGAGCTACGTGTTGGCCCTGGCGGCGTTGTTCGCGATTCTTTGGAGCCTGGTGCGGGACACGGAACTCGTGCTCTCGGTCATGGCCGGCGCGCTCGGCGTGGGGCTGGTGCTGGGCCTAGCCGGGTTCGGCCTGGTGCGCCTGACCACGCGGTTTCGCGGCGGGGTAGGAATTGCCTGGCGCTACGGGCTCGCCAATGTGTCGCGGCGCGGCGCAGGCAGCGTGGTGCAGATTGTGGCCTTCGGCTTAGGGTTGATGGTGCTGCTGCTGCTCGCCGTGGTGCGCGGCGATCTGCTCGCTGACTGGCGCAAGAGCCTGCCGGCCAACGTCCCCAACAACTTCATGATCAACATACGGCCCGACGAGCGGGAGGCGCTCGAGGCCTTCCTCAAGGCCCATGGACTGGGTACCCCTGCGATGTACCCGATGGTGCGGGCGCGCATGACGGCGGTGAACGGTACGCCGGCGGCCGATCTTAAGCTCAAGGGCGATTCGGCCAAAAACTACGTGGAACGCGAACAAAATCTCACCTGGTCGCGAAACCTGATGGATGACAACCAGCTGCTCGAAGGGCGCTGGTGGACCGATGCCGATATTGGCAAACCGCTGGTGTCGGTGTCGTCGGAATACGCCGAATCGCTGCATCTGAAGCTCGGCGATCACTTGAGCTTCGACGTGGCGGGCGAGCCGTTGAAAGTGGAAGTGACCAGCATCCGCAAAATCCGCTGGGACAGCTTCCGGCCGAATTTCTTCCTGGTGTTCCCGCCGAAGCTGTTGGACGGCGCGGCCGGAACCTACATGACCGCCGTATATCTGACGCCGGCGCAGCGCCCCGCGCTCGCGCAGTTGGTGCGCCAGTTTCCCACCGTGTCGGTGTTCGACGTCGATGCCATCTTGAGGCAGATCCGCGAAATCATGGACCGGGCATCGCTTGCGGTGCAGTACGTGTTTCTGTTCACGCTCGCCGCGGGCGTGGTGGTGTTGCTCGCCGCCGTGCAGGCGACCCGTGATGAGCGCCGCTACGAAAGCGCGATGCTGCGCACCTTCGGCGCCAGCCGCGGCACGGTGCTGCAGGGAGTGGCCGCGGAATTTTCGGCGCTGGGATTCCTGTCCGGCACGCTTGCGGCATTCGGCGCCACCGGCATCGGGTGGCTGGTGGCGCAGCGTCTGTTCTCGCTGCAGTTCTCGCTGGATCCGTGGCTCTGGGTGATCGGGCTGGTCTGCGGCACGGTGCTGGTGGGGCTGAGCGGAACGCTCGCCACGCGCAGCGTCGTCAACACGCCGCCGGTGGTCACGCTGCGGGAAGACTGATCAGCGAACTTCGAGCGTCAGCCAGCCGATCGGCAGCCGCTGCGCCTGCGTGGCCTTGGGCGGCATGGCCTCGAGTCGCGCCGTATAGATGCCCGCGGAAAGTCCGCTGGTGTTCAACGTCAGGCGCAATTCGTTGTTCGAATCGCGCAGGATGTTGTCGACGATCAGCGCGCGGCCCTGGTCTTTCTTGTCGACGATGAGATCGAACTGGGCGAGCTTGTTGGTGTAGGCCACATCGATGTGCAGATCGATGAGTTCGGGCGCCGCGCGACTCACGGTGATGCGCGCATTGCCGAGTCCTGGAGAGCGATCCGGGGCGATGACCACGGTGCGCGTGGAACTGGGTTGCACCAGCGGTCCTTGATCGACGCGGGTGCGGGCGTCTTCCAGACGGTTCTGCGCCGACTCGTACTTGATGAACATCAGCCAGAAAAGTGCGAGAGAGAGCGCCGCGAGCGACGCCAAGCCGGCGAGCACGTAGTGCGACTTCCACCAAGGTGCTTCGGGCTCCTGCAGATCCATCGGCTTGCCGGAGGCTTCCAGCAGCTTGAGGCTGGTATGAGTTCGCTCCGAGAGCTTCAGTTCGGCCAGATACTCAGGATGAGCACGGCACCAGTTCTCCAGGTCGCGCGCGCCCTTGAAGGGCAGCTTGCCTTCGAGGTAACGCTCCACGAGTTTGTGGTCCTCGATGAATTTGCGATCGAAGCGCGGCGCGACGGGCGCGGGGGTTCCTTGCGAAATGGTGCGGGCATTCATGAGCTCATCCTTACAGACGCCATGATGCCCCGATGGCACTGCACAATATGTGAAATGATCGGCATTGTTGTAGGACGCATTGCGGCACTGCGACGAGGGTCACAGTTGCGTCGCAGTGAACAGTTTCTACGGACGCGGTCGGAAGGCTTTTGGCCCATGTTTTAAGGCCTTACGCGGGCAATATTGCGGCGGCGATTTCTCGATTCTTCAGCCGTTCATGACCTCCTCGAGAACATCGCACACCGCCGCCACCGCTGCCGTGCGCGTGCTGGACTTGCGCCATACCGCGCCCACCGTGCGGGTGGGCGTCGGCTTGGCGAACTGCCGGATGGTGAGGCCGCGTTGCGAGCCGAACGGAGATTCCACCGCGGTTTCCGGCATCAACGTCACTCCCAGCCCCGCGATCACCATTTGCCGCAGGGTCTCGAGGCTCGTGGCGCGAAAGTCCTCCGCTTCGCGCACCTCGATGCGGCTGCAGACCTCGAGCGCCTGATCGCGAAGACAGTGTCCGTCTTCCAGCAACAACAAGGTGTGTCCCTTGAGGTCTGGGATCTTGATGGTGCTCTTGGCCGCGAGGGGATGGTTGTGCGGCAAGGCCACGGTGAACGCCTCGGTGTAGAGCGCGCGGGTCTCGAGTCCCTCCTGATGGGTGGGCAATGCCAGGATGCCCAGGTCGATTTCGCCTTCGCGCAGCCGCTTCAGCAGCGGCTCGGTCTGATACTCGTAAAGCATGAGGCCGAGATGCGGCAGCGCCTTGCGCAACTTCTGCATGACGCGAGGCAGCAAATAGGGCCCGATGGTGGGTATCAGCGCCACTTTGAGCTTGCCTGACAGGGGATCGGTGTTGTGGCGCGCGAGGGCCACTATTTCATCGCCCTCATCCAGCATGCGTCTGGCCCGCACTACGATCTGTTTGCCCACCTCGGTGAGCTGAACATTCTTCGGTTGACGTTCGACCAGCTTGACGCCCAGATACTCCTCGAGCTTCTTCAGCTGCGCCGAGAGAGTCGGCTGGCTGACGAAGGTGCGCTCCGCCGCCTTGCCGAAATGGCCGGTGTCGGCGATGGCCACCAGATACTTAAGATCCTTGAGATTCATATGGTTAGGCTATAGATATGGTCTATTGAGATCATCATTATTATCAATCCCGACAATGGACTGCTATTGCTATGATGTTCCGAGTTTTCAATACCCGCTAGAGGAGCTTCTCTGATGTCATTGATCAATACCGAAGTAAAGCCATTCAAGGCGACCGCCTATCACAACGGCAAGTTCGTGCCCGTTACCAACGAGACGCTCAAGGGCAAGTGGTCGGTGTTCGTGTTCTATCCAGCCGACTTCACCTTCGTGTGTCCGACTGAACTCGGCGATCTCGCCGACAACTACGCGGAGTTCAAGAAACTCGGCGTGGAGGTCTACGGTGTTTCCACCGACACGCATTTCGCTCACAAGGCCTGGCACGACACCTCCGACACCATCAAGAAGGTGCAGTACCCGCTGGTCGGCGATCCGACTGCAGCGCTCTCCCGCAATTTCGAAGTGCTGATCGAGGAGGAGGGTCTTGCCTATCGCGGCACCTTCGTCATCGACCCCAGCGGCAAGATCAAGATCATCGAGATCCACGACAACGGCATCGGCCGCGATGCGAAGGAATTGCTGCGCAAGGTGAAGGCCGCGCAGTACGTCGCCTCGCACCCGGGCGAAGTCTGCCCCGCGAAGTGGACCCCGGGTGAGAGGACTTTGGCCCCCTCGCTGGACCTGGTCGGCAAGATCTAAGCGCCGTCGATTCGATCTGGTTTCTGTTGAAGCAGGCGGCCTCGCGCTCCGGCGAGGCCGCCGTCACCGAAGAGTAAGGAGCAACCCATGCTCGATGACAATACCAAGACCCAATTGCAGGGCTACCTAGAGCGCATCTCGCAGCCCGTGGAGATCATTGCCTCGCTGGATGCGGGCGAGAAATCCCGGGAAGTGCGCGAGCTGCTCGCAGACATCGAGTCGGTATCGCAGGTCGTGAAAGTGGTCGGCGAGGATGCCGGGCAATTGATGCCCTCCTTCGCGCTGCGCCGCCCCGGCGCCGAACCGCACGTGCGATTTGCCGGCGCCCCCATGGGCCACGAGTTCACCTCGCTGGTGCTGGCGCTGCTTCAGGCCGGCGGCTATCCGCCGAAGATCGACGAGGCCACCATCGAGCACATCAAGAGCCTCGATGGCGACTTCAGGTTCGAGACGTTCGTGTCGCTCACCTGCCAGAGTTGTCCGGAGGTGGTGCAGGCCTTGAACGTCATGGCAGCCCTCAACCCAAAAATCCGTCACACCATGATCGACGGTGCGGTGTTTCCTGAGGAAGTCGAGAAGCGCCAGATCATGGCGGTTCCCGCGGTTTACTTGAACGGCGCCGCCTTCGGGCAGGGGCGCATGGAGCTTCCCGAGATCATCGCCAAGCTCGATTCGGCCGCGGGCGCGCGCGAAGCCGAAAAGCTCGCCGCCAAGGCGCCTTACGATGTGCTGGTGGTGGGAGGCGGTCCGGCAGGGGCCGCAGCCGCCATCTATGCCGCGCGCAAGGGCATCCGCACCGGCATCGCCGCCGAGCGTCTGGGTGGCCAGCTGCTCGACACGGTGGGTATCGAAAATTTCATTTCCGTGAAGGAGACCCAGGGCCACAAGCTCGCCTCCGGTCTCGAGCAGCACGTGCAGACCTACGACGTCGATGTGATGAACTTGCAGCGCGCCAAGGGCCTGGTTCCGGGCGATCTCTTCGAGGTGAAACTCGAAAACGGCGCCTCCCTCAAGGCCCGCTCGGTCATCATTGCCACCGGCGCGCGCTGGCGCGAGATCAACGTGCCGGGCGAACGCGAGTATCGCAACCGCGGCGTCGCCTACTGCCCGCACTGTGATGGACCTCTGTTCAAGGGCAAGCCGGTCGCCGTGGTGGGCGGCGGCAACTCGGGCGTCGAGGCGGCGATCGACCTGGCGGGCCTGGTGAGCCATGTGACCCTCATCGAATTCGATCCGCAGCTGCGCGCCGACGCGGTTCTGCAAAGGAAGCTCAACAGCCTGAAAAATGTCACCGTGATCACCCATGCCCAGACCAGCGAGGTGGTGGGCGACGGTCAGAAGGTGGTGGGGCTGAAATACAAGGATCGCGGCACGGGTGAGACGAAAGATCTGGTACTTGCCGGCGTCTTCGTGCAAATTGGTCTGGTGCCGAACACGGATTGGCTCAAAGGTACGGTCAAGCTCTCGCCGCGCGGCGAAATCGAAGTCGATGCGCGGGGTCAGACATCCGTTCCCGGCGTATTCGCCGCGGGCGACTGCACCGTCGTCCCCTACAAGCAGATCGTCATCGCCGTGGGTGAGGGCGCCAAGGCTTCCTTGAGCGCATTCGATCATTTGATACGTTCGCCGTTGTCGGCGGCCGCCTGATGCATGGCGGCCGTCCACCCCACGCGGCTGTCGTCTGGTGTGGTGGTGGTGAACGTCATCCGGCCGCGGGTTCGTTACCTGCTGCTGCGGGCCTATAAGAACTGGGATTTTCCCAAGGGTCTGGTCGAGACCGACGAGCAGCCCATCGAGGCGGCATTGCGCGAAGTGCGCGAAGAAACCACGCTCGACAATCTGTCCTTCGATTGGGGTACGGGCTTCATCGAGACCGGTCCCTACAACAAGGGCAAGATTTCGCGTTACTACCTGGCGCGCAGCATGGAGACCCATGTTTCGCTGCCCATCAATCCGGACATCGGGGTGCCCGAGCATCACGAAGCGCGCTGGGTCGAGTATGACGATGCGCTCAAGATGGTATCGGCGCGCCTGCTGCCCGTGGTGAAGTGGGCCCGGGACGTCATCAAGTACTAGCAGAGCGACTGCATGGCGGATCGCGCGCGAGTCAATTGGGCGGGTGTGGGTGCCCTGATGGGCGCGCTGCCCGTCGTACTGGCGCTGGCCGGCGGCGCATGGGCCTATTGGACTTGGCCGCGCTGCGAGCGCTGGGAGGAAGTTCTCGCCACCGACGCACAGAATCGTTCCATACGCGACACGCTGGAAGCCTGCGGAGATCTCGGAACCGTACTCAAGCAAACGGTCGAACTCGTCACCAGCGGCAAGCGTTTTCTGGTTGCCGAAATCATTCCCACGGGCGGCGCCAGCTGCGGTTCGACCTCCCGCAGCGCCGCCTCGCCGTTGCGGGCGCAGTGGATTGGAGCGAACGCCATCAGGCTGTCGGCTGGATCCATCGCGGATTTCGGAGAAAGAAAAGATCTGGTGGCCGGGGTCCGCATTGAATACGGCATGAAAGAGATCATGGCGCTCGATTGTCCCGCGTCCAGATCCGGCGGCGGCCGCTGACTAATAGACCGGGCTTACAGGGTGATGCTGCCGCGTCCGAGTTCGATGACATCGCCGCCGACCCGGATTTCCTTATTTTCGGTGACGTCAAGATACAGCTGCGACGGACGCCTGATCATCTCGCCCTGGGAAATCTTCAAACTCACGGGCAGTTTCTTGCCCATGGCGATGAACCAGCCGCCGAAGTTGGCGGTGGCGGAGCCGGTGGCAGGGTCTTCGAGGAAGTTGTTGTCCTTGGGGAAGAAAAAGCGCGACAGCGCTTCACGCTCTCCGGTGAGCGCGAACACGTACGCCATGCTTTGACCGTCGATGCTCTTGAGGGCGTTCAGTTTCGCGCTGTCGGGACGTGCGCGGCGCACCGCCTCGGTGCTCTTGAGCGGCACGATGAGCTGCTCCTTGCCCGCTCTAACCCACAGCGGCTTCTCGCCGATGTCCTTCGCCTCGAGGCTCAAGGCCGCAGCCAGGATTTCCCTCGGTTCTTCTACCTCGCGATGCGTGGGCGGCAGCGCGGTGAGAGTCCATCGATCCGCCTTCGCGGTCACGGGAATCAATCCCGCTTGTGTCTCGAGCGTGAGGGAATCGCCGCCCAGTTTCAGTGCCCGGCAAACGTGCGCACTGCCCAATGTCGGATGGCCCGCGAAGGGCATCTCGTAGGCGGGGGTGAAGATTCTTAAGCGTGCATTGGCTCGCGTGGAGGGCAGGATGAAGGTGGTCTCGGAGAGATTGAATTGCAGCGCGAGTGCCTGCATCTGCTCGCCGTTCAAATCGCCGGCGCTCTCGAACACGCACAGCGGATTGCCGGTCAGCGTGCCTTGATTCTCGGTGAAGACGTTGACGATGCGGTACGGATGAGTGGCCATGGCGCCAGTATCTCATCCGCCCGCATCGCCGACTCGTGCTTGGGTTTTGGCCTAGCCATGAATTACGGCCGAATCACAACCGCCGGGGCCGGCACCACCACGCCGACACGCGGACCGTAGTAGTGGGGGCGATGGTAGTAGCCGTAAGGGGCGACAACGCAGCCGCTCAAAGCCAAAATACCCACCGGAATCAAGCACATAATTAAGCGTTTCATGACATCCTCCAAAGGCAAATTGTCTGCTCTCAGGTAGTCAAACGGCCTCCGGGGGGAGCCGATGACAGGATGAAAAAGAGTTAAGGCTCAGTTGCAGCCCTACCGGGGGCGTCCAAACATTAAGCCGCCTTCATGCGCCTTACGCGAGGGTGTGGAACACCTTCTGCACGTCGTCGTCCTGCTCGAGCTTATCGATGAGCGCGAGCACTTCAGCGGCCTGCTCTTCGGGCAATTCGGTGTGCATGGAGGAGATGTATTCGTGTTCGGCAGAAAGCGGCGTGAGTTTGCGGGCCTCGAGCGCCTCCTGCAGGCGCCCGAAGTCGTTGAAGTTGCAACGGATCACCAGCTGCGGTTCACCCTTCTCGCCGGTGCTTTCGCCCATTTCCTCGAGCCCATGGTCGATGAGATCGAGTTCCAGCTCGTCGTGATCCTTCACCGTGGCCGGGTCCAGGCGAAACACGCCCATTTTCTTGAACATGAAGCTGACGCTGCCGGTGGTGCCCAAATTGCCGGCGTTCTTCGCAAAGATATTGCGCACATTGCCTACGGTGCGCGTGGGATTATCCGTGGCCGTCTCCACCAGGAGCGCGACGCCGTGGGGGGCATAGCCCTCGTAGAGCACCTCGTGATAATTGGCCGCTTCCTTGCCGGAAGCGCGCCGGATCGCAGCATCGGTCTTGTCCTTGGGCATGTTGACGGCGCGCGCGTTCTGCAGCACGCGCCTCAAGGTGGAGTTCGAGGCAGGGTCAGGGCCGCCCGCGTGCACGGCGATGGTGATGTCCTTCGCAACGCGGGTGAACTGTTTGGCCATGCGGTTCCAACGGGCGAACATCGCATGCTTTCTGACTTCGAATATGCGTCCCATGAATTACACCTTGAGCCTGAAGGTCCTAAGCATTGTTTCAGGACGCGCATGGTAGCAATACGCGGCCAAACAGCTAGACTTCTCGCTCCTTTTTTCCAGGTGGTCCTTTATGAGTGACAATCCGAAGGACTCAAACGCGCCGACCTTCGCCGATCTATCGCTGCCGGCACCCTTGCTCGCCGCGCTCGCCGATGTGGGCTATGAGTCGCCCTCGCCCATCCAGGCCGAGACCATTCCGCTGCTTTTGGCGGGACGGGACCTCCTCGGACAGGCCCAGACGGGCACCGGCAAGACCGCGGCCTTCGCATTGCCCGCCCTCGCCGGGCTCGATTTGGCGCGCAAGGAGCCCCAGGCGCTCGTGCTGGTGCCGACCCGGGAGCTGGCCCTGCAGGTGTCCGAGGCCTTCGTGCGCTATGCCGCGCATCTGCCCGGATTTCACGTGCTGCCCATCTACGGCGGACAGAGCTACCAGCCGCAGTTAAACGCGCTGCGCCGCGGCGCGCACGTGGTGGTGGGCACGCCCGGGCGGGTGATCGATCACATGAATCGCGGCACCCTGAAGCTCTCGGGATTAAAGCTCCTGGTGCTCGACGAGGCCGACGAGATGCTGCGCATGGGATTCGTCGATGCCGTGGAAAGCATCCTCCAGGAAATTCCGAAAGAGCGGCAGATCGCGCTTTTCTCGGCGACGCTGCCCGCCCCCATCCGCCGCATCGCCCAACGGCATCTGCACCAGCCGGCCGAAATCACCATAAAGTCCAAAACCAGTACCGCCACCAACATCCGTCAGCGCTTCTGGATGGTGAGCGGCATGCACAAGCTCGATGCCCTGACACGCATCCTGGAAGCCGAGACCTTCGACGGCATGCTGGTGTTCACCCGCACCAAACAATCCACCGTGGAACTCGCCGAAAAGCTCGAGGCACGGGGGTTCGCCGCCGCGGCCCTGAATGGCGACATCCCACAAGCGCAGCGCGAGCGCACCGTCAATCGTTTGAAGGAGGGCGACATCGATATCCTGGTCGCCACCGACGTCGCGGCGCGTGGCCTTGATGTGGAACGCATCGGACACGTGGTCAATTACGACGTGCCCTACGATAGCGAGTCTTACGTGCACCGCATCGGGCGCACCGGCCGCGCAGGAAGAAGCGGCGAAGCCATCCTCTTCATCGCCCCGCGCGAACGCAACATGCTCAAGATCATCGAGCGTGCCACCCGCCAGACGATCGAGCCGATGAATCTGCCCACCGTGGATGCGGTCAACAAGCTGCGGGTCGCCAAATTCAAGCAGCGCATTGCAGAGGCGCTCAAGCACCCGCAGGCCGAGCTGTACCGCCACGTGCTCGAGGAGTTCCTCACCGAGACCGATGCCGGGCTCATAGAGGTGGCGGCCGCGCTCGCGAGCCTCGCCCAGGGCGAGGGGTCGTTGTTCCTGGATGCGCGCAAAGAACCGCCGCCGGCCGCCGAGCACGCGCCGCGCGGCACCTCCGATTACGCGCCGCGCGGCAGGGACAGGGACGCATTCGCCGCCCGCGAAACCTACCGCGTGGAAGTCGGCCATGCGCACCGCGTCAAGCCGGGCAACATCGTCGGGGCCATCGCCAACGAGGCCGGCATCGCCGGATCTCATATCGGGCGCGTGGAGATCCGCGAGGATTACAGCCTGGTGGACTTGCCCGCGGGCATGCCGAAGCACATATTTAAGAAGCTGCAGCGTGTTCGCATCGGCGGGCGCGAGCTGCGCATCAGTTCATCGAACCAAGAGGAGGACATCATGAGCAAAGGTATGGAACGGAAGAAGGAGCAGAAGAAGAAGCCCGCGAAGACGCTGGAAGAGAAACGCGCGCTGAAGCGCGAGAAGCGCGCCAACCGCGGCTGATTCCCTGAAGCTCTAGACGACGCGACCGCGCCGTCCCCCGCTGCGAAAATCCCGGACATTGGCCGCCATCTCGTCGATACAGCGCTGGCGCGCCTCGCGCGCCGCCCATGCGACGTGCGGCGTCACCAACAGGTTCGGGATCTCAGGATCAAGCAGCGGATCGTCGATGGGCGGCGGTTCGCGGCCGAGGACATCGAGTCCCGCGCCGCCGAGCCGCCGCTCTCTCAACGCCGCAGCCAGCGCCACCCCGTCGATCAGGCCGCCGCGGGCCGTGTTGACGAGGAGCGCCTCCTTTTTCATGAGTTTGATCTCGGCAGAGCCGATCAGCCCGCGCGTCGCCTCGGTGAGCGGACAGTGCAGCGAGATGATGTCGGACTCGGCAAGCAGCTGCTCTAGCGGCACGCGGCCCGGCGCCAGCGGCGTGCCGGGCCGGTTGGCAACCAGCACGCGCATGCCGAACGCTTCCGCGACGCGCGCCGTGCCGCGGCCGAGTTCTCCGTAGCCGACAACCCCGAAGATGCGGCCTGCAAGTTCCCGGATCGGATGCGACAGTACGGTGCTTGATTCATCGCGCGTCCAGGTGCCGTTGCTGGTCATGCGCGAGTACTGCAGCACGTGCTGATTGAGGCTCAGAATCAAGGCCCACACGTGCTGCACCACCGACGCGGTGCAGTAGGCGCGCACGTTGCATACGGCAATGCCGAGCTCGCGCGCCGCCGCGAGATCCACATTGTCGGTGCCGGTGGCAGCGAGCGCCACGAGCCTGAGTTTTTTAGCGCCGGTCAGCAGCGTGCGGCCGAGCTTCACCTTGTTCAAGAAAGCGACGTCGGCACCCTCGAGCATCTCCGGCACCCGCGCCTCGTCGATGGGATGAAGCACCAGTTCATCGACGCTGGCTGCGAGCCGCGAGGTATCAAGGTCATGGGCCGAGACGGTGTCGAAGTCGAGGAATACTGCTTTCATGGAATGCTTCGCGAACCTTCTTTACAGGTTAAAATGCGCAAGTGAAACGCTCCGCCGTGATAGGCCTGATTGCCGCCAATGTGCTCGTCTATCTGTGGCAGACGTTCTCGCCCGATTTCGTCGAAATGTCTTTTGCGCTCTGGCCGTACCCCCGCGTCCCCGGCGCGCCGCCTTTCCATTTCTGGCAGCTCGTCAGCTACGCTTTTTTGCATAGTACCGGCAACTACACGCACTTGGGGTTCAACATGCTGGGGCTCTGGATGTTCGGCGCACCGGTCGAGAATGCGCTGGGTGCGCCCCGCTTCCTCGCCATCTATTTCGCTTCGGTCGTTACCGCCGCCCTCACCCAGTTGATCGTGCCGAGTCTTTTGGGTGCGGTCCCGGAGGCGACGATCGGTGCCTCGGGCGGCGTGTTCGGCCTGCTGCTGGCCTTTGCCATGCTGTTCCCCAAGCTGCGCGTGGTGCCGCTGATTCCGCCGATCCCGATGCCCGCGTGGTTGTTTGCCACCCTGTACGCGCTCGTCGAGCTGTTTCTCGGCGTCACCGGGCGCATGGCCGACGTCGCGCATTTTGCGCACCTCGGCGGCCTGGTGGGCAGCTTTCTGGTAATGACGCAGTGGCGGGTGCAGAGGAGCAGGCGATGAAGTTCACCGGCCTCATCCTTGCCGCGCTCCTCGTCTCGACCCTTTCGGCGCCCGCTCACGCCGAATGGATCCGCCGCATCACCGACGGCATCATGGGGACCGAAATCACGGTGGAACTTTGGAGCGAGGACCACGACAAGGGCGAGGCGGCCATCGATGCAGTGCTCGACGAAATGCGCCACATCGATGAGACCATGAGCACCTACAAGCCCACCAGCGAGGTGTCGCAGGTCAACGCCAAGGCGGCCAACGGTCCGATGAAGATCAGCAAGGAGCTGTTCGACCTGCTTGAGACGGCTAAGCAGTACTCGGAGATCACCGAGGGCGCGTTCGACATCACCTATGCGAGCGTCGGCTACATGTACGACTTCCGCAAGCACATCAAACCCAATGAACAGCAGATCGAGTCGGCCCTGCCGGCGGTGAACTACCGGCATGTGATCCTGGATCCGAAACACCAGACGGTGCGCTTCACGCAAAAAGGAGTGCGCATCGATCTTGGCGGCATCGCCAAGGGGTACTCGGTGGATTGCGGCATCGATGTCTTAAAGGCGCGCGGCATCGACCGCGCCTATGTCGGGGCCGGCGGGGACAGCCGCATCATCGGCGACCGCTTCGGCAAGCCATGGATGGTGGGCATCCGCGATCCGCGCAAGGGCGAGGGCGAGGTGATCACGCGCATTCCGCTCACCGATGCGGCCATTTCCACCTCGGGCGACTATGAGCGCTATTTCGAGGAGGGCGGCGTGCGTTACCACCACATCATCGATCCCAAGACGGGCCACTCGGCCAGCAAGGTGCGAAGCGCCACCATCATCGGTCCCATCGCGACCCGCACCGATGGTCTGTCCAAGACCGCGTTTGTTCTGGGCCCCGACAAGGCGATGGAGATCTACAACCGCCTGGACGACATCGACGCCATTATCGTGAAGCTCGACGGCACGGTGATCTACTCCAAGGGGCTGGAGCCGGCCAAGATCGCGCCGGCACCGGCCAAGTAGCCTCGTTTCAGCGCAGTTCTATCACCTTGGCCTCTTCGCAGGCCTTGAGGTAGTCCATCACCACATCGAGCGGCAGCGGCCCGAACTCCGCGGACACCGCGTCGCGGATCTCGCCCACGGTGCGTTTGCCGTCGACGAAATTGAGGATCTCATAAGCATACAGCGAGCCTTGCTCCTGCACGTTGAGCAGGCGGTTCGAATCGCCCGACAGGAGTTTGATCTTGGCGAGGCGATCGGCTCCCAGACGAGCGTCCAGCACGTCATCGTTCTGGTAGTTCAACGGACCGAAGTCACCGATGCGGCGGGGCACGCGCCGGGCATCCGCCGAACTCTTCCAGGCCGGCGTCTTGGAATTGGCCGCTTGCGCGTCGAGCCAGGACCCTTCGGCGGCAGCCACATTGCTCAAGGCCTTCAGCGCGCTCGCCGCGGGGGCGGTGCCGGTGAATGCCTCGAGGCTCTTCAACGAGTTCCTCTCCCGCTCCAGCGACTCCTTCATGAGGTTATGGGCCTCGTATGGCCCGTCGGGTTCGCTGGCAGCCAGCGCCTGCGCGCGGGCGAAGGATTCGGTCAGACGTGCCATGCCGCGCGCCGCGATGAACGGCACGACGGTCGCCGCCTCCTTTGGCCCCAGGCTCGCGAACGTGTATCCCGAAGCTGCGCCCAACAGCGCGACGCGCCTGAGCTTGGTGGCATCGATGCGCTGCAGCGAGTCGTGGTCGGTGTGGATGTATACATCGGGCCAGTCGCGAAGATAGAGCGAGGGTACGGCGATCGTGGACGAGTCGTAGTCGTCGTGATCGCTGCCCTCGGCGTAAGGGGTGACATCGACCAGAAATACGTTCCGGGTGCCGGAGGCGCCGTTGCGATCCTCCAGCACCGCCGCATCGGCATGCGTGCCGTCCTCGGCGTAAGCCTCGGCGCCATCGCGCAGCACCTGGGCGAAGGCAGCGCCCACGTCGGTGACGAAGCTCGGCAGCGACCAGGGTGTCTCGGTGACGTGGAGCATGGCTTTGTTCTTGAAAGGATCGCCGCCCACCATGTCCATGTGAATGTCGGCCTTCAACCCCTTGCGTATATCGGGATGGCCGGCAAGGTAGGCCATGGTGCCCTCGACCTCCGGTCCCCAGATGAAGCGCAGCGTGCGGCGCGGCCGCTGCAGTTTCCCTGCGCCGATGGCCTGGCTGAGGATGCGCGCGGATTCCAGGATGGTCACGCAGCCGCTGCCGTTGTCGTTGGCCCCGGGCCGTTCATGGTCCAGATGGCACGAATAGACGATCTCGCCGGCCTTCGGATCAGTGCCCGGTATGGTTGCGGTGACCACCGTCCAGTGGCCCTTGCCGACCTCGGCCTTGATCGAAGCCTTGAGGGTTACCGGACCTTCCGCGAGGCGCGCCCGCATGGCCGCCGCGCTCGCGCGGGACACCATGAAGGCGAACCCGCTCGGGGCGCGCGCGTTCAGATGGCCCCAGCGCACCAGCGAGGTGTCGAGACCCGACCAGGCGGTCGACTGGTTCGGCATGTCGCTGACGATGCCGGCGGCACCGTACTTCTGCACCGCTAGCGCCTGCACCTCGGCGAGCATGCCGTCCGCTAGCACGATCTTGCCTTTGAGGTCTTTGCCGGAGTAATCCGCGTCGCTCGATCCCGATCCGACATCGACCAGTGTGGTCGTGACTTCGGCGCTGTGGCTGTAATCGGCGAGTCGGACCGGGTCGGTGCCGAAGTCGCCGATGAGCGTCGCATCCGGCGAAATCTCCCAGAGCCGCGCATACTCCACCTGCCAGCCCAGATACGAGCGCATCAGACCGTAGCGGGTATCGCCCCCGTCGATGGCAAATTTTTCCGCATGGGCGTCGGCGAGCCCGTACTCGCGCGCCTTGTTCAGCATGAAGTCGGCCGCCTGATCAAAGGGCACGGTGGCAGGCACCCGGTGCAGGGTGGTGAGGTAGCGCAGGTTTTCGTAAGGCGCGCTGCCGCTGGCGACATCCCGAAGGGCGATCCACTGCGAGGGACTCAAAAAGGGCTGTTCGGCCGGGGCGGCGGCGGGAGCGGCGAGGGCGGCTAGCGCAAGACAGGCAATCAGGGGGCGTATCACGGCGGTCAATCCCTCTTAAAATTGGTTCTGATTATGTTCAGCTTAAGCATATCGCGGGATTGAGGGAATAAAATCCCGCCCGCCACAGTCTGTCTATGTGACCGGTAACGGCACAAGGTGGATCAACCGCAAATGGACGAGAGACGGACCCGATTCGAGTCGGAGGTGCTTCCGCATCTGGATGCGGCCTATCGGTTCGCCCGGTGGTTGTCCTATTCGCCCACCGACGCGGAAGACGTGGTGCAGGAGGCTATGCTGCGGGCGTTTCGCGGATTCGAGTCTCTGAGAGGCTCGGATGCGAAGACCTGGTTGTTGGTGATCGTCAGAAATTGCCATTTCACTGCCGCCAAACAGCGGCAGCGACGCGCCACGGTGCCCCTGCCGGAGGAGAACGATGCGAGTGACGGAGAGGCCATGATTTCGCAGAGCCCAGGACCGGAGGGTGTCACCCAATTGCGCGACGAACAGCGCACTTGGGAGCGTTTGATCGCAACCCTGCCCGAGGAGCAGCGCACCGTGCTCATGCTGCGGGAAATCGAAGAAATGGACTATGCCCAGATCGCCGAGGTGACCAACGTGCCCATCGGTACGGTGATGTCGCGCCTCGCGCGCTCCCGCAAGGCGCTCAAATCACGCTGGCTGTCGGAAGCCGAGGAGTCGCCCCGTGCAATGCGCTGAATCCTTGCGTGCCCAGGCCTATTTCGACGGCGAACTCGATGCGGCCAGCGCCCACGAGGTGGAGCGCCATCTCGAGCACTGCGCCGAGTGCACGACCCTGCTCGACGAGTTGAAGTCGCTGCGCGGTGGTTTGCGCCACGATCTTAAAGTCGAACGCGCGCCGGGCGATCTGCGCGGGCGGATTCAGCGCCTCCTCGATCAGGAGGACACTCGCCGCGAGCGCAAATTTCGCCTGGCCGCCTGGCGCCGCTTCCCGCCATTCTGGGCGGGCGCCTTCAGCGGCATGGGCGGCGCGGCCGCCGCCGCGGCCCTCGCCTGGTTTCTCATCGTGCCGGCGAGCAGCAATACCCTGGTGGCGGATCTGGTGACCGCGCATGTGCATTCGCTCATGCCTGACCACCTGATTTCGGTGGTGTCCGAGGACCGACATACCGTCAAACCCTGGTTTGCGGGTCACGCCGACGTGTCGCCGGCGGTGGCCGATTTCGCCGACCAGGGGTACAAGCTCATCGGCGGCCGCGCCGACTATTTCGAGGGGCAGCGCGCGGCGGTGACCGTGTACTCGCACGGCCTGCACACCATCAATGTTTTCAGCTGGGCATCCGATCGAGCGCCGCTGACCCAGGGCATTACCCGCAACGGCTATCACCTGGATTTCTGGAAGGTGGGCAACCTGCAGTACTGCGCCGTCTCCGACACCGGTTGGGACGAGCTGCAAGGACTCGTGACGCTGCTGAAGAACCTGGCGCTGCGCGAGGATCATCCAGCCTAAAGATCGGGGAATAAATCCGCCGTCGCCCGAGTCCTTTGCTTTGTGGACTCACTCAAGGAGCAGGACGATGTCGGATGATAAGTTGATCACGCGCCGCAACGCGCTCAAATGCATGGCCTACGGCGGCGCCGGAACGCTGTTTGCCCTTTCCGGCGGAGTGTTCACGCCCATTGATCTGGCGCGGGCGGCGAGCGATCCGAAGGGCAGCGCCGGTCTCGGCAGGCCGCTCTTCGTTCAGATCAGCGACACGCACATCGGCTTCAACAAGGAAGCCAATCCCAACGTGGCCGGGACGCTGAAGCAGACCATCGACATCGTCAACGGCATGGCCGAGCAGCCGGCGCTGATCGTACACACCGGGGACATCACGCACCTGTCGCGGCCCGCCGAATTCGATCTCGCCCAGCAGCTGTTCTCGGAGCTCAGGACCACCGAGTTGCACACCGTGCCGGGCGAGCATGACACCACGGACCCCACGGTGAGCGAGTACTTCAACCGCTTCGGCAAAGCCTCGAACAACAAGGGCTACTACAGCTTCGATCACGGCGGCGTGCATTTCATCGCGTTGGTGAATGTCATGCAGTTCAAGCCGGGCGGCCTCGGGACCTTGGGCTCCGAGCAGCTCGAGTGGGTGGAGGACGACCTGAAGGGGCGCTCATCCTCGACCCCCATCGTGGCGTTCGCCCACATGCCGCTCTGGACCATCTACGAACCGTGGGGCTGGGGCACGGGCGATGCGCCGCAGCTGATGGGCTACCTCAAGCGCTTCGGTTCGGTGACCGTGTTGAACGGCCACATCCACCAGATCGTGACCAAGGTGGAGGGCCATGCCACCTTCCATACCGCGCGTTCCACGGCCTACCCGCAGCCGAGCGCGGGCGTCGGCGAAGGTCCGGGACCCTTGAAGGTGCCCGCCGATCAGCTGCCAGGGATGCTCGGCATCACCCGCGCGACCCTCTTGAAACACCCCCAATCCTTGAACCTGAGCGATACCACCCTGTCATGAACAACAGCACCCCGATCCGATTCTTCAGCCTCGTCGCCGTGATCCTGCTCTTGGCCACGCGTCTCGCGCATGCCGGCGGCGCCGAGGTCGTCAAAATCTCGGCCAAGAACTTCATGTTCTCGCCGGCCACCATCACCGTGAAAGCGGGCGCGACGGTGACTTGGACCAATCTCGACGAGGAGCCGCACACCGTGTACTCCGACGCGGGACTGTTCCGCTCCGGCGCGCTCGACACCAAGGACAGCTTCTCCTTCACCTTCGAGAAGCCCGGCACCTATCACTATCTCTGCACCATCCATCCGAAAATGCTCGGCACGGTGGTGGTGGAGTAACCAAGTCACTCACAAGGCGGAAATCCCCTTTCTGCCTTCTTCTCGCCGCCGGCCGACGCTGATGTCGGTCGGCGGTGCTTCTTGCCCAGATCCGCTGGACGCCTTATGGGCACTTCGCGGAGATCATCTTGACCGCGGAGACCTTCATGGTGTGAGTCTTGTCCTTGCCCGGGACGGCCACTCCGGTGATCTCGACCTTGTGGCCGAGATGCGGCGCCAGATTCGCGCTCGACTCCGCGATCACCACTTCTTTAGGTCCCTTCTCCAAGTCGGTGAGCTTGAACGTGCCGGCTTCATCGCCCTTGGCGAGGCAGCCGGTCATGCTGTGCTCCTTGGGCGCATCCTGCGCACTGGCCTGAACTGCGAGACTCGAGGCAAAGACGAAAACCAACGCCACCTGAACCACGGAAATTTTCATGGAGCCTCCTTCGTTTCGATATAACGGCAAGCACTCGAACGCCCGATGATACTCGCAGTACCCGAGCAAGTTCAGCGGCAGCGCTCGGGCGCGCCTGAGCTCTACTGGAGTTCAGACTCCGAGCCGAACGCCTCACTGAGGCGCCTGAATTTCCCGAGCGCGCGCACTTGGCCCTGTCGATACCAGACGAGCGCCAACCCAGCCAGCGCCAAGGCCAGAAAATCTGCGATCAGAGACGCGGCGGGCGCGCTGCCGAAGCGGGTCTTGATGACATACCCCACCGTTCCGCCGATCGCGAGCACCGCCACCGCAAAGCACATCAGATCTGCAGCCCTGATCAGCCGTTCGGTGTGCGCGGTCGAAACCCACAGCATCTCCCGCAGGCTGCGTGACTCCGCGCCGCTGCGCGCCCGCAACGCCAGAGTGGCCGCCGCGGCCAAGAGAGACACCGCGGCAAGAGTCGCGCCGCGCGAAAGGAAATTCCAGACATGGCTCGACCAGCCGATCCAGATCGTCCATGCCGCGAGACAGAAGCCCAGCAGGCTTACTGCAGCTCCGAGGATCGTTGCCACCGCGAGCAGCGTCTTTTGGCGCCTCAGATGGGCATCGAGCCCGGAGGCGATCGAACCCGCGTCGCGGATGCTGGCGCGCCACGAGACTCCCATCTCATTCCAGAATTCATCATTGTCCGGCCGCATCATTTTTCTCCGATGAGTTTCCGAAGTTCAAACTTTGCCCGCGTCATGCGGATGGCGACTGCATTCGGCGAAATGCCGAGGACGGCCGCGATCTCCTGCTGTGCAAACCCTTCGAGCGCGAGCAGGGCGGGCTCCCTCATGCTGATCGGCAAAGCACACAGTGCGCCCACAAGGGTTGCCCTCTCATCCACCGCGATGGCGCATGCCTCCGGGCCGGGGTGCGAGGCGGCAAGATCGGGCGGCAGCTCGCTCGAATCCGGTAGCCGCAGTGCGCGCTGCACGTGGGTTACCGCCCGATTTGTGGCTATGCGCGCGATGAAGCTGCGCAGGCCTGCTTCGCCTCTGAATTTCGGCAGCGCCCGCCAAACGGCGCACAAGATGTCCTGAACCAGATCTTCCCGAGCGCTCAAGTTCGATTCGTGGGCGGCGGCGATCCGGCTGATCATCGCCAGATGTTCCGCAACAACCTGGTCAAAGCTCGGCGCGGAGGCTGCCAGCGGATCTGCGCTTGTTGCTGCGTGCATAACCTAATAGTCCTGCGCGCGGGGAAAACCTTTCGAGACGAGGTGCACAAAGCGCCGTTGGAACGGCTGCCTCGGCGGAAGCCATCAGTCGCGAAAATTATTGAACTGCAGCGGCACGCCCACCTCGGCCTTGCGAAGATGTGCGATCGCATCTTGAAGGTCATCGCGCTTCTTGCCGGTGACGCGCACCTTGTCGCCCTGCAGCTGGGCCTGGACCTTGAGCTTCGAGTCCTTGATGAGCTTGGTCACCTTGCGGCCTGCGTCGGCATCGATGCCATGCTTCAGAACCACCTGCTGCTTGGCCCGCGCCAGGTTCACCTCGGGATCCTTCACCTCGAGACAGGCGACATCGATGCCACGCTTAGAGATCCTGAGCTTCAGGATTTCGAGCATCTGCTTCAGCTGGAAGGCCTCCGGCGCGCTCATCACCACCGTGGTTTCCTCGAGTTCGAAACTGGCATCGGTGTTCTTGAAATCGAACCGCTGCGACAGTTCGCGCACCGCCTGATCCACCGCATTGGTGAGCTCGTGTCCGTCGATTTCGGAAACCACGTCGAACGAGGGCATCAACCCTTCTCCGCGACCAGCTTGTCGAGTTCGGCCTTGGTCTCGTTGACGAATTCCGTATAGTGCCCGCCGGTCGCCGGCCCGGTGAAGCCGGTATGGATCTTGCGCACGTTGCCCTTCTTGTCGATGAACACGGTGGTGGGAAAAGCCAGGAACTTCGACAGCATGGGGAGCTTCTTGCCTGCCTCGTCCTTGTCGGAAACCCCGGCAATCAGCGTGGTGTAATCGATGCTGTATTGCTGACGGAAGCGCTGCGTCGCCGCGGCGGCACGCGGGAAATCGCCGAAGTGCTCGAACATGAGCGACACGACTTCAACGCCCCGGTCGCGGTAGTCGCGATACAGAGGTTCCAGAAATGCCGCCTCGTCGTGGCAGTTGGGACACCAGCTGCCGGCGAGCGCCACGATCAGGACCTTGCCCCTGAACTTCGGATCGTTGTTGGTGACGGTGTTGCCGTTCAAATCCGGGAAGGCGAAGGCAAAGTGCTTCTCGCCGCGCTTCATCTTGGTATACGCGTAAGGATCGACCAGGTGCGCATTGGCATCGCGCTTCGCGACGAAGGTTTCGTGCGACTTGAGTCCCGACCAGAAATCGCCCTTCAAGGTGCCGTCGGCGCCGAGGGTGGCTTTGTATAGAAATGCGTGCGCGCCGTCGAAGGTGGATAGATACAGCTCGTTGCCGCGCACCTGGCCGGCCAGATAGCGGTGATCGCCTGTGGGCGTGAGGATGGTGCCGGTGACCACATCGCCGTCCTGCGCGAACTCGCCGACATCCTTCTCGCTGGTGTTATCGCTGTCTGTGAAGGTCGCGGCCCAGCGACCGTTCACATTGATGTTGTTCGGCGCTTCGTCGCCGGCGGGGGCAACGGGAAAGAACCGGTAATTCGCGCCGAGCTTGGCGGTCAGGGGAATGTGCTGGTCGTTGCCGTTCAATTTCGATAGAGCGAGCTCGCCGCTCAATGTGTCGCCCGCGGCGTCGGCGGTGATCTTGTTCTCGTACCCCGGCATCATGATCTCGAGATGCGAGCCGGTGAGCGTGACTTCGTGAATGGGTAGGAGCTCCGGCCCGTTGATCAGGTAGGCGGCAACCTGGTCGTTTTCGCGCACCAGCGAAATGAAGAAGGGCAGATCGCCCCCCGGAGTCGCCAGCACCGCGCGGTACTTGCCAAGCTCGATGCTGAGCGGCTTTTGCGCGGGTTGAGTCTCTGCGGCGGGCGGCGGAGGCTGCTGGCGATGGCAGGCGGCCAAAAGCGCCGCTGCCGACAGCAGCGCTGGAACGATGGGACGGGGCCGCGCGGCGAAAATCCTGGTCATGTCTGCACCTTGTGCGGGAAGGTCGTTAAGCCTAGACGTTCGCGCCCAAATTGGCAGCAAAAATCCTTTTTTCAAGCCTCGCGCACGGCCCAAATCCTCCGTGCGCGGCTCCGGTCGCGCGGCGGCTTCGATTTGTATGTGCCTTGACAGTTATATAACTGTATGAGAATATACGCCCATGGAATCTACCTTTGCCGTAATTGCAGAACCCAATCGCCGGGCCATCCTCAATCTCCTTGCCTTGGAGGAGCGCTCGGTCGGCGATCTCGAGGAAGAACTCAAGCTCTCGCAGCCCTCGGTCTCGAAGCACCTGCGGGTGCTCAAGGACGCGGGCTTCGTCGAATCGCGGGTTGCCGCGCAGCGGCGTCTCTACCGCATCCGACCGGAGCCGCTCATGGAAATGGACGCCTGGCTTGAGCAGTTTCGGCGCTTCTGGTCGGTGCACATCGACGCGCTCGAGCGGCATCTCGATCGCATGAACCCAGTACCCAAGAAAGGAAAGAAACGATGATGAACCGTGCTAGCTATAAACCGGGCCCCGCGGTCGGCGCCGAAGTGCGCAAGGACGGGGCGAAGTGGACATTGGTTCTGGTGCGGGAGCTGCGCCATCCACCCGTCAAGGTGTGGGAAGCGCTCACCAGTCAGCAGGAACTGCGCGAATGGGCGCCCTTCGACGCAGACCGCAGCTTGGACGCCGTCGGACCGGTCACGCTCACCACCGTGGGCGCGCCGAAACAGATCACCGACGATACAGAAGTGACCCGTGCGGAGGCGCCGAGTCTCCTCGAGTATCACTGGGGTGGCAACGACCTGCGCTGGCAGCTGGAGCCCGCGGGTGTCGGCACACGGCTCACGCTCTGGCACAACATCCCCAAGAACTTCATTTCCATGGGGGCGGCCGGCTGGCACATCTGCATCGACGTCATGGACCAGTATCTGGCGGGTGAACCGCTGGGCCGCATTGTCGCGGGCGATGCCATGAACTTCGAATGGCAGCGGCTGAACGGTGAATACGCCAAGCAGTTCGGCATCACGCCGCCGGCGTGGCCGCCGCAGCGTTGAGATCGAACGCGGCAAGGCGCGCGGCTTACCGGTAGCCGCGCGCCTGCAACGAGAAAAGCTTCGCGTAACGTCCGTCGAGCGCCATCAGCGACTCGTGGCTGCCGCGCTCGACGATGTGCCCGTTCTCCAGCACCAGGATCTGGTCGGTGACGCGCACTGTGGAGAAGCGGTGCGATATGACGATGGCGATGCGGTTGCGGGTGAGCTCCCGGAAGTGCTCGAACACTTCGGCCTCGGCGCCGGCATCGATGGCCGCGGTCGGTTCGTCAAGCACCAGGATGTCGGCATCGCTGCGCATGAAGGCGCGCGCCAGCGCGATTTTCTGCCACTGCCCGCCGGACAGTTCGCGTCCGTCCTTGAACCACTTGCCGAGCTGCGTGCGGTAAGTCTGCGGCAGCTGCGCGACGAATTCTTCCGCGAGTCCCTTGGTGGCCGCGGCCTTCCAGCGCGCCTCGTCGTCGAAGGCGCGTTCATCCCCGGCGCCGATGTTCTCGCCCACCAGCAGCTGATAACGCGCGAAGTCCTGGAAAATCACCCCGACGCGCCGCCGCAGGGTGCCCTCGTCCCAGTCGGCAAGATCCAGCCCGTCGAGCAGGATGCGACCGCGCGTTGGTTCGTAGAGCCGGGTCAGAAGTTTGATCAGCGTGGTCTTGCCGGAACCGTTCTCGCCGACCAGGGCTAGGCTCTCGCCGGGCTTCACGTGCAGGTTGATGTCTGCGAGGGCCGGGACCTGCGCACCGGGATATACGAATTCCACTGCTTCGAAGCGCACGCCATCGCCCGGATTTGGCCCTTGCGTCCGACGGCCCGCGCTCGGCGCGCGCACCGGCTCGTCCAGATACTCGTAGAGATTCGACAGGTACAGATTGTCTTCGTATAGGCCGCCGATCGCCGAGAGCGCGGCGCTCACCGAAGCCTGTCCCTGGCGGAACAGGCTAAGATACATGGTCATCTGCCCCACCGTCATGCGCCCAAGGACCGTGGCCCCGGCGATCCAGGCATAGCCGCCATAGAGCGTCGCGGTGCCGAGCAGTCCCAAGGCAAAACCCCACGCATCGCGCCGCAGCGTCAGGTCGCGATCTTCGCGATACAGGCGCTCGAAGATGTCGCGATAGCGGTCGAGGAAGCGGCGGCCGAGTTCGAACAGCTTGACCTCCTTGGCATAGTCCTCGCGCGCAAGCACCGCCTCCAGATATGTCTGCATGCGCGACTCGGGCGCGCGCCAGCGGAACAAACGAAACGCCTGACCCGAGAACTTGGCTTCCGCGACGAATGCCGGAAGTCCCGCGAGCACCAACAGCACCACCGCCCACGGCGAGAAACGAATCAAGAGTCCGCCGAAGGAGGCGAGCGATACCGCGTTCTGGATGATGCCGAAAGTGCGCATCACCAGGCTCAAGGGGCGGCTCGAAGCTTCGCGTCGCGCGCGCGTGAGCTTGTCGTAGAACTCGGAATCCTCGAACTGGGTGAGATCCAGGGTGAGAGCCTTGGCGAGGATCATGACATTGACCCGCTGTCCGAGCTGCGCCCGCAGCAGCGACTGAGCCAGCGAAATTCCCCGTTGCGCCATGGCGATCATCGCCACCAGGACCGCCTCGATGCCAACGTACTTCAACACCTCGCCGTAGTGGGCGGCGCCGCCGTGCGCGTGCAGCGCGGCCGCCTGGATCACCGCGTCCACGATCTTCGAGCCGATGAAGGCGACGCCCGCCGGCAGCACGCCGGCGACCAATGTGAGGGCGCCCAGGGCGATCGAGAGCGGCCGGTTGGTGGTCCAGACCAGCTCAAGCGCGCGCCGGGTGTAGACGAACACCCCATGCATGCCCATCCGCCAGGTCGGTCTTTCGGGTTCCTCGGGCGGCGCATGCGCGGTAGCGGCGGCCGGGCGCGGATTGATGCTGTTTTCGGTGCTGGAACTGATGGGGTCGGATCCTAAAAATCTGCGCCAATTGTACGGACTTGCCGATTGAGCCACGGTCTTTCGGCGCGTGGCGCGGACTATAATGGCGCTCTGACTATCCAGTTTGAGGTTGGGCGATAGCCGTGAAATTCAAGTCCTTGTTGGATCGATGGAAAAAGACCGCCGCCCCGCAAAAGACGGTGCGCGAGTACAGCATCCGCCTCCCGGTGGATGATGCTGCGAGGCTGCATGCGCTCACGGAGCTGTTCCCGGGCCAGACGGTGGAGGACCTCATCACCGATCTGCTCCACGCCGGACTGGATGAGATCGCCGCCGCCATGCCCTACGAGCGCGGACCGAAGGTTATTTCGCGCGACGACCACGGCGACCCGGTGTACGAGGACGTGGGTCTCACGCCGAAGTTCGTCGAGCTGTCGCGCAAGTGCAAGAAGAGCATCGAGGCGGCGCCGCAGAAGGCTTGACGCTCAAGGCTGCGCGCAGCGATACTAAAAGCCTATGTCAGCGATGCCCGTCCTTTGCAGTGCTTGGTGGTGGCGAATTCCAACCTAAGGAGTGGGCGCTGGCCGCTTAAAGATTTAGTTTTCCCAAATACCCAGAACCCATCTCCGCGCGAACGGTGATGGGTTTTTTTATGTGCGTGTGAAAAATGAAGCCACCATTTGATATTGCTGCCGACTTAGATACGCCGGTCTCGGCGTATCTGAAATTGGCGCCGTTCCGGCCACGCTTTCTTTTGGAAAGCGTCGAGGGCGGCGAGCGGCTTGCGCGTTACTCGTTCATCGGCTTCGGCGAGTGCCTGGAGGTGCGTCTGACGGCCGAGGGGCTGTCGATCGACGGTCGCACGGAACCGCGTCCCGATTCGCGCGATGCGCTCCTCGCAAGATTGCGCGCAGCGCTCGCCATGGCGCCGCAGCCCAAACCCGACATCCCCGGCGTGCCGCTGTCGGGCGGACTCGTCGGCTTCACTGCATACGATGCGGTGCGCTACTTCGAGCGCATCAAGGGCCGGAGTTTGAACGACAGCGAAACCCCGCATGCGCACTACGTGGCGCCGCGCTCGTTGCTGGTGTTCGACCACCTGACCCGCGGCGTGGCGCTGCTGCACGCGGGCAGCGAAGCGGAGCGTCAGGCACTTCGCACCGAGGTGATCAGGGCGCTGCGCGGTGCGGTGCCGGTATCTTTGGCGCAAGGCAAGCTCTCGCCCGCGCTGCCCTCGCTCAAGGAACCCGAGCATGCCGAACGGGTGCGCCGCGCCCAGGAGTACATCGCGGCCGGCGATGTGTATCAGCTGGTGCTGGCGTCGCGTTTCGAAGGCAGCCATGCGCTCTCGCCCTTCGAGGTGTACCGCGCGCTGCGGCTGCTGAACCCCTCGCCCTACATGTACTTCTGCGAACTCGGCGATATCACCGTGGTCGGCTCCTCGCCCGAGGCGCTGGTGAAATGTCACGCTGGAAATGCGCAGCTCAGGCCCATCGCCGGCTCTCGGCCGCGCGGCGCCGACGAGGCGCTGGATCTGGCCTTGGAGACGGAGCTGCTCGCCGATCCGAAGGAGAACGCCGAGCATGTGATGCTGGTCGACCTTGCGCGCAACGACCTCGGCCGCGTCGCGACCGCGGGTTCGGTGCACGTCGATCCTTACCGCGTGATCGAGCGTTACAGCCACATCATGCACATCGTGAGCGGCGTGAAGGGTCGTCTCGCCGCCGGGCGCGACGCGTTCGATCTTTTCGCCGCGACCTTTCCGGCCGGCACCCTGGTGGGCGCGCCGAAAGTGCGCGCCATGGAAATCATCGATGAACTGGAGCCGGTGGGACGACAGCTGTACGGTGGCACGGTGGGTTATTTCGGGCGGCACGGCGACATGGACATGGCCATCACGATCCGCACGCTGGTGTTCCGCGGCGACGCCTACAGCTACCAGGCCGGCGGCGGCATCGTGGCCGACTCCTCGCCCAAGGCCGAGTTCGAGGAGCTGATGGCCAAGAGTGCGGTGTTGAGGCGCGCGCTGGAACTCGCCGCACAGGGACTGTAACGCATGCAAGCCAAAGTTCTTCTGATCGACAACTACGACTCGTTCACCTACAACCTGGTGCAGGCGTTTCTGGTGCTCGGCGCCCAGGTCGAGGTGCATCGCAACGATGCCATCAGCGTGGCGCAGGCGCTGAAGGGCGATCACAGCCACCTGGTGATCTCGCCGGGTCCCGGGACGCCGCAGGATGCCGGGGTTTCCATGGCCATGATTGAAGCGTTCGCCGGCCGAAGGCCCATCTTCGGCGTGTGCCTCGGCCATCAATCGCTGGTCGAGGTGTTCGGCGGCAAGGTGGTGCGCGCAGGGCGCTTGATGCACGGCAAGGTCTCCACCGTGCAGCACGATGGCGACGGCGTCTACCGCGGCCTGTCGCAGAATTTCGAGGCCGGCCGGTACCACTCGCTGATCGCCGCGCCGGAAAGCATACCGCCGAGTCTGAAGGTGACCGCCCGCACCGACATGGGCGAGATCATGGGGGTGCGGCACGTCAGCCTGCCCATCGAAGGCGTCCAATTCCATCCCGAAAGCGTGCTCACGCCGCAGGGCCCCGATCTCATGGGCAATTTCTTGAAGGGTTAAGCATGGCAAGCGCGCGCCACACACTCGAACGGCTGCTCACGGGGCACGATCTTGCCGAGGGCGATGCGGCCGCGCTGCTGCAGGAGCTCACCAGCGACAGCCTGCCGCCCGCGCTCGCCGGTGCGCTGCTGGTGGCGCTGCGGACGAAGGGCGTGACGGCTGCCGAAGTGCGCGGCTTTGCCGGCGCCATGCGTTCGTTGTCGCGAAAGCCGGACCTGCCGGCATCGCCCGACGCGATCGACATCGTAGGCACCGGCGGCGATGCGTCGGGCAGCTTGAACCTGTCGACAGGCGCCGCGCTTCTTACCGCGGCCTGCGGACTGCCGGTCATCAAGCACGGCAACCGCTCGATCTCCAGCAAGTCCGGCAGCGCGGACCTCATCGAGGCGCTGGGCCTCGCCATGCCGCTCGACGAGGATGGTGCCGCTGAATGTTTTCGCGCCACCGGATTCACATTCCTTTTTGCGCCGTATTTCCATCCGGCCATGAAGAGCTTGGCGCCGATCCGCGCCGCCCTGGGCGTGCGCACCGTGTTCAATCTGCTGGGACCCTTGACCAATCCGGCAGCGCCGCGCTTTCTGCTGGTGGGCGCTTTCGATGCGGACGCTGCGAAACTCATGGCCGAAACGCTTGCCGGCACGCCGCTGACTCGCGCCTGGGTGGTGCACGGAGCGGCAGGCTGGGACGAAGCCACGCCTCTCGGGCCATCGCTTTGCTACGAAGTCGAAGCGGGCCGCGTCAAGCGCTGCGATATCGACCCCGAAGCCTTCGGCATCGTGCGCTGCGCTCCCGCTGATCTGGCAGGAGCCGATGCCGCGCACAATCTGCGCGAATTGCTCAAGGTGTTCGAGGGCGAGGATCAGGGGCCGCACCGCTCGGCGCTGCTTCTGCAGGCCGGGATGGCGCTCACCATTGCAGGCCGTGCGCTCTCGATCGGCGCCGGTATCGAACGGGCGCGCGAGGTTTTGAGTTCCGGCGTGGCACTCAGGTGGCTGCATCGCCTGCAGCAGTTTGCGCGCGACTTTCGCACCAAGGCGATCGTCGAATGAGCGACTTCCTCGATCAAATGGCGAACAGCAGCAAGGAGCGTGCTCGAATTGCGAAGGCATCGATTCCGCAAGCCGCGCTCGAGGCGAAAATCCGTGCGCTGCCGCCGGCGCCGCCCTTGAACTTGTCCGCCGCGGGCTTCGATGTCATCGCCGAATTGAAGCTCCGTTCACCAGCGGTCGGTGCACTGGCGCCGGAAGCGGCGGACGGCAAGCTCAAGGTCCTTGCCTATGCCAGAGGCGGTGCGGCGGCCATTTCGGTGCTCACCGAACCCTCGCGCTTCGACGGCGAGCTTGCTCATCTCGAAGCGGCGCATGCCGCGCTCGCGCCGCTCAAGATTCCGGCCATGCGCAAGGATTTTCTGGTCGATTCCTATCAGTTGGCCGAAGCGCGTGCCGCCGGCGCGGGAGGCGCTCTGTTGATCGTACGCATGCTCTCGCGCCCGCGGCTGACGGAGTTGTTGGACGCGGCGGCGGGCTACGGCCTGTTCGTCCTGCTCGAGGCTTTCGATGAGCTGGATCTCGAAGCGGCCGAAGAGGTGCTCTCCTCGCGTCCTCGGCAGCAGGTGCTGGTCGGCGTTAATTGTCGCGATCTGCAGACGCTCCAGGTCGTGCCGTCGCGATTTGAACGCTTGGCGCCGCATCTGCCCCGCGCATGGCCCGCCGTGGCCGAGAGCGGTGTGAATTCCGCGGCCGACGCGAGGCGCGTAAAAGACCTCGGCTTCAGCGTCGCCCTGATTGGTACGGCGCTCATGAGGCGCGATGATCCGGCTGCATTGCTGGAAGAAATTTTTGCTGCGACGCGCACAGTGCATTCTTAAATGGCTACACTCCCCGCCATGTGGATCAAAATTTGTGGCATCACCACGGCCGATGCCGTGAGCGCGGCCGCTGCCGCAAATGTGGATGCCATCGGCTTCGTGTTTGCGCCCAGCCCCCGCCAGGTGACACCCGGTCAGGCGACACAGCTGGCTGCGCTCGCGCCGCCGGGCATCCTGCGATTCGCCGTTGCGCAGCATCCGCTGCAGATGAAGGTCAACGAGATCTGCCGCACCTTGAAGCCGGATTATTTTCAAACCGACTTCGAGGATCTGCGCGAGATCAAGATCCCCGACAACGTGAAGGTGATGCCGGTGGTGCGCTTCGGCCGCAAGACGCCGAATCCATTGCCGCAGCGCATGCTGTTCGAGGGCCCGACCAGCGGCATCGGCGAACTTGCCGACTGGGGACGCGCGGCGGAGCTGGCCCGCCAGACGCAAGTCATTCTCGCGGGCGGCCTGTCGCCGCAGAACGTGGCCGAAGCGATTCACGCGGTGCGCCCCTTCGGCGTGGATGTTTCCTCAGGGGTCGAATCCGAGCCAGGCGTCAAAGACCCGGACATGATCCGCGAGTTCGTGCGCGCCGCGCGCGCCGCCGCGGCGGAGTTGGAGTCGGAGTCGGATTCATGAGCAGCGCTCTGCGCGACGTGAAGGCCCGGAATTTTCCCGACGCCAAGGGCCGCTACGGCGAGTTCGGCGGCCGTTACGTGCCCGAGACTTTGGTTCCCGCACTTGATCGCCTGCAGGCCGGCATCGAGCGCTATCTGCATCAGCCGGAGTTTCAAGCCGAGTTCGCCCAAGAGCTCAAGAGCTGGGTGGGACGGCCCACCGCGTTGAGTTACGCCGGCAGCTTGAGCAAGCGCTGGGGCGCGCACGTGTGGCTCAAGCGCGAGGATCTCGCGCACACCGGCGCCCACAAGATCAACAACGCCGTGGGCCAGACGCTGCTGGCGCGCCGCCTCGGCGCGAAACGCATCATCGCCGAAACCGGCGCAGGCCAGCACGGCGTGGCGAGTGCCGCCGCGGCGGCGCGCCTCGGTATGCCTTGTACCGTGTATATGGGCGCGGTGGACGTCGAGCGCCAGGCACCCAATGTCGGGCGCATGCAGTTGCTCGGTGCCACGGTGGTGCCCGTGACCGGCGGCGACCGGACCTTGCGCGCCGCGATCGATGAGGCGCTGCGCGACTGGGTGTCGGATCCCGACGGCACTTATTATTCCCTGGGTTCTGCGGTGGGTCCGCACCCGTATCCGTACCTGGTGCGGGAACTGCAGGCCGTGATCGGCCGCGAGGCGCGCGCGCAGATGCTGGAGGTCGCCGGCCGCCTTCCGGATGCGGCGCTTGCCTGCGTCGGCGGCGGATCCAACGCCATCGGCCTGTTTCACCCCTTTCTCGCCGATGCCGCCGTCAAGCTCATCGGCGTCGAGGCAGGCGGCCGCGGCGCGGGCCTTGGGGACAACGCGGCATCCCTCACCTTCGGCACGCCGGGTGTTTTGCAGGGCAGTTACACGCTCATCCTGCAGGACGAGCACGGCCAGGTGCGCGAGACTCACTCGGTGTCAGCGGGCCTCGACTACTCCGGCGTCGGTCCCGAGCATGCCTATCTCATGAAGAGCGGACGGGTCAGCTACGAATCGGCCGCGGACCACGAAGCGCTCGATGCGCTCGCCGAATGCGCGCGCCACGAGGGGATACTGCCGGCGATCGAAAGCGCGCACGCGCTGTTCGGTGCGCGGCGCTATGCCGCGGCGCATCCCGGCGCACACATCCTGGTGAGCTGTTCGGGGCGGGGCGACAAGGACATGCCCATCCTGCAAAACACCCTGTTGAAGCGGGGCTGAAGTGGCGGCGCGCGATGCGATCGGCGAGGCCATCGGTGCGGCCAAGCGCGCAGGCCGGCCGGCGCTCGTCGGCTATTTGACCGCGGGTTTTCCCGATCGCGCATCCTTTAAGGACAACCTCGCCGCCGTCGCCGGCGTTTGCGAGGTGGTGGAAATCGGTGTGCCGTTTTCCGATCCCATGGCCGACGGCACCACCGTCCAGCGCGCGAGCTTCAAGGCGCTGGCGGACGGCGTCAGCTTGAGCTGGATCTTGAGCGAGCTTCGGGATCTCAGCCCCCGGCCGAAATCGCCCATCCTCCTCATGAGCTACTTGAATCCGCTGCTCGCCTACGGCCTGGGCCGGCTGCCGGGCGATGCGGCCAGGGCCGGCGTAACCGGCTTCATCGTGCCGGATCTGCCGTTCGAAGAGAGCGATGAACTGAAGCAGGCACTCGAACGCGAGGGCCTGGCCCTGGTGCAGATGGTCACGCCGGTGACCCCGCCGGAGCGCCTCGCGCGCCTGTGCCGCGAAGCCAAGGGATTCATCTACGCCGTGACCATGACCGGTACCACCGGCAAGTCGGTGGAGGTGCCCGACGAGGTGCTTACCTACATGCAGAATGTGAAGCGAAACGCCGCCGTGCCGGTCTGCGCAGGATTCGGCATCCGCTCACGTGCGCAAGTGGCGCGCCTCGCGCCCTACGTCGACGGGGTGGTGGTAGGCTCGGCACTGGTCGAGACGCTGGAACGCGGCGAGAACGTCAAAGCCTTCCTTGAAGGCTTGCGCTAAGCAGGAGGCTCATGAAGCGGGTGTTTCGCGCCGCATCGCTGATTCAGGTGGCTCACGCGCGCAACGTGCTGTTGAGCGCCGGAATCCAGTCCGAGCTGCGTAACCAATACCTGGCCGGTGCCGCGGGCGATCTGCCCATGCTGGAGACCTGGCCGCAGCTCTTCGTCGAGGATGGCGATGAGGCCCTGGCGCTGAAAGCCCTGGCATCGGCGGCCCAGGCGCCAGCCGGTCCCAATTGGAGCTGCCCGGAGTGCGGCGAGGTCCTGGAACCCCAGTTCACGCAGTGCTGGAGATGCGGTTCGGCCCCCTGAATAGCCCGACCCGAGGGCCCGCCGAGGTCTCCGGGTGTCGCGAATCGCCGTCAATTCCTACAAATTCGATCTTATTTTTCAATGAGTTGTATGACCCTTGTAAGACTGACACCGACAAAGTACAGCGGAAAGTCTGAGGTGAGGTTCAGCAGCCAGCCCTGGTTCGGCAGTCCTACAACGGTTAAAAATCTTTGCCGTGTCAGTGTAACGATTACACGGGCGCATTCTTTTAAGGAGACCTCCGAATGAGCACTGCCAGCAGCAGCCTGAATTTTTCCGATCGGGCCCACTTGCCCGCGTTCCCGACCCTGGCCGAGGTGAAGTCGCCGCTGCTGGGCAGCTCACCGGTCATGCAGGAGGTGTTTCGGTTGATTGAACGCGTGGCTCCCACGGATGCCGCCGTGCTGCTGACCGGTGAGAGCGGATCCGGCAAGGAACTGGCGGCCCGCGCCATTCATGAGTCGAGCTCGCGCCGCGGCCGCCCCTTCATTTCCATCAACTGTGCCGCGATTCCCGCCAACCTGATCGAGGCGGAGCTGTTCGGTTACGAAAAGGGCGGGTTCGGCGGTGCGGTGCGCGCCCACGCCGGCGTGTTCGAACGCGCCAACGGCGGCACGCTGCTGCTGGATGAGATCACCCAGATGCCGGTCGAGATGCAGACACGGCTGCTGCGCGTGCTCGAGACCAAGAAGTTTTATCGCGTGGGCGCGAACGCCGAGCAGAACTGCGACGTGCGGGTCATATCGGCCACCAATCGCTGCCCGATGACAGCCGTGCAGAACGGCCAGCTGCGCGAGGATCTTCTCTACCGCCTGGCGGTGTTCCCCATCGAAATGCCGCCGCTGCGTACCAGGAACGAGGACGTCGAGCTTCTGGCGGAGCACTTCCTCGAGGAACTCAATGCGCAGGCGGGCACCGAAAAGACGCTTTCGAGCATGGCGCAGCTCACCCTGAAGACGCATTCCTGGCCCGGCAACGTGCGGGAATTAAAGAATTGCATCGAACGCGCCTTCATTTTGGGCGACGGCGTTCTCGAACTCGCCCCGCTGCTGCAGAATGCCGCGCGCGCCGACTCGGACGACGGCCGCGGGCGGCTCGACATCCGCGTCGGTTCCCGCATCTACGACATGGAGCGATCGCTCATCGAGGCCACGCTGGATTACTTCAAGGGTAACAAGCGTCGCGCCGCCGATGCCTTGGGGTGCAGCCTGAAGACGCTGTACAACAAGCTCAACGGTTATTCCGCGCAAAACCAAGAGCTCGCAAATTCCTAAGGCGCTCAAGGGGGACTAAACAGTGTCAAGAGTACTCATCGCGGATGATCATGCGGTAGTTCGCGCCGGTTTTAAGCAATTCCTAGAGGGCGATCAGACCATCACCGCCGTCGGCGAGGCGGCCAGCGGCAATGAAACCCTGGATCAGCTGCGCGAGCAGGACTGGGATCTGGTGCTGCTGGACATCCACATGCCGGACCGCTCGGGCCTCGATATCCTGCGCCACATCCAGACCGGGCATCCGGGCGTGCGCGTGCTGGTCATGAGCGGACTGCCCGAACAACAGTACGCGGTCAACGTGCTGCGCGCCGGCGCCAGCGGCTATCTGTCCAAGGACAGCGCGCCGGAGGAACTCATGAAGGCGGTGCGCACGGTGCTCTCCGGACGCCGCTACGTGAGCGCGGCGCTGGCCGAGATTCTGGTGGCGGACCTGGACGGCGATCCCGACAAGCCGCTGCATGCCCGTCTCTCGACGCGCGAGTTTCAGATTTTCTGCAAGCTCGCGGCCGGCCGCGGCGTGTCGGACATTGCCAACGAACTCAGTTTGAGCGTCAAGACCGTCAGCACCTATCGCAGCCGCATCCTGGAAAAGATGAGCTTTACGGCAAACGCTGACATAACGTCTTACGCGCTTCGCAACGGCCTCATCCAATAAGTGATACCGGGTGGGAAAACTCTTACAGTACTATCTGCACTCTCATCGGCGTCGCGATTGCTCGCGTACCGTTAAGATTCAGTAATTCAACCCGCGATACCAACAGGCGCAATGTTAATGGCTCAAGCGTTGCGAGTCTTGCTCGTAGAGGACTCGAAAGTACTGACCGAACGTCTGACTGAAGCCATCAGGCAGATTTCGGACGTCGAACTCATCGGTACTGCCGACACCGAGGCTGCCGCACTCGCGGCCGTGAAGAAAGAGTCCGTCGATGTCATCATCCTCGATCTTCACTTGAAGCAGGGAACCGGTTTCGGCGTGATGCGCGCGCTGGCTACAGCGCAGGCCAAGCCGCGGATCATCGTGCTCACCAACTACGATCTGCCGGAATACAAGAACGCTGCCATTGCCTTGGGCGCCACGCACTTCCTCGACAAGGCCCGCGATTACGGCCGCCTGCCCGAAGTGTTGCACGAGATCTGCGAGACCCACCTCTCCAAGCACTGACGCGCTTCGCGTCGGTCGCTCTCCTACCCGGCTACCTTCGATTCTCCCGCCGCAGCGCCTTTTGCGTAGGACACACGCTGTGGGTTACTGCTGACCGCGCCCGGACTACACCATCACGCTTGAAACGCTGACGCAGGACACCTGATAAGGCGGTCAGCGCCTGATGCCTGCAGCGTGGACACTGCTTGCAAAGCGGCACGAAGCCGTCAAAGGAGTATCGACATGCGAACCAAACAATTAACGATGACGGGCGCGGCCTTGGGCGCGGCGCTTGCCTTGGGAGCGGCGGGCTGTGCGAGCACTCCGATTCCGAACGAGAAAATCGCCGTGGCCCGAGCCTCGGTGCAGCGCGCCGAACAGGCCGGCGCCGTCGAATATGCGCCGGTGCAGATGCAGGCGGCGCGCGACAAACTGGCGCGCGCCGAGAAGGCGATCGCGGACCGCGATGCGCAGCCGGCCACGCAGTTGGCCGAGCAGGCGAACGTCGATGCGCAGCTCGCGGAAGCAACCGCTCAGGAGAACCACTCGCACAAGGCCGCCACGGAGCTTGACGCGAGTCTTGAGTCGCTGCGCCAGGAAGCCAGCAAGAATACCAATCAGTCCTCACAGTGAGGGAGAGCATCATGAGACTTAAACACGTAGCCGGATTGTGTGCGGCGCTGGCGCTCGGCGCCTGTGCCAGCACACCCAAACCCAACGCCGATCTGGAGCAGGCGCAAAGCGCGGTTTCGGCCGCCGAGGCCGATCCCAATGTCATCAAGTACGCGGCCCTCGATCTCGAAGCCGCGAAGAAGGACCTCGCGGTGGCCCAGAACGCCTACCAGAACCACAACGATGCGCAGATCGCGCAGCCGGCTTACCTGGCCACCCAGAACGCGCGCATAGCGCAGGCGCACGCGGCGGCCAAGGCCGATGATGCGCGCGTGGCCATGGGCCAGCAGGAGCGGGATCGGATCATGATCGCGGCCCGTACCCGCGAGGCCGAGCAGGCCAGGAATCAGGCCGCCAATGCCCGCCAGGAGGCGAATGCCGCGAATGACGAGGCGGCCCGGGCGCAAGCCGAGCTGGAGCAGCTGAAGGCCCAGCCCACCCAGCGCGGCATGGTCCTGACCCTGGGCGATGTGCTGTTCGACACCGGCAGCGCGCGCTTGAAACCCGGCGGCGCGCGCAAGCTCGACCAGTTGGTGCAGTTTTTGAACGAGCACCCCGAGCGCCGCGTGCAGGTGGATGGATTCACCGACAGCGTGGGTTCGGATTCCTATAACGAGGAGTTGTCACAGCATCGCGCGGATGCGGTCAAAGAAGCGCTGACCCAGCGCGGCATCGATGCCTCGCGCATCGGCGCCGAAGGTTACGGCAAGGCCTTCCCGGTGGCGAACAACACCGACTCGGGCGGCCGGCAGCTGAACCGCCGCGTCGAAGTGGTGATCGGCAACGACAACGGCGCGCCGGTCGCGCCGCGCAGCTGAAGATCCGGTTGCGGGCCCGCGTAGAGCGCCGGGCCCGCAACCATCAGCTCGTCACGATCAGCATGCGGGACAGCGGGATGCTGGTCTCGACCAGCGTGCCGCCATTCTCGCGATTGCTCACCTCGCAGGTGCCTCCTAACGCCAACACCCGATGCCGCATGGCCGCCAGGCCATGACCGGTGCCGTCCTTGATTACCTCGTGCGGCAATCCCTTGCCATCGTCCGATACGCGCAAGGTGAAGATCTGGTCGGTCAGCACCACGCTCACGTCGGCAGAATGTGCTTCGGCGTGCTTCAAGATGTTGGTGAGCGCCTCCTGAGCGATTCGGAATACGCCGATGGCCGCATCGGGGTGGATCTTCATCTCGCTTTCCGGGATGGCTTCGGTGCACCGCATGCCGTGACGCCGGCAGGTTTCGCGGAACTGCCAGCGAAGCGCGGCGAACAGTCCCATGTTGTCGAGCAGCGTCGGGCGCAGCTCTTCCACCACCCGGCGTTTGAGGTCGACTCCGGCGCTCAAGGAGTCGTGAATGCGCCGGAATCGCTGCTCCATCGCCGGATCCTCGATCTTGAGGCGCTGCTGCAGCCAGGACAGATCCATGCGCGCCGCCACCAGCAGGCCGCCGAGTTCATCGTGCAGTTCGCGCGACAGGGCGGACTTTTCCTGCTCGGACACCCCCTGCAGGTGGGTGGAGAGCGTCGCCAGATCCCGGGTGCGTTGCTCCACCTGGCGCTCGAGTTCGAGCTTCTGATCGCGTAGAAACGTGGTCTGCGCCGCGCGTCGCCGCATGTCCTGGTACACCAGGCGCGAGGCGAGAAACACCAGCGCCAGGGACAGCACCGCGCCGGCGGCCATCACCAGGCGCGAGAGGTGGAATTCGCCCTGCCACACGCCTGTCGCGGCGGCGAGCCGGGCCGCCTCGACCGAGCGCATGTTGCTGATGAGCGCATCGATCTGATCCGCCGTATGGGTGCCGGCATCCGCATCGATCGATACCGCCGCGGAGTGAGCACGTTTGCTGTAGAGCGCGATGCCGTCTTCGAGCTCGCCGAGCTTTCTGCCGGTGAGCAGCCGCAACTGCCGGAACTGCGGGTCATCGTCACCGCCGTAGGCGGCGTGCACCCGATCGAGGGCGGGCGTGGTCTGGGAGGCCGCGGTGCGGTAGGGCTTGAGGTAGGAGGTCTCGCCGGTCAGCAGGTAGCCGCGCTGCGCCGATTCGGCATCGGAAATGAGCGCGGAGAACTCCACCAGCGCTTGCTGGCGGACCAGCGAGGCATGGACCCGCTCGCTCGCGGCGTTCAGCCGGGTCTGGCTGGCGACCGCGACGAAGAACAGGCCGATCAGAAAACCGACCAACAGTATGGGCGGCAGGGCAATGTACCAACGCCCCGTCGCGCCAAGTTCCTCGCCGAAGATTTTCATGTAAAGTGCCTAACGGTAGCGCCCCGGAAGTCTAGCATGTGAGCTGATTCCTACAGGCACGGCCGGGTGCGGGCCGATGGCTCGCGCCGTACGCTGCCCCTCATATTGACGCTTTAGGAGAGGAAACATGGAAAACAACTTCAGTGGAACCGCGGACCAAGCACGCGCCAGCGGCCGACGCCTCAAAGACGATTTAGGCGATGGCATCGACAACGTCAAAACGGCTGCGTCCGCCGAAATCAAGAACCTGATCTCGGATGTCGAGGACCTTATGGCACGCATCGCGGATCTTAAGGATGCGGATGTGGTGCGCGTGCGCGGCAAGGTGTTGAAGGCGGTGGACGCGACCAAGCAGAGCCTCGCCGACGGCGCCGACACCATCAGGCGCCACGCGCAGACCGCCGCGAGCACCGCCGATGACTACGTACGCGAAAGCCCCTGGCAAGCGGTGGGCATTGCGGCTCTCGTGGGCGCCGTCGTAGGAATTCTCGCGACGCGTCGTTCCTAAGGGCATAGGTGCGCGCGCTTTGGTCATTGCCGAAGGCGGCACCTGCGCTGCTGCGCCACCTCGCAGCTTACGGTGAGCTGTTCGCGCTCGATATCGCGCGGGCGCAGCGCGAAATCAGCGCAAGCCTCGTCGCCGCATTGATTGCGGCATTCTGTGTTTTCTTCACGCTGCTATTCGCCTGCGTCGCGTTGATCGCCTACTACTGGGACACTCCGCATCGCGTGACCGCGATAGCCTGGCTTGCCGGCGGCTTTCTCATTGTCGCGATCGGGGCGCTGCTCTATCAGGCGAGCCTCGCGCGGCGCCGGTCGCCGTTTCTCGCCGATCTTAAGCGCGAGTGGGAGCAGGACCGTCTGCTCTTGGAGAAGATACTTTCCGGAGACGAGGGGCCGCGCTCATGATGGAACGCGACGCCATCGCCCGGAAAGCTGCGCTCGCGCGCCTCGTGCAGTCGCGCGAGGAACTGCGCGAGGTGCTCGACCCACCGCCGCCGGAACCCACCGTGAACGGCCAGCCGAACCCCGCCAATACCGAGTTTCCTCGCAGCCGCACCATGCGCGCCCTGCTGTCGAGCCGCGGCTTGGGGGCGGTGGGAGCATTGGTCGGCGGCCTGTTGATCGCGCGCCCCGCCGTGGCGCTGCGCCTGTTACGGCTGGTGCCTGCGAGCGCCGTCGGCAAGATGCTGATTTCGAAGCTCATCGGGCAGCTGCGCGGCCATCATCCCGAGCCTTGACGCCCTCCGGGCCTATCCGCCGAGTCTCACCTTGGCGTAGTGATACCGTCCGTCATCGACCAGGGTGAACTCGCAGGTGTCGCCGCTGAGGGGTTGACCATCAAGCGTGGCTTGCATCGCTGTGCGTTCGCCGCCGCGGCGATTTTCAATCTCCACCCGGTAGCGCGAGGTGCCGAATTTCAAAGTGAACTCGAAGCCGTTCCAGGTTTTGGGTATTGCGGGCGACACCTTGAGCAGGTTGCCGGAAAGATTGATGCCCAGGATGCCCTCGACGCCGGTGCGATACATCCAGGCCGCAGAGCCCGTGTACCAGGTCCAGCCGCCGCGGCCGACGTGCGCGGGTGCCGAATAGACATCGGCGGCAACGACATACGGTTCCACCTTGTAGCGGTGGATGCCAGCGCGTGTACTGGAATGATTGATGGGATTTAGCAGCGAGAACAGCTCCACCGCGCGCTCGCCGTTGCCGAGAAGCGCGAACGCCAGAGTCGTCCACATGGCCGCATGGGTGTACTGGCCGCCGTTCTCGCGCAGGCCCGGAGGATACGCCTTGATGTATCCGGGATCGTGCGGGGTCTGATCGAAGGCGGGGGTGAACAGTTTTATCAGGCCGTCACTGCGGCTGACCAGTTGCGCATTGACCGCCGCCATGGCGCGCAGCGCATGACTGCGATCGGCAGCACCCGAGATCACGGCCCAGGACTGAGCGATGGAGTCGATGCGGCACTCCTCGCTCACCACCGAGCCTAAGGGCGTGCCGTCATCGTAATACCCGCGGCGGTACCAATCGCCGTCCCAGGCCTCGCGTTCTATCGCCTGGTTCAACGCAAATGCGTGCTTGCGCCAGTTTTCCGCCTTGTCCCGATCGCCGCGCCGCTCGGCGATATCCGCGAAGCGCGTCAGGGCGAGGTGCAGGAACCAACCGAGCCACACGCTTTCGCCGCGGCCGCCGATCCCGACGCGGTTCATGCCGTCGTTCCAGTCGCCGGTGCCGAACAGGGGCAGACCGTGGGCGCCGATCGTGAGCGAGGAGTCGAGCGAGCGCACGCAGTGCGCGAACAGGCTTTCGGCCGGCAGCGCACCCGGTGCGGCAAACTGCTCGTTCTGGCCTTCCGGCAGCGGGCCGCCCTCCAGATAGGGGACCGCCTCCTCGAGGATGGTCTCGTCGGCCGTCGCCTCCAGATAGCGGGCAACCACGAAGGGCAGCCAGATGCGATCGTCGGAAATCCGTGTCTTGATGCCCTGGCCGGTGGTGGGCAGCCACCAGTGCTGCACGTCGCCGGCGAGGAACTGTCGCGCCGCCGCCCGCAGGATGTGGGCGCGGGTCTCGCCCGGCAGCGCCACGGTGAGCGCCATGACGTCCTGCAATTGGTCGCGAAAGCCGTAAGCGCCGCTCGACTGGTAGAATGCCGTGCGGCCCCATACCCGGGAGGCAATCACCTGATAGAGAAGCCATCCGTTCAGCATGAGGTCCAAAGATCGATCCGGTGTCTTCACCTGGATAGCGCCCAAGGTGCGATCCCAAAAATCCCGAACTTCCTTCAGGAGCGCATCGGCATCCGCGCTGCGCACTCGGGCGATGAGATCCTTCACCGCCTCGCGCGAGTCGGCGACGCCGAGGCTCAAGGTGAGCTCCGTGCTTTCTTCGGCCTGCAGTTCCAATACGCTCTGGGTGGCGCCACAGGGATCCAGTCCGCCGCCCAGCCGGTTGCTCAGCACGTCGAGCCCGAGCAGCGCCACGGGCTCGGCGAGCGTGCCGTGCCGTCCGATGAACTCGCAGCGGTCCCCGGTGTAGGTGTTCTGCCGCCCGCCGGCGTCGATGAAGGCGATTTGCGCCGCGTAGTCCGCGTTGAAGGGATTGCGGGCGAGCAGCGCGCCGCTGTTCGGCTCGAGCTCCGTGACGATGTAGGGCGCCGAGCGGGCGCGTTGGTTGCCGAGCACCCAGTCGACATAGTGGGTGACCGACAGGCGTCGTGCTTCGCCCGAGCGGTTGGTGATCTTCAGCCGCGAGATCTTCACGTTGTCGTTCAAGGGCACGAACTGGGTGAGCTCCAGCGCGATGCCGTGCGAGAAGTGCTCGTAGCGTGTGTAGCCAAAGCCGTGCCGCACCACATAGCTCAGGGCACCCTCGCGGATCGGCAATGCGGTGGCGCTCCACAGATCGCCGCTCTTCTCGTCGCGCAGATATATCGCCTCGGCCGGCGTATTGGACACCGGGTCGTTGCACCAGGGCGTGAGCTGATTCTGCTGTGCGTTGGCCGACCAGGTGCTGCCGCAACCGTCGGCCGAAGCCAGGAACCCGAAGTTCGGGTTGGCGACGACATTCACCCAGGGTGCCGGAGTCCAGTGAGATTCGCTCAGGTTCGTGACGTACTCGCGGCCGTCCTGCGCGAATCCCCCGACGCCGTTGTAGAACTCCAGCGCCGCGCTCGGCCGCGCGCCCTCGGCGCGCGAGGCTACATCGAGATTTTCGCGGCGCCGGCGGCGGCGCGGCGCCAAATCAACCCCGCGGATCGCCTGGGCGTGAAAGTCATCGGCGCGCGCGTTCAGATAGACGCGTGCCGAGGCGGCAAGAACATCGCGGTCGTGCGCGCTGAGGGCGGCGCCCTCGATGAGCACCACCGCACCGCGCGCGCCGGTCGCGGAAACGCCCGCCTTGTAGGCATCGATGGTGGACTTGAGCGTGGCCTGGACGGCCGCGTCGCCGCCGATGTCATTGAGCACGACCAGGTCGGCATTCAGGCCCTTGCGGCGCCAGTATTCCTGGGCACGCAGCATCTGCGCGAGCGATTTCAGGCCCGCCTCCGCCTCGACGGCGAGCAGCGCGATCGGCGCATCCCCCGAGATGCCGCGGGCCCAAAGGTCGCGTTGGCTGCCTGAGTTGCGGCCGAGCACCTCGCGCGGCGCACGCAGCGATGATCCGAAGTAGAGCAGGCGGTTGGCGAGTTCCTGATACGCCTTGGCATCGTCAGCGGAGCAGCCGAGCTGAGTCAAAAGCTCCTGCGCGCCACGTTGCGCCTCTGCGCGCACTCGTGCGTGGCTCGCCGGATCCGAGTACTTCTTGACCAGCGCGAGCGCCTGCGCGCGATTCGCCGCGACGCCGAGATGGAACGAAAGCCGCACCGTGGAGCGCGGCTCGATGCGCACCCGGTGCCGCAGCGAGAGCACCGGATCGAGCACCGTGCCGACGGTATTGGATAAAGGACGCGCGTCCATGATGGACACGGCGTTGCGTAGATCGTGCCCGCGGCCCAAGAAGCGCGCCCTGTCGGTTTCGTACTGCAGGGTGCCGACGGCATTGCCTTCCAGGATGCAGAAATGCACCGCGGTAAGCGCCGCCTCGCCCGCATCCCGCGGCCGGCGCGCCGCCAGTAGCGCATTGCCCTCCGCCACGAACTCGGTCTGCACGAACATCTTGGAAAATGCCGGATGCGCGGCGTCCCCAGCCGCGTTGCCGAGCACCGCCTCGAGATAGCTGGTGATTTCGATGTCGCGCGCGGTGCGTGCCTGATTGGTGAGCGATACGCGGCGCACCTCGATGTCGTCCTCGAAACCCACGCAGCACTCGTAGTGGGTGACGATTGCACCGTCCTTGCGGACGATTTCGGCGCGATCCTCGAAGAAGTTGGCCTCGTACGACTCGGGTTCGCGTCCGGTGGGCTGATAGCCTGCCGACCAAACCTGTCCGTCGCGCACGTCGCGCAGGAAAACGTAGTATCCATAAGGATCGCAGGTCGGATCCTCGCGCCAGCGGGTAACCGCGACATCGCGGTACTGGCTGTAGCCGGAGCCGGCGGCCGTGAACATGACTGAGTAGCGGCCGTTGGACAGCAGCTGCGTGCGCGGCGCGGCCAGATGCGCAGAATTAAACCGGCGGGATGCGCTCGGCGCCGTGCTACCGGAAGTATTGCCGCGTCGTGAAGTCAATGCAGGAAGCGGGGTGGGTGAACAAGGACATCCCGATCGGCTCGCTGCAGTCGAGTACATCGCGCTTCGAATGCAGCGGAGTAGTTAGCTAATACCGCACGCGGCGGATTGGCACAGGTTACTTTGTACCCGGATTCTCGCGCAGATGTACTCGACGCAGCGTGCATAGATTGATGGGAGGGCCACAAAAAAAGGATCAGCGGGTTCTCGCTTCGGATCGTAATCCTACACCTACAGCGATGCGATTGCGCTTTTGTGGTTAAGGATTCAGCGCCCAGATTTCGTAGTTCATGGCCACCACCACGCACAGCCATGCGAAGTACGGCAGCATGAGAAGCGCAGCCGACGCGCGCACCCTTCCGAACTCGCGCACCGTCCAGGCGACCGCAAACAGCAGGGCAAGCGTGACGAAGAGTCCCGCGCCGATGCTGCGGGTGACGAAAAACACCGGCGCCCAGGCCGCATTCAGCAGCAGCTGCAGCCAGTAGGCGAACAGCGCGATGCCGCGGGCGCGATGATAGCGCTCCCGGAATATGAGCCACGCGCCGAGCGCCATGAGTCCGTAGAGCGTGGCCCAAAGCGGCGCAAACCAGCGCGAGGGCGGCATCCACGCCGGCTTGATGAGCGAGCCGTACCAATGCGCCGCCTCCGGAGAGGTTGCGGGTCCCAGAAGGTAGGTGATCACGCCGGCGCCCAAGGCGATGATCACGAACGCCGCCAACAGCAACAGGTTGGGGCGCTCATTGCGACCGCGATAGCTCGTGGAGCTTGCGACCGGAATCCTCACGGCCGCGAACTGCGCATGCGCAGGAACATGCCGATGGCCGCGAGCATCTGCACCCAGCCGAGCCACACGAAGCGATGAGCAAGCGCGAGCCACGCCAGGCCCGAGACCCATAGCAGCGCGCTGAACACGGTGAGCTCGCGATGCGACTCGAGCCGCCGCGCCTCTTCGCGCAGCGTCTCGGCATCGAGCGGGCGTGGTTTCGGCTGCGAGGCCTCGCGCAGCGCGCCACGCATCACGTCCGGCAACTCGCGAAGCGCGAGCAGCGCGTCCGGCCAGTTGCTGCGGATCTCCTTGGCGATGGTCAACGGGCTCACGCGTTCCCGCATCCATTGCGCCAGCACCGGCCGCGCGGTCTTCCACAGGTCCAACTCGGGATACAGCTGCCGCCCGAGGCCCTCGATATTGAACAGGGTCTTCTGCAGCAGGATGAGCTGCGGCTGCACCTGCATGTTGAAGCGGCGCGCGGTCTCGAACAGGCGCAACAGCACCTGCGCGAAGGATATTTCCTTCAACGGTTTGTTGAAGATGGGTTCGCATACCGTGCGTACCGCCGACTCCAGCTCGTCGACGCGCGTGCCGGGCGGAACCCAGCCCGACTCGATATGCAGTTTGGCGATGCGCGCATAATTGCGGTCGAAGAACGCCAGGAAATTCTCCGCCAGATAATGTTGATCACGCGGCTGCAGCGTGCCGACGATGCCGAAGTCGACTGCCGCATAGCGCGGATTCTTCGGATCGTCCACCTGCACGAAAATGTTGCCCGGGTGCATGTCGGCGTGGAAGAAGTTGTGTCTGAACACCTGGGTGAAGAATATTTCCACCCCGTTCTCGGCGAGCTTTGCGATGTCGGTTCCGCGTGCGCGCAGCTCGTCCATCTGGCTGACGATGATGCCGTGGATGCGCTCCATCACCATGACGTTGCTGCGGCAGAGATCCCAATACACCACCGGCACGTACAACAGCGGCGAACCGGCGAAGTTGCGCTTGAGCTGCGCCGCGTTGCCGGCCTCGCGCAACAAGTCGAGTTCGTCGAGAACGGTCTTTCTATATTCGCGCACCACTTCTACAGGCCGGACCGCGCGGGCCTCCTCCCAGTAGCGGTCGGCGAGCTGCGCCAGGGCGTCGAGCACCTCGAGATCGAGATCGATGATTTCCCGCATGCCGGGTCTCAAGACCTTGACCACGACCTCGCCGCCGTCCTTGAGGGTTGCGACGTGCACTTGTGCGATGGAGGCGGCCGCCAGCGGCTTGGCGTCGAAACTCGAGAACACTTCGGTTACCGGCGCACCGTAGGTGCGTTCCAAGATGCTCACCGCGACCGCGCCTTCGAACGGCGGCACCCGGTCCTGCAGCTTGGCGAGTTCCTCGGCGATGTCGGGCGGAAGCAGATCGCGGCGCGTGGAGAGCGCCTGGCCGAATTTCACGAAAATCGGCCCCAGCTCCACGAGCGCAAGTCGCAGGCGCACTCCCCGCGGCGCCTGCACGCGGCGTTCGAACCAGGTCCAGGGGGATGCCAGGCGCAACAGGCGCACCGGCCGGTACAGGTGCGTGGCGCGCACGAACTCATCGAGCCGATGGCGCACCAGCGCGCGTTGAATCTGCAGCAGCCGGCGCATTACCCGCAGACGCATCAGGTGGCACTCCTTGCGCGTCCTTCCAATACCTTGAGGCGCGCTTCGAGGCGGTCGGCGGCCTCGCGCACCCCGTCGACGCTCGCCAGGAACTCCTCCAGCTCGGTCGTGGACACCAGGTCGCGGCTCTCCTCGGTGAGGTACTCGGCGATGTTTTCGCCGGCAGTGCGGCGCGCATCCTTGAGCCAGTCGATGACGCCCTGCGCCGCGCGCGACAGCTGCCTCGCCGGCATGTCGCCGATGAAGCGCGACAGCTCCTCCTCCAGGTCGGGGCGCGCGCTCACCAGAAGCTCCTTGTAGAGATTCGCAACCTCCGCATCGCCGCGGATGGACACGCCGCTGTTCGCAGCCGCGGCGCTCATCTTCGGCCCGGATTCCCGCAAAAGCATCAAGAGCGCTCCGGCGCTGCCCGAGATGGTGGCGTTCGCCTCTCCATCCTCGGTGCGCATGATCGACAGATGCCCGGTGTGGGCGGCGGTGCAAAGGCGCAGCAAGCCGCGAACTTCGAGGTCAAGGCGCGTGCCCTCGAGGCGCGCGAGCAGCCCCCGCGCCTTGGCGGACGCGTTGATGTTTCGGTTGATCATGGCCTCGGCGCCCGCAAGCCACGGTGGGGTCGAAGGCATCAGGTCTTGAAGCCGCGGTGCACCGCGACGATGCCGCCCGAGAGATTGTGATAGCGCGCCTGCGTGAAGCCTGCCTGGGTCAGCATGGCGAGCAGCGCTTCCTGATCAGGGTGCATGCGAATCGATTCGGCCAGGTAGCGGTAGCTTGCCTCGTCGCGGGCCACCATCTTGCCGAGCCACGGCAGCACCTTGAAGGAGTAGCTGTCATAGAGCGGCTTTAAGCCCGGCGCGACTGGTTTGGAGAACTCGAGCACCAGCAGCTGTCCGCCCACTTTCAGGACGCGGTGCATGGAGGCGAGCGCCGCGGCCTTGTCGGTGACGTTGCGCAGCCCGAAGCCGATGGTGACGCAGTCGAAGCTGTGATCTTCGAACGGCAGCTTCTCGGCATCCGCCACCAGGCATTCGACATTGCCCACAAACCCGCGGTCGAGCAGCCGATCGCGACCGATGGCGAGCATGGCCGGATTGATGTCGGAGAGCACCACGCGGCCGGACTTTCCGACCTGGCGGAGCATGCCCGCCGCCAGATCCCCGGTGCCGCCGGCGACATCTAGCGCATGTTGTCCGGGCTTTAGACCGGTGAGCGACAGGGTGAACTGCTTCCACAGGCGATGCGCGCCCAGGGACATCAGATCGTTCATGATGTCGTACTTGCCCGCCACCGAGGCGAACACCGAGTGCACGCGCGCCGCCTTGTCGTCCCAGGCGACCTGCTCGAAGCCGAAATCAGTGGTGCGACGCGACTCGGTCATGTTTCCTGCGATAAAGCGTGCGGCCCGCTATTGTAGCCGACCGAGACGTTTAGGATCAGCCGCCGGCCGCCGCGCAGCGTTCGAGGTAGCGGGCCCAATTGGCGCGTTGCTGGCTGCCGAGTTCGTGGAGCACCGCCCAGGAATACAGGCCCGTGTCGTGGCCGTCGTCGAAGTAGAGCCTGATGGCGTAGTTGCCCACCTGCTCGAGGCGGCTGATGCCGACCGAGGCTTTGCCGCGGACCAGCTTCGGCTCGCCACCACCGTGGCCTTTGACTTCCGCGGATGGCGAGAAAACGCGCAGATATTCGAACGGCAGCTTAAAATGCGTGCCGTCATCGAAGTTCACTTCGAGCAGTCGCGACTCGGTCCGAACCTTGATGTCAATGGGCAGCGGGTCGCGGCTCACAAAATGTACCGCGACAAATCCTGATCCTTGACCAGTTCGCCCAGGTTGGCCTCCACATACGCGCGATCCACGTGCACCACGGTGCCGCTGCGGTCGGCCGCATCGAACGAGACTGTTTCGAGCAGCCGCTCCATCACGGTGTGCAGGCGCCGGGCGCCGATATTCTCGGTGCGCTCATTCACCTCGAATGCGACTTCGGCGAGGCGCTCCACGCCGGAATCGGCAAATTCCAGGGTCAAACCCTCGGTGGCCATCAGCGCGGAGTACTGGCGGCAGAGCGAGGCGTCGGGTTCGGTGAGGATGCGCACGAAATCGCCCACCAACAGCGGGTCGAGTTCCACCCGTATGGGCAAGCGGCCCTGCAGTTCGGGGATGAGGTCCGAGGGCTTGGACATGTGAAAGGCGCCCGAGGCGATGAAAAGCACGTGATCGGTCTTCACGGTGCCGTACTTGGTGGTCACGGTGCAGCCCTCGACCAGGGGCAGCAAATCGCGCTGTACGCCCTCGCGCGAGACATCCGCGCCGGCGGTTTCCTGGCGCCGCGCGATCTTGTCGATCTCGTCGATGAACACGATGCCGTTTTGCTCGGCGTTCTCCACCGCGCGCACCTTGAGTTCGTCCTCGTTGATCATCTTGCCGGCTTCCTCGTCGACCAGAAGCTTCAACGCCTCCTTGATCTTGAGCTTGCGCTGCCGGGTGCGCCCGCCGCCCAGGTTCTGGAACATGCCCTGCAGCTGCTGGGTCATCTCTTCCATGCCCGCCGGCGCCATGATCTCGACGCCCATGGGCAATGCCCGCACTTCGATCTCGATCTCCCGATCATCGAGGGCGCCCTCGCGCAGCATTTTGCGGAATCGCTGGCGGGTCTCGTTGTCGCGTGGCGGCTGATCGGACTGGAAGCCGGCACTGGCGCGCGGCAATAGAATGTCGAGCACCCGCTCCTCGGCGGCGTCGGCCGCGCGGTGGCGAACCTTGGAAATCTCTTCTTCTCGCGTCATTTTGACGGAGATGTCGACAAGATCGCGCACGATCGAATCGACTTCGCGGCCGACATACCCCACTTCCGTGAATTTCGTCGCTTCCACCTTCACGAACGGCGCCCGGGCGAGCCGCGCCAAGCGCCGCGCGATCTCGGTTTTGCCCACGCCGGTGGGGCCGATCATGAGAATGTTCTTCGGCGTGATCTCGGGGCGTAGGTGTTCATCCACCTGCTGGCGGCGCCAGCGGTTGCGCAGGGCGATGGCGACGGCGCGCTTGGCCGCTTTTTGCCCAACGATGTGCTTGTCGAGTTCCTCGACGATTTCGCGCGGGGTCATTTGCGACATGGAGGCTTAGAGTTCCTCAATCGTCAGATTGCGATTGGTGTAGATGCAGATGTCGGCGGCGATCTCCAGTGAGCGCTGCACGATATCCTTGGCCGACAGGTCGCTTTGCATGAAGGCGCGCGCCGCGGCCTGCGCATAGCCGCCGCCCGATCCGATGGCAATGGCCTCGTGCTCGGGTTCGATCACATCGCCGGTGCCGGAGATGACATAAGTGCTTTCGGTGTCGGCCACCACCAGGAGTGCCTCGAGGCGCCGCAGGCTTCGATCGGAGCGCCAGTCCTTGGCCAGTTCAATGGCCGCGCGGGTCAGGTTGCCGAACTTCTCGAGCTTGGCCTCGAAGCGTTCGAACAGCGTGAAAGCATCCGCCGTGCCGCCGGCAAAACCCGCCAGCACCTTGCCGTTGTAGAGGCGCCGCACCTTGCGGGCATTGGACTTCATGACGCTCTGACCCAGCGTGACCTGGCCATCCCCGCCCACCGCCACGCGACCGTTGCGGCGCACGGCAAGAATGGTGGTGCCGTAGATGGTCTTGGGATCATGAGTCATCTGGACATCCGTGGGGCCGATCGGGGCCGTTTCAAGCGCTGCGGCGGCGGCGCGCCCGCGGGTGAGCGCTGTCGTAGACGCTCGCCAAATGCTGAAAGTCGACGTGCGTGTAAATCTGGGTGGTGCTGATGTCGGCATGCCCCAAAAGCTCCTGGACGCCGCGCAAATCCTTGCTCGATTCCAACAAGTGCGTGGCGAAGGAGTGACGGAACATATGTGGATGCACGTGCATGGGCAGACCCCGCCGGCGTGCCCAGGCGGCGACGCGCAGCTGGATCTGGCGCACCGAGAGCGCGTGGCCATGACGGCCGACAAAAAGCACCGGGGACTTGACGCCCGGCACCGCCGCAAGCAAGTGCGTGCGTTCCTTGAGCCACGCCTTGAGCGCTGTAACGGCGTGACGCCCCACCGGCACGATGCGTGTCTTGCTGCCTTTGCCCAGTACCCGCACCGTGCGGTCCTTCAGATCCAGCCGGTCGAGGGTCAGGGCCGCGAGTTCCGAAAGACGCAGACCGGAGGAATAGAACAGCTCCATCACCGCCTTGTCGCGGCTCGAGAGCGAGTCGTCGGCGCGAAAATCGAGCAGCTGCGCCATCTGATCGGCATCGAGTGTCGTGGGCAGTCGCTTCTTGGTCTTCGGCGCGCGCACCTCGGTGGCGGGATTGGAGGTGAGCGCGTTCTCGCGTTGCAGGTATTCGAAGAACGAGCGGATCGCCGACAAACGCCGCTGCACGCTGCGCGGTGAGAGCCCCGAGGCATGCTCGCCCGCCGCGAAACCCCGCAGCTGATTGTGATCCAGGGCCTCGAAGGTCCCGATGGCGCGGCGCTCGCAGAATTCGGTGAGGCACGCAAGATCGCGGCGATACGCGGCCACGGTATGCGCGCTCATGCGCCGCTCATGCGCGAGATGCGATACGAATCGATCGATCCACCCGCGCTCGCCTTCCTGCATGGACGCGATCAGCGCATCAGCGCGTAAGTGACCAGCTCGCCGATGCGCGACAGGAATTCGGTGCTCATCGCCGGGTGGAAGCGTTCCGCATCGCTGGCGCCGATGGCGAGAATCCCGAGGCTGCCCTTGGTTCCGAGCGGCGTCAGTGCGACCGAGCCGATTTCCACCGAATCCTTGCCGAAAAGATAGTCGCGCTGCGCGTCGCGAACCTGGCCGCAACGCGGCTTGCCGCTGGAGAGCAGCGACTCGAAGGACTTTATGTCCTCGTCGCCGGCCTGCGCGCTGCGCAGGAAACGTCCAGCCGCGCCCTCCAAGGCCTTGGCCTCGTCGAGAAACAGCACCAGCACCGAGTGGCGCGCATCGAAATCCTCGCGCAGCGAGGTCTCGATGGCATTGATGGTGTCGAGCAGCACGCTCGAACGGATCAGCCGCTGGCTCAGACGGTGGATGCGATCGGCGAGCGCGTCATTGGCGCGCGCAACCTCGACCAGTTCCTTGAGCTTGCGCTCCAGCGACTGGTTGCGGTCGCGCAGCACCTCGACCTGGCGCTCCACCAGGCTCACCGTGGCGTTCGAGTCGCGCACGTGCGGCAGCCGCAGCTTCGTCAGGAGCGAAGAATGGCGCTCGAAGAAGTCGGGAAAGGATTGCAGGTAGTCTGCAACGTTGGCGTCGCTGAGCGCCTCCGGCTTGATGCCGCGGGCCTGACTTGTCATTGTTTCACCCCTAGGAAATTCGTTAAATCGATTGATCCGGTAAATACCGTGGTGGCGGGTCCGGTCAACCACACGGGCTGGTCGAATCCGCTCCAGGTGACCGACGCGGTGCCGCCCGGCAGATCCACCCGCACCTCGGCGTCGAGCAGGCCCCAGCGGCGCCCCACCGCCACGGCGGCGCACGCGCCCGTGCCGCACGCCTTGGTCTCGCCCGCGCCGCGCTCGAACACCCGCAGGGCAATGTGGCGGCGATCGAGCACCTGCATGAAACCCACGTTGGCGCGCTGTGGCAGGCGCTCATGGTGTTCGATGCGCGGCCCCAAGCGCTCCACCGGAGCAGCTCGAACGTCCGGCACCTTGAGCACCACGTGCGGATTGCCCATGGAGAGCGCACCGATTTCCACCGTCTCGCCGTCGACGAGGAGTTCGTAACGCAGCATCTCGTGGCTGGCGAGCAAGGGCAGAGCGGCGGGCGTAAAATTCGGCACGCCCATGTTGACGGCCACCTGCCCGTCTTCGCCCACCCGGGCACGCACCGTGCCGCCGGGGCTGCCCATGGCGAACTCACGCCCCAGTTCCGGGCGGCGTGCATACATCAGCGCGGCGATACAACGCGCGCCGTTGCCGCATTGCTCGACCTCCGAGCCGTCGGAATTGAAGATTCGGTAGTAGACGCGGCTCTCGGCGTCGCGCGGCTGCTCCAGCATCAGCGCCTGGTCGAAACCGACGCCGGTGTGACGGTCGCCGAGCGCGCGCAGCAGATTCGAATCGAGGCGGTCATGACCCGCAGAAGCAGGAGCGTCAAAGACCAGAAAATCATTGCCCAGTCCCTGCATCTTCAGAAACTCGATGCGCATGGCTAAGCATAGCCGATAGGCTGCGCTACCGTAAGTACAGGCTCGACAAATTGGATCGCGAGTTCTACCTTAGAAGTGAGAACAATAAATAACGGGGATCTAATGCGCCATGTGATGGTTTTGAACGCGAAGGGCGGCTGCGGCAAGAGCACGCTGTCGACCAACATCGCGGTGTTTTTCGCACGCGACGGACACCAGGTCTGCATCGCCGACTACGATCCGCAGCGCTCCAGCTTGGACTGGCTGGCGCAGCGTCCCGCAGACCTGCCGGCCGTGAGTGCCGTGTCCGCTTTCGAAGACGGCTTGCGCAATGTACCGCGCAACACCGAGATCCTGGTGATCGACGCGCCGGCTCGTGTGCACGGCACGGAACTCAACGAACTGGTGCGCCGTGCCGAGACCATCCTGGTACCCGTGCTGCCCTCGAGCATCGACATGAAGGCCTGCGGGCGCTTCATGGAAGAATTGCTGGAGATCGGCAAGGTGTCCCGCAAGCAGGCGCGTCTTGCGGTCATCGCCAACCGCGTACGGGAGCACACCCTGGTATTCGAGGAGCTCGATCAGTACCTGGGCAAGCTCAAGGTGCCCTACCTCGGTGCGCTGCGCGAAGCGCAGAATTACGTCCGCGCCTACAGCCGCGGCATGGGCGTGCTCGAATTGCCGGAATACCTGGCGTGGCCCGACTGGAAGCAGTGGCAACCGATCTGCGACTGGCTCGACAGCAAGCGCAGCCAGCCTTCGTGAATCGGTGCGCGTCGCCCTTGCCAACTCGACGGGCGAATTTCAGGTCGCGGCGGAAGAGACGATTCTCGATGCAGCGCTCGATGCGGGCTTCAATCTGCCGCACAGCTGCCGCGGCGGCAACTGCGGCGCCTGCCGTGCACGGCTGATCGCCGGCCGCGTCGAGTATCCGAACGGTGAACCGCTGGGATTGTCGCGCGAGGAGGTCGAGCAGGGCTTCGTGTTGCTCTGCCAGGCGCATGCGACATCCGATGTCACGATGGATCTGGTGCCGCAACGGACCGTGGACGACATCGTGGTGAAACGCCTGCCCTGCAGGATCGCCGACATCACGCGCCTGTCGCACGACGTGATGGGGGTGTACCTGAAGCTGCCGGCCGCGGAGCCCTTCGACTACAAGGCCGGCCAATATCTCGACATCCTGCTGCCCGGCGGACGGCGGCGCAGTTTCTCCATCGCCGCGCCGGCCAGGCCCGGCGGCTTGATCGAACTGCACGTGCGCGAAGTGCAGGGCGGGGCATTCAGCGCCAAGCTCTTCCACGAAGACATGCGCGGCGAACTGCTTTCGGTCGAAGGTCCGCTCGGAAATTTCTTCTACCGGGAGCCGGCGACAGGCGCCGCTCCGGCCTTGTTCGTGGGCGGCGGTACGGGCCTGGCACCGCTGCTCGCGATCCTGCGCGAACAGGCCGAGCGCCGCAGCCAACGGCCGATGCATCTTTACTGGGGCGTCAGGGCGCGGCGCGACCTGTATGCCGAGGCGGTGCTGGCAGAGCTTGAACGCGGCGGGCTGCCCTTGAAATACGTGCCAGTATTGTCCGAGCCCGATGCGGGCTGGTCGGGCCGCATCGGACTGGTGCATAGCGCCGTGCTCGAGGATTTTGCGAGCCTCGAGGCCCACGAAGTGTACGCGGCGGGACCTCCGGCCATGATCGAAGCGATGCGCCAGGAGCTTCCGCGGCAGGGGCTTGACCTCACAGCCCTTTACTTCGACTCGTTCGATTATGCCGTCGACCGCCAGCGCACAAGTTCCGACACCAAGTCCTGATCGTCCGCCGAACGTGCCGTGAGCAGCGGTGCCTTGAGGCCGCGCGCGCGCAGTCCGTCGGCGACGCGCGCTCCCGGCACCAGCCAATGCGCAAGCTGGAGCGCGTCACGCAATTCTTCGGCGCCCGGGTTCAACAGATGCGTGCCGATATCGAGGCTCGTTGCCGTGACGACCTGGATCTGCCCGGCGCCGAAGCGCGCCCGGAGCGCATCCTCGAGCGCCTGCGTCCAGGGCAGCGCAACGCGCTCATACACTTCGGCGCGAGTCACTTCGGCGCCGCGACGCGCGAGTTCCTGCTCGAGCAGTTCCCGGCCCTCCTTGCCCTTCACCAGCAGCACGCGCCGTCCGCCGATATGCTTGAGACGCGGATGGTCGAGCAGTCCCTCGGTGTTGTACTGCTTCGGTTGCACCGCCACGCGGTAGCCCGCTTGATTCAACGCGCGCGCCGTCGCCGGGCCGATTGCCGACAGGTTGAGATCGCGGCGCTGCTCGAGCAGCGTGGCGCCGAAGCGCACCGCATTTGCGCTCACGAACACGATGAGATCGTATGCCTCGAGATCGCCCGCGCGCTCCAGGATCTCGCGGCGCTCCCCAAAAGCGCGTATTTCGAGCATCGGCAGCTTCAGCGCCGTGGCACCCTGGGCCTCGAGCAGCCGACAGAGCGGTGCGGCCTGTTGTTCTGGCCGGGTGACCAGAACGCCGACACCCGCGAGCGGCGCCACGTTCATCCGTTGGAAAGGTGTTCCAGGAGGGCGCCGGCGCCGGTGGCGAGCAGGCGTGCCGCGAGCTGCCGTCCGACCTCGGCGGCATGTTCCGCAGCCCCGGATTGCGACGCGCGCATGAGGCGGGAGCCGTCGGGCTCCGCGACCAGGCCTTCCAGCGAGAGCTGCGCGCCCTCCAGCTCCGCGTACGCCGCGATCGGCGAGGTACAGCTGGCGCCCAGCGTGCGCGCAAAGCTGCGCTCGGCGTCCATGACAGCCCGGGTCGGGGCATCCTCGAGGGCGGCGAGCATTTTCGCAGTGCTTGCATCGTCCCCGCGGCATTCGATGCCGATGATGCCCTGGCTCACCGCGGGCAGACACTTGGACGGATCGAGCCGCACCGTGATGCGTGACTCGAGCCCCAGGCGCAAGAGGCCGGCGCAGGCAAGCAGGATCGCATCGACCGCGCCGTCGTCCAGTTTCTTCAGGCGCGTGTCGACATTGCCGCGCAGCGGCTCGATCTTAAGATCGGGTCTCACGGCGTAAAGCTGCGCCTGGCGGCGCAGGCTCGAGGTGCCGACGCGCGCACCGCGCGGCAGTTCATCCAGGTTGCCGATACCGGCTCGTGCCACCAGCGCGTCGAACGGATCGGTGCGTTTGAGTACCGCGCCGATCCTGAAACCCGGGGGGATTTCCGCCGGCACATCCTTCATGGAGTGCACCGCGATGTCGGCGCGCCGCTCCTCCAGCGCTATTTCGAGTTCCTTGATGAACAGCCCCTTGCCGCCGATTACGGCGAGACTTCGGTCGAGGATGCGATCGCCCTGTGTAGTCAAGGGCACCAGCTCGACCGCGACGCCGGGGTGCGCCTTTCGCAACAGCGAGGCCACATGCTCGGCCTGCCACAGCGCGAGCGCGCTCTTGCGCGTGGCGATCTTCAGCGTGCCGCTTGCCGCGCTCACTTCGACTCGGGCAGTTCGGGGTAGAGCTTGGTCTTCAGGCGATAGATGGCGGAGATGTCCTCATCCCCGTGACCTTCGGCGATGAGCTTCGCGTATTCCTCGAGGGTCGACTCGATCACCGGCAGCGTCGCGCCGCGCAGCGCCGCCATGTCGTGGCAGATGCGCAGGTCCTTGTCGTGCAGCCTGACGCGAAAGCCCGCCGGAAAGCTGTTGTTGGCCATGAACGGGGCGCGGTTGACGAAGTACCAGCTCGATCCGGCGCCCTTGCCGAGCACCTCGATGACCTGCTTGAGCGGCAGGCCTTCGGCGTGCGCGAACGCCATGGCCTCGCCCACCGCCTGGATGATGCCCGCGCACATGATTTGATTGGTGGCCTTGGTCGCCTGGCCGGATCCGGAGCGGCCGAGGTAGGCCACCGCCTTGCCCATTTTTTCAAGGATCGGCAGCGCGCGCGAATACACCGGCTCATCGCCGCCCACCATGATGGCGAGAGTGCCGAGGCGTGCTCCCTCGACGCCGCCGCTCACCGGGCAGTCTAAGAAGCCCACGCCGAGCAGATCGAGACGCGCGTGGATCTCGCGCACCGTGCCAGCGGCCACGGTCGAGCAATCCATGACGATCATGTTGGGATTCAAGCCCGGCTCGAGGCCCTGGATGACCTGGCGAAGGTCATCGTCCGCCGACACGCAGCTCACGACCGCCTCGCAATTGCCTGCAAGTTCGGCAAGATCCTTGAAGGCGATGCACTTCAGTTCGGCGGCCAGTGCCTGGGCTTTCTCCGGCGAGCGGTTCCACACGCCCGTGAGCATGCCCGCGCGATGTAGATTTCGCGCCATGTGCGCGCCCATGGCGCCCAATCCGACGAACCCGGTTTGCATATCTCGATCCTCAAAGCCTGGTGATTTTTGGAAAACCGCAAGCCTAAGGCTTTGCCCGTTCCGGGGCAAAGCGATGAGGATCTAAGGGAAAGGCAGGGCTCGCCTAGCTGGCGCCGCCGTTGCAGGTTTCATCGATCTCGCGCTTGGCGTTCAAGCGCTCCTGATCGATCTGGTCGGAGGTCAGATACTGGCGCTCGCCGTTCGCGCCTTCCTTGTATAGCCGGCGGCTCTCGATCAGCTTCTTGTAGCGATCCTGCGCGTCGGCGCACTGCTTGTCGCGCGTTTGCTGCACGTCCTGCGCAACCTTGGCCTTCTCGGAAGCATCCGCAGGCGCCGGCTTGCCATCCGCGCTGGTGGCGGAGGCGGCGGCATGCGGTGCCGACGCGTTGTTGTGCGAAATCAGGAGTTCGACGACTTCGGCCTTGACGCCGTCTGGCGGACGGTCGCCGTACTGCACCTTTCCTTGTGCGTCGACCCACTTGTACACCACGGCCGAAGCCATGCCGGACCAGGCGAGCAATGCCGCAAACAATAAAAGGCGTTTCATCGTACTACCTCACTTGCAAACTACAGCGCGCGCGAGCCCGTTTCTCCGGTGCGGATGCGCACTGCCTGCCCAAGTTCACATACGAAGATCTTGCCGTCGCCGATCTTGCCGGTGCGCGAGGCCTCCGTGATCGCTTCGACGACCCGATCCACCTGTTCGTCATCGACGGCGAGCTCGAGTTTTACCTTGGGCAGAAAATCAACCACGTATTCGGCGCCGCGATATAACTCAGTGTGACCTTTTTGACGCCCAAAGCCTTTGACTTCTGTCACGGTAATGCCCTGAACCCCAACATCGGCCAATGCCGATCGGACATCGTCCAATTTGAATGGTTTGATGATGGCAATGACCATTTTCATGCTGGGTGAGCTCCTCCTCGATTTAACACAGTGTAGCAGCCGAAAACATCGGAACTATGCTGCGATGCAGCATGATTTTAGAACCAGGTCTCAGGTATAAAGCCCGCAAGCGTCTTGCGTCGGTTCGGATAGGTACATAAAAAACGGCACGGGCTCTTTCGAACCCGCGCCGCCGGGATATCGCACCGACGGGGGAGTTGGCTGGCTTGCCGGCGCGAGATGCTCCTAAAACGTTCAGCAATTAGCCCGCTTGGTGGCCGGGCGGGGCTTGCCGAAAACCCCCTGTTAAGTTCCTAGAACCGCCTCAACCGATGGCCTCCGGGCCCATTTCGCCGGTCCGCACGCGCAGCGCCTGTTCGAGTTCGAACATCCAGACCTTGCCGTCCCCCATCTTGCCGGTGCGCGCCACATTGCAGACCGCCTCCAAGACCTGCTCGGCAATGGAGTCGTCCACCGCCAGCTCGATCTTGGTTTTGGGCACGAAATCCATCAGATATTCGCTCCCTCGGTAAATTTCGACGTGGCCGCGCTCCTTGCCGCTGCCCTGCACCTCGGTCACTGTCACACCTTGTATGCCGATGTCGGCCACTGCCTGGCGCACCTCGTCGAGCTTGAAAGGCTTGATGATGGCGGTGATCAGCTTCATGAAGTCGCCACCCATTGCTTGAACAATCGAACTCTCGCTGCATACTGTCTTACCTTAGGCATTGCAGATCCCGTGCCAATGCGAATCAACCAACAATCAAGAGGTTAGAAGCGCATTGGCACTCACCCTGCACCGGTTCGGTGCAAATGCGAAACTGGGGCGCTTTGTGGCCGTGCGCCCGTTCTTTAGGAGGAGCCCATGAGCCTGTTCAATTCAACCGCGCTCGATGATCTGGCGCGGCGTCTCGCCGACTCGGTGCCCGAGTCATTGAAGAACATGGGCAAAGATCTTGAAGGCAACTTCAAAGCGGTACTGCAGGCGCAGCTCGCGAGGCTCGATCTCGTCACCCGCCAGGACTTCGATGTCCAAGCGGCGATTCTCGCCCGCACGCAGACGCGTCTTGCCGAGATGGAGGGGCGTTTGAAGGCGCTGGAACGAGGAGAAAGGCCGGCCTGAAACGAACGCGCCGCGGAAGATGGCGGCGCGAGAATGAGGAGAACCGGCCGGAAGGAGCTACTTGGCCTGCGACACCATGTAGTCGACCGTCATGCGAATGGTCGCATCCGGCCACGTGGTGCCACCCTTCGCCGGCATGTTGCCCTTGCCGCCCAGCGCCGCCTTATAAAGTGCGTCCTTCCCCTGCGCGATACGGGGCGCCCACGCCGCCTTGTCGCCAAACTTGGGCGCGCCGAGAAGACCCGACTCGTGGCAGGTCTTGCAGACCTGCTGGTAGGCCGCTTGGCCGGTGTCCGGTGCGGCTCCGCCCGAGCCTGCAGCAGGCTCGGTCTTGACGACCAGCGCCGAATTGTCGTGGCCGGCGATGGCCTCCTGCGCGAGAGGCTCGACGTTGGCATGCACTTCCTTCAAGTGCAGCGGCTCTTCCAGCACGTTTTTTTCCTGAGTATCCGCGCCGACTTCGCGGGCGAATATGAAAATTATGATGGCGAAGGCCACCAGAATACCGAGGACTAAGCTGAAGGAGTTGAAAAATTGGGTATCTGAGGACTGCGACTTCGACACGGTAACTCGCTGAAATGCTGTAAGAAAAATCCCTATGGAAGCGCACAGTATAGCAGGAGAAGCGGCGCAATTCGGAAGGGGAGCGAGTTTTTCGTAGGATTGCCCGATGCATGTCGCGCCATGCACGGCTCTCCGCCATGCTTTTTTAGGGTCCGATCGGGTCTCGGGAGACTCAGAAAAGCCACGCGCGCTTTCTAACTGGTTGCGGCCGCGGCGGGCGCAATCCTTCCCGACTCGTGTTGCACCTCGTGGTTGCGCGAGCACGGACTGAATCCAGCGCTGCCGATGCAGGAACTCTTCTCGACTCGCATCGGCGCGTCCTTCGGACTGACGCCGATCAGCGGCATCGCCGCAATCGCTTTCACGCTGGACGAATCCCGCAGACGCCGAGTCGCGCACCGCTGCCTGTCTCGTGGGCGTGAGTTGCGGGCCGCCGCCGTACTTGGCGATGCGCGCGGCGTGTCGCGCGGCGCGAGCCATGAGGAAACCGGCGTAGAATGATCGGCCATTCGCAGCTCCAATCGCCATGGCAGACAAAGCCTATACGTCGTTCAAGGATTTCTATCCTTTTTATCTGAGCGAGCACGCCCATGTGATCTCGCGCCGCCTGCATTTTGCAGGCACCAGCATTGCGCTCGGACTGATCGTGCTCTGTTTCGCCACAGCTGACTGGTGGCTGCTGCTGGTGGCGTTGATCCAGGGGTATCTTTTCGCGTGGATCGGCCATTTCTTTTTCGAACACAACAGGCCCGCGACTTTCAAGTATCCTGGTTTCAGCTTGATGGGCGACTGGCGCCTGTGGTGGGAAATGCTGACCGGCAAGCTGAAGTTCTGAAGATGATGAGGTCTTTCTCGCGAGCGCTGATCGTCTTCTGCACCCTCCTTTGCTGCGTCGGGTGCGATCAGGTGTCCAAGGTGGCGGCCCGCGACCTGCTGGTTCCCGGCGCATTGCACTCGTACCTGGGCGATCTTCTGCGCCTGCAGCTGGTGGACAATCCCGGTTCGTTCTTGAGTCTCGGTGCCGGTCTGCCGGCCCCGGCGCGCTTCTGGCTGTTCGTCGGCGCGGTGGGCCTTCTGCTCCTGGCGCTGGTGCTTGCGGCGCTGTTCGCGCGGCGCTTGAATGCGCGCCAGGCGCTGGCGCTCGCCATCGTCGGCGGTGGCGGCATCAGCAACCTGATGGACCGCATCGTGCACGACGGCCGTGTCACCGACTTCTTGAACCTGGGATGGGGAGCGCTTCGCACCGGCATATTCAACGTGGCCGACATGCTGATTCTCGTGGGCGCGGCGTTGCTGATGCTGGTGTACAGGGAGCGCGGCGTGCCGCCGCGCGCGTGCGGATGAACGTGCCGGCGCTCAAGAGCTATCAGATGCTGACGCGCTACAAGGCGTGGGCCGACGAGCTTTTGTATGGGACGGTGGGCAAGCTCCCCGAGACCGAACTCATCAGGCCGCAGAAAATCGTGTTCGGCAGCCTGCTGCGCACCTTGAATCATGTGCATGCCATGGATTTGGTATGGCGTTCGCATCTGCAGGGCGTGCCGCATGGCCTCATCTCGCGCAATCCCGCCGACTGTCCGCCGCTCGCGGTGCTGTCCAAGGCGCAGCGCGCCATGGATGAATGGTTCATCCGCTTCGCCGACGGCGTGGCGGATTCCGCCTTGGAGGAGATCATCGAGTTCGAATACATCGGCGGCGGTCGCGGCGCCATGTCGCGGCATGAAATACTGATCCACGTGGTGAATCACGGCACCTATCATCGCGGCCACATCGCCGACATGCTCTACCAGGTTTCGGTGCTACCGCCGACCACCGACTTTCCGGTGTGGGTGCGCGAGACGAGATCCCACTGAAGTTCGCGCGGCACTTCGTCCTCCTCGGCCTGGCGTTGATCGTGGCGGCGCTGTTCGACCGCTTCAATCCCTCGAGCGTGCCGTACCTGCCGGGATTCGCCGTGTACGGCGCACTGCATGCGCTTTGCGTGGTCGCATCGCTTGACGAGCGGCCCGCCTTGAACACTGCCCTTCTGTTCGTGCTGGTGGCGGCGCTTCTCAACGCCGGCGTGCTGTACACGGGCATCGGGACGCTGGCGCTCTTGAGGCAGCTGCCCTCGGGGCTGCAGCTGTACGTGTCGGTGTCGGTATGCGCGCTGTTCGGCGCGATTGGATACGGCCTGTGGCTGCGCCACAGTTTTGCGCCGGGCCTGCGCCCGCGCCGCCTGGTGCAGATGGCGCTCTGCTGTGTCCTTGTCGTGTGCCTTGTGCTCGCCGCTGAACTTTATACTTCCCTGCTGGAGCGCTGGTTGATGGTGGGCGCGTGGTGGGGCAGCTTCTCGGTGGGGCTATGGCTCGTGGCGCGGCGAGCGAACGTGTTCGGGCCGCAAGCCGACGCCAAGTAGCTGCGCGGGCCAGCGCCTGAGCCAACTGGAGGCGTTGAGCAGCTTCACGGCGAAAGGCACCTTGAGTTCGCGCGGCGCGCCATGAATCAGGGGCGAGAGCACGCGCGCATGGATCTGCGCCTGCAGAGCCTGAATGGCCTTGACCGGCATCATGCGCCGCCGCTCGACGGCCGCGAGCTCACCGAGCGTGGGCGCGCGGGTCTTAAGTATGCCGGTCAGGAGGTTGGCGCCGGCGACGGCGTCCTGCACCGCAAGGTTGATGCCCACGCCGCCCACCGGAGACATTGCGTGCGCGGCGTCGCCGATCAGCAGCAACCCAGGTTTCGCCCAGCTGTTCAGGCGGTCGAGCGACACGCTCAACAGCTTCAAGTTGTCGAAGGATTTGAGCTCTTGGGCGCGATCGGCGAAAAACGCGGCGCCTTGCACGACCTCAGCGCGAAATGCCTCGATGCCCGCCGCCTCGATGGCCGGGAAACCGCCCTTCGGGATCACGTAGGCGCACTGCCAGTATTCGTCCCGATCGATGGTCACCATCATCTTGCCGGGTTCCAAGTGGCCCAGGACTTCGCCGGGATCGGTGGGCTTCTTGGACATCCGGAACCACAGCACGTCGATGGGTGCGCCCAAATCTTGGACCGTGAGTCCGGAGGCTGCGCGCACCGTGGAGCGTCGGCCGTCGCAGGCCACCACCAGATCGGCGCGCACCTCGAAGTCGCCATCGGGCGAGGTGCCGCGCACCCCGCGCACGCTTTCCTGCTCCTCGATCAGGCCGCCGACTTCGTGCTGCATCAACACCTTGAGCGAGGGATAGCGCCGGCCGTTTTGCATGAGGAAATCCAGGAAATCCCACTGCGGCATAAGCACGATGAAATTGCCGGGAGGGGCGAGACGCCCGAAGTCGGCGACTTTGAAGCGTTGCTTGCCGATTTCCACCGCCAGCGAGCGCAGCTCCGAGTGGTGCATCTTGAGGAAATCGTCCAGCAGCCCAAGCTGCGCCAGAATTCTCAAGGTCGAGGGATGAACCGTGTCGCCGCGGAAGTCTCTGAGGAAATCGGCATGCTTTTCCAGCACCAGGGTGTCGACCCCGGCGCGCCCCAGAAGATAGCCGAGCACCATCCCGGCGGGGCCACCGCCGACGATGCAACAGCGTGCGGAAAGAACTTTTGGCATTTTTGCGGGCCGAAGGAGCGCCGTGGACTTAAGATCATATCGCCCCTTCCTTTAATATTCATGTGGCGAGCGCGAGGACCTTATGCTGATAACCGAAGGTGGATGTCTCTGCCGGGCCGTCCGTTACCGGATCTCGGGGCAGCCGCTGTCGTCGATCATCTGCCACTGCCTGAGCTGCCGGAAGGCCAGCTCCTCTGCGGCCGTCGCGTGGCTCACCGTCGAGCGGGTGCAGTTCCAATTCTTGGCAGGCTCGCCCCAGATCCACCAGTCCTCGCGCGACGTGGTGCGCCGCTTCTGCGGGCAATGCGGCAGCCCTTTAACCTACGAGAACGCGGGCAGCCCCAACACCATCGACATCACCACCGCCTCGCTGGACGATCCGGATCTTTTCGCGCCGACCATGGAGGTGTGGCTCGAGCACAAGCTGGCCTGGCAGGTGCCCAACACCGATCTGAATCAATACCGCGACGGCGGAGAAGAAGCATGACGCGGCGCCTGATCAGCTCCGGTTCGTCCTTCGAGCACGACATCGGCTACTCGCGCGCGGTGGTGGAGGACGACTGGATCTTCGTCTCGGGCACCACCGGCTTCGATTATTCCAGTATGAGCATCTCCGACAATCTCATGGATCAGACGGAACAATGCTTCAAGAACATCGAGGCTGCGCTGCGCGAGGCCGGCGCCTCGCTCGCCGATGTGGTGCGGGTCCATTACATCGTGCCCAAGGCGGAGCGATTCGCGGATTGCTGGCCGGTGTTGCGCAAGTATTTGGGCGCGGTGCGCCCCGCGGCAACGATGATCTCGGCCGGACTCGCCGATCCTCGCATGCAGATCGAGATAGAGGTGACGGCGCGCAAATCCGCCCGTTGAAAAGGAGCGACATGAACGAGCAGGGACAGGAGTACTTCGACGGCGGTTGCGACTGCCGCCACGTCATTTACCGAATGACATCGCGGCCCCTGATCGTGCACGGTTGCCACTGCCGCTGGTGCCAGCGCGAAACGGGCGCGGCATTCGCCACCAACGCCATGATCGAGGCGGACCGCGTCGAGCTTCGGGCCGGCGAGGTCATCCGCATCGACACGCCCTCCAGCAGCGGCAAGGGCCAGAAAATCTCGCGCTGTCCGAAGTGCCTGATCGCGCTCTGGAGCAATTACAGTGGCGCGGGCGATGCAATCCGCTTCGTGCGCGTGGGCACGCTCGATGATCCGAGCGTCTTTGAACCGGACATCCACATATTCACCAGCACCAAGCAGCCGTGGGTGCAGCTGCCGGCGGGCAAGCCGTCGTTTCCCGAATATTACCGGCCCAAGGAACAATGGCCGGAGGCAAGCGTGCAGCGCTACCAGGCCGCGATCGCCCTGGCCAAGGCGGCCCGCCCATGAGCGCGGTCTTCAAGAAGTTGAACTTCAAGGATCAGAAGAGCATCGTCGTCTACAACGCGCCCGGCTCGTTCGAGGCAGAACTTGCGCTCCTCAAGGGCGCGAAGATCCTGCGCGACGCCAAGTCGCCGAAGGCAGTCGAATTCGCGCTTGCGTTCGCGCAAACGCAGAAGGAGCTCGACCGTCTCTCAAAGCTCCTTGCCGCGGGGGCGGCAGGCGATGCCATTCTCTGGTTCGCGTACCCGAAGGGCACCTCCAAGCGCTTCGCCTGCGAATTCAATCGCGACAATGGCTTTCAGGTCATCCGCGATCAAGGCTTCGACTCGGTACGACAGGTGGCCATCGACGAGGACTGGTCGGCATTGAGATTCAGGAACGTCAAATTCATAAAACAATAAGGCGGCGACGCCACGGCGGGCGCGATACGCGAGGAGTTGCGCATCGCTGCCGCGATCTCCGCGCAAGTCGCGCGCTCTGGCGAGGTTCGTCAAGATGAACGTCGAGATCTCGACCGACAAGACTCGGCTCGATGTGGCCATGATCCACCGGTTTCTGGCCGAAGACTCCTATTGGGTCCGGAGCATTGAGCGGCGCGATGTCGAGTGCTGCATCGAAAATTCCTTTTGCTTCGGCGTCTATCTTGATGGCGAGCAGGTGGGCTTTGCCCGGCTGGTGACCGATTTCGTGCGTTTCGCTCACCTGATGGACGTGTTCATATTGCCGGCGCACCGGGGCTTGGGATTTAGCAAGCTCTTGATGCAGCAAATAATCTCGCATCCGAAGCTCAAGACCATCACGCGTTATACCTTGGGCACCTCGGACGCTCACGGGCTCTACCGGCAATTCGGCTTCGTCGCCCCCGCCCACCCCGAACGGCAGATGGAGCGCTTGACGCCGGGCGCCTGAGGGCGAAGGTTCGGCCGGTTGTGTTAAATTGAGCACCGAGGCGTCCGAGAGGTAAGGTCATGGTCGCATTCCTGCTGTGGTGCTTGTTGTTCGTGGCTTGCTGGCCGCTGGCATTGCTGGCGCTGGTACTGTTCCCCATCCTCTGGCTGCTGTCGCTGCCGTTCAGGCTGCTGGCGATCTCCTTCGAGGGATTGTTCGCTTTGCTCTGGGCGCTGGTCACGCTGCCGGCGAGAATATTCGGCTATCGAGGCCAGCCGGCGCGCCATTGGTAACGCCGTCTCACCTCGCCGGTGCTCTCCTCCTTTCCTCTTGGCACCGGACCTGATCCATGATCCCAGCTCTTGAGTCCCTCGAACTGCTGCGCGAGGGAAATCGACGCTTTGTGTCCGACAACGGCACCCGCGATTCGAGCGCGCGGCGCAGGGAACTGGCCAACGGCCAGGCGCCCTTTGCGACCATCTTGGGGTGCTCGGACTCGCGCGTGCCGGTGGAACTGGTCTTCGATCAGGGCCTCGGCGATCTTTTCGTGATCCGCGTTGCCGGCAACATCGTGGCGCCGTCGCAGATCGGCAGCGTCGAGTTTGCCGCGGAACAGTTCGGCACCCGGCTGGTGGTGGTGCTCGGACATTCCAACTGCGGAGCCATCGGCGCGACGCTCGACCAGTTGGGGAGGCCCTCCGAACAGCAATCGCCCAATCTCGTGCACATCGTCGAATTCATCCGTCCCTCCATCGAGGGACTGCTCACCACCAGCTTGAAGAACGACCATAATTCGCTGGTGCATCATGCAGTGCGCGCCAATATCCGCGCTTCGGTGGACACACTGCGCCACGGGTCGGACATTCTCGAGAGCATGGTCAAGAACCACGGCCTGTTGGTGGTCGGGGCGGAATACTCGCTCGATACCGGGCTGGTGGATTTCTTCGACGGCGTGCCCGGAGCATGAGGAGTGCGGCGGATTTCAACCGCGCCGGCCAGGGCAAGCTCCCGGGTCATCTCGGCCTCGAGATCCTGAGCGTCGAGAAGCGCGAGGTACGCGCGCGCATGCCGGTGGTGCCGGAACTTCTGGCGCCGAACGGCTACCTGCATGCCGGCAGCGTCGTGACGCTCGCCGACACTTGCGCAGGCTACGGCTGCGTGGTGAATCTGCCGGAGGGGGCCCAGGGATTTACCACCGTGGAGCTGAAATCCAATCACTTGGGCACGGCGCTCGAGGGGGTGCTCCTCGCGGTCGCGACGCCGGCGCACATCGGCCGTACCACGCAGGTTTGGGATGCGACGGTGTCGCACGAGCAGAGCGGACGCACGCTGGCTCTGTTCCGCTGCACGCAGCTGGTTCTATACGCAAAGCCCGGCGCGTAGCGGCTCGTTGCCGCCTTGAGCACCTGCATCGCGCTTTTCCGCGGCATCAACGTAGGAAGCGCCAAGCGCCTCGCCATGGCCGATCTCAAGGCCTTGTTCCAGTCGCAAGGATTTACCCGGGTGCGGACGCTCTTGAACAGCGGCAATGTGCTGTTCGACACCGCGCGACCGAATCCCAAGAGGCTCGCCAAGGCCATCGAAGCCGCATTCGTGATTCGCTTCGGATTCACATCGAACCCCGTGGTGCTCACGGCCGTGTCTCTTGATCGCATCATCGCGGCCAATCCCTTGCTCAAATCGGTGCAGGATCCCACTCGGCATCTGGTGGCCTTCGCCTCGGATGAGACGCTGATGTCGCGGTTGCAGCCCCTCGCCCGGCGGGACTGGCGTCCCGATGCCATGGCGGTACGCGAGGCGGCGGCATACCTCTGGTGCGCCAAGGGGGTGCTCGACAGCCCGTTGAGCCGGGCTTTCGGCAAGGCGGCAGGGGCGGGCGTGACGGCGCGTAACTGGGCCACGGTGCTTAAAATCCAGGCCGCCGCCGCCCTCCCGGACTGAGGCCGCCCAAGCATATGGACCTACCCTCGGGGCTAAGGGTAGTATCCCCACCCCCAATGCGCCCGTAGCTCAGCTGGATAGAGTGTCGGCCTCCGAAGCCGAAGGTCACTGGTTCGAATCCAGTCGGGCGCGCCAATTATTAAAATCAGCAAGTTACATCAAGGTTGAGCCTGAAAGCGCCCCCTAGCGATGACAACTTCATGCCGGTAACCGCGTGCAGCTTTCTTTTCTAAGCAGGAGCGCAGCCATGCTTGTTCTGCTGAGTTCTATTGCATTGACCGCATGTACCGGAGGTGGCGCGGCGTTTGTGTTTTATGTCGTGGTTGAACCGAGCGAAGCAACGAAGTTTCTGGCAACGGTCACGACGGTAGCGAAGGAAAATGGCATGGAGACTGCGGAGGCCCAAGTCGTATCGGATACTGGTGACGTTTTAAAAGTTTTGGAAGGTTGGAATTTCACCCAAAGGCTCTGGGTGCAGAGCACTCCCCTCAGTGGAGATGAGGATCCGCAACTCTGCGGCGTATATCACGAGCCACACTCGGATCCTGCGCAATTTACACTGTTCGCTCAGCAGAGGTTTCTCGGATCCAAGGCCACAGCTAAAAAACTTGGCGAACGAGTATTTTCCGAGCTACGGAAAGCGGGTTTTGACGTTCGTCGGGAATCGCCCGTCTGCGGAACAGCAGCTATTCACGGCCGACCATGATCCCTCGAGCATTTGTTGCCACCACTCGAAGATCCAAGTGAGACCATAATTTTTCCACGGCAGAGAGAGCCGGCGTGAGGCACCTTCGCCGATGAAACCGGCTTTTCGTCGGCAGACGTATTTACGATATCGGGATCGATTGGTGTTGCCAACTCCCAGCGCTGGATTTGCATGCGCACACCTGTTGATCGCAATTCCGGAATCAACTGGGGGCAAACATCTTTAGGCAGTAATTTCACCGTTAAAATCGTTTCCGCCCGGCTCAATGGTTAGCTAGAGTAGCGCCATGTACCAGGCAGCCAGCGGTCGATACCAATCCTTTCCCTATGCGCGATGCGGCGCCAGCGGTCTGAAGCTGCCGCGCATCTCCTTAGGTTTGTGGCAAAACTTCGGCGGCAGCGTGCCTTATGACAACGCGCGCCACATGGTGCTGCAGTCCTTCGATCGCGGCGTCACCCATTTCGATCTGGCCAACAACTACGGGCCGCCGCCGGGGTCCGCAGAAGAAAACTTCGGCCGCATCATGCGCGATGATCTTCAAGCCTATCGCGATGAGCTGGTGATCTCGACCAAGGCCGGCTACGACATGTGGCCGGGTCCCTACGGCGAATGGGGTTCGCGCAAGTACATGCTCGCTTCGCTCGATCAGAGCTTGAAGCGCATGGGACTGTCCTACGTCGATATCTTCTATTCGCATCGCGTCGATCCCGACACGCCGCTCGAGGAGACCATGGGCGCGCTCGACACCGCGGTGCGCAGCGGCCGTGCGCTCTACGTCGGCATCTCATCCTACGGTCCGCAGAAGACCCGCGAAGCCGCGGCCATCCTCAAGTCCTTGAAGACGCCGTTCATCATCCACCAGCCCTCCTATTCCATCCTGAATCGCTGGGTGGAACCGGAACTTCTCGGCGTGCTGAAAGACGAAGGCCTGGGCTGCATAGCCTTCTCGCCGCTCGCGCAAGGATTGCTCACCGGCAAATATCTGAAAGGCGTGCCGGCCGATTCGCGCGCGGCGCTCGACGGCTCGTTCAAGAAGCAGCTGGTCAACGATGCGAACTTAAAGAGCGTGCGCGCGCTCGGCGACATCGCGAAGCAACGCGGTCAGACTCTTGCGCAGATGGCCATCGCGTGGGTGTTGCGGCGGAAGGAAGTGACCAGCGCGCTGATCGGTGCCAGCCGCTTCGCGCAGATCGAAGAGTGCCTGGGTGCGCTCGACAATCTCGATTTCACGGAGGAGGAGCTCAAGCGCATCGATGCGGCGAGCGCCGACGGCGGCCTCAACATCTGGGCGGGTTCGAGCGACAACGGCTGAGCCGCTAACCGCTGGCGCCCCGCACCTGCACTCAGTGATAGGTCAAATGACCGCGGTGGAATTCCCACTGCCCGCTGCGCTCGATCCATTCGGCAGGTACCCAGTGTGCGCTGCGCGCCGGGCGGTTCTCGTAGTGGCCGGGATGCCAGTCGTATTCATGACCGTCCCATTGCCAGTATCCTTAGCTGCCAGACGTATACGGCCGGATCCCCGGGCGGCGGCGGGGGCGGTGGTTCCACGCGGACCGGCGGCGGCGGACGGGAAACGACCACGACGGGCTCGCGCACGGCCACGCTTGCAGTACAGGCCGCCTGCAATATGAGCAGCACGGCGATCAACGGCGTGCGCAACTGCATCAACACTCCTACGCTTCGGCTTGATGCCCCGTGGCTTTGAACCGGCGCCAAGCTTGCGAGAAGCCACTGACGTCAACCTGACGCCCGCGCGCGCGTTCGTGTAGCCTTCCAGAATGCGAGTCCTGATTGCAGAAGATGATCCTCTGGTGGGGGATGCGGTCAAACGCGCGCTCATAAGCGCCTCATTTGCCGCAGACCTCGTGACCAATGCGGAGGCCGCCAAAGCGGCAGTGTTCGCGGACAGCTTCGATCTGATGATCGTCGACATCGGCCTGCCGCGCGAAAGCGGCCTGGAGCTGGTGCGCGGCCTGCGGGTGCGCGGCAAGCTGGTGCCGGTGCTGATGCTGACGGCGCGCGATGGCCTGGAAGACCGCGTGGCCGCGCTCGATCTCGGCGCCGATGATTACATGACCAAGCCGTTTCAGGTGGCTGAGCTCATCGCGCGCTGCCGGGCGCTGATCCGCCGCGCCAATGCCGTCGCGAGCACGCAGTTCAGCATCGGACAGCTCAAGCTCGATGTCGCGCGCAAGGAGGCGACGGTGGGCGAAACGGTGCTGGAACTCACCAACCGCGAATGGTCGATCCTGGAGTGTCTGGCGATGAACCTGGGTCACATCGTCTCCAAGGACAAGCTCATGAGCTCGATCGCGAGCTTCACCGAGGATTTGACGCCGAACGCGGTTGAGGTCTATGTATCGAGACTGCGCGCCAAGCTGGGGGATGCCGCCGTCATTCGCGCGGTGCGCGGCATGGGATATCGCATAGATGAGACCGCCGCCTGATCAAGTTCCGGGAATCCGCAAGCGACTCCTCGGGCTTCTGATTCTGCCGGCGCTTGTGATCCTGATCGCAGGCACGGTGCTCGACTACGTCACCAGCATCAACCCGGTCGATGAGGCTTACGATCAGCAGCTCGTGGACGGCGCGCTGGCGATCGCCGGACACGTGCGTGCGGATCCAGCCGGCGGCGCGACGCTCGAGCTGCCGAACGATGCGGTGTCCATCCTGCGCGCCGATTCTTACGACACGGTGTACTTCCACGTGGCGAGCCTCGACGGCCGCTTCATCGCGGGCGACGCCGGATTGCCGGAATCGCGCGACGCCGGCAGCAATCCTTCGCGCGGCACGGGCGAATATCGCGGTGCGCCGATCCGCATGGTGACCTATCGCACCAACATCGCGGGCGCGGGGCCGGTGGCGGTCACCATGGCCGAGACTCTCCACAAGCGCGCACTCACCCGCACCCGCACGCTGACACGCGAGCTTGCCACCGACCTCGTGCAGCTTCTGGCGGTGGGCGTGATCCTCTGGTTCGGTGTGCGCCTCGCGCTCGAACCGTTGGGCCAGGTGCGCGAACAGATCGCGCGGCGCTCGGCGCGTGCGCTCGAGCCGCTGCCGCTCGAGTCGGTACCGGTGGAAATCCGCAGCATCGTCGAGGCGTTGAACCGCCTGTTCGCCACGGTGCGCGAAAGCAGCGTCGCGCAGCGCGGCTTCCTGGAAAGCGCCGCGCATCAGCTGCGCACGCCGCTGGCCGGCATCCAGGCGCAGCTCGAACTGATGGCGGCCGATGAGCCCGATGTGGTGCGCCGCGAGCGGGTGCTGTTGATCCTGGAAGGCGCGCGTCGCCTGACTCACACCACGCAGCAGCTGCTGACCTTGGCGCGCTCCGATGAGGCAACCAATTTGCGCTGGGGTTTTGCCGAGGTGGATCTCGCGCAGACCGCGGAGGGCGTGGTTGCCGACCGGCTGGCCGCGGCCGACCTGGTCGGCGTGGATCTCGGGGCGCAGTTGAAGAGCGCGAGATTTTCAGGCGTGGAATGGCTGCTCACCGAGGCGCTCGGCAATCTGGTCAACAACGCCATCGCGCACACCCCGGCGGGCGGCACGGTGACCGTGATCAGCGGCATGGCCGGCGGCGCGCCCTATCTCGAGGTGCTCGACACTGGCGTCGGCATTCCTGTCGAGGAGCGTGAGCAGGTGCTGGAGCGCTTTTATCGGGCCAGCAATGCGCGCGGCATGGGCACCGGATTGGGGCTTGCCATCGTCATGGAAGTGGCGCAGCTGCACGGCGCGAAGGTGACCATCGATGCAGGGCCTGAGTCCTTGGGAACGGTGGTGCGCATGCAGTTCAAAGCGCCAGGCAGGCCGCCGGCCGCGGTCGCGGAACTCGCCACGGGCGAAATGTCCTAGAGACTTAACGGCTTAGGGCGAAGCCGCCTGCGCCGAGGGAGTCAGCCCGCCTTTCGGCGCAGCGCCGTGCGAGCGCATGAGGCCGCCCAAGGAGGCGGCGATCACGTGATCGAGGAGGCTGCGGCCGGGCCCGCCGCCGGTATGGCTGGTCCACTGCAATGACGGCTCACCGCGCTTGCCCGCCTGCAGGGACAGGGAGCTGCCCTGCGTTTCCCACAAGGTCACGAGGCGGATGCGGTTGTGCGCGGCGCGGTACTCGGACAGACGCTGCCACACGTTAGTGGCCTTGAGCGAGGGCAATTCCTCGCCGCGCGCATCCAAGCCCCTGAGTTCGTCTTTCGCACGCGGCCGAAATTCCGTGGGCGAGAACTCGTGGGTCTTCAGGATGTCGAGCTTGGGGGCCTCGAGGGAGAGGGGGTGGCTGCCGCGCGGCGCCGGCGCGAATTCATCGCAGCACTTGGAATCGGCCAGCGCTTCATTGGTCTTGGCGAGCGCGCAGAGCAGCACGAAAATCAGCAATATTTCGCGGCTGCCGCTCAGACGAGCGTACAAACAAGCGCAGGGCGCTTCTGTCTCGGCTTCCATTCCCGCCATGGACGTTTCCTGCATTCGCCACCCTTTCAGGGCCTAGCCAGCATCCCTCAACTGTCCGGGCAATCCCCGAAGCAGCGTCACGAATTTGCCCCATGGCAGGGTGGGGCGCCAGCGGTTGAAAACATAATGGTCGAGTCCGTCGCAGCCGGTGCCCGATTATGTTGTCTCGCAGCGCACAAGGCGCCATTCACTGGCTTTTCAGGTGGTTTCGCGGTAGGCGGCGCGGCCTTTTTCCCAATCGCGACCGTCGAAGGGCTGGATGGTCATGGACTCGACGCTGCCCTCGTCGAGACAGCGCACGTTCACGGAAATCCCGTCGGGGTGCGAGCGCGGCACGTAGAAGGACTTCACGCCGCAGGTCGAGCAGAACAAATGCTTCGCCACGCCGGTGTTGAAGGTGTAGGTGCTCAGGGCCTCAGCGCCCTTTAGGAGCTTGAACTGCGCCGCGGGCACGATCAGGTGCAGATAGCCGCTCTTGCTGCACATCGAGCAGTTGCAGTCGGCGACCTCGAGCGTCGCGGATGCCTGCACTTCGAAGCGGACCTTGCCGCAATGACAGCCGCCGCTATAGGTGCGCAACATCGCCTACTCCTCGAGCAAAGATTCGATTCTACGGTCCGGCACTATCCACATGACGGCCACCGCCACGTATGCAATCAGCGCGGCGGACGGCATGAAGAGCGAGGCTGCGATGCCGCTGAGGTAGATGAGCATCGAATAGAGCGTCTTGCTGTCCTTGCCGAACGCCAGGGCGAGCTTGCAATCGGGGCCGTTGTCCAGGATCAGCACGCGGGCGAAGAGGTAATAGGCGAGGGCCGCCATCAACAGCACCGCGCCGTAAAGCGCCACCGGCGCTGAGGCGAAGTGATTCTCGTCCATCCAGGCCGTGGCAAAGGGCACTAGCGACAACCAGAACAACAGATGCAGGTTCGCCCAGAGCGCGCGGCCGGTGATGCGCTCGGTGATGTGCAGCATGTGATGATGATTCGTCCAGAAGATGCCGACGTAGATGAAGGACAGCACGTAACTCAAGAGCACGGGGACCACCGCGATGAGCGTCCCGAAATCCGCACCGTGGGGAACCTTGAGTTCCAGCACCATGATGGTGATGATGATGGCGATGACGCCATCGCTGAAGGCTTCTAGTCGTCCCTTGCCCATCGTTTGGAGCCTAAGCGCGCACGGCGCCTGTTGAATCAGCGCTTGTGTTCGATGGCCGCCAGATCGCCGACCAGGGCGATGAGCCGTTCGGGCGTCTTCGCAGTCTGCACGTCGGCCACATACTTGCCGTTCACCACGAAGGTCGGCACGCCGGTGACCCGGAAACGCTGCACCAGCTCGTCCGCGTGGCGCATGCCGGCGAGCACCGCCATGGTGTTGTAGTCGTCACGGAAGGTGGCATCGGGAAGGCCGAGGTGCTTCACGAACGCCGCCTGCACCCGAAGATCGGACTCGACATCCGACGGATCGGTGGCGGTGAGCGGATTTCCGTTGACGTGGATTTCCTTGAAGATGGCCTGGTGCACATCGTCGGTGAGCTTGCCCATCACGGAGAGCGTGTAGAAAAGGTGCGCGAGCGCCCGGTGGTTTTCGTTCCACAGCACCGGCACGCGCGTGAAGGTGATCCACGGCGGGTTGTTCTTCTTCCAGGCCTCCACCAGCGGCTCGATGTCATTGCAGTGCGGGCAGGCGTACCAGAAGAACTCCAGCACCTCGACCTGGCCCTGCGGCGCATCGGTGGGCTGAGCGGGCACCAGACGGGTGTAATCGACGCCGGCCTGCCAGGCGCTGGGGCCTGCAAGTGCGGCCTGGCTGTAAGCGGCGCTGGAACCGGTAACGGTGGAGGCGACGGCCGCCAGCAGCGGGTTGTGCGCGGCGGTATCGCCGGCGCTGTTGTTGCTGTCCTTGTCCTCGCCCTCGGCGCTGTCCTGGTTGAGTCTCGTGCCCTTGACCGGCTTCTCGGCCGGCTGGGACTTTGTGCCCGGTGCGCGGTTCGAGACGGTCGCCGCCGGGGAGTTGAAGTTCGGCGGGGGTCTCTCGGTGTTCGATTGCTTGCCGCCGCATGCGCAAAGAATCAGCGCAAGACCGACGGTCAGTACCCGAACCCGATCAATCACCGGATGCCCTGGATATAGGAGGCCAGGTTTTTCATGTCATCCGGCGTCAGGCGCTTGGCAACGGTCTGCATGATGCCGTTGGGGCCGGTATTGCGGGCGCCCGAGGCATAGTCGGTCAACTGCTTGACCACGTACACCGAGTGCTGACCGCGCAGCGCCGGAAACTTGGCGGCACTGTTGCCGCGCCCGGTGGGCCCGTGACAGGCCATGCAGGCGGGGATGCCGCGGCCGGGATCGCCGCCCTCGTAGAGCTTCTGGCCGGCCTGCCAGAAGGAGGGGTCCGCCTCGAGCCCGGTGTTCACCAGACTGTCGAAATAGGCCCCGATGTCGGCCATGTCGTCCGCCGTCAACGGCGCGGCCATGGGCATCATCATGGGGTTGGTGCGCTTGCCGTCCTTGAAGTTCTTGAGCTGTTCGGCGATGTAGTCGGCCCCGAGACCCGCAAGGCTCGGCCACTCAGGATTGGCACTGTTGCCGTTGGCGCCGTGACAGGCTTGGCAGGTGGCGGCCTTGGTGGCACCGGCTTCGACGTTTCCTGCGGAAATGGCCGAACTTGTGATGAAAGCGCTCGAAATGGCTGCTGCGAAAATCCAAAGCCGCTTCATGATCCGGATCTACCCCTTGAACTGTGAAACCCCATGCGGGGCCAAATTGTACACTAGCGTCAGTACTTTGCAGTCGCATCCACCATGTCGCTCTATCCGTCGATAAAATTCCTGACCAGTGCCGCCGAACCGCAACAGCTCGTAGCCGATGGGGGACGGGAGGTCGCCTTCGCCGGCCGTTCCAATGCCGGCAAGTCCACCGCCATCAACGCGCTCACCGGCCGCAGCGCGCTCGCCCGCGTCAGTCGCACGCCGGGACGCACCCAGCTCATCAACTTTTTCGAGATCGGGCCCGAAAAGCGACTGGTGGATCTACCCGGTTACGGGTTCGCCAAGGTGCCGGAGAGCGTGCGCCGGAACTGGCTCGCCCTCATGCAGCACTACTTCGATGTGCGTGAGTCGCTCGTGGGGCTCATGTTGATCGTGGACAGTCGTCGCGGCTTGGGCGAGCAGGATGTGGGGATGCTGGAATGGGTGCTGGCGCGCGGTCGCCAGGCGCACGTTCTTTTGACCAAGGCCGACAAGTTGAATCGCCGCGAATCGCAGAGCGTCCTGCAAGAAACACTGTCGGCGTGCGCCGACAGTTCCGTGACAGCGCAGCTTTTTTCCGCGCACGGAAAACTCGGCTTCGAAGAAGGACGAGGCGTGATGGACCGCTGGCTCGATTTGGAATGACGCGGTGCTTTCGGTGCCGCAAAAAAAAGCCCCGATGGATGTAAACAGCCATCGGGGCAGACCAACCCGGCATGGGGATGACAAACCGGGTCTTGCCCGCTCAGGGAGAAGAGCGGGGAGCGTCAATGACGCTCAATTGGTTAGATGGGGATGCTTGCCGAAAGTTCCAGTCCCTGCGAGCGTAAATTATTGTCCCTTGCCGTCTTCGCCCGGACTCGTCGCCGAACGAATCGCGACCACCCTATTGAGGCCTATTTTGCACTAAGTCTCGGCTGCTTGCAGCACTTAATGAGCTTCATCCCAGTTGCGGCCAACCCCTACATCAACCTTCAGCGGCACCGCCAGCTCCGCTGCACCGGACATGTGTGTCGGAAGTTGTCCTACGAGGGTATCCACCGCGCCGTCCGCGACCTCCAGCACCAGTTCATCATGCACCTGCATGATGAGCCGCGCGGCAATCCCCGAGCTTCTCAGCCATGCATCCACCGTGATCATGGCGCGCTTGATGATGTCGGCGGCGCTGCCCTGCATGGGCGCATTGATGGCGCTGCGCTCGGCGTAGCTGCGCAGCGCCTGGTTGCGCGCGCCGATGTCCGGCAGATACAGCCGTCGCCCGAATACGGTCTCGACGTAGCCTGAATTGCGCGCCTGCTGCCGCGTCTCTTCCATGTAGCGGCGCACGCCGGGATAGCGCTCGAAGTAGAGGTCCATGTACTTCTGCGCCTCGGTACGTGAGATGCCGAGCTGGCGCGCCAGACCGAAGGCTGACATGCCGTACATGAGACCGAAGTTGATCGCCTTGGCGGAGCGGCGCTGGTCGGCGGAGACCTGATCGAGGGGCGCGGAAAATACCTCCGCGGCGGTCGCCTGGTGGACGTCGCGGTCCTCGGCGAAGGCCTTGAGCAGCGATGCATCGCCTGACAGGTGCGCCATGATCCGCAGCTCGATCTGCGAGTAGTCGGCGGCGATCAAGGTGTATCCCGGCGGCGCGATGAAGGCCTGGCGGATGCGCCGCCCCTCCTGCGTGCGGATCGGGATGTTCTGCAGATTGGGATCGGCGGACGACAGCCGCCCGGTGGCCGCCACCGCCTGGTGATAGCTGGTGTGGATGCGCCCGGTCTTGGGATTGATCTGTTCCGGCAGCTTGTCGGTGTAGGTGGATTTGAGCTTGGTGATGCCGCGATATTCGAGGATCAGCTTGGGCAGCGGGTAGCTCTCGGCGAGTTCCTCGAGCACGTCCTCCGCGGTGGAGGGCTGTCCGGTGGGCGTCTTTCGCGTCACCGGAATGCCGAGCTTGCCGAACAGGATCTCCTGCAATTGCTTGGGGGAATCGAGATTGAAAACGGTGCCGGCCTCGGTATGCGCGCGGCTTTGCAGCTCCTGCATGCGCGCGGCGAGCTCGCCGCTCTGGCGCTTGAGCAGCTCGCGATCCACCAGCACGCCGTTGCGCTCCATGCGCAGCAGCACCGGCATCAGCGGCTGTTCGATGTTCTCGTAAACTTCGCGCAGCTTCGGTTCCGCATCCAGCCGGCCGGCAAGAGCCTGATGCAGCTGCAGGGTGAGGTCGGCGTCCTCGGCTGCGAATGCGCCGGCGCGATCCACATCCACCTGATTGAAGGGCAGCTGCTTCGCGCCCTTGCCGGTGAGATCCTCGAGCCGCCCGGCGGTGCGCGAGAGGTAGCGCTGCACCGATGATTCCATGTCGTGGCTGGTCGCGACGCTGTTCAACACGTAGGACTCGAGCATGGTGTCGAAGCACGGTCCATTCAGCGTGATGCCGTGGTTGGCTAGCGCATGCGCCACGAATTTCAGATGGTGGCTGAGCTTGGTGCGGGTGAGGTCCTCGAGGTGCGGCTTCAGATCGAGAAGCACCTTGGCGCGATCCAGCTGGTGCGGCGCGCCCGGGTAATCATGGGTGAGCGGCACGTAAGCCGCCTCTCCGGGCGTCACCGCCAATGACAACCCGACGATGCCGGCCCGCATGTAGTCGGCGCTGTCCGTGGTGGTGTCGATCGAAACCAGGGGCGATGATTTCAACTTCTCGAGCCAGCGGGTGAACTCCTCGGGCGAGAGCACCTTGTGATAGTCGCGCGGCGCGCTCTCGCTTACCTCGATGGCCACCGCGGCAGCATCCGTGCCGGCGAGCATCACGGTCACATTGACGGCGCCGCCCGCGGGCGGCGCGGGCGCATCCCCCAAACCCTTGAGAAGCGCGCGCAACTCGTAACGCGTATACAACTCCCGCAGGCGCAGCAAGTCGGGCGCGCCGGGGGCGAGGTCCTCAGGCGCCGTGTCGAGCTTTAGGTTGACATCGATGGTGGCGAGCTTGCGCGAGAGCTCCAGCAGCGGCAGTTCGCCGCGCAGGTTCTCCCCCACCTTGCCGGTGATGTCGCCGACATGCGCGATCAGGTTGTCGAGGGTCTGGTACTGATTGAGCCACTTGGCTGCTGTCTTGTTGCCGACGCCCGTGATCCCGGGGATGTTGTCGGATGAATCGCCCACCAGCGCGAGGTAGTCGATGATTTGTTCCGGGAACACGTCGAACTTCGCCTTCACGCCCTCGCGGTCGAGACGCGAATTGCTCATGGTGTTGAGCAATCCGATATTGGGGCCGACCAGCTGTGCCATGTCCTTGTCGCCGGTGGAGATGACGACCCTGAATCCCGAGTCCGCGGCCTGGCGCGCGAGCGTGCCGATCACATCGTCCGCCTCGACGCCGGGCACGCGCAACAGCGGCACTCCCATCGCACCGACCACGTCGAAGAGCGGCTGAATCTGCGTGCGCAACTCGTCTTCCATCGGCGTGCGATGCGCCTTGTACTGATCGAACAAGTCGTCGCGGAAGGTGCGGCCGGGCGCATCGAAAACCACCGCGATGCGATCAGGCGCCTCCTCCTTGATCATCTTGTTGAGCATGTTGAGCACGCCGAGCAATGCACCGGTGGGCTCGCCTTTCGCGGACGTGAGCCGCGGCAGGGCGTGGAAGGCGCGGTACAAATATCCCGAGCCGTCGACCAGAATGAGCTTGCGCGCCGCCACTGAGTGTTCGCCTTGGCCCTTCAGCGCGGCGCTGTCAACGCCGCGGCGGCAGCGCCGTTGATTCCAGGTGTCGGCGGCGTGGGCACCGGTGTCGGCGTTGCCGGCGGCGGCGCCGGCGGTGGAGAAGCGGTTGCAGGACTCGCCTCCGCGGGCGCCGGGGCATTGCCTTGCTGTTTCGGCTTGGCAGGCGAGAACAGCGGCAAGCTGCGTTTGTGCTTGGGCTGGGCGTCCGGCAGCACCAGCGGGCCTTTTTGGCCGCAGCCGACGAGCTCCGCGCTCACGATCGCTAGCACAGTTACATGCGCCAAACATTTCATAAAGTTAAGTATACCTGCGCGCCGCGCGGCCGGTTTGATAGGAACTAATAAACCGGCGCGCCGGTCTTTTCGAGGACACTGGTAAATGGAGATTTTGATGAAACGGTTTTCGACAGTCCTTGGCGCGATCCTCGCCGTGGCGGCGTGCGGCGCGTCAACGGCAGCGCGAGCGGACAATACTTGGAATGTCCCCAATCCCCTGGGCTTTTACGTGGGCGCCGGTGTCGGCGAATCGACCATCAGGAGCGATGACTCGGCCTACGGCCTGCCCGGCTACTACAACGATCACGAGACGGCGTGGAAGGGCATCGTCGGCTTCAGGCCCATAGGCCCCGTGGGTGTGGAGGCGGAGTGGATCGACTTCGGGCAGCCCGACCATCACAGAAACTACGACCCCAACTATTCCGGCTTCGATTCGCATCCGCGCGCCGCGGTGCTGTACGGGCTCGGTTATCTGCCGATCCCGCTGCCGTATCTCGACATCTACGCGAAGGCGGGCGTCGCGCGCCTCGAGACCACGCTGAACGCCTTCACCTCGGTGCCGTGCACGGGCGGCGCCAATGGCACTTGCTATCAGCTCGCCGGCTCCAGCAATTCGTGGCAGACCAAGTTCGCCTACGGTGCAGGCGTTTCCTCGCGTCTGCCCTTGGGCTTCACGGTGCGCGCCGAGTATGAACGCATCTCCTCGCCGTACGGCGATCCGGACGCCTTCACGGTGAGCGCGCTCTGGCGCTTCTGAAGTTCTAGCCATCGCCGGCGGCGCGACTCGAAGCGCCGCCGGCAATGTCCGCGCCCGAACTCGGTATACTCTCGGGCGCATGAAACATCCGACATCGGTCTTTATCGCGGCGCTGACGGGCGTCGCGCTCGCGGTTTGCGCCTGCACGACGGCACCCTTCCAGAACTCGGACGAAGCTCGCACCAGCGCGGCGCTGCGCGCCGACATCGATACCATCGTGGTGATCTACGCCGAGAATCGCGCCTTCGACAACCTCTACGGCAATTTCCCCGGCGCTCACAACCTGAGCGAGGTGCTCTCGCCCGACGGCACGCCGAACCAGAACTACCACCCGCAGCTGGATCGCGACGGCAAGCCTCTCGCGGCACTGCCGCCCGCCTGGGGCGGGGTCACCCAATCCGGGTACGCGCCGGTGGTGACGCAGCAGCAGAGCGTGGGATTGGCGAATGCGCCTTTTTCCATCGAGCACGCCTACACGCCGCAATCGGGAGTGACTCTGTCGACGAGCAGCGTGACCCGCGACTTGTGGCACCGGTTCTACGAGCACCAAATGCAGATCGACGGCGGCAAGAACGATGGCTACGCGGCCTGGTCGGATGCCGGCGGCCTGGCTCTCGGCCATTATGATTACTCGGGTTCGGCGCTCTTTGCGCTGGCGCGCGAATTCGTGCTCGCCGATAATTTCTTCCAGGGAGCGTTCGGCGGCTCGTTTCTTAACCATCAGTACCTAATCTGCGCCTGCGCGCCGGAATATCCCGACGCCGACAGGGCCGCGGCCAAACCTTCGATCTCGCTGCTCGAGCAGGATGCGCAGGGGCATTATCTGCCGCGCCTGAAGACGGCGCAGAATCCGCCGGCCTCCGCTCTCGACGAGCCGCCGCGCTTTGCCAAAAGCGGCAACCTCACGCCGAAGGATTATTTCGGCGACGGCAAGTTCCACGCCATCAATACCATGCAGCCGCCGTTTCAGCCGAGCGGCGTCGAGCCGGCTGCGCACGATGCGAGTTTCGCCTACGCGGATCCCGACAACGCCGGCACCTTGCCGGTGCAGACGAGCACCACCATCGGCGACACCTTGGACGACAAGGGCGTGAGCTGGCGCTGGTACGCCGGCTCCTGGAACGCGGCGTTGCGCGACGGACGCCGCGCGGCCTCGCTGCCGCGCGAGGTGATCTACGCGCCGGATGGGCCGGGGGCCAGTCCCGATTTTCAGGCGCACCATCAGCCGTTCAATTACTACCAGCGCTTCGATCCTGCCACGCATGCGGATGCGCGTGCGGCGCACCTGAAGGATCTGAGCGATTTGCTCGGCGACATCGCTCGCGGCACGTTGCCCCACGTCGTCTTCTACAAGCCGCAGGGCAACGTGAATCAGCACGCCGGCTACGCATCGGTCGCGGAGGGCGATGCGCACATCGCCGATCTGGTGGAACGGCTGCGCAAGAGCGCGCAGTGGCCGCACATGCTCATCGTCATCACCTACGACGAGTTCGGCGGCGCATGGGATCACGTGGCGCCTCCGAGCGGCGATCTGCTCGGACCCGGAGCCCGCATCCCCGCAATCATAGTTTCGCCGTTCGCCAAGAAGGGCAGCGTCGATCACACCCAGTACGACACCGAATCGATTCTCAAATTAATCTCGCGGCGCTTCGGGCTCGCGCAGCTCGCCGGCATGAAAATGCGCGACGACGGACTGAAGGCGCACGGCGCCAAGCCCATGGGGGATTTGACCAACGCGCTCGATCTTCGCTAGAAACCGTCCGCCGTCAGATCGAGCACGGGTTCCTCCTTCCACCATTCGGAGCCGTCGGCGCGCAGCCGAAACACCTTGAAAAAGACGTGCGCCGACTTGTCGGGATGAAGATACTCGAAGCGCACCGGGTAGCTGCCGCGCTTCAAGGGCATGACGAGGCTCTGCTCATGAGGATTCTTCTCTCCCACGATGGCCAGCGGCCGCCCCGCGACCACGACGCGCGCGTCCGCGGAGACGTGCAGATAGAAGAGATAGTAGTCATCCGTGGCGACGGCCAGCCGGCGCTCGGCCGACGCGGCGAAATCATCCCGATCGAGCGGCTTCAAATGCCGGATATCGGGCGCGGATTGCGAGTCGAAAGGATGCGCGCGCGCGAGCTTCGGCCACGCGGAGGCGGCGTAGGCTCTGAATTGCCAGTTCGAATCGGCCTTGAGGCTCGCGCCAGCCGGCTGCAATGCGGCGCCGTTCTTGAAATTCAGCGGCAGTTCCCGATCGAAGTCGCCGCGCACCGAGAGCAGGCGGATGCGCGCGGCCGCATCGTCGATGACGATGTGATCGGTGAACTTCGCTGAATCCTCGTTCGGCGTCGAGCCGTCCGTGGTGTAGCGAAGATCGAACCGATCGCTCAGGTTGTGCATGTAGACAGGCAGCGGCTTGCCCTTGATGATCGTGCCGCCGCTCGGCGCGAAATCCATCGGTTCCTGGGTATAGCCGCCGAAGAGAAATTTCAGACCGTCGTACGTGCCCTTCAATTTCAGGGAATCGTGGGTTTCCTGGTGATATTGCAGCGAGCTCCAGTGCAGTTTCGGCGGCGCCAATTCGCGGAACATCGGCTCGACGCTCGACAAGCCCATCGATTGCGCGGCGGCACCGGCGCGCCCGGCCATGAAGATCGCCTTGCCGCGAACCGGAAGCGCCGGCAGGCGCGACTTGATGAGCGCGTCGTAGCCATGGTGGTCCCACCACAGGGAGGGGTCCAGGATGAGATAGCCGTCGAAGGCCCCGGGATCGTTCATCAGCACGTAGAAGAGGAACAGTCCGCCGTAGGAGTGGCCGTGAATGGATTTCACCCCGTTGCAGGGATAGTGCGCCTCGACGTAGGGGACGAGTTCCTGCGTCAGAAACTGCAGGAACTGCGGCGCGCCGCCCGTGTCAGGCTCGGACTCGATGCGGGTGGGCGTGAGATCCCGATCGCGGGTATTGCGGCCCGATGCATCGATGTGATGTTTGATGCTGACCACGATCAACGGCGGCAGGAAGCCCACCTGACGCATGAAGTCCACCGTGCCGGCAACCAGCTTGGCGTTCCAGTCGCCATCGAGCACGTAGAGGGTCTCGAAGCGGGCTTTCGGGTCGGAGGAGGCTTCCTGCGGCACGTATACTTCGATGTCGCGCTTTTCGCCGAGCAGCTTCGATTCGAGGGAATCGGTGCGGGGCGCCTCGAGTGCCGCATCCGCCGCCCCTGCAAGAAACAACAAAGCAAGAAGCCAAAGGCCCTTCACGGATGTCTCCGAACTCTGGTGCGCTCATCCGATGTTCTTTATTGGCTCGTAAAAATACAAGGCCCCGGCGGTTTCCCGACGGGGCCTGCATTTCGGCCTGGGCGATCGAAGCGGCTAGTGCGGTTTCGGCGCGCCGGGCGTGCCGGGCGGAGCCGCCGCCGGTGCCGCGGCGTTCTTCGCTTGCAGAAGTTCCACGTCGAAGATCAGCAGCGAGCCGCCGGGAATCTTCGGCTGTCCGCGATCGCCGTACGCAAGATCGGGCGGCACGAACAATTGATACTTGGCACCCGGGCGCATCAGCACGATGGCTTCCTGCCAACCTTTGATGACGCCGTTCACCGGGAAGGTGGCCGGCTGGCCGCGCGCGTAGGAGCTGTCGAACTCGGTGCCGTCCAACAGCTTGCCGCGATACTGCACCGTCACCTCATCCTGGACGGTTGCCTGCGGCGCCTTTTTGTCGCCGGGCGCAATGACCTTGTACTGCAGCCCCGAGGCGGTGGTGACGACGCCCTTCTCGCTCTTGTTCTTGGCGAGGAAGGCCTTGGCCTCTTCGTTGTTCTTGACGACAGCCGCCTGCGCT
>DASXOQ010000143.1:0-7787 GCA_036494165.1 Steroidobacteraceae bacterium
CCCGTGACCCTCGCGTTGCCCACATTGGTGATACCGAATAAGACACCCACAGGTGAGCTGAACAAGGGACCGTAGAACTGCATATCCTTGTAGTCATAGTCGAACACGGCTGCGTTGACCTGAAGGGTATTCTGCAGCAGCCGGCTCTTGATACCGATCTCATACGCCGTCAATGTCTCATCGCGGAAGGGCTGCAGCGCCGTCGGATCGAACGTCAGTTGACCCTGGAAGCCACCCGATTTGAACCCTCGGCTCACGCTTCCATAGATGAGAGTCTGATCCAGAACTTTATAGTTCAATCCGATCTTCCCCGAGGTATTCGTGGTGGAGAAGTAATTGGTCGTCGGTGCAAATACATCGCTATCCACACCCCCCACCCCAAGGAAGGTGGTCGCCTGGTCAAATTTCTTGTGCTCGTCGGTGAATCGCAATCCGCCGACCAGCGTGAGCTGCGGCAAAAAAGTCCACTCCCCATGCACAAACCCGGCATAAGTCTCGGTGCGCTGGCGATAGGCATTGCCGATGGTGTCTAAGCCGGCGAGTCCAAGAAGACTCAGCAGATCCGGCGCGTCATAGCTGTCCAAGTCCTTCACGAGATCCTGCGAGTAGAAGGCGCCGCCGATGAGCGTGAGATCGTTCTTAAGATAAGTGAGGCGCAGCTCCTCGGAAAACTGGTCGATGTGATTGTCGAAGGTCCCGTCCAGTTGCTTCAGTGCCGTGCCATCGCGATCCTCGACGTGAAGGCGTGTGAAGTGCTCGTAAGCCGAGATGGATGTCAGTGTCAGATCCTGATTCAGCGACCAGTCAACCGTCACCGAACCGCCGCCTGACTCCAGGTTCATGTGCGGATTGTTGCTGGCGCCCGAGACATACGGTTGATTCGCATACTGACTGCCGAGCGTGGTCGTTGCGTTGACCACCTTGATCAAATCGACATCCGACCGGTCATAGCCCGCATGTGCGCTGAACAGTACATTCACATCGTCATTCGGTTTCCAGTCAAGTTCGAGCCGCCCAGCAGTGCGGTCGATCTTGCCGACCCGTCTGCCGGTCAGATAGTTGGTCTGCCAGCCTGAATCCTGCTGAACCGTCTGCACCGCGAATCTTCCCGTGAGTGTCGGGGCGATTGCGCCGCCCACGGCGCCGTTGAGGTGCCAGTTTTCGTAATTTCCGTAACCGGCCTCCATTTCGAGATCGGTCGTGGCCGAAGGCTTGCGGCTGACGAAATTGATCGCGCCGGCCGTCGTGTTCCGGCCGTAAAGATCGCCCTGGGGTCCCTTTAAGACTTCGATCCGGTCGAGATCGAAAAGACCGAACCCGAGCATTGCGGGAGATACCAGATAGACGTTGTCGACATAGATGCCGGCCGCGGGATTATTGTTGGCGGCGTAATCATTGAGCCCGATTCCCCGAATGCTCACATTGGTGATGCTGTTGCCGAGCACGTTTTTCATCTGCAGGTTCGGCACTTGGCTGGCCACATCGATCAGTGACTTGATTCCCGCATCGGCGATGTCCGTGGAAGAGAGCACCGCTCCGCCGACCCCTACGTCGTTGAAGCTTTGCTCGTGCTTCTGCGCGGTAACCACCACCTCGTCGAGTTCCGTATCCGAGGCGGCAAGGGTATATGACTGCGGCGCCAGCCATGCCAGAGTGACGGCGAGCGTGACACGAAATGGGCGATGCATACTTATTGTTCTCCCTTGGCTGATACGGCGATCAAGCGTTGCCGCCGTCTGAAAATTCTGGGAACCGATAGCCGCCGATCGCCTTGCGCCGCGGTGGTGGATAACAGTGCTTGCTATGCGACAAGCCGGATCTGACCAGCGCATCGGCGACGTGCACGGCGAGTGGAATGGGATCGATGACCGGTACGTCCAGGCCTGCGGTCAAGAGCGCCTGGCGGATCGCGCCGGCGCAGCCCAAAAATCCGGTGCAGCCGAGCACGATGACATCGGCATGATCCTGCTTGACGGCTGCGATGGCCTCGCGGGCGAGTGCGGCGTTGAGCCCCGCGAGGTTGTCGGCGATCTCAAGTACCGGTATGTCGACCGCCCGGAAACAGGCGTAGTTGTCATTGAGCCCGTAGGCGGCCACCAGCTTCCCAAGCATGGAGCGCAGCCGGTCGAGCACGGTGACGATCGCAAATGCGTGCCCGAGCAACCCCGCCGTATGCAGCGCCGTCTGGCAGGGCCCAAGCACGGGAATGTTCACGACCTCCCGGCAGGCATGCAGACCCGGATCGCCCATGCAGTCGATGATGATGGCATTGGCACCCGCGCGCTCCGCGTCGATCGCCTTGCGGATCGTATCCGGGACACTCAGCGCCTCGTCAAACTCCGACTCGATGGAAGCGGGGCCCTGGGCGATGAGCGTATGCGTAACGGCGAGATCAGCGCGCTCGAGGGGTTCTACGTCGGCGAGCGTGCGCACGCCCTCGGTGATGATGGGGGTAATGAGTTCAATTCGGGTATTCATGCAGCAGTCCTCGGCACAGCGGAGTCAGGAATCTTTTCGATCGGCACGAACGGTTCTGGAAGCCCAAAGGCTTGCGGCCCAAAAACAGCGAGAGCCTGCGGTGTGCGCATAATCGGCGCCGCACTGATGCCGATTACGGTGACGCGCTGCCCGTATTTCAGGGCTTCGGTGGTGATGGGTTCCGCGGTGGAGGAATCCAGCACGGCAATCAGATCGGGCACGATCGCAAGTACCCGGTCGCCCTCTCGCGCAACCAAGTGCTCGTTCTGGAATGTCAGTGTGCAGCGTCTGCCCGCGCATCTGCCGGACCCCTCAATGATCACGTTGCCCATCGCAAAGCCACCCGTGGTTCGGCGCGTCAGGTCGACCGTCTTGCCTTCGAACAGTATCCGGCAGTGCTGGTAGTACGGTGTCGTGCGCAGATAGCCCAGGAGCTTCTCAAAGGGATCATTGCTCGAGCGCCGCGCCTCGCGAATGGTCCGCCCGAGACCGAGTGCCAGAGTCAGCGTGCCTCGAACCAGGGAGCGCTTTGCGTCCGCGCCGTTCATGGGATAAAGGCAGATGCTGGTGGAACCGCCCATGGCAACCACGACCTGTCGGCCCAGCCTTTCGACCTCCTCGGACCGCTCGGACTCAATCAGGACGGTGCTCGAGTATTCGTCCGCCATCACCATGGGTGATGCCCGTACGCCGCAGATGTTGTAAGTGGTCATTTGCAGCTGAGGAAACGCCCGTCCCATGCCGTCGCCGTCGATCACCGGCAGCCCCGCGCGGGCCGCCAGGACCAGCGGCAACAAGGCGTTTAATCCGCCTATCTCGGCGCACATCACGCCGGCGGCGTTTTTCCCGAGATGTCTCTCCATGGAACGCAGCGCGGCCACGAATTCCGCCCCGTTGGGGATCTTTTCGACGATGACCGTGGGTGCACCCATGAGGCCGAAGGGCACAAGGAATGCCTCGTCCGGCGTGGTTTCGATGTCAACCAGTTCGACGCGGCCGCCGTCCTTCAGCGCCTGGCGCAGCATCAGGCTACCGATATAAGGATCGCCGCCGCCACCCGTGCCCAATACAGCAGCGCCCCGGGCGAGGTCCTCGACGTGATCGAGCGTCAATTGCATCCCGCTTGCCATCAGACTGTCCGCTCGAGCACGAGGTCTCCCACCGCCTTGACCCGGACGCGCACAGCCCCGCCCGGCAAATACTCGAGCGGCAACTCCTCGATGTCCGTGATGCCGATCGAGGCGGGTTGCCCACCCGCCGCCACGGCGTGGCGAATCGCCTCGTCCTTTGCTTCCGCGAGCGCACCGTCGCGACCCAGCTTCTCGTACGAGAAGATTCGGTCGACGACCCCGCTCACCTGCGCAATGGCCGCGCCAATGGCGTTGGCAACATCCGCGCGCTCAGGCACCACGATGGACTCGCATCCGCGAAGGTCGCGGTTGATCAAGATACTGCCGCCCCCCACCAACACCGCCGGCACCGCAACCGAACTGGTGCGCATGCGATCGAGGGCTTCCTCCGCGAGACGATGGATCTCGTCCACGGCGGCTGAGACCGTGGCGGGATCGAGTTTGGCGACCCGGTCACGGTCGCCTACCTCCGCATACCCTGCGGCGACCGCGATATCGGTAGCGGTCAGTTGGTTGCCGCCGAAAACGAGCGCCTCGGAGGTGATTTGATAGCCCACCGAGCGCGGCCCGACCCGAACGCGGCCGTCCTCCACGCTCACGAGGCTGCCGCCGCCGAGCCCAATCGACAGAAGGTCGGGCATTCTAAAATTCGTGCGGACCCCGCCGATATCAACGGCAACCGAGGACTCCCGAGGGAACCCCTGCACCAACGCGCCGACATCCGTGGTCGTGCCACCGATGTCGAGCACCAGCGCCTCGCCATTACCGGTCAGAAACGCGGCACCGCGCATACTGTTGGTCGGTCCGGAGGCAAAAGTGAGTACCGGATACCTTGCCACTACGTCAGGTGTCAGCAAGGTACCGTCGTTCTGGCTGATGTAGAAGGGGGCGCGTAGCCCAAGACCGTTGAGCGCGCGCCGGAATGAGTCGATGACCCGCTCCGCCATGGGCAGTAACGCCGCATTCATGACCGCGGCATTCTCGCGTTCGATCATACCGATGCGCCCGATACGCCCCGAAAGCACGATGCGCGATCCGGAGATCTCTTCGGTGAGGATGCGCTCCACCTCCTGTTCCTGGTCGGTGTTTACCGGCGCGAATACCGAGGAAACGGCAATCGCCTCAATGCCCCGCGCCCGAAATTCGCGGGCCGCCCGCCTGATCTCATCGGGAGACAGCGGGGTGATCGGGCGTCCGTCGAAGTTAAATCCTCCGCCCACGATTTCGCTATGCCCGTGTATCACGTCTCGCAAAGGGGCCGGCCAATCAATCAAAGGACGGATTGCGAGGGTCGCGGGCGCTCCCAAACGCAGCACGCCGACGCGGCACAAATGGCGGGCCTCGACGAAGGCGTTGGTAAAATGGGTGGTGCCGATCATGACCACGTCGACGGCATTCGCCGCCACAGATGCCTGCTTGAGAACCGCGTCTATCGCGGCGACGATGCCGCTGCCGACATCCGGCGTGGTCGCGGACTTATGGCTGGCCAGGACCTCCCGTCCCCTCATAAGCACCGCATCCGTGTTGGTGCCGCCAACATCGACGCCGATTCGAAAGCCGCCGTTCATCCCATCACACCCTTCTCAAAGCCCGGCGCTAGTCTCCGGTTGGGGGCCGGGCCGGGTCAAAAGGTGCTAAGGGTAGTCCGGGGTATTGGAAACCTACCCAAATGGGTAGATGCTTCAGGGCAGCAGTCCTCGCCGCCGTGCCGCCTGCAATGCTTCGGCCCGATGTCGGACTTGCAGCTTCTGGAAGATCCGCTTTAAGTGGAACTTGACGGTGTTTTCGGTCATTTGCAGCTGACGCGCAATGATCTTGTTGGGCGCCCCGCTGACCAGTTCGGCGAGCACCTCGAGCTCACGGGCGCTGAAGGCGCCTCGCGACTCTCGTGCCGTTCGCGCTCGGCCCAACTCGGTGACGGCGGCCGCAAGCACCTGTTTGATGCGCGCACGCGTGCCGTATTGACGATGCCATTTCCAAGTGGCCTGAAGCAGCGGGTAGAGGGCGGGACCCAGATCCACCATGAATTGGGTGTCGTCTTCCGCTACGGCTGCATCCAGCGCCGATGCGAAGGTCGCGATCGCTTGGTCAGGCTGCTCCAGACGCACATGCATGGCCGCCCGCAGCGCTGCAAGCACGCGCAGATTGCGCAGACGGCGACCCGCCTGCGCGGAAATCTCCAAGTCATCGAGTATGGGCGCGGCACCTGCAGGATTGCCGTCCGCGAACGCGGCCAGCACGTGTGCAACGCCGGCCGCGTGATGTTCTCTCCAAAGGGACGGGGCGGAGCGCCACGCACCGGCGCTCCAATCGATGCCCTCAATGGCCGCCGCCGTATCCGCCCCCTTGTCCTCGGCATTCCTACCGAGCACCGTCAGGATCGCCGTTTGTGCGCGATAAGCCGCAGCCAGTCGCTCGAGGCGCGACAGCCCGCGCCGACTTGCGGTGGCCGCCATCCGCTCGAGCACCTCTGCGATATACTTTTCATCGGCTCGGGCGATCGCATTGCAGATCGCCACCTCGTAGCCCTCGGCGTAGAGATCGAGCCAGCCGTCTGCCGATTCGATTTGTCCTAGCGATGCCGAAATTCGTTGGGCTGCGCCAGCAATGTCGCCCCGGGCATGCAGCGCCAGCGCTAAGTGCATGGCGGCGATCGCCTTAAGACCGCTGTCGGCGCCGAAGTTCTCCTCGGCCATGGATTCGGCATCGCGTAACGTCGCCTCCGCCTCGCGCCGCTCGCCGCCGTGCAGCTGCGCGAGCCCGAGATGGAACAGACAGTAATTAATACCAAGGACTGAGCCGATTCGACGCATCTCCTGCACCGCACGTGTGCAGGCATCCAATGCCTCGGCCAAATTGCCCACGCGGAAGGCCAGCAGGCAGGCGGCATTCAGCAGCGTCGCACGAGCGATTTCATCGCTCGTCGGTAACGCCGCGTATTGCCGATAGAGTTCCCCGAGATCATCCGAGGCCATGGGGCGATCCGCGTATAAAGAGATCAGATGCCCGACGATCAGGAGATCCCGGGCGAGGGGGCCCGTGACTTCAGCCCGGTGGGCCTCGACCACCTCCTGATAGGCGCGTATGCCCCGCACCAAATCCCCGTCCTTGGCAAGGAGATACCCGTGGAAAAGCTTCACGCGGGGAAAGTCGGTGAGGTGTTCCGGCGGGAACGAGCCCAGCAGCGCGTGCATCAGCGAGGTACCCCCGAACAGCGCCAGTTCCCAGCCGCCCGTCCGCTCGATGAGGTAGGCAGCGCGCTTTATATCGTCGGCGAGCACCGCGTGACGCACCGCTTCGCGAGTCCGTCCCTGCCGCTCGAACCATTCCGAGGCTCGCGCATGAAGGGGCCGTCCGGCGTCACCGTCCAAGCGGCGGCGTGCGCGCAAATGTTCCGATAGCAAATGGTGCAACCTGAACCAGTACCGCTCCTCATCGAGCGGCACCAGAAAATGCTCAAGGCGACCTTCCCCCAGAAGGCGGCCCCAGACCTGTGGATCTTCGGTCACGGCACCTACCAGATCCACATTGAGCGCATCGAGCACCGCAACGTCGGACAAGGCCGATTGCAATCCTGGAGACAGATCGGCCAGAACCCGCTCCGCGAGATATTCACCGACCTCCGACGTGCGTCCTGAAAAAGTCCCAAGCAATGTAAGGCGCTCGGGCTTCGCGGAAAGCCAGAGTCGGGCCAGCTGCAACGCGACGGGCCACCCTTCTGTCCGATCCAGCAACTGGTCGAGCTGGTCACGACTGAGCAGCGGAAGCAGTTCCGCCGCCTCATTCGCATCGAAGCGTAAATCATCCGCGCGGATCTCGCACAGCTCGCCCCGGGCGCGAAGCACCGCATGCGGAAGACCGTTCACACCGCGCCCCGCGCACAAGAATCGCACGGCCGGCGGCGCTTCCGCGAAGAAACGCGTCAAGACCTCCAGAAGCACAGTGCGATCCGCGCGATGCGTGTCATCGACAAAGATCGTGATCGGCACGCCTCCTGCGTCAAGCGTTGCGCACACTGCACGCACCGCTGAGGCCAGCGATGCACCACCGAGCTCCCCGGATGAAATTGAGTCCAGCTCAGATGCCTCGATTCCCGCGCGAGTTAATCCCGCCGCCAGCATGCTCAGGAATTGAGATGGATCGGCCTCCTCGATGCCAAGCCATACAACTCGTGAACCC
>DASXOQ010000144.1:0-17876 GCA_036494165.1 Steroidobacteraceae bacterium
CCCTCATACCACGCTGCAACAAAGCGGTTCCATAGCCGATCGATGTTCGCTCGATCATTGTCGAGGTGCAAAGTCCCTTGGAGACTTGCGAAAAGATCATGGCCCTTCGAGGTGAAGGTCGCCATCGCTCGATGTTCGGAGGTTAGGAGCTTTACAACGGCATTGTTCCTGGACGTAAAGAACCAAAGCGGAGCGTGATCTCCTTCGATTTGAGCAGTCATGGGGCGCGTATGGCCGCTTTCGGCGCCCTCCAATCCGAGCATTACTACTCGATCAGAAGCTAGACTCTTCCAGAGTTTGCGTTCGAGTTCTTGAGATGTTGGCATCGGAAATCCTTTACTTCGTACACAGGCTCACCATGGTGGCCATGCTACGGCGATACCGTGCGCGCTCCTGTAAGCCGGTGGCCTGACCCGTTGCGGGAGTGCGCGGACTTGAATCGCCGATGCAGAAGCGAACAAGAGGGGACCCGGATGGGTCGACCAGGTTGGTGAATGGCGGGCCTCCTAACGGAGGCCGAGTTCACCTACTTCAGCGCCTTCAGGTAATTTCCCGAACTACCTTGGGTGCCGACTTGTCGTCCCGAACGCCGATGTATTTCGGGTGCCTCAAATGCGTGGCATCGGTCCACTCGAGAAAATCGATCCTGACCACGAGTTCAGGCTTCAGCCACACGCAGTCCTGCATTTTGTCTTTCGTGAACCCTTGGCCCCACCGGCCAGCGCGCGCTTCCGGAAGATTTTTGAACGGGCAATCCTTCTGAACGAGCCTCTGCATGAGCTTGAATATCTCGCGCCGGGAGGCGGGCACGAAGCCGGCCCGCACCCGGGAGGCATACAGGAGTTGCTTCCCCTCATAGAAGCCGACGATCAAGGCATCAAACGGCATGGTGCCCTGCGTGTAGCCGCCCACCACGAACTCCTGACCGCGGCTGAAGCGATGTTTCTGCCAGGCGCCCGACCGAAGGCCCGCCTCGTATGGGGATCCTGTGCGCTTGGCGATGATCCCCTCGAGCGCATTCGCCTTCGCAAAGGTCATCATGGCATCAAACGTCGGACTAAACGCCGCGAGACTCAACCGCGGATGTTCCGGTAACGCGGCTTTGAGTAACTGCCGCCGCTCCCAAAGCGGGCGGGTGAGGAGGGATTCGCCCTTGAAGGCCAAAAGATCAAAGGCGACGTATCGAATCGACTCGGAAGCGGACTTGAAGTTCTGCAGGCGATGAAAGTCCGCGTGGCCCTCACTATCTAAGGCGACGAGCTCGCCATCCACGATGGTCCCATCGGCAAGCTCTGCAAAAGCTTCCCCGATGTAGGGGTACTTGTCGGTCAGGAGGTTCTTCCGCCGCGAATAGAGCTGTACTTCGCCAAAATTCTTCACGACTTCGAGCCGATAGCCGTCGAGCTTGATCTCGTACGACCAGTCTTCCCCTTGGGGGAGACTCGTCACCCCCAAGGTTTCCATGGATTCCACGAAGGCGACCGGCGCGATGCTCCTCAAGCGCTTCGAGGGGGAAGGTTTCCGAGCTGCTTTTTTCTTCTTGGCCACGCGTCAACAGGGATCGAAATCAATGCTTGGAGTCCGAACTCTGATTACCGATGCAAAAGCGCCCGATGCTTAAGTGCCAGGGGTTGAGCCATGCATGCTCATCTATGGCGGCAGCGACACGGGCAAGACGCTGCTGTCTGAAAACTCTCGACCGTGCCCAGACGTGTGAAGAGCGCAGCGGCTGCCGGGCCCACTGGCCACAACCATCCGAACTAGGCTAGGCGGCAGGATTGACGGCGACATTGTGAAAAGAGGCCACCCACCAGCCATCCTCGAGACGCATTAAAACCTGTTCGAGCCGCGCATGGATAGCTCCGTCAATTGTTGCGATCCCGGGCGGACTGTGCTGGAAGCCCGTCACTATCGCCAGCGTGTCCACAATGGCGACATCTGGTTTCAGGAGGGCAATGTGCTGAATTGACTGATGACAGGCGCTGCCCTTATAGATCGTCGAGAAGATACGCTCGTGGTGAGCCAAGAAGGGCGGCTTACCGACGGAAAACATCCCTACGATGTTGGTAAATACGACATCGGGTAAAACCCTGGCAGAGAATCCGGCCGCGTCTCCTCGCTTCCAGGCGTCGTCTTCACCGGCGATTAACGACTCAATTTCTTGTCGGGCCTCCTTCTCCGGACCGCCACTTACGACCATCGTCCACCCTCCCGTGATCGATTGCTGTCAGCTTATTGTCAGCTTAGCACGCGCAAACAAACATCTGGACGGGTGGCCATTCGAAACGGTTTGCAGGGCAATAAGTGATCATTGATATACGTCGAGGCGATGAGCCGCGCAGCCTTGACTGCAGCCCATAGCGCTGAAAAGCCAAGTTGACGCCCGATACGCCCTTCTGGCACTGCATCGTTGCTAACTTATATCGTTGTCGTACGATTGTGCGGCGGCCTATGTTTCAATCCAAAGTTTCTCTCTGGGGATAGACCCATGCAAATGCCGAAAATTAGATTTCCGGTGATATGCCCTCAGTGCGGTGTCGAAAGTTTGATGAATTTGCCGGTCGCTGAGGCGGCGAGTGGCCTCATGCGCGGCAGCCTCAAGTTAAAAGGCCAATGTCTGCATGCGCCCTGGAATGCGACGGAGACCGAGCGGGAACAGATCAGGGAATATCTTGCATCGCCGATCGTGCAACAGCTGGCAAACGTCATGACCCGTTCACATGAAGCTCCCGAGCGGAGGGTGCGCCGCTAAGTCGACGCGGGTTCCGATCAGCTGTGAGGAATGCCTTCGCAATCGGACCTTCAACCGCGGAGAGCGAGGAGTCTGCGGTTTCGTCAGGTGCGCCTCGACAGAGGCGGCGCCACGGCTACCAAACGTGCACTCGATCCTTGGGCGCCAGATACAAGCGATCGCCGGGTCTGATGTCAAAGGCCCAATACCACTCATCCAAGTTGCGCACGGTGTCGACCCGATACATTTCGGGGGCATGATCGCTGTTCGCGGTCTGGTTCCTGAGCCCTGCATCGCTGAAGCTCACGCGCCAGGCACGCGCAAAGGCCAGAAAGAACTCGCGATCCACACGCGCCAGGTATTGCCGGTCGACCGCCTTCTCCCCCAGGGTGTCATGGAAGGCCTCGAGTGCTGCTTCCAGGCCGCCGAGGTCGGCGATGTTTTCGCTCAGGGTGCGCTGTCCATCCACGGCAAGATCGGGGAAGGGCCGGTAAGCAGAGAACTGCGCCGCGAGCGGTGCGCCCAACTCCTCGAAGCGCCGCTTGTCCTCGTCACTCCACCAATGCCGCTGCGCGCCACGCTCGTCGGTGTCAGCCCCCAAGAGGTCGATGAAATGGCTGATTTCGTGGCCGAAGATGGCGCCGATCGAGCCATAGAGGGCGGCCGGTGAATCGGCGTGCTCGAATTTCGGCGGCTGCAGTAGGGCGGCCGCGAAGTTGTAGCCGTTTTGCTGCGGGATGTAGTACGCGGCCGCCACCTGCGCGGGGGCGATCCACTCATGTGGGTCTATCCCTCCCTTCAGCCTCAGGAGTTCCCGCCGATAGCGCCATGAGGCCACTCGGTCGACATTGCCGCCGGCATCGTCTGCGGCGATCGTCAGCGTCGAGAAGTCGGGCCACGCGTCAGGATAACCGACACCGAAGTAGAACGTCCTGAGCTTCAGGAGTGCCTTGGCCTTGGTGGTGTCCGCCATCCATGTCGCGTGGCCGACGCGTCGCTCGAATGCCTTGGTGATGTTCGCCGCGACCTTTGCCAGGAAGGCTTTCTCGGCGGCCGGGAAATACTTGAGTGTATAGCTGCGGCCGACGGCGTCCGCCATGACGGAATTGACCGCCGCGAGCGCCACTTCTGCGCGCGGCCGGCTGGCGAGGCCACCGCGCAGGGCTCGCTCGGCTTCCCGATAATTTGCAGGTAGCGTCTCGATGTTGTGGAGGATGAAGCGGATGCGCAGGTAATCCTTCCAGTCTTCGAGCGGCTGCGAACCGAGCAGAGCCGCGCTGCCTGCGATGCCGCGGCTCTGCCACACCACGTACTGCTTGTGTTCCGACAGGCCGGCCGCAGCAAAGAAGGCTTGCCAATCAAAGCCTGGCGCCTGCACGGCAAAGTCCTTCGCGCGCCACAAGTTCTCGGTGTTGTGACTGTCTTCGGACTCGGCGGCCGTGGCATGAGCGCGGGCGATGAGGGTCTCAAGTGCCAGCACCCGCGCTGCCCGCGCGGGTGCATCCGCGAGCCCGGCTCGTGCCAAGGCGCGGGCGACGAAGTCGAGAAAGCGCCGGCGCAGCAGCTCGTTGACGCTGCCGCCGTCCAAATAGGCCTCCCGGCTAGGAAGCGTGAGTCCGCCTTCCAAGAGGTACGCCAGGTAATGGTCTTCACCGTGCACACCGCGTCCAACCCACAGCCCAAACAGGTTGGGAGATTCGAAGATGGCGAAGTTCAACGGGTCCACGTCGATGCGCAACTCTGCGCCGAGGTGCCTCGCGAGCATGGATTTGTCAGCGAGTGCATCGATGCGTTCGAATGCCGCGTGCAGCGCGGACTCGCCGCTTCGCTCAATTGCCGCGGTATCGAGATAGGCGGAATAGAAGTCGCCCACCTTGCGTTCGGGCGAACCCGGCTGCGCGCTGACCGATTGGTGAATGAGCCGTTTCAATTGCGTCTGCGTCATTTGCGCGATCTCGTCGCGCGCACCGAATCTACCCTGGCCGGACTGAACATTGGTGGCGTTGAGCCAGGCTTCATTGGCGTAGCGGAAGAAATCATCGCCCGCCTTGCTCTCGGCGGCCCACAGAGGAGCCGCGCTCAGGGCAGCGCTGAGTGCAAGCCCCAGCGCCGTCGCCTTTATCCCTCGGGACGGCATGGATCGAAACTTAGAAACGCGCACTCAGCGCGACGAACAGCTGCCGGCCAACCAAGTCGTAGGTCGGATATGTATTCGGCGCACCCGTGCCCGAGAGCAGGGAGCTGACCAGCGGAGGATCCTTGTCAAAGAGATTGTTTGCGCCAGCCCGGATGCTCAAATTCTTGTAGGCGTCCCAGACCAACGTCAGGTCGAAGTAGCTCATGTTGGGAAGGTGCGCCTCGAAGCTGTCGTAGACGCCGGGCGCATAACCTGCGGCGGAGGACTGCAGCTGCGGATTGCCGGTGTTGGTGTCCAGGCTCACCGAACCGATGTAGCGCCACTGTGCCGACAGCAGGACGTTGAGCGGCGTCTCCCAGGACAAGCGCATGGTGTGCCGCCAGCGGGGATTCACGGTGGCACAGGTCGGGCCGTATAGGCCGGCGCAGTCGTACTCGGGCTGGGAGGGCAGGGGTTGGCTGGTCGACCGGCGTGTGTAGGTACCGGCGAAGCTGGTCGACATCTTGCCGAAAGCGCCGATGTCCCAGCGATAGGCGATTTGCGCGTCCACGCCCGCGCTCTGCGCGGCGGCGATATTGACGCCCTTGGCGGTGATGTAGCCGCCGCCCGCAATCGTGGTGCCGAACAGTGCGCCGGTAGAGGTCCGCACGATCAGACCGCAAGTAGCCGCAGATCCGCTGGCCAGACAGTTGTTGAGGGTGATGTTCTGCGGGACCGCCGATATTTCCTGCTTCACGAGGATCTTGTAGTAGTCGAGGCTCGCGGTGAAACCGCTCAGAAAGGACGGTGAAAAGGTCAATCCATACGACAGGGTATTCGCCTTTTCCGGCTGCAGCTGATCATTGCCGCCGACCAGGGTTGCGCACTGCCCGGCGGGGCACTGCGCGATGTGGCCATACTGCGCAGCCGTGACGCCGGTGTGCGCGCAGGCGGCGGCGTCCGCCGACGGTGTGGCGCCGGCGCACGGGTCGGAAGCCACGACGCTGGTATTGGTCACGGCGTCCGGCGTGAACAGCTCGATGATGTTGGGGGCGCGGATGGCGCGGTCAAAGGAGGCGCGCAGCATCACGTCACTCACCGGCGCGTACTGCACATCCATCTTGTAAGTGTTCACCGCGCCCGCGCTGGTGCTGTAGGCGGAGTGACGGAAGGCGGCGCCGGCGGTCAGCTGCTCCGCCCAGGGTTGGTTGTCCGCGATCGGCGCGCGCAGTTCCACGAATTCTTCCTGTACATGGTACCCGGCGTTGATCGCGACGCCCGCGCCGGCGAAACCGGCGAGGTCGTTCGAAAGTTCCTCCTGATCGGGGTCGTAGGCCAGCTGGTCGGAACGGTGCTCGACACCCAGGTTGACGGCCACACCGTGGCTCGCCAGGGGCGATGTAATGCCGTACTTGCCGAGTTCGCCGGTCATGTCAGCGCTCAAAATCCGCTCGCTCACCGTGCCTTCCGAAGTGCCCAGGGCGAGTAAGGAGGCGGCCTGCGCCGGCGTGACGCCACCCTCCGTCCAGATGTTCCAGGGAATGCACCCGCTTGCCGATCCCGTCAGACACTGTGGTTGGCCCGTGGTCGGATTGCCGACGACCAGCAGGGCGTTCTGGATTTTGTTCCAGCTCAAGAAACCGCCCTGCGATTGGAAGAGCGAGGTGTAGTAGTAGGAGCCGTAGGCATCATAGGTCCAGGCATCGCCCAGATTGCCCTTAAGACCCAGAACGGCGCGGTAGTTGTTGTGCTCAAACGCCGCCGTGCGCGGACCGCCCTCGATGTTGCGGCGGGCAATGTATACATCCACCGCGGTGGCGCCGTTTGCCGTCGGATAAGCGGTCGGCCGGTTGACCGGATCGCACAAGACGGCGTTCTCCTGCGCGCTCAACAGCGGATTGGTAGGGCTGCAATTCACCAATAGGCCGCCGTTGCCCGTCGGATCGTTCGGGTTGGAGGCCAAGAACGCGGCTGATGGCGCTACGTCTGAGTGTGAAGAGTCACGCATGAAGCTGACATCGAGATAAGGCTTCACGTAATCATTGAAGTCATAGTGCGAAAAGAAGCCGCCCATGTAGCGCGTGTCCTGCGACGACAAGGTCTGATAGGGGTTGGAGTTGAAGATTGACGGCGGAGAAGTCCCGGTCTGCGGCCAGCTCAGCAATTTGTTGCCGGCGACGGTGAGACAGTCCAGGCCAAATGGGCAGGTCACGTTGGGATTGAACACCGGCCCGAACAGGTTCGAATTTGGCGAGCCATCGCACACGGGCGAGTTGATGATGTTGGGGTTCGCGCCGCTGGGGTTGACGTTCAGCTTGCAGCCGGAGAAGTCGCGACTGCCCTGCGAGACCGGATCCGCCGTGTGGTAGGTGAAGTAGCCCTCGACGTTGCCTTTGTCGTCGGCGCTGTTCATGCCCATGATGATGGCGAAACTGCGGTTCCGCCCGTCCCAAGTGCTTCCAGTGGGTGTGGGAATGCCCGCCTGCGTCTCGAGGCTCTGCATGAGACTGTTGTGGTTGCTGTGCTGGTCCGCGCCGTATTGCGCGTCGAGTTCGATGCCCTCGAAATTGTGTTTCATGACGAAGTTGACCACGCCTGCGATGGCATCCGATCCGTACACGGCGGAGGCGCCGCCGGTGACCACGTCGATGCGTTCCACCAGCTGCGGCGGGATCTGATTGAGGTCGGGCGCGGGATTCGGGTTGAGCGTGCTGGCATCACCGACGCCCAGCCGTCGGCCGTCCACCAGCACCAGCGTGCGCGTCGGCCCCAGGCCACGAAGATCAGCCGTCGACAGACCTCCGGCGGCGCCGAGCGGATTCTGCGTCGGCGACAAATCGGCGATCGCGTTCTGGAAGTTCTGCGGCAGATTGTTCATCAGATCGGCGATGTTGGTAGTCCCCTGCAGTTGGATTTCCTTGGATGACACCACCTGAATCGGACTGGTGCTGGTCATGTTGGGCTGCGCGATTCGCGAGCCCGTCACGATGACCTCCGTCATCTCGGCTGCACCATCCTGGGCATTAGGCGCCGGCGGCGCATCCGCCGCGAAACCGTTCGCGCCCGCCAGAAGCAATGTGATCGCTAAACAGCGCTTCAGCCGAGCGCTCCGGCCGGCCTTGGGTGAGTTGATTGCGAATGTCATGATTTCTCTCCCTCCATCGATGGCCCGCCTCTTAAATCCGCGCGGGCGTTAGAAAAACTAGGACTTCTGCAAGTCGGACGAAGCCCGCCGCGGCGCGCGTTCATGCGCTCGCGTCAGTGCCGCGATCGCCGCGGCCGTGTCGATGAGTTCTGCAAATTCCTGCTGCAAATCGCCGAGTGCGCCGTCGTGAACCTCCTCGGCACTGCGCCAGCGGCCGTCTGCCGCGGCGCGTGCGAAGGCGGCGGTGGCATCTGCCACTACATACGTCCGGAAACCGAGGTTTCCCGCCATCCGCACGGTGGTGGAAATGCAGTGATTCGTGGACAGGCCCGCGATCACCACCGTGTCGATGCCACGTTCGCGAAGATCCGCCTCGAGACTCGTGCCGATGAAGGCGCCGTTCACTCGCTTGTGATAAACGGGCTCCTCAGGGAGCGGCATTGCTTCGGGCTTGGGACGGCAACCGGGTGTGCCCGGTTTGAAGTGACCGGACGGGTCCATCGAATGATGGTGCACGTGCACAACCGTTGAGCCGTGTTGGCGCCACGCATCCAGGAGCATAGCGATGCACAGTTCCGCCCCCGGATTGTTGCGCTTGCCCCAGGCGGGGTCGTCGAAGCCCAGCTGCATGTCAATGACCAGCAGTGCCGCGGTGGGATCCAGTGATGTCAAATGACTCTGCCCGGGTGGTGGCGATTGCGTTAGAGTTTGCTGAGCGGGCGGCGGCGTTCCAAAATGCCGATACGGTCATCGAAAGTAACGATGGGTCTACATGACCAACGATCTCGAATTGCGACATTGCCGAGTGCTGGTTGCGGTAAGCGATCACGGCAGCGTGAGTGCCGCGGCGCGCGAACTCGGTTTGGCACAATCGACGATTTCAGAAGCTCTGCTGTCGCTCGAGCGCGTGGTCGGTGCGGCTATCATGCTGAGGCGGCCAGGCAAGGAGGCCGTGCTGACCGTGGCGGCGCAGACCCTCTTGCCGCACGCGCGCGCACTCCTCGCAGCGGGCGATGCGGCGCTCGCCGCGGTCTCCGCCTCGAATCGCGCCATCATCCGGCTGGGCGCTGTCGAGTCGGTGAGCTCGTTCATCCTGCCGAAGGCTTTGTCCGCATTTCGCTCTAGCTGGCCGGCGGTGCAGGTGCTGATCAACATCGGCTTGTGCAACGGCCTGCGCGAGCGCGTGCGACATGCGGAGCTCGATGCGGCTCTCACGCTGGACGGTTCGCTCACTTCCCCCGAGAATTCGGACCGCTGCAGCCGGACCCTCTCGCCCGCGCAGCTGTGCTTCATCGTGTCGCGCTCCCTTAAGTCCGGTGAGATCACGCGCGAGAAGCTCACCGACCGCACGTTTCTCCTGCCCGACCCCGACGGTGCCTTCCCGACCCTGCTCCGCAACTGGTTCGGCACGTCGGGCAGCCCCAGGTTTGAGTCCGCAGGAAGCATCGAGGGAGTGAAGAGCGGTGTGCTGAACAGCGACGCGATCGGGGTCTTGCCGAATTACGCGGTGTCCACGGAACTCTCCAATCGTTCTTTGTTTGCACTCAAAGTGCGCGAGCCTCTGCCCGCGATTTACGTCGGACTCAGCCTGGAGCGCCCGCCCATCGAAGCTTCGCCGCTGTACAGTCTGATCGGGCAGGTCGAGAAAGTGCTGAGCGGCGCGCATCTGATGTAGCTTCGGCAGTTCTCAAGCGCCGCTCGGGCGTCTAGTCCGGCGTGGCCGGACACAACAAGAAATCACTGTTGGCCTCGATGCCGCCATCACGGGTCGGGATCTCATCGGAGCCTGGGTCGCCGAGTGGAGCTGCATTGGGGACTCCGCCGCCAGTAGCCCCAGGGTCTCGATGCAGGCTGGAATGGATTTGCCTTCGCCACCGACATGACCGTTTGGGCCAAGTTGAAAGCAAACCTCCATACCGCCACCGTGTTTGCCGCGAGTTCCGGGCTCCCTGATGATTGGTTCTGTTTTGGAACTCATCGGCGTCCATGAATCGGAGGCTCAAGCCGTTCATTCGCGAAGCACACGGAAGAGAAATTGTCAGACTGATTCGAGACCTCAAGGGTTAGGTAAGTCGCAGCGCAACAACCGTGGTCCATCGCGCTTGCCGGTCAAACTCTTTCTCTGGGAATGGCGGCTTTCCACCAGGTTTCCGGTTTGTCCTAGTGCTGCGCGCATAAGGGTGCGCGCCAAGTGGATGACCAACAAGGAACCGCCATGTTAAAAAATAGTACGATCCGCCCAATTGCAGGCACTTTCGCGTGCGCGATTTGCTCCATGCTCGTATCGTCCCCGGTGTTCGCCGCCGACTTCCCGATAGGTACGTACAAGGCCAAAGAGGCCAAAGACCTATCTTTGGAGTTCGACGTCAAAGGCCAGTTTCACGTTAACAACGGCGGAACCTTGGGGGTTTCGGGTACTTACAAGGTCATTCAAGGCCGTGTGCAGTTGACTGACCTGAAGGGGCCATGGGCCTGTACAAAACCCAAGCAGCAAAAGGGGACCTACATATGGACCTGGAACGGTACGGCGCTAACATTCCTCAAGGACTCAGACCTGTGCGATGAGCGGTCTGGAACGTTGGTTCCCGCCACCTGGGAACTTCAGAAGTAAAGCGGGCTGCGAATCTCTTGCCAATGCGGGCATATCGCTTGACCTTGGCATGGTCGGCAACCATGCACCTCGGACGCTTTTCACCTCGACGCGTTCGGTGCGCCCTTGTGCGAGGTTGCCTAAAGTGCTGTCGGCTCCGCCCAGCATTGCTACCTTCAGGATCAAGCCTTCGGTCGGGACCGATCGAGGGCTAATTTCCGGAGCCTGACGGAAGAGCGGTCGCGCTTGGATGCACTTGCTGAAAGCGTTGCCCCGCGGCATTTTCCGTCACCACGAGTTCCACCGCGTCGTCTCCCATGTACCGCGCGAATTGTTCCTGATAGCGCTGCGAAAGCTTGTCTTGGTCTGCCGCGGGCAGCTTGCGTTTCAGTTCCAGGAACCATTTGCTTTCCTCTTCGTAAACGTGATGCGCCACTGCAGCACGCAGATGTTCCAGTTTGTCGAGGTAGTCCTGCGACATGGGGACGATGTCTTGAAGCAGGCTCAACTGAACCTTGGTGGCGCTTTGCTCGGCGTAGGCGGTGGTCGAATGCCCCTTCTCATCGGCGCGCACCAACGCGGGATACAGTACCGCCTCTTCCGCCAGGGAATGGCCAGTCAACAGCAATGTGAGTCGCCGTTGCGCCGCGCCCCGCGCTCGTTCGTCCCCGGCGAGCTTCGCGGCCAGGAACGCGCGCTCAATTTGGATATGGTGGGCAATTATCATCGAAAGCCAGTCGCCCGCGCTCGTGGCCAATAGCGCCTGCTGCCGCGCCTTCGCCCGGGCCGCCTCGCTTTCCGGAGGCGTGACTGCCCCAATGACTCTGTCGAGAATAGACATGAATTTCTCCCTTAAAAATACCCTGAAATTGTTCTGCGGCCTGCAATAGAAATATGTAGGCGCTTTTCGCTTGATGCGTAGGAGTCGCTGCGGGCACCTTGAGCGGCCGTGTTCAACGCTGGCCAGGAGATGCGATCCGGGCAATCCGAATTCACTTTGCGGCGCAAAACCGCCTAGAGGAGGCAACGAGGCAACAACCCGTACGACTCGCTTGGGTGCGATCTGCTCGGGCCATAGAGCCTCATTGGCCACTCCATACCAACGGCGAGCAATCTTTCAGGTGTGTTCGTCTCGCGGTCGTCCACCGAGGGCGGCCGCTACGCTGGCGATACACGCGCCAATCAAGAGCGCCAGCGCCGTATAGGGCGATGCTTGCGCTGCAGCCCTGCGCCAGATCAGCAGACGCCTTGGCCTGATCCGCCGCCTCCTTCAGAAACTGCGCACAAGCACCCACGCGCTTCTGCGCCTCATCCTAGGGAATGCCCGCTTGGCGGCGACCATCGAGACCAGGTACTGCCGATCCTCAGCGCTCACCGACCCTATCTTCGCTGCAGTGCCAGCGATATGCATGACTTCTGCGCGAGAATCACGCGGGGCGAGCGCCGCGCAATTTGTTGTGAATATCTGTCGCTGCGATGGCCGCCTCCGCAGCCGCCACCACGACTTGATTCAACCCCCTGACCACATCGCCGGCGGCGTAGAGGCCGGGGACAGTGGTTTCCTGGTGCGCGTTCACCTGCAAGGCGCCATATTCATCACACCGCGCATGCAGCTCGAGCGCCATCTTATTCTGCGCGCTGCAGCCGAGCGCAATATACGCCAGATCGAACTCGCGCCTACCTGCGAGCGTCTCGAGAACAATGTGATCCTCGAAAAGCCGTACTTGGTTTAGATCGATCACGATACGTTCTAGCCCCAGGACTTGGATCCGCCTGGAAGTATCGGATAAGGCCCCGATATGGAGCAATGTGACGCGCTCGGAATAATGGCGCAGGAAGCTCGCCTCGCGTTCTCCCAAGGCGCCATCGCCGATGACAGCAATCCGTTTATCGATGGCTTCAAAGGCATCGCAGATGGGGCAGAAGCGCAGCAGGCTTCGTAAGATGGCATCTTGTGCCCCTTCAATGGCGGGAATGTGGTCTTTCACGCCGGTCGCCAAAAGCACAAAACGACTTCGCAACGTCCCTTGTTCAGTGCGCACGTGAAATATTTCATCATGCCGCGCAAGACTCATGACGGAGCCGGCGTGCAGCTGAGCCCCAAATTTAATGGCCTGCGCTTTAAGCGCAGCTAGAAATTCTTCGCCGCTCACACCAGCGGTGAACCCGGGGATATTATGACTCGTTGGAATCCAGCGCGCCCGCGAGTCTCCAGCGTCAACGACCCGGCAGCGGCGGCGAAAGCGTCCGAGGTAGATCGCCGCCGTGAGGCCCGCGGCTCCCCCGCCCACGACGATGACATCCTCGATCGGCGGCGATGGCGAGGTCGCAGCGCCGGAGTCTTGCCTCCCATCAGATATCGGACTCATCTCCCTTGTAACGGGCAAACTGCTCCTGATAGCGCGGCGTGAGCTTGACCTGGTCCGCAGCGAAGGTTTTTGTTTTTAAGTCCATGAACCATTTCGGGTAGCCGTGCGATCACTCCTAAAAGTCTTTACAGGTGCTGCCCCCTCAGGCTCTCGTCGGCACATTGAGCGAGAGCGATTGCCTATCGGAGGGTGCGGTTGTTATAGGTCGGCAAGCGTTGCATTTACCGGAGCCTCGAAAGACAGACAACGGCTCGACCTTGCCCAACCGAGAGAAAATACTATTTTGCGAGGCTCGAGCGACTGGTGAAACGGCATGTATCTGATCCAAATCCTGCTGCCGCGTTACGACAATCGCGGCCGGCGGCTGTCGAAGCGACTCTTTGATGAGACTGCGCGCGCGTTGGCCACGTCTCACGGCGGGGTGACGGTCTATTCGCGCTCGCCCGCCCTGGGACTCTGGAATTCTCGCCGTTCGGGTCTTAAACAAGATGAGATCATTGTCTATGAAGTGCTCGCCTCCCGTTTCAAGCGAAATCTGTGGAAACAACGTCGCGACAAGTGGGAGGCGGCGTTTCGGCAGGATTCCATCCTGATCCGCATCAGCAGCTGCGAGCAGCTGTGAACGTCGGCACGCTTCCGCAATCCCTAACTCTGTCGGAATCGCGCTTTGGTTTCTTGTTCCGGCAGGCCTTTGCCGGTGTCGACCCACGTAAGACGGCCCTCGAAGCCATAGCGATAGCCCACGGGCCACGAGGTGCTCTGGGGCATCGACCGCACCGTTCAATATCGCGATCTTGTTGAGCCCTCGTAATGCAGCGTGAGGGTGTTCCGCCGCGCGCGCAAAAGCCCCGCTCGGCAATGGGAGAGGACCGACAGAGAGCGGGCCGTCACCTTAGCCATGATTTGCGAAAGCCGCGCCAAGACCGGAGGCACCGGGATGGCACATGTCGCAGTGACGGTAGTGGACCCACGGCATATCGGTGGCGCTGAATCGCAGGTGGCAGCAGGATCAGCGTCCCCTCCACGGCTTAGCCTTAGTGCGCGTCGTCTCGTACTCCGAAGCGGTCATCGGTCAGGCGCGCTTTCGCGTCTTGGTCGCTTTGCGGGGTGCGTCGCCTTTGCTCGCCCCGCCTGATTTCTTCAAGCTCGCCTTGAGAGCGGCCATGAGGTCGATCACCTGGGCTTTGGGCCGCTCTTCACCCTTGGGCTCCTCGACAGGAATGCGTTTCCTTGTTGCGGATCTTCTCCTGCACCCGGCGCTTTAAATCCGCGCGGTACGTGTCCTTGAATTTACTCGCGCTGAAGTTGCCCTGCATGTTCTGAACGAGTTGTTTTGCCATGGCAAGTTCGGCAGCGCTGATCTTCGCATCGGCTTCAGTCTCCGTATCCGGTAGCACTTCATCCGCGAACCTCAAAGTCAGCAGCATCAGGGACTTGCCCTGCGGGGAGATGGCACACAGATGCTGGCGTTGGTGCATCACAAAGGTCGCCACGGCGACTTTGTCTGTCGCTTCCAGGGCTTTCCTCAATAACGTGTAGACCTTAGCACCGCCCTTGCTTGGCGCGAGATAGTAGGGCTTCTCGTAATACATGGCGGGAATCTGAGAGACGTCGCAGAAGGTGTCGATTTCAATCGTCTCAGACGCTTTGACATTGGCATGTTTGAAATCTGCATCCGCCAGCGCGACAAATTCTCCTTTCTTGTACTCATAGCCTTTCACGATATGCGACCAGTCGACCTCCTTGCCGGTCTTCTTGTTGACCCGCTGGTAACCCACCGCGGCAAAGTCGCGGCTATCGAGCATGTGAAGCGGCAAGGTGTTGTCCTTGGACGCCGTGTGCAGCTCCACGGGCACGTAAATCAGGCCGAACGATATTGCACCCTTCCACAAGGCTCTTGGCATCTGACTCCCCCCGATTATTCAAAAATCGGCAAGAGAATTACGCGATTAAAGCCCCACAGAAACACCTGCGGGCCGCGTGAGGTTATCGGTCATTGCTGACACGCGAAGGGGAAAAAGGCGCCGAAAGCGCCTGAGACCTCTATATTACAATTAGATGACATGAAATCCCCTCGTCGCGCCTTCTGATGACGGCCAAAAAAAACACCGCTATCACTCCCGCGAAGCGCGCTCAAGTGTTGGACGCGCGCCGCCAACTGAAGATGGCAAGCTCTGCGCACGCCTTCGTGCGCGGAAGCACCGTGCAGTTCTATCGGTGGCTCGAAGGGCGCGGGAAGCGCGCTGTGCCAAAAGGGCCGCCGGTTTGGATCTGTGGGGACTGTCACGTGGGCAACTTAGGTCCCCTGGCCGACGCCGACGGGAAGGTGCACGTCCAGATACGCGATTTGGATCAAACCGTCATCGGCAATCCCAATCACGACCTCATACGGCTCGCCCTGTCGCTTGCCTCGGCGGCCCGTGGCTCCGATCTTCCCGGCGTGACCACAGCTCATATGCTCGAACAAATGATGATTGGCTATCAACGCGCGCTCAAAGGCCCTAAGGCACAAAATCAGATCGAGAGCGACAAACCGGAGAGCATCAAGGTGGTGATGCGCCGAGCCACCGCGCGGACCTGGAAGCACCTGGCCCAGGAGCGGCTGGAGGATGTGAAGCCGACCATTCCCCGTGGCGACCGCTTCTGGCCGCTCACCAAGGAGGAGGAACGCGCCATCGACGCACTGTTCGCGGAAGAGGCGGTTCGAAAGCTCGTGACCTCGTTAAAATCTCGACCTGATGATGCCAGCATCAAGGTCCTCGATGCGGCGTATTGGATGAAGGGCTGCAGCTCCTTGGGTCGCTTACGCTTTGCGGTGCTATTAAAGATCGGCGCCGGCAGGAAGCGCGACGATGAGTTCTGTTTGATGGATATCAAAGAGGCGTCTGCCGCGGCGGCACCCGGCGTGTTCCGCAGCTCCAAACCATACGATCAAGCCGAGCGCGTGGTCCAGGGCGCCAAGCACCTCTCACCGGCCTTGGGCGGGCGAATGATAGCGGGCAAACTGTTGCGCCGCTCGGTCGTGATACGAGAGCTGATGCCCCAGGATTTGAAACTCGAAATCGACCGGCTCTCGCGCGAGGAGGCGGTCAGTTCGGCCCGCTACCTGGCCGAAGTGGTGGGCAAGGCACACGCCCGGCAAATGGATGCCTCCACACGGCGCGAGTTCGCCTCCTCACTCCGTCAGCGCAAGCGAGACAGGCTCAATGCACCGTCGTGGCTCTGGGCCAGCGTGGTCGAACTCGCCTCCGCCCATGAGGCGGCGTATCTTGAACATTGCCGACGTTATGCCTTGGCGTCAGCCGGTCACCTTGCGGATCGCGGCTCGTAGTGAGCGCGCTGACTCAGGATATCCTCGCCAGGGCTTCGATTTTGCCAATAGATCGGCCCCCGTGCGCACGGTGTAGCGCTTGGGGTCCAAGCTCGCTTTGACCGCCGTCCAATCGATAGGCATGGACACGGGCGCACCCGCGCGGGCCCGCGGGGATAAGACGGCGATCGCGGTCGAGGTCCTGTCGTTGCGCAGATAGTCCAGGAAAATACGTCCCACACGGTCTTTCTTCGCCATGGTATCCAGATATTTCTTGGGCGAGTCCTGCGCCATCTGGGCGCAGATGATGTGGGCAAAGTCTTTCGCCGCTGGCCATTCCACCGCCTCCTTGCCGCCCATCAACGAAGTGACGACGTGAAGCCCCTTGCCGCCGGTGGTTTTGCAAAAACATTCCAGGCCGACTTTCTTGAGGCGCTCGCGAATCTCCAGCGCTGCTTTGATGACTTCCGAGAACTTCACATCGGGCGCGGGATCCAGATCGAATACCAGGCGCCCGGCGACCTCCGGATCATCGGGCGCGCAGTTCCAGGGGTGTATCTCCAGTGCGCCGATTTGTGCCACCGCGGCGAGCGCCTCGATGCGATCGATCTGAACGTAGGGGGCCTTGTCGCCTTTCACTTTCACCAAGCTGAAGAGATTCGAGATTCCCGCCATCGCATGGCGCTGAAAAAATTGCTCGCCGGCCATCCCGTCGGGCGCTCGAACCAACGAACAAGGCCGACCCTTCAAGTGCGGCAGCAGCCAGCTTCCTACTGCCTCGTAGTACTGCGCCAAGTCGAGCTTGGTGACCGGTTCGCCATCCCCGGCATCCGGCCAGAGCGCTTTGGCCGGCTTGGACAGCGTCACGCCCATCACAATCGCGGCACCGCCCTTCAACTTGCTGGGAGAGCCGCTCGGCTGCGCCGCCGCGCGCTTCGAAGCCGCTCGGCTCTTTGCTGTGCCCTTAACTTGGGCCGCGAGCTTTTCATCCGGTTCATCTTGGGCGGACTCGACAGGGCTCGGCAGTTCTGCAACTACCTCGCCCGCGGGTTTATCTCGGCGTAGACCTTTGAATGAGGCTTGACGGATCATGCCGGTGGCGGTCCAGCCGGCGAATTCGATTTCCGCCACCAGAGTGGGTTTCAGCCAGCGAACATTGGCCTCTTTAGGGGGTGCATTTGCGCCTCCGAAAGGGCTTTGCTCCCGCGTCATTTTCCGCAAGGCCGGCATGAGTTTTGCGGCGACCTCGGCGCCGAAGCCGGTGCCGACGCGACCCACGTACACCAGATGTCCATCGCTATTGACGCCCGCCAAGAGGGAGCGAAGACCGCCGGCCTGCGTGGTCCAACCGCCCAAGACCACTTCGTGTCCCGCACGGCATTTTGCTTTGGTCCAAGCGCCCGAGCGACCGGCGGCATGTGGAGAATCCAAGCGTTTGGAGACGATGCCTTCCAGGCGCATCTTGCAGGCGGAGAGCAGCACCGTATCGGCCGTCGATTCAAAGTGGGCGACGTAGCGGATCAAGTCCGACGCGGCGGCTTGCGAGATCAGTGCCTGCAGGCGCGCCTTACGCTCCGCGAGGCTCAGCCCACGCAGATCTTTTTTTCCCTCAACA
>DASXOQ010000145.1:0-133439 GCA_036494165.1 Steroidobacteraceae bacterium
ATCCGGTCTCGTAGCCCACCAGCTTCTGGCTGGCATAAGTGGTCGAAAGGCGCAGGACTTTTTCATAGAAGGTCTTCGCCGCGGCAAAATCCTGGGTGCGCACGATGACATCGCGCGTCGACTTGAAGGTGTTGCTCATGAATACTCTCGTGCGTGGGTGGTGGGCGAAGTTCGAAGCGCATGGAGCGCGCTCTGTGCGGCGCGCATCAGCGCATACGCCAAGTCCTGAGGTTGCATCGCCGACTCGCCTTCGAGCCACAGCACGATGGGTGCGAGCAGAAGCTGAGCGAGCGATGCGGCGGCCAGCTTGGTCGGTAACAACAGCGCAGCGCGGCCTTTGAAGCCCCGCGCCTGAAGCTTTTCCTGCACCAGCTGCGTGAGCACCGCCTCGACGCGGCGTTTGGAATCTGCGCAGAAGATCCGGCGCGCCAGAGCGCGGTTCTCCCAGAAGTGCTCGAGCATGCGCGCCAGATCCGCGACGCGCGGCTTTTCATCGAGGGCGCCTGCGAGGCAGGCGAAGGGTCCGGCGATGCTCGAGGCCAAGAGCGCGCTCTTGCCGGCGAAGTGTTCGTAGAGGGTCGAGCGCCCGACCTTAGCGCGCTTTGCGACTGCGCCGAAGGACACTTCGTCGAACGGCTGTTCGAGCACCAGATCGCGAAACGCTCCCAGGGCCAAGCTGCGGGTGCGCACCGCGCGCGCATCGCTGCGGCGCTCTGAGATTCCGGATTTTCGCCGCCGAATGTCTGCCATCTTTATGCCGCGCTTGAGTAACTTGCCCCCTTTGCAAAGGAGGCATCATGGAACTACGCGCTCGATCCTACACGGCCGGCGCCCTTTTAGTAGCGGGCAGCATTCTCGAGGTGATTGCAATGGGTCATCACCCGAGCGTTCGGACCGCGGACGTGGCGGCGGCGGTTGCGGCCATAACCGCGCTAAGAACTCTGTCCGGCGTGGTGCACGGGATACTGATCGCACTCATGCTGGCCATCGCCTATGCGTTGAGCGAGTTCGTTCAACGGCGCGGCATGGACCGGCCGCTGATTCGCGCGGGGGCCATAAGTTACGGCGCCGGGGTGATCTTCATGTCGCTCGCCGCGCTCACCAGCGGTTTCATAACGCCCGGTGTAGCGGCGTTCACATCCCATGCAAGCGCAACCGACCTTGCCATCAATGCGCAGATCTTGACCCTCTGCCAGATGATCAATCAAAGCACGGCGAATGCGGGGGCCGTCGCCATGTCGGTGGGCATCCTGGGATTCTCGCTCGATATCCTCAAGCAGGCGCGCGGCCGCGGGATCGGGCTTTTTGGCCTCCTCGTCGGCATACTGCCGGCGCTGCTCCTGCCCCTGGGGCTCGCCCACCTGGACGTGGCGGGCATGACCTACGTCGTGATCCTGCAGGGCCTCTGGTGCGTGGCCGTCGGCGTCAGATTTCTAAACGACCCTACAGGCGCGTGGGTTCGAGCATGACGGTGGCCTTGGCCTCATCCACCTTACTGCCATCGCTTGGATTCGCGATCATGACCTTGAACGCCGTCGCCTGGCGGCGCGCGTCGTTGGGCAAAACCTTGATGAAGACGCTTGCCGTGTGACTGCCGGGCGCGAACGAGCCGGTGGTGCGCGGCTGGGCGAGATAATCGGCGCCGGCGAGCGCAGATCCATCCTCCGTCCACCAGGAGAAATGCAACGGCCGGTCGCTCACCTCGTTGCGACGGATCCGGACTTCTGCAAACCGCTGGCCGGGGGCCACTTTGAGCGTCTGCGCAGCAACGCTGATGGCCGGCCGCGCCGCGAGCGGCGCGTGGTGGCGCGGGGGCTTGGCGACGATCGGGTCGGTATCCGGCGGGGGTGTGGGAGCGGCGGCGGCGAACGACTTGGCCGTGAGCGGCACCGATCCTTGCTGCGCTGCAGCCTCCGCTGTCTGGGGCGCCTCGGCGGCATAGTCGAGCCGCAGCGGCATCTGGGCTTGGCTGGCCGAAAGCTCCGTCCCGCCCAGCCGCAAGGCAAGGCCCACGGCCGCGGAAACAAACAGGATGGCGGCGACGGTGAGCATCCGCGGCGAGAGCCAGGTGATCTTGAACAGGTCATCGATCTGGATGCGGGCAGCGGCCCGCACCGGCTCCGGCTGCGGAATGGCGCGCAGCGCCGCGCTGGCAGGCCGAAGTTCTTTCAGCCAATCCCGTACGGCAATGTTGCGATCCTTGCGCTCGAACGACAGGCCTCGCTGCAGGGTCGCCCACTGGCGTGTGGTCAACCCCAACGGCTTCTGCGGCACCATTTTCGCGTCTCGCGCCTCATCGGCACGCTTGTAGCGGAAGGGATGCTGGCCGGCGAGCAGCTCATAGCTCAAGCAGGCGAGCGCGAATAAATCATCCGACGGTTCCGCGGTCCGGCCGGCGAGCAGCTCACAGGAGGCGTATGCCGGGGTCACCGCGAGCGAGGAGCGGTTGTGCGAGAAACCCAAGGTGGCCCCGAGCGTGCCCGACGAAGCGCCGAAATCGAGGATCCGCACCTCGCCGGTGGCCGTAACCATGATGTTCTGCGGCTTCAAGTCCGCATGCACCACGTTGCGGTCATGCGCGTGAACCAGCCCCTCGCCAATGTCGCGGATCAGCGCCCAGGCACTGGCGCGGGGCAGCTGGCGCGGCTGGAATTTGCGCACCACCGCCGAGAGCAGCTCGCCTTCCAGATGTTCCATGGTGAAGAAGTCGACCGCGCCGTCGCGATCCAGGTCGAATACCTTGATGATGCTGCGGTGGGAGAGCGATTGGGCGCAATAGAACTCGCGCCGCAGGCGGTCGAGCACGTCGGGCCGCTTGTGAGTGCTTTCGTGCAGCACCTTGATCGCCACGTGGCTGTCGACGCCCGGCTGGGCGCGCCGGAAAATGTCCACCGCCTTATAAACGGTGCCCATGCCGCCGGATCCTAGGCAGCTTTGGATCACATAGCGCTCGCGCAGCACGCTGCCGATGCCGATGGAGGTAGGAAACACGTCGACCAGCTCGTTGCCGGCCTTCCAGCTGTAATTGGGCTGCGCCATGTCCTCGAAGGCGTCCGCGGAAATGGCGCGGATCTTCTGCGTAATGACCCGGGTGAGGGCCGGGTACAGATCGATGGTGATGGCGCTGGAGCGGGCATCCGCCTCTTGATCGGCAAGGTTGTCGGTCATGAACATCGGCAATTGCTCCACAAGCTTCCTGCCATAATTCTCAGTGGTTGGTCTAGGGTCTGTATGTCAGCCAATGGCGCATTCGTGGGCATTTATGTAAAGCTTTCAACATGAGATACAAAAACTTTCCGTTTCACATCCTATCCGCGGCGCTATTGCTTGCACCTTTGTCGCGGGCCGCCGACAGCCACCATGCAGTGGTGCTTCGTGCAGCAAAGCTCGTCGATGTCGAAACCGGACGCGTCATTGCGCCGGCGGAGATTTTGGTGGAGGGCGAGCGTATCACCGAGGCAGGCACCACAGTTCGCCATCCCGATGGGGCTGAAGTGGTAGATCTGGGTAGTTCTACCCTGCTGCCGGGGCTCATCGACGTGCACGTGCACCTGTTCTTGCATCCGGGGCTCGACGAAGACATGCAGACGGTGCGGGAGTCCGTGCCGAAACGCACCTTGCTCGCCGCGATCGCCGCACGCGACGATTTGATGGCAGGTTTCACGGCCGAACGCGACATGGGCACGGAGGGTGCGGGTTCGGCGGACACGGCATTGAGGGATGCCATCAACGATGGACTGCTACCGGGGCCGCGCTTGAGAGTTTCGGGGAACGCTATATCCACCTTGGGCGGTCACGAAGACGCCATTCACTTCAATCCCGGCATTCACATGCCTTCCAATGCCGACTACGCCAACAACGCAGCGGAACTCGTCACCTTGATCCGGCAGCAGCACAAGGAAGGCTCGGACTTCGTCAAGATATATGAGACTGGCCGCGACGAAATGCAGGACGGAGTCCTACATACACCCTACCAATACAGCTTGGAGGAGATGAAGGCGGCGGTGGCAGAGGCCAAGCGTCTGGGTAGCTGGGTGGCGGTGCACGATCAGGGCGAGCCCGGCGCCCTCTATGCGGCCGAAGCCGGCGTTTCCTCCATCGATCACGCGACGCAACTCTCGGATGAGACCATGCGCCTCATGAAGGAAAAAGGCATCCCGGCAGTGCCTACCTTCACCGTGTTCGAGCACTTCGCGGCAGACCCCGCATCCGCCGCGCACGAACGGCCGATGATGGAATACAAGATCAAGGAGTTTAAGCGCCAGATCGCGGCCGGCGTTCCGTTCGCGGTAGGCTCTGACGTCGGGCCCTTCCCGCACGGCACGCAGGCCGAGGAGCTGGTGCTGATGGTGAAATACGGCATGAAGCCCGCCGAGGTGCTCAAGGCCGACTACCTCAATGGCGCCAAGCTCATGGGCATGAGCGGGCAGATCGGAGAACTGAAGAGCGGTTATTACGCGGACATCGTCGCCGTGCCCGGCTCACCGCTCGATGACATCAGCGTCGTCAAGAAGGTGAGCTTCGTGATGAAGGGCGGCGCCATCATCCGGCGGCCGCCCCCGCATTGAGATCACTTCGAAACACGGGTGTAGTGATTCACCCAGTTGACCTCCCATCTCTTGCCGCCGTCGGCGGAGAAGGCCTGCTCGGACTGCGCGGTGTCATCGCTGATGCGCCAGATGGAGAAGCGCAACAGGACTGAGCGGCCGTCGAAGTCCTCCACGTCGTAAAAATCTCCGCGGCCGTGGGCGAACTCGCCCACTCCCGGGATGCCGAGCGTGCCGGCGTTGGGCGTCGCGAAATCGAGGTTCCATTGGTGTGCCGCCTCGTTGTACCAGCGGAGCGAGAGCAGCTGCACGTGCCCCGCGCTGCCGTCGGCCACGAACTCGGCCAGATTCGCGCGTCCGCCCCATACCGGCTTCACCACCGTGACGCCGTCGTACTCCTTCCACTCCGTGGAGCCGGTCAAAGGATGCATCAGGCGCAACGAGTGGGTCTTCCAGGTACCGAAGTCAAAATCGAAATCATGCGCACCGTCGCGCGGCGCATCGGCGGCGGCGCCCGCCGCGCCGGCCGCCATCAGGAGCGCGATGGACAGCGCTTTCACTTCTTCTCCCGTACCAAGGTCGCGATGAAGGCCGGGTTCCAGGTCTTGCCGCCGTCATTGGAATAATCTTCCTCGAAGTGATGCGAGTCGGGCTTGATGTCCGACCAGGTGCCGCGCACCAGGATGGCCTTGTCCTGAAAGGTATCGGTGGCGTAGAACTCGCCGCGGCCGTCCTTGAACTCGCCGATCGACGGTGGATTCAGAACGCCGACCTTGCTGTTGACGAATGACTGGCTCCACTGGTGCGCCTTGGGGTCGTAGAGAAACAGGGTCATTCCCTCCCAGTGCCCCTTGGGTCCATCGGCCTCGATCTCCTCGAGCCAGCCCTTGCCGTCCCACACCTTGCGCACCGTCACCGTGCCGTTGAGTTCCATGGTTTGCTTGCCGTCGCCGAACGGATTCATCACCCGCTTTATCTGGGTGTGCCAGACGCCGTTGTTGAAATCGAAGTCATGCGAGCCGTCGCGCGCCTCGTCGGCTTGCGCCGGCAGGCCGAGCACAGTGGCGGCGATGGCCGCGGCGAGAGACAGGATCAAATTTTTCGTATTCACGTTACTTTCCTTTTCCAGAATCAGCGGGCCGTCTGAACTTCAAGATGAACTGATCCGTGCGGCCCTGAATGGACGGATCGAACACCCCTGCGGTGTGCGGGTCTGAAGGGTTGGCGAGCACGCGGCTCTCGCCCTCGAACCTGAAACCGGCGGCCTCGACTTCGCGGCGCACCGTGCCGGGCTCGATCCGATGCAGGGTGTCGGTCACCTCGCTTGGCGAGCCGGGGGCGGCGACATGATCCAGCACCACGTACAGGCCGCCGGGCTTGAGCGCTTCGAACACGGCGCGATTGAACGCGGCCATGTCCACCGGTCCCATGAACTTGTCATGCAGGTCGTGATAGTTCTGCGAGATCCAGAAGAGATCGAGTTTCTCGGGATAGCGCGCGGCGTCCAAGGGGGCCGCAAAATTGACGCTGACGTTCGGGTGCTGGACCACGTAAGTCTCGATGTCGGCGATGCCCTTGACGATGTTCGGATACTTGAAGAGCGGGCTCGGCACGCTGGCGTACACGTGGCCCTGGGGTCCCACGATGTGCGCGAACAGGCGCGTGAAGTAACCGGAGCCGGCCGCATAGTCGGCCACCCGGTCGCCCGGTTTGATGCCGGTGAAGCTCAAGGTCTCGGCGGGCTTGCGGTTGGGATCGCGGTCCTTGTCGCTCTCCGGACGCTCGACATCCGACACGGCGCCGGAGGTGAGGGCGAGCGCCGCCCCATGATCCGCAGGAACGCTGGCCGTGAACATCGTGATTGCGGCGCACGACAGCAGGCATTCGAACCAGTCTTGCAATTCGTCCATCATTTTCCGTTACCTCCAGAGCTCACTTATCGGCCCCATTGGCATGCAATTATTGGTAGCCTCTGCTGGCTCTTCAGAGCCACTTTGGGGAAAAATACCTGGGCCAAGTCTTTGAGGTTTTTCGTCGCCTTCCATGGATCCACTTTTTGAAATCAAACTCGACCTCGCCAAGAAGGGATCGAGGCAATCGGGACGCAATCTTTATCTGCAGTTGAAGGCCGCGATCGAGGACGGCCGGCTCGCACAGGGCTTCAAGATGCCGGTGACGCGAGATTCGCTGCGCCTGTTCGGCGTATCGCGCAACACCGCCGCCGAGGTATACGAGCGCCTCGCCTCCGAGGGGCACGTCGAAACGCGCCGCGGCTCGGGCACCTACGTGAGCGATGCACGCAGCAAGCGCGCACGAAAATCTCACCCGGCGCGGCGCGTGCTCGACCCGCGCTTGAATCCCTTTTATCTGCGCCCCGACATCACCCAGGCGCTCGACTTCTGGCGGGACAGCGCCTCGGAACAAGCGGCCTCAGCCACACCACATGTCGACTTCCGGCCGGCGTTGATCGACTCGCGCCTGTTTCCGTTCGACGTGTTCCGCCAGGTGAGCGTCAAGCAGCTGCGGCGTTTGGAGAGCAAGCCGGCAGGCTTCAAGAGTCCGCAGGGCAACCAGGGCAACTTCCACCTGCGCGACGCCATCACCAAGCACATCGGCGTGACCCGGGCGGTGGTGTGCGAACCCGACGACGTGCTGGTGACCGCCGGTGCGCAGCAGGCCTTCGACATCCTGGCGCGGAGCCTGATTCGGCCCGGGGAAACCACCGTTGCCATGGAGGATCCGGGCTACCCGCCCATGCGCGTAGCCTTCGCCGCCGCGGGCGCCAAGGTCGTGCCTGTCGGCGTCGATGCAGAGGGCCTCAAGGTGGAGGAGCTGCCGAGCGAGGCGCGCATCATCTGTGTATGCCCGTCGCACCAGTTTCCCTTGGGCGCGTCGATGTCGCTGCGCCGCCGTCAGGCGCTGCTGGCATTCGCGCGCGAGAAGCGCGCGGTGATCATCGAGGACGATTACGACGGCGAGTTCCGCTACGACGGCATGCCGCTCGAGTCGCTGCGCTCCGCGGACTCGGACGACGTGGTGTTCTACATCGGCACCTTCTCGAAATGCATGCTGCCGGCGCTGCGCTTAGGATTCGTAGTCGCGCCGCCCTGGGCGATGCGCACCTTGATCGCGGTCAAGAACAGCCTCGACTGGCACTGCCCGACCCCCATTCAGCTCGGCGTGGCGCGTTTTATCGCCGAAGGACACTTGAAGCGCCACGTACGCAAACTCCGCGAGCTGTATCAGGCGCGGCGCGGCCTGTTGCTCGACACCCTGAACAAGGATTTCGCGGACAGCCTGCTGCCCATACCCTCGTTCTATGGCATGCACGTCGCCGCGCTCACCCGCAAGAGCGTGGATCTCGACAAACTGGCCGACCGGCTGTTATCACACCATGTGAAAATCCATTCCCTCAACCGCTACTTCGCCGGTACGCCCACCCAGAGCGGACTGATATTCGGCTACGGTGCGGTGGATCTGGCGGAGATTCGCCGCGGGTTGTCGGTGCTGAAGCAGGCTCTTTAGGACAGGAGGTCCCATGAACATGACTAAGCGCATCCGAACCGTCTCCATCGTGCTGGCGGTTTGCATCTTTCCCCAGCTGAGCTGGGGCCAAGAACCGATTCCGCCGATCTCGGTGCAGGCGCAACGAAAACACGAAAAGCTTGAACAAGACGTGAACGCATTCGTGTCCACCGCCATAGTCCAGCCCAAGGCCGTTTATCATCAATCGCTCGAACGCTGGAACATCAATGTGTGCCCGCAGGTCGTGGGACTCTCCAAGGAGCAGGGCGAGTTCGTACTCGCGCGCCTCTCCCAAATCGCCAGGAATGCCCGGGTGCCGCTCGCGGGTGAAACCTGCGATCCGAATTTCCGCATCATAGTGACCGCACAGCCCGCGCCCTTTCTCAGCAAATTGGGCGAGGAGATGATCAAGGCGGACAAACTTGCAAGGTCGCAGGTCGAGAAGTTCGTGTCGACACCGCGCCCGATACGCGTCTGGCGCAGCATCGGACTGACCAGCATCGATGGCTCGAATCACATCAGGGCGCACGGCGAGGACGAATATTTTCGCGAGCCGCCTTCGGTCACGTTGCCGTCGCAGTACGGCTCACGGCTAAATGTGTCCTTGGTGACGAGAGATATCGAGTCCGCCGTCGTCATCGTCGATGCGACGCAGGTGCGCGCCCTTAACTTCGGCCAGCTGGCCGACTACATCGCGATGATCGGGTTCGCGCAAATCGATTTGGACACGGACTTCAGCGACGCGCCGACCATTCTCGAGGTCTTCAAGACGTCGGCGGGGGTGAAGCCGCTGGAGCTCACCGAGTGGGACAAGGCCATGTTGCACGCCTTGTACAACACCGAGCAACGCGACACGACCCAGATGTCTCAAATCGAAAGCGCATCGCTCAAACAGATCGAGGCCGCAACGCCTTGAAACCTCGCGCGTGTCCGGGAAAGAGCTTCTCCGCGGTTTGACGTATTGCGCCGGGCGCGGATCGGGCAGCATTCCCGTGGCGAGCAACGCGCCGCTCATGGCATGATCTTGCGATAAGTATTTCGGCTCGACCGGGGGATTTCATTCCATGCGGATCTTTTTGACGGCGCTGCTGGTGCTGGCGGGCGCGAGCGTGCACGCCGAGGACGCGAAGCCCTTCGATGCGGCGGCGGCATTCGGCGCGCTGCCTTCGGTTTCTGGCATGCGTCTCTCTCCGGATGGCAAGAGCGTGAGCTACATCGCCTCCACCGGGGCAGCGGCGAGCCTGCTCGTGACGTACGATCTCACCGGCAGCCAGAAGCCCGTGGCCGCTCTGAGCGGCGACGGATTTCCCGATCGGATCCGCGACTGCTACTGGGTCTCCAATCAGCGCGTGGTCTGCCAGGTATTTGGGATAATGAAGGGCGGCGATGCCGAGTTGCTGCCCTTCACGCGGCTCGTGGCGGTGGACCGCGGGGGCGGCAACGCCAAAGTCTTGAGCCATCGCGACAGCGATTGGCAGCACGGGCTTCAGCTCTCCGGCGGCGAGGTCATCGATTGGCTGCCGGATGAGGACGGCGCGGTGCTGATGACGCGCGTCTACATCCCCGACGATCACACCGGCACGCGGATCGCCTCGACCGACCGCGGCCTCGGTGTGGATCGAGTCGACACGCGCACCCTGCAGAGCCACGCCGTGGAAAAGCCGGTCGCCGACGTGGACGACTACGTATCGGACGGCCGCGGGACGGTGCGCGTAATCGCGCGCGGCTCGCGGGTGCAGGGCTTCCAGGAGTCGCCGGTCGAACACTTCTTCTATCGCCGCCAGAATTCGCGCGACTGGCAGCCGCTCTCGGATTACAACGTGCTCGAGCGCAGCGGCTTCTACCCTGTGTCAATCGACCATGATCGCGACTTGGTGTACGGACTCAAAAAAGTCGACGGCCGCATTGCGGCTTATTCCGTGGCCCTCGATGGTTCCATGAAGGAGAACTTGCTGTACGCCGATCCCCAAGTGGACGTGGAGAACTTCTTTTCCCTGGGCAGGCGACAGCGAGCGGTGGGCATCAGCTACGTCACGGACTACCGTCACGCGGTGTATTTCGATTCTGACATGGAACGGCTGACCCGTTCGCTGGCCCGCGCACTGAGCCGCGGCGGGCACCTCAATCTCGTCGATGCCAGCAGCGATGAACAGATCCTGCTCGTGTCCTCGAGCAGCGACGAGGACCCCGGGGTGTACTACCTTTTCAATCGCGGCACCAAGGAAATGAAGACCTTCCTGGTGATGCGCCGCGAACTGGAAGGCGTGAAGCTCGCGAAGGTCAAGCCGGTTACGTATCCGGCGAAAGACGGAACACTGATACCCGGATACCTGACGCTGCCTGCCGGCGCGGAAGAAGCCAAGGGGCTGCCGGCGCTGGTGTTGCCGCACGGCGGTCCGAACGCGCGCGATGTCTGGGGATTTGATTGGCTGGCGCAGTTCTTCGCCGCGCGCGGCTTCGCGGTGCTGCAACCGAACTACCGGGGCTCCGCCGGCTACGGCGATGCCTGGCTCAAACAAAACGGCTTCAAGTCCTGGCGCACCTCGATCGGGGATGTGCTCGACGCCGGTCACTGGATGATTTCCCAGGGAATTGCGGATCCTTCCAAGCTTTGCATCCTGGGTTGGTCCTACGGCGGCTACGCCGCATTGCAGTCAGCTGTAGTCGAACCGGGGCTGTTCAAAGCGGTGGTCGCCGTCGCACCCGTCGTGGATCTTGGCAATTTCAAGGAGGAATGGCGGCACTGGTCCAATTTCTACATCATGCAGGATCTGGTAGGCGACGGCCCTCACATCGAGGAAGGCTCGCCGGCGCGCCACGCCGACAAGATCAAGGTGCCGGTGCTCTTGTTCCAGGGCACCCTCGATCGAAACGTCTCGATCAAGCAATCGCGCCTCATGGATGCGCGTCTCAGCGCCGCCAGCGTAAAGCACGAGTTCGTGACCTTCGAGGGCCTCGATCATGAGCTCGCGGACAGCAACGCCCGCACCACGCTGCTGCGCAAGAGCGACGAATTTTTGAAGGCGGCGATCGCCGGCGGGCACTAACCCGCCGGCGGATCCGATCAGGCGATGGCGTAGAGGAATTCGACGAAGGAGCTCACTGCTCCGTCCAAGCCCTGAATTTTGGGATTGGTCGACTCGATCAAAAAGTACTCATCCGGCGCGTGCGCGCCCGTGCCGTGACCCAGCCCGAAATCCCCGGCAGGCAGACTCAAGGGCGGATCGGTGAAGCGATAGCCCGGCCAGGATCCGGGGCTGCGCGGCACCACCAAGGGCACCTCGCCCATCTTGGTGAAGGTCGACACCACGGCCTTGAAGTACTTGCTGTCAGGATCGGTCTGCGTCGGGTTGTAGCCGCCGCTCATGTTGACCTCGATATCGCCGAAGCCGTGCTTGGCGAGATGCGCCTTGAGCTTCGCCAGCGTGTCTTCTGCCGTCATGTCCGGCACCAGGCGCATGTCGATCTTGGCAACCGCGCGATGCGGCAGCACGGTCTTGCCGCCCGGCCCCGTGTAGCCGCCCACCAGTCCCTCGATGTTGATGGTGGGCACCGAATACAGGCGCAGGAGCGAGGTCTGCCAGTCTTCATCCTTTACCCAGTGTTCGACGCCGAACTCCTTCTTGACGGTGTCCTCGGGCACCTTGGCCGCAAAGGCGAGCACCATTTTCTTCTGCGTCTCGCTCAAGGGCTTGACCTTGTCGAAGAAGCCTTCCACCGCGGGCGTGTGGCCATCTTTCTCGACCAGGGTATTGAGCGCCTGCACCAGATGCCAGGAGGGCGAGTCGACCTGCGCTTCCAAGCTCGAGTGAATGTCCTTCTTGGGTCCGCGACCCCATTTCTCGCCGCTCGACACCAATTCGAGCTCCACCACGCCCTTGGCGCCGGCGGCGACTTCCACCGAGCCGTCGAGCCCCTGCGAGGCACTCGGGAGCAGCACGCCGACGCAGCCCTGCATGTGAGGAAACACATCGGGACTGTTGACGATTTCGCCGAAGTGGGGCGAGGCAATTTCCTCCTCGCCCTCACATACCAGCACCAGGTTCACGGGCAGCTTCTTGCCGGACGCCTTGAAGGCATGCAGCGCGCCCAAGAAGGCGTTTTGTGGACCCTTCTGATTGACCGCGCCACGACCCATGCACACAGTGCCCAGGCCCGGTTTCTCCACCAGCTTTGCCTCCAGGGGCGGTGAGCTCCATTCCTCCGGCACGAACTGCTTGACGTCGTACATGAAGTAAACGGCGAGCGTGGTCTTGGCGCCGGCATCCATTTTTCCGAACACGCCGGGCTTGCCCTTGGTGGGGATGATCTTCACGTCCGTGAAGCCCGCGGCCTCCGCGAGCTTCGCCATGTATTCGGCGCCCTGCGGGTAATTGCGATTTTCCGCGGCGATGGAGGGCAATGCGATCCAGTCCTGCAGCCGCTTTATGTTCTCGCCGTGCTGCTTCGGCACCTGCACGAGCACCGCCGACTTGTCGCGATTCCCCGCGGCGATCGCCAAGCCCGGTACCGCGGCCGCCAGAAGCGCCGCAGACGCAGCCCCTTGCACGAAATCGCGACGCGAGAGTCCCTGATCATTCGAATCGTTCATGAGTCATCCCCCAAAAGTTCCAGCCTAGTCCAACGAAAGTTCAAGAAGCCCTATTTTAGCGCGCGGCGAAGGTGCGCAACGTGACGATGCGAATTTCCCCTAATCGCAAAGTCAGGGCGAGAAATCGGCGAGTGGACCCGAGACCCGCTTGCCCCGCTGCCAGACTTCGGCTATGGCATCGACGGCGCGGATGTCGCTGGCCGGGTCTCCCTCGACGATCAGAAGATCGGCACGCTTGCCCGGTGCGATGGTGCCCCGGTCGTCAAGCTTCAAGAGGGCCGCGGCGTTCCGGGTCGCCGTTTCGATGGCCTGAAGCGGCGTGAAGCCGGCTTTCACCAGAAGCGCGAGTTCGTGATGTTCGGCGAAGCCCGCAATGCGCAGCGCCGTGGCCCCCGAGTCCGAACCGAATCCGATCTTGACGCCCGCATCGTTGAGTTTCTTGACGTTCGCCATGTTCATATCGACCGCGCTGTGATCCTCACTCAACTTCTTGGCGTCCTGTAGCGCCTTGGCGCGCCACACCGGATCCTCGAGCTGCGCGGCCAGCGGCGCCTGCAGCGCATGCTTGAGGAGCGGCTGCGACAGAAGTTCCGGATGCTCGGCGAAAATATACGAGGTTTCATCCAGCCCGAGCGTGGGGATGTACCAGACGCCGCGCTTCTTCAGCGCATCGATGAACGCCTGATCGACGGGCCGGTCGCGCACCCCGTGGGCGAGCACATCGATGCCCTCGCCGACCAGGCGCTTCGCATCGTCGAGATAGAACACGTGCGCGGCCACCCGGATTCCCTGCTTGTGCGCCTCATTGAGGATGGCCTGCTGCACCTCGGGCGAGATCTTCTGCTTCATCGCCCCGTGAAAATCATCCACCCACATCTTCATGAGCGTGGGATGGCGGCTGGCAGTCTCCCGCACCTGCTGGCGCGCCTCGGTCGCGTCGCGCGGCCGGTAGACCTGCGAATTCAAGATGCCGCCGGCAGCCGGCGGCGCCCCGTCGGGCACGCCGAAGCCCCGATCCGCGCCGAAGAAATCCGCGCCGGGCAGCGATCCCGAATGGATCTTCGGCTGCAGATTGTAGAAGGACTGCTGATTCAAGCCCAGGGACATCACCGTGGTGACCCCGTACGCAAGATATTGCTTCAGCTGCCGAAGAATATTCTCCTCGGTGGCGTTCTCGCCCGAGGCTTTGGTGCCTTGCGTAAGGCCCAAGTGCGAGTGATCGGTGATCAGACCCGGCAGGACCGTCTTGCCGCTCAAGTCGATGACTTTTCCTCCCGCGAGGTGCCGCCCCACCGCTTCAATTCGTTCGCCCTCGATGGCCACATCCATGTGCTCGCGCGGCGCGCCGCCCTTGCCGTCGATGAGTCGCACGTCGTGCAGCACGGTGCGATCGGCCGCGAACCCAAACCCAGGCATCAGCGCCAAGGCAAGCAGCAGGACGGGGGTTTGCGCCTTCATTCAATTGGTCTCCTCGCTGCGGCCGTAGAGGGTAGAGTCCTTCGGGATGGGCTCGTTCCAAAGATAGTGATCGAACCAGTCGAGGTTCGCTTTCAGGAGCGCAAGCGCCGATTTGGGTTTGTTGATGCCGTGCCCGAATCCCTGATAAGTGATGAGCCGCGAGTCGACATGCTCATCCTGAAGTCCGCGGTACAACTCGTAGCCGTCGGCGAGCGGCACCCGCTGATCGTTGCTGCCGTGCTGGATCAAGGTCGGCGTGCGCGCCTGCTTGATGGTGGTGATGGGTGAGGTCTTGGCATAGATGGCAGGATCGTCCCAGGGCGTCGCCTTCAAGTACTGCGGCGTGAACTGGGTGATGTCGGTGCTCACATAGTAGGTGCTCCAATCCGAGATTCCGGCGCCGACCGAAATCGCCTTGAAGCGATCCGTGTGCGTGGTAAGGAAGGCGGAGATGTATCCGCCCTGCGACCAGCCCATGGATGCGAGGCGCTTCGGATCCACGATGCCCTTGGCAATCAAGGCATCGACGCCGCTCATCACGTCCCACATGTCGCCGACCCCGAGGTTGCGCACATTGAGCGCGCGAAACTTGGCCCCGAAGCCCTCGCTGCCGCGATAGTTGGGTTCGAGCACCAGTGCGCCCTTGGCCAGAAAGTTCTGCACCGGATAGGCGTAGTCAGGCGGCCAGTACAGCGGCAGCGAGATGCCGGTGGGACCGCCGTGGATCTTCACCAAGAGCGGGTATTTGCGGTGGGGATCGAAATCCTTGGGTTTGTGCAGCACCCCTTCAATAGTGGTCCCGTCCTGGCTCTTCCAGGTGACGGTCTCGACCGAGCCCAAGGTGTAGTCGCGCGTGAACGCGGTCTCGTCGGTGAGCTTCTCGGGCGCAAATGTGGCGGTGGGACTCACGTACAGCTCGGAAAGATGCGTGGCGTCCGCCCCGTCCCAAGCAACGGCCGTGCCGTCCCTGCTGAAGGAGACGCCGTCGAAGGTGAGGTCGTTAGGACCCAAGCGCTCAGTCTTCGCGCTCTTCGGATCCAGCCGATAGAGCCCCACGCCGTTCCTGGCGGCGCTGAAATAAATGCTGCCCGCAACCCAGTCGATGGGTTCAGGGTTGCCATCGAATGCCGCGGTCAGATCACGCACGTCCTTCGCCGAGGTAGCGCACTTGGCCTCGACCGCGGCGAGCTGAACCACGGCGAGATGCTCGTTGGCATAGAAGAAGTTGGGCTGGCCCAAGGCGGTGGAAAACATGAGTTCGGCGCCGTCGGGCGAGAAAATAGGGTGCGTGTCGGGCCCTTCGAGTGCGACGATTTTCTTGGCCGGCGCCTTGGAGTCGGCCTCGAGGATATAAATGTCCTCTCCTCCGAGATGCGCGAGCAGTGGATCGGGACTGGCGCTGAAGACGATGTGCTTGGCGTCAGGCGCAATCGCAAAATCCTTGATGTCGAGCTTGGGGTCGGACGTAAGTTCCACGGCCGCGACCGGGGATTCGGCTTTGCGCGCCGCCTCCGCATCCAGGCGCCAGAGCTGGTTCTGCGTGTAGTCCTTCCCGACGACGACGAAGTCGCTGTAGCGCTCCTTGCGGGTCTTGTCGGCCTTGGACTCCGGGGCCTGGGCCCTGAACACGATCCAGTGCCCGTCCTTGGACCATTTGAAATCCTCGACATCGGTTTCGGCCTTGCTCGCCTGCCAGGCCTCGCCGCCCTCCACGGGCAGCATCCAGATCTGCGTCTTGGCGGGCTTCTTGTCGTCCGGCTTCTTGTCGTCCTTACCAGCATCGGCATCGCTGGGGGGCGGCTCGAGCGCATTGGGCGTTCGCTCGGTGATGAAGGCGAGATAGCGTCCGTCGGGCGACCAGCGGGCCGATTCCACGGACTTTCGCCCGCGCGTCAGTTCGAAGTTCCTTCCCGTGGCGCGGTCGAAGAGCCACAGCTGCCAGACGAACTCGTTATTCTTCCAGTCCGTTTCGCGCCGCCGGTAGGCAATTTTCTTGCCGTCCGGGGAGAGCGCGGTAGCGCCGAGGCTCGGCCTGCTCAAGGACTCGACCAACGTGGGCGTTCGTGTGTCGGCCAGCGCCGCGGCGGCGCTTAAGGCGAGAACGAAAGCGAATCCATGTCGCAGGCGCATATTTCCCCCTTAAGTGAACCGCGAATCATAGCAGCCACGAATCATCACCGGACTATTGCCCCGCTCCGCGGTCTTCCCTAGCCTTGGCCCCATGAAGCTAAAAATCCTTGCAACATGCCTTGTCGTCTGTGGCGCCTGGCTGACCGCCCAAGCAGCCTCCCCCGTGCCTGCCGGCGAACGGGCGGGATTCGAGCGCCTCAAGGAATCGGACTTGAAGGCGGACCTCTACTTTCTTGCCTCCGATGGCATGCGCGGCCGCATGTCACTCGATGCTACCGACGATGCGGCAAGCTCCTGGGTGGCCGCCGAATTTGCCAAGGCCGGTCTCACGCCCGCGGTAAGCACCGAGACACAGCGCTCGTATCTGCAGCCCGTGCCGCTGATCGAATACCGCCCCGACCGCCACGCAAGCTTTCTGTCCTTGAAACGCGAGGGCAACCTCGAGCAGTGGCATTTCCCCGAAGTGATCGGCAGCTTCCACGACGACATCGAAATCAGTGCTCCTCTGGTGTTTGCCGGCTACGGCATCACCGCGCCGGGACTCGGGTATGACGACTACCGCGGCATTGATGCAACCGGCAAGATCGTGGTGATCTTCGAGCACGAACCGCAGGAGAACGATCCGCATTCGCGCTTCAACGGCACCGGCAACACCCGTTACGCCACCAACCGCGTCAAGACGCTGATCGCTCAGGCGCACGGCGCCCGCGCCCTCATCGTCGTGGCGGAGCCCAACCGCAAACATCCCTCGAATCTCGATCGCTTGAATCGCATCGGCGGCAGCGTAACGCGCCAAACCCCACTGCCCTCGCAGGTCATCGTCGGCGACGAGATTCAAATCCCGCTCGCCACGGTGAGCGATGCCTTGGGGGCGGAACTTCTTGGCACGTCCGGGCAAACCCCGCAAGCGCTGCAGGCGGCCATCGACAAGGACCTTTCCAATCACTCGATGGCACTGCCCGACAGCACGATCACGCTGCATTTTGAAAACAAGTCGCGCACCCACGGCATTACTTACAACGTCGCGGGACTGCTCCCGGGCAGCGATCCTAAGCTCAGCGCCGAGACGGTGATCATCAGCGCGCATCACGATCATGACGGCGCCGCGCTGAACGGCGCGGGCATCCTCGAGATCTGGCACGGAGCGGATGACAACGGATCGGGCACCGTGGGCGTAGTGGCGCTTGCCCATGCCTTCGGCGCCAATCCGACAAAACCCAAACGCTCGATTCTGTTCGTGGTCTTCGGCGCCGAGGAACGCGGACTGTTGGGCTCCTATTACATGGCCGCTCATCCCCTGCGCGATCTCGCAACGACCCGGGCCATGATCAACTTCGACATGATCGGGCGCGACGAGATGCCGAGCGATCAGACCGACGGCCTGATCGAGATCCCGGCCGATACGAGCAACCGGCTGAATCTCATCGGCGGCGCCTACAGCCCCGATTTCAAGCACACGGTGGAGAATGCCAATCGCTCCGTCGGCCTGATTCTCGACGACCGCTTCGATCGCGAGAATGCGCTCAACACGTTCTTTCGGAGCGATCAATTCCCGTTCGTGCTGCACGATGTGCCGGCGTTCTGGTTCTTCACCGGATTTCATCCGGACTATCACCACACGACCGACACGGCGGACAAAATCGACTACGCCAAGATGCTGAAGATCTTGAAGCTCTCGTATTTGTCGGCGTGGGAGTTTGCCGAGGACGCGGGCTATCCGAAGTTCGTGGCCGACCCGCCGGGCGGGTGAAAATCAATCCGCCTGCACGAGGCGCCTCCCGTTTGGAGCGATCCATTCGAACACGGCGCTACCGGCGCTCCACCGCCAGCACCCGCCATGCGGGAAACTCGGTGCCCGGTGTCGGGGTCGGTATCAAGCCGCACGCCATGAGACCATCGTCGCTGCCCGCCTCGCATAGGTACGCCGCGATCGCGCCGCGCTGTTGCGCCGTGTAGACCAGGCGCCAGCCGTCCGGCAGCAGCCTGTGCGCGGTGGCAAGCTCGACCTCCAGATGGGATGCGGAGTCGGCCTCCAGTATTTCGCGACCGCCGATTGAGACCTGGCGTTTCACGGTGGCGATCTCGGCGCTCAGCGGCGAAGGCGCATGCGCGTCGACTTCGAGTCCATGGCGCTCCAAATGCTCGGCGACATTGGGCGGCACGGCGTAGGCTAAGGGTCTCGCCACGGACCGCTCGCCCACGAACCTTGCGATGTGCGGCACCTTCGCTTCCACGGGTGCGCCATTCAGGTTGTAGGGTTCACGCGTCAGGATGGTGACGAAGCGCTGTTCAAAAGCCTCCTGGCGGTAACGCACCGCCACTTGCGGGGGTGGCACCAGGCAGGTTTCGAGCAGCTTCAAAATCTCCTCATCATGGCCGGCGACGTAGTTCAGGGTCTCGCGCAAAAAACCGTACGTGGCGCGCACTCGCTCCGGAAAGCTGATGTAGGAGTAGGTTTCCAGGAGCAGGTCCAACCGATTGGTCAGTCCGCGATAATTGCCGCCGAAGCGCGGATGGTGCGGATAGGTGATCCAACCCGTGCCCTCCCCACCCTCATCGCGCAGGAAGTTGCCGTACCAGAACGAGTCGAGACCATCGTGCACCTTGACGGCCGCCTGCACCGCCGGCATCACCTTTTCACGCATGTATTCGATGGGCTCGCGCCGGCCGCTGTCGACGACATGCGGGATGTCGTAGGTCATGGCGAAGCGATGAATGGACCCGTTGGTGGTGTGGCAGTCGATGGTGAGATGCGGATTCCAAGGGTGGCACACGCGGCTTTGCATGAGGCGCATTTCGGGGCCTTCCTGCCGCATGTAGTCTCGATTCAAATTGATGCCCGCGGCATTTTCCCGTGTCCCGACGAGCTCGGGCCCCAACTGGCCGCGGAAGCTCTCGATCTCGAGTTTTCGATTCTCGGCATTCATGCGATCGTTGCCGTCGGCATTGAACAGCGGCGCCACCAGCAATGTGACGCGGTCGAGCAGCGCGCCATGGCGGCCCTGAAGCAAGTCGCGCACGAACATGAGCGCCGCCTCTTTGCCCTCCACCTCGCCGGCATGGATCCCGCATTGCACGAGCACGACGGGCGCACCGGCAGCCCGGGCCGCTTCCGGCGTAAAGCAGCCGCGATTCGAGAGGATGAGAAGCGGCAAGATCCGGCCCTCGGGCGAAGAGCCGAAGTCGGTGACTTGCAGCCGGCCGCCGCCGAGGTCCTTAAGCCGCCCGATGAACGCCATGACATCGGCGTGCGTGGAGGTCTCTTGGTATGAGGTGCGCTCGGCTCGGGTCAGAAGATCGGACATAGGTTAGTTCCGCCGGACAAGGAAACGAAATGATAAGCCCAACGCCGCCCAGGCGGCGATCAACTACGATTCGAGCGGCACCCCACGAAGCGGCTAACGGTCAAGTGAATATGTGAATCGGCACACGGCATGCCCGCCGCTCCTTCGCATCCAACTCGCCCCGCGCGGCGTAACTGTCGGCCCCGAAGCTTTACGCGTTACACTCCCTCCCAACCGGCGTAGGCATCCTCAACGAGTGGCTGCTTACCCAATACTAGAGAGTGATATGCCACAGCCGACGACCCGGACTCTGCCCATCTCGCCCTGCGCACGGATCGAGCTTACGCGGAGAGGCCGATGAGCATCGAGGCCGCCAGCGAACCTTCGGTGATCGGGGCATCGCAGTCGGACAACCAGCTGCACCGCTGCATAGGCTCCCGCCAGTTGTCGATGATCGCCATCGGCGGGGCCATCGGCACCGGCCTCTTCTTTGCGAGCGGCAGCGCCATTGCCAAGGCGGGACCGGGCGGCGCCATGCTGGCCTATGCCGTCATGGGCTTTACGGTGTACTGCATGATGCAGTCCTTGGGCGAAATGGCCACCCAGTTGCCGATTCGCGGTTCCTTCGAAGCCTACGCGGACCGCTTCATCGACTCCTCGTTCGCCTTCGTGGTGGGCTGGAACTACTGGTTCAGCTGGGCCATCACGCTGGCCGCCGAACTGGTCGCAGGCGCCCTCATCGTGCAGTTCTGGTTCCCGCATTCGAATCCGGCACTTTGGTCCATGGGCTTCTTCGCGCTGCTTCTCGGCCTCAATCTGTTATCGGTGAAGGCCTATGCGGAGGCCGAGTATTGGTTCGCCAGCATCAAGGTCGCCACCGTCATCATCTTTCTCATCGTCGGCGTGCTGATGATTTTCGGCATGCTGGGCTCCGCGGAGGTCGGCATGCGCAACTGGTCGCTGCACGATGTCGCGAGCGGCGCCAGCGCGCCATTCGTCGGCGGCTTCAGTTCGGTGCTTCTGGTGTTCCTGGTGGCGGGCTTTGCTTTCCAGGGCACGGAAGGCGTGGGTCTGGCCGCGGCGGAAACCGAAAATCCCGAAAAGAACGTGCCCAAGGCCATCCGCACGGTGTTCTGGCGCATTTTGCTCTTTTACGTGGGATCGATATTCGTGATCGGCACGCTGGTGCCGTTCACCGACCAGAACCTGCTGCATGGCGATGAAGCGCACACCGCCCTGTCACCGTTCACCATTATTTTTCAGCAGGTCCCCTCGGTGGGCTACATCGCCGCCAACCTGATGAACGCCGTGATCCTCTCGGCAGTCTTGTCGTGCGGCAACTCGTCCATGTACGTGGCCTCGCGCATGCTGAACGCCATGGCACACAACGGCAAGGCGCCGCGCCTGTTCGCCAAGGTGAACCGCCGAGGCGTCCCGGCCCTCGCGCTGCTCGGCACCGGATTGGTCAGCGCGCTCGCATTCCTATCCACCCGGGTGGGCGATCAGAAGATCTACCAGATCTTCTACAATGCTTCGAGCTTGAGCGGCTTCCTGATCTGGCTCGGCATCGCCATCTGCCATCTGCGCTTCCGCAAGGCCTGGCTGGCGCAGGGCAGAAGCGTCAGCGAGCTGAAATTCAAGAGCAACTTCTATCCCTGGGGGCCGTGGCTCGCGATCGTCATGTTCGTTGTGGTGATCTTGGGCGCCAATATCGACGTGTTCCGGACCGATCCATTCTCGTGGTTCGATTTCATCACCGAGTACATGTTGATTCCGCTCTACCTCGTCATTTATTTCGCGCACAAGTACCGACACCGGACCCGGCTGGTGCCCTTGAAGCAATGCAACTTTGACGCGAGCGACTGATCTTAACGTGACAGCACCGTCGCAAATCACCCAACTCTGCTGAGCATTCAGGTGGCTCGTTCTCGCTCTCGCCTCTGGCGCCGGATATTCTTCGCCGCCGCGATCAGTCTGCTGCTGATCGCAGCGGCCTTTGGCATTTGGGTGGTGCACCTGGATCATCTGGTGACTCGCGAATTCCAGGGTCGTCACTGGTCGGTGCCGGCTCATGTGTACGCCGCGCCGCTCGAGCTGTATGTGGGCGCCGCCCTGAGCGCGGACGATCTGGAGGAGGAACTGCACCGCGTGCACTACCACCGCGGTGATCCCGCCCAGGGGCCCGGCAACTACCGCCGCGTCGGCAACGCCTTCGACATCGAAGCGCGGCGCGTACGTTTCATCGACGAATTGCGCGAGCCGGTGCGCGTATCCATCCACGCCGACGCGGCGGCCATCACCAGCATGCGTCTGGCCAGCGGCGGGGATCTGCCGGTGTTCCGCCTGGATCCCCCGGTGATCGGTTCGGTGTTCCCCATCCACGGCGAAGATCGCCTGGTGGTGGCGCCCGCCGATGTGCCGCTGCTCCTCAAGAAGGGCATCAAGGCCATCGAAGACCGGCGCTTCGACGAGCATCACGGCGTCGATGTGCTCGGCATGATGCGCGCCTTGTGGGTGGATCTTCGCGCCGGGCGGGTGGTGCAGGGCGGCAGCACCCTCACCCAGCAGCTGGTCAAGAACTACTTTCTCTCGGACGAACAAACCATCGGACGCAAGCTCACCGAAGCTGCCATGGCGCTGCGTCTCGAGGCGCATTACTCCAAGGAAGAGATCCTGGTGGCCTACCTCAACGAGGTGTTCTTGGGACAGGATGGCACCCGCGCCATTCACGGCTTCGGTCTCGGCAGCGAATACTACTTCGCCAAGCCGTTGCAGGAGCTGGACGTGCAGGAAACGGCATTGCTCATCGGCCTGGTCAAAGGGCCCTCCTATTACGACCCCCGCAAGCATCCGGAGCGCGCGCTCACCCGCCGCAACCTCGTGTTGAAGGAACTCGCCGAGGCGCGCGTCATCGACGACAAAACGGCACTGCGTGCGGCGGCCACGCCATTGGGTCTAAGGCCCCCGGGCGGCAGTTATGTGCCGGCGTACATCGATCTGGTGCGCCGCCATTTGAAGCGCGACTATGCGGAAGCGGATCTGTCCGCTGCGGGGCTGTCGGTGTACACCAGCTTGGATCCGCGCGCTCAGGCCGCCGCCGAGCGCGCCATCACGCAGGATCTACAACGGCTCGACGCCCGCGCCGCACAGAAAGGCAGCCGCCTCGAAGGGGCTCAGATCATCGCGGAGCCGAATTCGGGCGATGTGGTCGCGGTGGTCGGCGGCCGGGATGTGGGTACCGACGGCTTCAATCGCGCGCTCGATGCGCGCCGGCCCATCGGCTCGCTGGTCAAGCCGGCGGTGTACCTCGCCGCCATCGAGACCGGCCGCTACACCGCCGCCACCCTGATCGAAGATGCGCCCATCCAGCTGAAGCTGCCAGACGGCAGCATCTGGGCACCGCAGAATTTCGAACGCGATACCAACGGCATGGTGCCGGCGGCGCGTGCGCTGGCGGAGTCCTTGAACTTGGCCACCGTCAAGATAGGCCTCGATGTGGGCCTGCCGAAGGTCGCGGAAACCCTCGAGCACTTAGGCTTGGACTCCCAGCCCACCTTGAACCCCTCCATGCTCTTGGGCACGGTGGAAATGTCTCCTCTGGAGGTGGTTCAGATCTACACCTCGCTTGCCAACGGCGGATTCCGCGCGCGGCTCCGGGCGGTGCGCGCCGTGCTCGACGATAAGGGCCATGCGCTCAAGAGCTTCAAGGTGCAGGTGGAAGCCGCGGCGCCCAGCGCCGCGGTTTATCAGGTGGATCGCATGATGATGCTGGTGCCGACGCGCGGCACGGCGCGCGAAGCTGCCGCCCGCCTTCCCAAGGGACTCATCATCGCCGGCAAGACCGGCACCTCCTCGGACACCCGCGACAGCTGGTTCGCCGGCTTCACGGGCAGCTATCTGTCGGTGGTGTGGGTGGGCTACGACGACAACCGCGTCACCGGACTCACCGGCGCCGCCGGCGCGTTGCCGGTGTGGGCGGATACCATGGCGAGTCTGAAACCCGTGTCCTACGCGCCGGTCACGCCCGATGCCGTCGAAGATCGTTGGATCGGCTACCTCGACGGCATGGAAACCTCCGCGAGCTGCCCGAACGCCGTCGAGATCGCAGTGCCCACCGGTACCGTACTTCCCGCCAATCCGAGCTGTGCGCCCGCGAACGGCCCGGCCCCCAACCCCTCGCCATCGGCGACGGCCGGTGACAAGATCAAGCAATGGCTGAAAAACATCATTCACTGATCGCGCTGCTCTTCATCTCGGGCGCCGCGTCGCTGTTGAGCGGCTGCCCGTCGTTCTCCTCCCGCCCGGAGGAGCCGTCATCCTCCGTGACCTCCCCGCCCGCCCCGGCGCCGAAGCCCGCAAGCCCGGCGCAGCCGCCGCCGACGGCGCCGAGCGAGCGGCCCCTGCCGCCGCCGCGCGAAAATCGGCTGTCTCCGGCGACTCGCTCGCTGGTGAATCAGGCACACGCGCTCCTCGCGCGCGGCGACATCGACGGCGCATCCACCACGCTTGATCGGGCGCTTCGCATCGAGCCCAGCAATCCGTTGCTGTGGATAGAAATCGGGCGCGTGCGCATGGTCGAGGGCGACTCCCACCAGGCCGAGAGTTGCGCGCGCAAGGCGCTCGCGCTCGGCAGCGGCGATCATGCCGCGCAGAATCAGGCGGGCCATCTGCTCATCGACGCACTGCGTGCCCAGGGCCGGAATCCGGAAGCGCACGAAATCGAGAGCCGCCCGTACATGCACTAGGGCGGCGGCGGAGTATAAATACCAGGCGCGCGATCAAAGGCGGGGTAAGTCATGGCTCAAATGGGCACGATCCGGGTGGGCATCGGCGGCTGGAACTACGAGCCGTGGCGCGAGACTTTTTATCCCAAAGGAGTGACCCAGGCGCGCGAACTCGACTACGCCAGCCGACAGGTGAGCGCGATCGAGATCAACGGCACTTTCTATCGGCTGCAGAAGCCGGCCGTCTATGCCAAGTGGCGCGATGCGACGCCGGAGGACTTCAAGTTCTCACTGAAGGCGCCGCGCTACATCGTGCAGCGCAAGGAACTGGCCACCGCAGGTCCCGCGCTCGAGCGGTTTCTGGCGAGCGGTCTTGCCGAACTCGGCGGCAAGTTGGGTCCCGTTCTCTGGCAGATGGAACCGCACAAACACTTCGATGCAACCGACCTCGAGGGATTTCTCAAGCTGCTGCCGCCGACGGTCGGGGATCAGCCGCTCAAGAACGTGCTCGAGGTGCGCCACAAGAGCTATCTGACGAACGAGTTCATCGATCTTGCGAGGCGCTTTCGCGCCGCCGTGGTTCTGGTCGACGATCCCAAGTATCCGGGATTCGCGGATATCACCTCGGACTTCGTGTACGTGCGGCTGCGCCAATGCGAGGCCTCGGTCGAGACCGGCTACAAGGACGAGGCGCTCGACACCTGGGCGCAGCGCGCCCGCACCTGGGCAGGCGGGGCGGCGCCCGCGGGACTGCCTCTCGTCGATGCCTCCGCCAAGGTGGCGAAAACCCCGCGCGAGGTGTTCGTCTATTTCATCAACGGCGCCAAGGAACGCGCTCCCGCCGCCGCTCAGGCGCTCATTGCGAAGCTTCGCTAGCCGCGCTCTTCGGGTGCTCGGCGTCATACACCACCTTGCCGCCGAACAGCGTGAGTTCGCAGCGCAGATCCTTGAGCTCTGCCGAGGGGATCGTATAGGGGTCGCTCGCCCACACGGCAAGATCCGCCTGCTTACCCACTTCGAGCGACCCGATGTGCTTCTCAAGGAACAACTGCGGCGCCGCCCAGGCGGTGTAGGACTTCAATGCCGCATGCACGTCGATGGCCTCGGCGGTGCCGAAGGGATGTAAGCCGTAGGTCCCGGCCAGAGTCTCCCGCACCACCGAAGCCCAGATGCCGTAGCGCGCCGGCAGCGGCGTGACGTCGTTGTCGGAACCGCCGGAAAAAAGGATGTGGCGCGCAATCAGGCTCTTCAAGGGTTCGAGCCGCAGCGAACGCTCCGGGCCGAAGTTGCCGGCGTAGTTGTCCCCGATCCACCACATGAAAGGCGCCTGCAGTTCAGGATAGCCCGCTTGGTATTTCTGCTGCAGATCGGCCATGACGGCGAGCGCATGATCGGTGGGAATGTTGGCGTGAATGATGCTGTGCCTCAAGTCCTTCACCGGGTCCTCGCCGAGCACCTTGGCGTACGTGTCGACCACCCAGTCGATGGCATGATCGCCCACCGCATGGGTGCCGATGTGCACGCGGGCTTTATTGAGGAGCTGCACCATCTGCCGGTACACCTCGGGATCCTCGGCCGGATAGCCGCGATTGCCTTTGTCGATGCCCGTGGAACGAAGATGCCATTCGTCGTACACCCAGGCGGTGCGTCCGCCGCCGCTGCCGTCCATGAAAATCTTGGCGCCGCAGGAGACCAAACGTCCGTCGCCCACGGTTTGCGGCGGCCGCGGTTCGCTCTGGATTTCGGCGAGCGCCTTGCGCGCCGATTCCACGCTGTTGCCGGCGTCCCAGAGAACGCACACGTGCGCCCCGAGCATGTCGCGCTTGGCGAGTTCCTCGTACGCATCCCAGATCGGGCGATCGATCAAGGGATCTTTGACGCCCGTCATGCCTTCCCGGTGCATGATGTCCATGCTTGCCAGGATGCCGGCGCGCCGCTGCTCGGGCGTCGGCGGCGGGATGAGATCCCGCACCATCATCTGCGCCTTTTCCTTGAGCACGCCGGTGGGTTTGCCGGCGGCGTCGCGATCGATGGTGCCCGTCGGCGGGTCTTTGGTCTCCGCGGCGATGTGCGCCTGGCGCAGCGCCAGGGAGTTGGCGACGCCGTAGTGCCCGGTGGTCTGTTCGAGCCACACCGGATTGTTGGGCGAGACGGCATCGAGTTCCGCCGCCGTGATGTAGCGGTGCTCCGCGAACTTGCCCTCGTCCCAGCCGTCGCCCTGCAGCCACTCGCCGGGCTTGAGCTTCTCGATCCCCGCCTTCACCCGCTTGATGGCATCCGCCACCGAGCGCGTCTCGCCCAGGCGAACATGGTAGAGGACGGCGACGCCCGACTCCGCGACATGCGCATGGGTGTCGATGAGTCCGGGTGTTGCGGCCCGCCCCTTCAAATCGATGCGGCGTGCGTCGGGCTTGGCGAGGGCCAGCATCTGCTTGTCGGTGCCTCGGGCGATGATGACTCCGTGCGATACGGCAATGGCCTCGACCGTGGAATCCGCCTCATCCACCGTGTGTATCTTGCCGTGATAGACCACAAGGTCCGCAGCCTGCTTCGCGGCGCCAAGCGCGCTGAAGGGCGCGCTCGCGCACAGCGCTCCCAGCGCAAGGCCCAGGGCGGTGCGGGTGGCAAGCTTGGATGGAAACGGAACTTCAGGTTGTGAGCGCATCATCTTCGCCGCCTTATTATTTGAGGTAACACGATTCTATCCTGATTGCGGGCGCGATCCTCGCCGCTGGACGCTCGAGCAGCAGCGGGCGTAGGCTCGGTGGTTTTGCGGAGGCGTCATGAGCCGACTTGAACCTCTTTGGATCGGCGCGCTTCTCATGCTCTCGGTCGTGGCCGGCGCCGCGCCTCCAGTGCATAAACCACCCACGCGGGCGCGTGCCGGCGAATTTGGGATAAAAGTGGGCGTCCTCGATGCCGGGCCCTTGGATGCCATCACCGACGTGGCGGGCGTCGAGGTGGGACAGCGCACCATAATAGAGGGCGATTCCATCAGGACCGGGGTGACCGCGATCCTCCCCCACGCCGGCAATCTATATCGCGAGCGGGTCCCGGCCGCCGTGTTCGTCGGCAACGGTTACGGCAAGCTCACCGGCACCACCCAGATCGAGGAGATGGGCGAAATCGAAACGCCCATCCTTCTTACATCCACCACCAGCGTGTTCAAGGTGGCCGACGCGCTCATCAGCTACATGCTCGCACTGCCCGGCAACGAGCAGGTGCTGTCCATCAATCCGGTGGTGGGCGAGACCAATGACGGCTACCTCAACGACATTCGCGGCAGGCACATCACGCCGGAGGACGTGTTCGCGGCCATCAAGGCAGCGCGCGGCGGTCCTGTGGAAGAAGGCGCGGTGGGTGCCGGCACCGGCACCGTCATCTTCGGCTGGAAGGGTGGCATTGGCACGGCCTCGCGCCGGCTGCCCCAAAGCCTCGGCGGATACACCGTAGGGGTGCTGGTACAGACCAACTATGGCGGCATACTCACCATCGCCGGCGTTCCGGTGGGTCAGGAACTCGGCCAGTATTATCTTAGGAGCGAGCTCAACCAGTCCGGACGTGGCTCAGGCAAGCCCGACGGCTCGTGCATGATGGTGATCGCCACCGATGCGCCGCTCGATGCCAGGAATTTGAAGCGCTTGGCGGCGCGGGCCTGGTTCGGCATCGCACGCACCGGCAGTTCGGCGTCCAACGGCAGCGGCGATTATGCGATCGCGTTTTCGGCCGCTCCCGAAGTACGCATTCGTATCGATGACAAGACGCCCACCCGTCAGTCGGCCTTCATCACCAACGATGCCATCTCGCCGTTCTTCGAGGCCGCGATCGAGGCGAGCGAGGAGGCGGCCTACAACTCCATCTTCGAGGCGACCACGACCACCGGCAACGGACACACAGTCGAGGCACTGCCGATGGACAAGGTCATACCCCTGCTCAAGGCCCATCACGCCATCCGCTAACCGCGGCTCTCAATCCCGGTCCGGTGCGCCGAGCGGAAACAGCTTGCGGTATGGCCGCGCCTCATTCACCGCGCGGGCGAAGGAAGGACGCGACAGCAGGCGGGCACGATAAGCCCGCAGCTGCGGATAGGTGTCGGCAATCCTGTGGATCCAGTCGGCGTAGAAAAGCGCCGGCGCGGCGGCGCAGTCCGCCATGCTGAAATCATTGCCCGCGGCCCAACTCTTGCCGGCCATGTGCCCTTCCAGCCACGCGTACGCCAGGTCCAGCTTCTTCGCCGACACGGCAAGGCCGTCCTGACGCTTCACGGCATCGCCGGTGAGCGCGCCATCCACCGCGTGCTGCGCGGCGTTCATGACGTGCAGATCGAAAAAGCGGTCCAGGAAACGCACATCGAGCGCCGCCATGGGGTCTTGCGGCAACAGCCGCACCGGACCTGCGTGCTTGAGCTGCAGGTACTCGATGATGATGCTGGTCTCGACGACGTTGCGTTCCGCATCGATGAGCAGCGGAAACTTTCGCAGCGGCCAGCGCCGCAGCCACTCCCCGGTGTTCTCCGGCATGTCGGGCCCGAGACCGTAAAACTCGAAGGGCGTGGCGTTTTCATACAGCGCGACCAGCACCTTCTGCGTGTACGAGGAAAATGCATGGCCATAGAGCTTGAGCGACATCACCGGACCTCCCGATAAAAAAACGAATTGCTAGCGATTGAGGCCGGACGCGGCGACGAGCGCCTGATTTTCCTTGAGCCATGTCATCGCTGCGTGCACCCGCTCGTAACCGCTGGGGTGATCATAGAACAGGAACTCTTCGAGCTGTCCGGGCCGGAGCTTGCGATAGGTGGATACACGCATCGCGGCCATGGCCGCGCCGTACGGTTCGCGCGCCGCGTTGAGACCGAATGCGTCCGCTTCCTGCTCGCAGGTCCTGACGATGAGGTTCTGAAACGGTGTCATGACGAAGAAAATGATCGAGAACAGCGCAATGGCCATCGGCAGCGCCGCAGGATCGGTGCGGTCGCCCAAGCCGAACCTGTTCGCGAAGCGCGACAGCAGGTCATCCATGCCGAGACTCAGCAACCCCATGGCAAGACCGATCAGCAGCGCAAACATGATCGGCAGCTTCCATCCGTGATTGAGGACGAAGTGGCCCATCTCGTGACCAAGCACGGCTTTGATTTCCGGCAGCGAGGTTTTGTTGAGCAGGTTGTCGTTGAGCGCTATGCGGGTGGTGCCGAGCAGCCCGGCCACGTTCGCGCTGACCCGGGTCGTCTGTTTCGACGCATCGAACCACTCCACGTGGCTGGTCGGGACGCCGTTGGCGCGTGCCAGGGACAACACCGCTTCGCGGATGGGACCCTCTGGCAGCGGCTTGTAGTCATTCAACAGCGGCAGGAAATAAACGGGCGCAACCAGCTGGGAAATGAGCAGGAATACGAAACTCAGTCCCGTCGCCCACAGCCACCACCGCGAGCCACTGCGGCGCACCGCGGCGTAGATCAGGGACAACACGACGGCCCCCACCATGACATTGACGCCCATCACGATGACCTGATCCTGAAGCCAGCCGGCGAAGGACTGCTCACTCAGTCCGTATTGATGTTCGCGCACGAAGTCGACGTAGATGCTGAGCGGGATATCGAGAACCGTGAGGGCGAGAAGCAGCAGGGCGATGCAGACGGGCGTAGAGATCCATCTGCGCGCGCTGATACGCCTCGACCAGTCTCCCAGCCGCCGGGAAAGCCCCGTGCCCAGGATCAGCGCGCAACTGCCGATCGTCCACAGCAGCTGCACCAGTTGCAGCCAGTAGCCGCCCTCGAAGTACCGGTCGGACAGGCGCCGCTGCTCCGCTGACAGCAGCCCCAAGTACGCCTCCGTGGCCGCGTCCACATTGAAATCCGCGCCGATCCGGGCAGCGGCGGGAATTTGCAAGCCGGGCTTGAGCTCACGCTCGAGCGGCCGTGCTGCGAGCGCATTGAAGGCGATGAAGAACAGCAGCGCCGCGATCAAGAGCCTCATCATACGAGGGATTCTAGCAGGGCCTCGGCGAGTGGTTCTTCCGCGCGGGGAGGGAAAGCGGGTAATGTGCCGTCTTCTTATCGCGTTGGGGGCACATATATGAAGAAGCTCAAACACGAAGCGGAACTCTTCAAGGCCGCCCTGGCTGCCGGTGTCCAATATGCGGAGAGCCGCAAAGCCGTCGAGTTCGAAGCCACCGATTCGGCGAGCCTCAAGGCGTTGTACGTGTACCGGTTGTTGGTGCACGACAAGAAGATTGCGCCCATGCCGGAAGAGCAGGTGGGCGAGAAGAGCATCCGGCACCGGCTCGCGACCTGGTACGCACACCAATTGCCCAAGGGCCATGCGTTGCTGGAATGAGAGCCCAGGGGCCTCAGCGGTCCAAAAGGGCGACCTCGACCGCCTCCCTACCCTTCGGGACGGGGCTGGGCAAAAAATGCTCTTTGATTGATGTCGATCTTCGCCTCGCTCATTCGTCGCAGGTATGAACGGCCACCGCGCTGCCAGCGCACCAAAAGTCTAGGAGTCAGCAATGAAAGTCATGGTCATAGTCAAGGCGACGAAGAACAGCGAGACCGGCGCAATGCCGAGCGAACAACTGCTCGCCGACATGGGCAAATACAACGAGGAGCTCGTGAAGGCGGGCATCATGCTCGCGGGCGAGGGCCTGCGACCGAGTTCCAAGGGCAAGCGGATCAGGTTTTCCGGGACCCAGCGCACCGTGATCGACGGGCCGTTCGCGGAGACCAAGGAACTGATCGCCGGCTTCTGGATCTGGCAGGTGCGTTCCATGGAAGAGGCTTTGGAGTGGGCACGCCGCTGCCCGCATCCGATGCCGGGCGAAGAGGCCGAATTGGAGCTGCGTCCATTCTTCGAAGCGCAAGACTTCGGGGCGCAGCTCACCCCGGAATTGCGCGAGAAGGATGAAAAGCTGCGCGCCGAATTGCAGCAACGCAATCGACCGTAAATGAGTAACCGCCGAGCGCGCTTGCCGCGCGCTCGGCGCATACGCATCTCGTGAAGCGTGGGACGCAAGAACCACCCCGGGGGAGGTAATATGCGCATCCGGCCCGCCGCATGCCGGAGACGACAACCAAAAACAAGGGATCGCGGCACCTTCGGGAGAAATCCTCGTGCGAATTTTGTCATCGACGATCTGCGCCGGATTGCTGCTCTTCGTCCTGCCCTTGGCGCACGCGCAATCGATGCCCCCGGCTCAGCCCGTGCCGGAACTAGGCTACAAGGTGGCTCCCGACTTCTTTCAATTCCCGCCCACCTGGGTGGAGGGAGAAGCCTCCGGCGTCGCGTTGAACTCCAAGGGTCACGTTTTTCTCTTCCAGAGAACCCGCCCGATGTTGTCGGAATTCGACGAGAAGGGACATTTCATCCGCAGTATCGGCGAGGGTTTGTTCGATCATCCGCATGGACTGCGCATCGATGACAACGACGACCTTTGGACCACCGACGACACCAACAACACGGTCCTTAAGATAAGCCCCGCGGGCAAAGTGCTTTTGGTGCTCGGACACCGCAGCTCCCTGGGCGGCGATGCCGACTGGCTCTTCAACAAGCCCACCGACGTGGCGTTTTCGAAGAACGGCGATATTTTCGTCGCGGACGGCTACGGCAATTCGCGCGTCGTGAAATTCGACCGCAACGGCAATTATCTCAAGAGCTGGGGCAGTTATGGATCAGGTCCCGGTGAATTCATGCTCCCGCACACCATCGTGGTAGACAAGAACGACCGCGTTTACGTGGGGGATCGGGAAAACGCCCGCATTCAGATCTTCGACACCGAGGGACGGTTCCTCAAGCAATGGACGGGAATCGGCTACCCGTACGGCCTTTTTGTCACTCCCGATCAGCACATTTGGATGATCGACGGCGGCTTCGACCGGGTAGTCGAGTTCGATCAAACCGGCAAGGTCTTGGGCGCGATCGGCTCGCCGGGTCATCAGCCCGGGCAATTCGCATGGGGCCATTTTCTGGCGATTGCCCCCGACCGGACCCTCATCGTGGCCGATGTCCTGAACTGGCGCTTCCAGGTGTTCGCGCCCACCAAAGCTTCGGGAAAGCTTTCGGACTATGTGCCGAAGGAGCGCAAGTTCTTCGGCTTCAAGCCGAGCGATGGCTATGTGTTTCGCTCGCCCGGTTGGCCCACCAAATAGCCATCGCACCTCCCTGGCGCGGCCGAGGTGCATTCTCCTCGGCCGGCAGGGGGTCTTGTCTTACTCCACGATCTCGACCCGGCAATCAGTCGAGGCCGGGGACCACAGTCGCTCGCATTGCGACACCACGCCGTTGATGGCCTGGGCTCCAAAGTGGGAGATGGCACGGGCGCCCGTGTTGAACGTAAACGTGAAGTTCGAAAACTCCACGACCGCCTGGGCACCGACCACCGTCGCCGACGGTGCGCCGCCCAGGATGCAGATGGTCACGGGAGACGGGTTGCCAAACGAAGGATTGCTGCCGTTGCCCGTAAGGTAGGCCGTCCCGGTGACCACAAAGCCGCCCGCCATGGGTGGCTTGAGCGTCGGGCAGGCGGTCTGCCAATGGGTCGGATCGTTGGGATCGGTGTGGATGACGCCATCCGAAACGCTGATGTGATGCGTGTGCGGTCCCAGTTTGGTGGGATCGTGGTTCGCATCGGTATTGGCGAAATCGGCCGTCTCCATGGTCATTTCGGCGCTGAAGGTCGCCGTGCCGCGCGCCTCGTTGAGCTCGAGCGACCACTTGCCGTGCATTTCGTACGGCCCGCCGGCGACCGATGCGGGAGTGTAGTCGTTTAATATTCCGCCGAAGTGCGTGGGAAGCCGATACTGACCCCCTGCCAGCGCGGTGGCAGGGCTCAACCCCAGGGGCAGCGCCGTAATGGCCGCCAGGGCCAGAACCATTCCGCGGCGTGCCGCTCTCAAGCCTTTGCTTTTCATGTGATTCTCCGTCTCGTTTGCATGCTTTAAGTTCTCGTGTGTTTCCGCCCTTCGGGGTGGTGGTGCGAGGGTTGCTTGCCCCGCGCGGCATCGTCAAAGGGCAAGGCATGGAATGCCGCGCCGTACGGTCCAATGCCGCTCTTTACCGTGCCCGGTGCGTACCGGCTTACAATGAATCAAAGATCCAGAAACACCCGGCAGGCGTCGATGTCCTCGAACGCGCGAAACAACAAAAGCACCGGCGCACGGCGCAACGACCCGGCCTGCGGCCCGACCGGCGCTGCCGCATGAGCGAGCGCACGGAGGCAAGCGAGCCAAAAGCGGGCGAAAGCGGCCGCCTCGACTCCTGGAAGAAGATTGCCGTTTATTTCAAGCGTGACGTGACCACCGTACAGCGCTGGGAACGACGCGAAGGCATGCCGGTTCACCGGCACCTGCATGACAAGCAGGGCTCCGTGTATGCCTTCCGCACGGAACTCGATGCCTGGTGGGCAAGCCGCCGCGGCAAGCTGCCCGACTCGTCCGATGCCGGATCGGAGGTTCCCGACGAGACGCCAGCGACGGCCCTGACCTCGGAACTGCCTCAGGCCCCGGCGATCCAATCTGCTGAGCCCGGCGTGCGACAGACGGGAGTTCGGATCGATCGGCCCTGGGCTGTGGCGGCAAGCCTTGCGGCTCTGTTCTTGGTCGTCTTTGCCGCCGTGAAGTGGTATACCGCGCCGCCGCCCTGGCGCAACCCGCTCGCCAACGTCACTTTCACCCGACTCACCGATTGGCCGGATGTTGAGCAGGCCGCCGAGATCTCGCGAGATGGTCGTTGGGCAGCCTTCCAGGCCGACCACGACGGTCACATGGACGCCTGGGTAACCCAGATCGGCAGCGGCAGTTACCGTAACCTGACTCGCGGAACCTTAAGCGAGTTGGCCAATCCTTCCATCCGCACCCTCGGGTTCTCCGCCGACGGCGCCCTAATCACCGTTTGGACACGCAAGGCCGACGGGACGCGCCCCGAAGATGTGAATCTGTTGGCCGCACCCACCGCGGGCGGCGAGTTGCGGGACTTCCTGCCCGGCGTGGCCGAGGTGGCTTGGTCGCACGACGGCGCTTCAATGGCGTATCACACCACCTCGCCGGGCGATCCGCTCTTCGTGCGCGATGCGGGCGGCACCCACGGCATCTATACCGCCCCCGCCGGTGTGCATTGCCATTTTCCGGTGTGGTCGGCCGATGACACCTACCTCTATTTTACGCGCGGCGTGCCCCCCAATGACTGGGATATCTGGCGCATGCGTTCCACCGGGCAAGGGTTGGAGCGCATCACCTTTCACAACACGCGGGTCAGTCATCCGGTGCTGCTCGATAAACGCACGCTCGTCTACCTTGCCAGCGACTCCGCGGGCGCGGGCCCCTGGCTGTATGCCTTGGATCTCGAGCATCCGGTCCCGCACCGCATAAGCGTGGGACTCGAGCGCTACACCTCGCTCGCGGCAAGCGCCGACGGCTTGCGTCTCGTCGCCACCGTCAATGACTCGAGTTCCGGCATTTGGAGCGCGTCGCTAGCCGATGCATCCCTTCCAAGCGGACCGGCCGCGCCGCGGCCGCCATCGATGCTCTTCTCCACCGGTCAATCGCCGCGCATGGGGCCCGGCTATCTTCTTTACGTATCGGCGCGCGCCGGCCGCCAGGGGATCTGGAAGGCAGTCGCCGGACAGAGCCATGAACTCTGGAGCGACGCGCACTCGACTCTCGTGGGCGCTCCCGCGGTTTCATCGGACGGCGCGCATATTGCGTTCACTGTCCTCGAGGGCGAACGGACCGCTCTGTACACCATGACGAGCGATGGCAAGGCGCTGCGAGCCGTGAGCACATCGCTGCCGCTGCGCGGCAGTCCGGCATGGGCGCCCGACGGACTGTCGATCGCGCAAGCCGTGCTGCACGACGGCGAGCCGCGCCTGATGCGCATCTTCCTCGACGACCGCCCGCCGACGCCGCTGGTGTCCGAGTACTCGATTGACCCGGTTTGGGCGCCTGACGGGCGCTTCCTGGTCTATTCGGGCGCCGATGTGGGAACGACTTTTCCCCTGCGCGCCGTCGCCGCCGACGGCAGACCTTATTCGATCCCTGCGCTGATGCTGACGCGCGGCGGCCGCCGCATCGTGCTGAGTGCCGACGGCCGCTCGATGGTGGTGCTGCGCGGCGAGGTGAGTCATAAGAACTTCTGGCTGGTGGACCTGAAGACAGGAGCGGAACGGCAGATCACCGAGCTTGCGCCGGACATTGCGATCCGCGATTTCGATCTGTCGCGCGATGGCAGCGCCATCGTTTTCGACCGGGTTCAGGAGAGCTCCCGAATTGCGCTGATCGAGCGCGGCGGCTGAGGCTAGGCTTTCGCGTCCAGCCGGCGCCCCTTGGTCTCCGGCAAGGTGAGCGCGGCCAGGACCACCACGCCATAGGCAGCGGCGGCGAGCGCCCCGATCGCATGTCCCAGGGTCATCTTCTGCGACGCATATCCGATCAGGAAAGGGAACGCGGCACCGATTGCACGGCCGACGTTGTAGCAGAAGCCTTGACCGGAGCCGCGGATCCGGGTCGGAAAGAGTTCGGTGAGAAACGGGCCCATCCCGGAAAAAATCCCCGATGCGCAGAATCCCAGCGGAAACCCGAGCACCAGCATGTAGAGATTGTCGAGCGGCAGCCGGGTATAGATCACCACGATGGTGAAGGAAGCCACGGCGAACGCAATGAACGTGCGCTTCCGGCCGATCAGGTCGCTGATGTACGCCGCCACCAGGTAGCCGCAATAGGATCCGACGATGACCACGGCAAGATAACTGCCCGTGCCAATGACGCTTAAGTGCCTCTCCGTTTTTAGGAAAGTCGGCAGCCAGGTGGTCACCGCGTAGTAACCGCCCTGCGCCCCGGTCGCGAGCACCGAGGCGCGCAACGTGGTCCAGATGATGTCGGGGCGAAAGATGTCGATGAGCGAGGCGCGGGTGCGCGCCTCGGCCTCCGCCTGTTTCTGTCTCAGGTGCACGTCGGGCTCGGCGACGAAGCGGCGGATCCAAATGACGAACGGTGCCGGTGCGATGCCGAGCGCGAACAGCACGCGCCACGCGTACTGCGCCGGCACCCACGTGTACACGATCGTGAACAACAAGGTGGACAGCCCCCAGCCGATCGCCCAGCCGGCTTGCACCAGGCCGACCGCCTTGCCGCGGTCCCGCGGCCGTATGACTTCGCCGATCAGCACCGAACCTGCGGTCCACTCGCCGCCGAATCCCAACCCCATGAGGCCGCGCGCCCATAAGAGCTGGGCGAAGTTCTGCGCCAGCGCACAGACCAGGGTGAACACGGCGAACCAGACAATCGTGATTTGCAGCGTTTTGACGCGCCCAATCCGGTCCGAGAGCACGCCCGTCGCCCAGCCCCCGACGGCGGAAGCCAGCAGAGTGACCGTACCGATCAGTCCGGCATCGCCGCGGGCGATGCCCCAGGTTGCGATGAGGGTCGGAATCACGAAACTCAGGAACTGGGTATCCATCGCATCGAGCAGATACCCGAGCTTGCAGCTCCAGAACGCGCGCTTCTCGCCGGGCGAGATGGTCCGGTACCAGGAGAACGGGCCGTCGACGCGCGAGTCGAGTTCTGCCTCGGCGCTCAAATGAATCCCTCCCCCAGGCCGAGCTTGCGCGAAAGACGCGGTTGCAAGCCCTCAAACAAGGGCAAGGGTCGCATTCGGTATATCGGTGACCAACATATGCCCCGGCTTGTGTGCGATTGCGAACGGCAGCCGCGCCGCTTCGATCGCAACCTGCGGAGTTACGCCGCACGCCCAGAACACCGGCAACTCGTCGCTGCGCACCTCGACCGGCTCGCCGAAGTCGGGCCGCGCCAGATCTTCGATGCCTATGAGCCGAGGATCGCCCAAGTGTACCGGTGCGCCGTGCACGGCGGGGAATCGGCTGGTGATCTCGATGGCGCGAATCGCATCCGCGGCCTTCATCGGCCGCATGGATACCACGCGATGAGCGCCGAACACACCGGCCGGCTCGTTGCGCTGGCAGGTGAGGTACATCGGCACATTGCGGTTCTGCTCGATGTGGCGCAGCGAGACGCCTTCGCGCCCGAGCATCTCCTCGAACGAGAAGGAGCAACCAATCGCGAAGACCACCAGATCACCGCGCCATAAATCCACGAGGTTGCGAACTTCGGACCGCTCTCCGTAGCGATACACATAGTAGGCCGGCGCGTCGGTGCGCACGTCCAGGTCCCTGCCGAGTCTTGGCACATTCCAGTCGCCCGGCTCGCCGACTGCGAGCAACGGGCAGGCCTTGGGATTAATCATGCAGAAGCGCTCGAAATCATCCGCGACCTCCTTCGGCAGTATCGCGAGATTCGCTTGCGCGAATCCTCCGCAGCAGCCGGCGGTCGGCCCGCGGAACTTGCCGGCGCGAATTTGCTGGCGAAACTCGAAGGGTGTGAGCGACATGGCGGTTGCCTTGATGATAGCTGACGCTTGGCGAGACCAGGGGCCATGAAGTTCGCCCGGCAAGCGATCTATTGCTCCTTGTAGCCCGCCTCCCGCTGATGCCGCACGGCCAGTATCAATACGGCATCTTCAGCCGGCATCCAGCGATATTTGGCCACATAGCCGAATCTGCCGCGGGACAGAATCAATTCCCGCCGGCCGTCCTCCGCTTCGCGACCCAGCAGCGGGTGATCGGCAAGCAACTCGAAGGCCCGCCTGACGCTGACCATTCGCTCGCGCGCGAGCTTCGGATTGTGGGCTGCGAGGAAATCCAAGAGCCGCTCGAGGTCGGCAAGCGCACGAGTCGTTATTTCGACGCGCGCCACATTCGGGCTCGCGGACGACGAACAGATTTCCCCTCGATTCGAGCCTCTAGGTAATGGAAAGCGGCGTTGAGCGGAATAGCCTTGCCGCTTGCCACCGCTTCCTTCTCCGCCAATGCCGCATCATCAGAAAATCGCTGGCGAAGCTCTGCGCGATCCGCTTCCTGACTTAGGACATTCACCATGAAGGCGTGTGGCGTCATCTTCGCCGCGCCAGCAAGCCGTTCGATCCGCCGCTTGAGCTCTTCAGGAATTTTGAGACTCGTGGCAGCCATTGGTCATATCCTTGGTGAAATCGGTAGTCAAAAAGTAATACCCGAACCAAATGAAGTCAAGCAGCTGGCTGACGGGGTAGCTAGCCCGAGATCGAGCCGCGAATCGGGGCGAAATGGAGGCTGAAGGAGAATCTGGAGCGGCCGCCCACTGCGCGTGAGCGGCGTGTGAAATGAGATTTCGGTAGTCAGCGGTGCAGCAGCGGGCCTAAGCATCGCTTCAGGCCGGCATACCTAGCTTCTCCGATATACGCCGGCTGTACCTCCCGAGCGGCGGTGGCCAAGTCTCCACGTCGGTTATATTCTATAAACGATAATTAGCATTTACCTCTCTTAAGCGATTTTTAGTATTTATCGTTAATATGCGATATCTTGCATTTATCTGTTATGAACGATATTTGAAGGCGAATGCTACTATGGACACACTCCTACTGCACTCACCGGCACAGCTCTCCACGCATTTGAAGTCGCTGCGTAAGAGCCGAGGACTTACCCAAACTCAGCTCGCTAAGCGCTTGGGAATCGGCCAACCGCGTCTCGCGGATATCGAAAAGCACCCCGAGACCGTTTCCAGCGCTCAGTTGTTGGACCTCTTCGCTGCCTTGGGGGTCGAAGTGCTGTTACGCCTAAAACCCACGCCAAAGCAACTTGAAAGTCGCCCGCGAGGCGAGTGGTGAGCGAACTCGATATCTGGATGAACGGTCGTCTCGTCGGGGTATGGCGGAAAATCCGCGGCGATCGCGACCAACTTATCTACCATGAGGCCTGGCTGAAGGATCCGCAATTTCGGCCGCTATCTCTATCCCTGCCCGTCACCGCGTCACGGGAAATCACATCGCCCCTCGTCCGCCATTACTTCGACAACCTATTGCCGGATAATTCGCAAATTCGGGAGAGAATACGCAAGCGGTTTCACGTCCGCTCTGCCGAGTCATTCGATCTTCTGCAGCAAATAGGACGCGACTGCGTAGGCGCGGTGCAGTTGATGCCGCAGGGAAAGACTCCGGTCGGCTGGGACCGGATCGAATCGCAGGCGCTCAAGGCACAAGATGTCGAGGCGATCCTCCGCGCTGTTCCGACTGCTGCTGGACCACTCAACAATCAGTCCGACAAGTATGGAGACTTTCGAATTTCAATTGCCGGAGCACAGGAGAAGACAGCACTACTTCGCATCGGCAACACCTGGCATCGGCCGGTCGGAGCTACGCCAACAACACACATCCTGAAGCTGCCGCTAGGCATTGTTGGCGGCGGACTCCAACTTGATTTATCTGATTCGGTCGACAATGAATGGCTCTGCACAGCGCTATTCGAAGCGCTTCACTTGCCCGTCGCACGCACCCAAATCGCAACGTTCGGCGATCAGCGTGTACTCGTGGTCGAGCGCTTCGATCGTCACTGGCGCAATATTCACGCACAGGATCCGACAGCGACGCGATTCCAGGTGCCGCTGGATGCGTGGATCGCACGACTCCCGCAGGAGGATTTCTGCCAGGCGACCGGCAAGCCACCAGAGGCGAAGTACGAGAAGGATGATGGCCCGGAGATGGCACAAATCCTGAGAATTCTCGATCGAGGAGCGGCACCCGAGCGTGACACTAACCTCTTCGCACTGTCGCAGCTGATGTTTTGGTTTTTAGCCGCCACGGACGGACACGCCAAGAACGTCTCCATATTCCTCCGTCGCGACGGCTATGAGCTAACGCCATTCTACGACCTACTATCTGCGTGGCCGGTCATCGGAAACAAAGCTCGTCAGCTGCAGCCGCAGAAAGTCGAAATGGCAATCGCGATGCGCATCGGGAATCGGCCGCATTACCGCTGGAACGAGATCCAGCCTCGCCATTTCAAGGCACTCGCTCAATCTCTATCAGATCCCAAACTGTGGTCGACAATGCTAGAAACTGCCGGACTAGTCCCGGAAGCAATTGCGTCGGTAAGCAAGCGATTGCCACCGGACCTGAAGGAATCTGTATGGATCAGCGTTACGAAAGGACTTGCCAGGAAAGCAGAGGAATTCTTGCGCGCCGCCAAAAATCCTCGGTATTGAGGGCTGAAGGGGGGAGTGGAGCGGGCGATGGGAATCGAACCCACGGCTCAAGCTTGGGAAGCTTGGGTATTACCATTATACGACGCCCGCGCCGGCCTCATCTTAGACCGCCCATTTGGCGTCCGCAAACCCAGCGCTCGCCGGCACGCGAGAACTTAGCCTATGTCATTAGATTCAAAGGGCAATCATGCGGCTAGCGTCTCAGGTAGGCATCCGAGCCATTGAGCCAGTCCTGCCGCGGCGGGTTGAACACATCGACATCCAGTGTGGGCTCCAGCGCCAGCGCCCGGTGCGGCAGATTTGAAGGAATAACCAAGACTTCGCCGCCGCGGATGATCAGTTCGCGCTCCCCGTTCTCGCCGAGCCAGAACTTGAGGGCGCCGTTCAAGATGTAGGTGATCTGCTCATTCTCATGGGCGTGGCGCGGCACCTCGTCGCCTTTCTCGAAGTGCACGTGAGCGATCATCAGGCGGTCGGTGGATATGAGCCGCCGCGTGAGGCCGCCCTTCAAGGACTCCTCCGGCAGCGACTCCCAGCGATAGTGTTTGGCGGATTCTGCATTGAGTGCGTTCATGGTTCCCGTCCCTCCGATGAAATAAGAGCCTACCACGCGGGCAGCGCCTCTTCGCTGCGCCCCGCAGTCTATGCAATCATGTTGCATGCGTACCCAATCCCTGATGCGCACCTGCTGCGCGCTCCTCGCGAGCATCTCATTCCTCTGCGGCTCAACAACCTCCGCCAACGATGCCCCGCCGGGCCGCAACGGCTACTACCGTTACCCCGCCCTGCACGGAGACACGTTGATCTTCACGTCCGAGGGAGACCTCTGGACGGCGGACGTGCACGGCGGCAACGCCCGCCGGCTCACCTCAAATGAAGGCAACGAGACCATGGCGAGCATTTCGGCCGATGGCCAGCAGGTCGCCTTCCTCGCCCAGTACGAAGGTCCGAGCGAGGTCTACACCATGCCGGTGAACGGCGGGGTGCCGCAGCGTCGTACCTGGGACGGCGAGTCGACGCCGGCCAGCTGGTCCCCCGACGGCAGGCTCCTGGTGAGCACATTCCGCTATTCGACGCTGCCAAATCCCCGGCTCATGCTGCTGGGAAATCGCGGCGACCATGAACCGCTGCCGCTCGCGGAAGGCTCGCAGGCGGCCTATTCGGGCGACGGCCGCACGGTCTACTTCACGCGCTGGCGCAAGCAACCGAGCAACACCAAGCGCTATCAAGGCGGCGGCGCCGAGAGCATCTGGGCCTACGAGAACGGCGCGTCTGAGGCGACGCCGCTCACCGCCGACTGGACCGGCACCTCGCGCAATCCCATGTTCTTCGGATCGCGCATCTACTTCCTGTCGGACCGCGACGGCGTGATGAACGTCTGGTCCATGGATGCCAAGGGCCACGATCTTAAGCAGGAATCGCATCAGAAGACCTTCGATGTGATCTCGGCGTCGCTTTCCGAGGGAAGAATCGCCTATTCGTGCGGTGCCGACCTCTGGCTCCTCGATCTCAAAGCCGGCACCGACCAGCCGATACCCATCACACTGACGTCCGACTTCGACCAACTGCGCGACCATTGGGTCAAACGGCCCATTCAGTACTTGAGCGACGTGCATTTATCCCCCGACGGCAACTCCGCGGTGTTCACGGCCCGCGGCGAAGTGTTCACGCTGCCCTCGCACAATGGCGATCGCATCGTGAAGGTGGCCGGCGATCAGGGCGTCCGCTACCGCGCGGCGCGCTTCCTGCCTGACGGCAAGAACATCATGCTGCTTTCCACAGAGACCGGCGAGACCGAGTTCTGGCGCTACGCGGCCAACGGCTTGGGCCAGCCTGAGCAGCTGACCCGCGATGCCAAGGTGCTGCGCTGGGAAGGCGTGCCCTCGCCCGATGGTCATTGGCTCGCGCACTACGACAAGGACCAGCAACTTTGGCTTTATGACCTGCGCGAAAAGCACGACAAGCGCGTCGCCGTCTCGCGCAACGGCGATTTCGGCGGCCTGTCCTTCTCGCCGGACGGCCGCTGGCTCGCCTTCGTCGAAACCGCCGACAACACGTTCGATCAGATCAAAGTGCTCGACGTCGAGTCCGGCGCCGTCCAGGCGATCAGCTCGGACCGCTACAACAGTGCGAGCCCGGCGTGGAGTGCGGACGGCAAATGGCTGTACTTCTTGTCGGACCGGTCGCTGAAGACCACCGTGCAATCGCCCTGGGGAGCCCGGGGCCCGGATCCGCATTTCGCCAAGGCGATGAAGATTTACGAGCTCGCGCTGCTGCCGAACCTGCGCTCCCCGTTCTTGCCGCCCGACGAGCTGCACCCGGAGAAGGAATCGAAGGACGACAAGGACAAGTCCGAGGCTGAGAAGGCCGCCAGAAAGGGCCCGAACAACGCCGCGGCCTCCGCACCTACGGACAAAAAGCATCCCGAGGTGCGCATCGATTTTACGGAACTTACGGCGCGGGTCGTCGATGTGCCGGCGCCCCCCGGCAACTATCATGATCTGCAACTCACCGACAAACGCCTCTGCTGGCTGGACGACACCGACGAGCAGACCCCGAAGTCCTCGCTCCAGTGTCTGGACATCGCCAACAAAGGAGAGGAAGTCGAGACCGTTGCTGGCGAGGTCAAGAAATTCGAGATCTCCCAGAATCGAAAGAAGCTGCTGCTCGCCAAGGAGCACGATTTCTACATATTGGATGCGGATGCCAAGGCGGGGACCGTCAACGACGGCAAGGCCATGGGCAAGGCGCAGATCAATCTTTCGCGCTGGAACATCCTCACCAATCCGCGAGCGGAATTCCATGGCATCTTCACCGATGCCTGGCGCCTGGAACGCGATTATTTCTACGATCGAAACATGCATGGCGTCGACTGGAAGGCGATGGAGAAGCGTTATATGCCGCTCGTCGACCGGGTGTCCGACCGCGAGGAACTGAACGATGTGATCTCCCAGATGGTCGCGGAACTCTCGACGCTGCACATCTTCGTGCGCGGCGGCGACATCCGCCATCCGACCGACCAGATCGATCTGGCCGCGCTCGGCGCGACACTCAAGCGCGACGAGAAGGCGGGCGGCTTCGTGGTGGAGCATATCTACCGGCACGATCCCGACCGGCCCGATGAAGCCTCGCCGCTCGACCGCCCGGAATCGCGCGTGCACGAGGGCGAAACCATCGTCGGCATCGACGGCGTGGCGGCGCTGTCGGCGCCTGACGAACGGGCGCTGCTGCGCGGTAAAGCGGGCGTCCAGGTCATGCTGCGCGTCAAAGCCACGGGCGGCGAGCAGCGCGAGGTGCTGGTCAACCCCATACGCGCGGCGGATGAAATTCGCATGCGCTACGCCGACTGGGAATACACGCGCCGTCTCAAGGTGGATCAGGAGTCCGGCAACCGGATCGGCTACGTGCACCTTCGCGCCATGGGCGCAGAGGACATCGACCAATGGGCGCGCGACTACTATCCCGTATTCGAGCGCCAGGGACTGATCATCGATGTGCGCCACAACCACGGCGGCAACATCGACTCATGGCTGCTCGGCCGGCTGATACGCCAGGCCTGGTTCTACTTCCAGCCGCGGGTCGGCAATCCCATCTGGGACATGCAGTACGCATTCCGGGGGCACGTGGTGGTGCTTTGCGATCAGGAGACCGCGTCCGATGGCGAAGCCTTTACCGAGGGCTTCCGGCGCTTGAAGCTCGGCAAGGTGATCGGCACGCGCACCTGGGGCGGCGAAGTCTGGCTCTCCGCGAATAACTTCGAGGCCGACGGCGGGATCGCCACGGCGGCGGAGATCGGCGTGTATGGCCCGGAAGGCAAGTGGCTCATCGAAGGCCACGGCGTCGATCCCGACATCGTTGTGGACGATCTGCCGCACGACGCCTTCCTTGGGAACGATGCGCAGCTCGAAGCCGCGGTGAAACTCTTGCAGGCCGACATTGCGAAGGATCCGAGACCGGTGCCGCCGGCGCCGCCCTATCCCAACAAATCCTTCCAGTACAAAAACTAACCCGTGGCTTCGATCTCGACCAGCAGGTCCTCGCGACATATGTCCGCGGAAAGATAAAGCGGCTTGGCGGCGCGCAGCGCGCCGCCAAGCACGCCGCGGATAGCATCGAGATCCGTGGCATGGCGCACGTAGACCTTCATTTTCAGCGCGTCCAAGCTGTAACGCGTCCACCCGAGGCTGCGGTTCGCCTCGTCGATGAGGGCGCCGATGTTGGCGAGCGTCTCCTTGGTCTGGGCCACCACATTGCCCACATGCATGGTTTCGTAGCCGACGATGCTGGCGGTGCCCGAGATAAAAAGATTGCTGCCGCGGCCGGCGCCGATGCAGGCGCGGGAAAATGTCGGGCTGTGGCGGCCAAATTTCGCCGGATAGTGATAGGCGCTCGTCTGGCGGGGATTCTCGACGGGACGGGGCACATGCGGCGCCGCTAGAAAATACACCGACAGGGGACTTCCGGCAGGCGAGCCCAGGGCACAGGCCGCGGGCACCGCACCGGCGGTGGCGCGACCCGACTCGCGAAACGCCGTCTGGCGCGCGGCATTGAAAATCCGGTAGCGCTCTTCGCCGTCGATGAGGCGATTGATCTCCGGCAGATAATTCCAGATGCGCAAAAGATGCGGATACCGGCCTTCGGCGAGAAGATCGAAAATTTCCCGATAGGCCACCTGCGTAACGCGCTGCAAAGCGAGCGCTTCGCCGAGTGCGGCGGGCGGCGCATGCAGGTCGCGTTCATCCAGGGTGAGGCACCCGAACAATAGATCCTCGCCATGGCGGTAGCGGATGCGGCCGCGCCGCCCGCTCACGAGGCTCTGATCCGCGCTTGCCACGCGGAATACCTCGTACAGATCGGCGCCGCCGAGCGCCGGGGTCATGGTGGCGCCGGTCGGGATTTCGTGCGGCTCGAAGGGAGGCAGGCGCGTAAATCCCACCACGCCCAGCAGCCGGGCGGGATCAAGCGATTCGAGTTCATCCCCAGTCAAATAGTCGACCAGCAGATCCGCCGCGGCGGCCTCTGCACGGTTGGCCGTGGTATTCATTGAGGGAGAGTTTAGCTTGCCTCTCCACCTGGCGGTAGCCGACTCCTAGAAGGCCACGTACGGGCCGGTGCCCACCGTGGTCTTAGCGCCATCGAGCGCTACCGCAACGCGGCGGCCATAGAAGAAGGACATGCCGAGATCGAGCGTCGGGGTTGTGCCGGGATAGCTCCCGGACAGTTGCGGGAAGGCATTGAAGGTGGGGTTCGCCTGGAACATGTCATTGGCGTTGCCGACGCTGAAATCAACCATAGCGGAGGTGCCGGTCATGACATTGCTGGTGAGCGCAGCCGACAGCGCTTGCGTCGAGGTCGGACAATAGAAATCCGTAATCCCGGTCTGCGTGCATTTCGGGATGGTGCTGTCGTTGAAATAGATGCCGTTGGTGCCGCTGTCGATAAAACTCTGGTTCAACGCCTGGCCCTTGTAGGTGGCGGTGAGCTCCGCGAAGCCATCGAGCGCAATCACCGTCTCCGAGCCCGACGCATTGTTCGACTCGGTATCGATGCCGAAGATGAGCGAGCCCGAAACCGTGAGGGCGCCTGCGTCCGCCACGCTCGGCATCTGGATGATCACGCCGTTGTTGTCGCTGGCGAGGCTTGAAACGAAGCTCTGCACTTGGCTGGCCAGAGGCGCGGTGCTTGCGATACAGCTGGCGCCGTTGCAGGCGTAGTAGCTCGCCGGTTGCACCGTGCTCACGCAGCCGTCGCCGCAGTCATACTGGAACGGGCCGACACCGAGCACGCCGTTGGCGTGAAATGTCGCAACCGTATCTTCTTCAGTGCCGGTGCCGGAGCAATCGCTCGGCACGGTGGTGAATCGCGAATCGCCGATGACATGGACCGGCAGGTTGCCCGCCGTTTCGCCGCCGACCGTGACGTCCGCTGCCACCACCGGACCCCAGCTGTAGCCGTCGACGAAGTTCACGCACTCCACCAGCGAGCCGCCGCCGGGCGCGGCAATGGGCTGCAGCGCAAGGTTCAGCGCCGAGGAAAGAATCCTCAGGCCATACGAGCCGGTGTCCAGCTGCACGTGATCGACCGTCGCGCAGTTGGTGGTGCTGCCGGCGGCGCACACGGTCACCGAGACGAATGCGGTATTGACGCTGTCGTTGTTCGGCCCCTGATCGACAATGATGGATGCGACGTTCGCGCCCGACGGGGTACTGCCGCTGCCACCGCTGCTCCCCGACGATGCGAGTCCGCCGCCACCGCCTCCGCCGCACGCGCTCATCAGCAGGCAGACGGCCACGCCGAACGCGGCACCGAAACTCAACCCGATGCTGCGCATCAGTGCAACTCTCCCACGTCCACGCCACTGGGCACGGCTTGAGGTAGATACGCGCGCCCCGAAAAAGCGCGCATGTGTCCGGCGGACTCGACCACCAGGTCGTCGCGGTGAATTTCGATATGGCGCCGTACCGGATGCTTGATCTGCTCGGCGGCCACATAGTCATCGAAATACTTGCCGAGCGTCTGCCTCAAGTTCGGCATGGTGGGCCCCTGCCAGGTGACGGCGAAAACCTGGCCGCCGGCATTGACGAACTCATGGACCTTGGTGCCGGATGGCATCAGGATTTCCTGCATGTGATAGGTACCGCGATCCTGCATCTTGATGGATCCGTGCGCCGCCTGTGCATCGGCCTGCACGGAGGCTTCATGCTCCCCGAGGGCCGCGCTGGCAACGTTAAGAAGTGTAAAATTCGCGGCGGCTGCGCTGCAGGCTGCGATGAGAAGACCGACGACTCGGGTTTTCGGCACGTGTAGTTCCTTTCGCGTATTTGAGCACTGGGGCGCCGGTTGGTTCATATGGCGTCCTGTCGGACAACAGCGACATCGACGGCTCAATTGTCGCGCAGTTGTCGCATGGGTTTTGCGCCAATCATCACAGTCGTGACATAAAGCTGATCGCCTCGGCGTCTCTTTGCCGGGCAAACGGCGGCATGTTGCAAGAGGTAAACGCCAAGAACCGTCGGCAAGCCCGGCCCAGGATGGCGATAATCTTGCCATTCCTTAACAAACGTCGCCTACCTCCCTGCGTTGACCTCACTGGCTGCGAAACATCTTAAGGTTCGCACCAACCCCAAAACCTTTGATTCCAGAAGTACAATCCGCCTTATCGTAAAGGTGGGTCACCTCAAGGTGTTCCCTTTGAACGGGAAGCTTACAACTTATTCGCTCAAGCGTTGTCTCAATGCTGCCCCGCGGGGGCGCCATCGGAGAATCGGTCCGTGAAAATCAATTTATCTGCGCTGCTCATTTGCGCCCTGCCGGCGCTCGCGGCTTGCCCCCTGACCATCAAATACACCATCGGGGGTACGATCACGGGCCTGCAAGGCACGGGACTGGTTCTGCAGGATAACGGCGGCAGCAATTTCACGCCCACGACCAACGGCACCTTTACCTTCAGCGACAAGATCGCGAACAACGACGCTTATTCAGTCACGGTCGCGACCCAGCCGTCGAGTCCGGCGCAGACCTGCACCGTTCACAACGCCTCGGGAACCGTCGACAAAACCAACATCGTCAACGTCATCGTCAACTGCACCCAGGCCGGGCGATACGCCTATGTCGCTAACCAGCGCTCGGACACCATCTCGGCGTTTCTCATCGATTCCACCACGGGGGGCCTGACGCAAATCGCCGGCTCGCCTTACAGCTCCATCGGCTCCACCCCTGCGGCGGTCGCGGTCGATCCCAACGGCACCTTCCTTTACGTCGCGGAAAACGGCACCAACACCCTGTCGATGTTCGCCATAAACAACGACACGGGACTGCTCACGGCACAGAACTCGACCACGGTGACCGGCACGAATCCCGATGCCCTCGCCTTTCATCCGTCGGGCGCCTTCCTCTATGCCGCGAATTTCGGCAGCAACAGCGTATCGGCTTATGCGGTGGACGCCGCGAGCGGCGCATTGACGCCGCTTGCCGCCTCGCCGTACGCGGCCGGCGTGGAACCGAGTTCGCTCAAGGTCGATGCCAACGGTAACTATTTGTACGTCACGAACGCGGGCGGCGAGACCGTGTCGGTGTTCGCCATCGACTCGAGCACCGGTGAGCTCACCAGCGTGGCAGGATCGCCGTTCAGCACGGGCTCCGCTCCCGTCTCCATCGTGCTCGATCCCACCGGCAGCTACGCCTACGTCGCCAACGCGACGGGCGACAGCATCAGCGAGTTCTCGGTCAACGCGAGCACCGGCGGCCTGAGCGTGGTGTCGGGATCTCCGCTCGCCACCACCACCGAACCCTTGGCCCTCGCTGCCGACCCGCAGGGGCGCTACGTCTACGTCGCCAACGTCACCGCCGCGAATCAGGTGAGTTCCTATGGAATCGCGCCGACCAGCGGGGCGCTGTCGGTGATCAACAGCGTCAATACCGGCACCTTCCCGGCGGCCATCGCGGTCGACCCGTCCGGGAGCTACGTGTACGTGGCCGGCGAGAATTCCAACAGCCTTTCGGTGTACAGCGTCAGCAGCGGCGGCAGCCTTACGCTGATCGGCACGCCGCTTGCCACCGGGGACGAGCCGAGTTCCATCGCCATCGACTGAGGACAACAAATTCGCCGCGGGGTTATAGTGGCGGGCCAAAAGCAGCCCCCTTTGCAAGGAAACCCGACGAGCGATGAGCATCAACGATGTGCCGGCCGGCGCCAAGGCGCCGCAAGAATTCAACGTCGTCATCGAAATACCGATGAACGCCGATCCGATCAAGTACGAAGTGGACAAAAAGTCCGGAGCAATCTTCGTAGACCGGTTCATGATGACGGCAATGCACTATCCGGCGAACTACGGTTACATCCCGCAAACCGTCGCCGACGACGACGATCCGGTGGACGTGCTGGTGCATACGCCTTTCCCGCTGATGCCGGGCGTTGTGGTGCGCTGCCGGGCGCTAGGGGTATTGCGCATGGAGGATGAATCGGGCGGCGATGCCAAGCTGCTCGCAGTACCGACCGACGAAATCTGCCCCTGGTTCTCGTACTGGAAGACCGTAGAGGACGTGCCGCAGGAGAGGCTGCAACAGATCCAACACTTCTTCGAGCACTACAAGGACTTGGAGCCGGGCAAGTGGGTCAAGGTGCTCGGCTGGGCGGGAGTCGAGGTGGCGCACGCCGAGATCACCGACGGCATGAAGCGCTACCGAACCGAGAATCCGCAGCGCGCATGATGCCTCGATGAGCGCAGCACCTCCGCGCACGCTCCTCATCGCCATGGCAGGCATGGCGCTCGCCTTCATCGTCATGCTGTTCGCGTACCGCCTGCCGGCGGCGCCCAACATCAACTCGCCGGGCCTCGAGTCGCCGCTCAGAGCCTCGCTCCAGGAGCTGTTGGGCGACGGCGTGCCGCACCCCTTGGGCAGCGCCGCCGACGCGCGCCTGCGCGACGAGCTGGTGACGAAGCTCAAGGCCCTGGGTTACAGCGTGGAATTGCAGAGCGGCTGGGCATGCAATCGGTACGCCATCTGCGGCCGACCCACCAACATCGTGGCACTGCCGCCGGGGGTGACCGACAACGCCGTCAAGGATGCCGTGCTGCTCGCCGCGCACTACGACTCGGTGCCGGCCGGACCCGGCGCGAGCGATGACGGCTCCGGGGTTGTGATCGCGCTCGACATCGCAGCGCAGCTGGCGTTGAAGCCGCACAAACATCCGGTGGTGGTGCTATTGAGCGACGGCGAGGAGGCCGGCCTCCTCGGTGCGCTGCTCTTCGTGAGCGAACATCCGCTCGCCAAGACGATCAAGGCGGCGGTCAACCTGGAGGCGCGCGGCGTCTCGGGCCCGAGCCTGATGTTCGAAACCGGCGGTTCCAACCTCTGGTTGATGCGCCTCTTCCAGCAGGCAGTGGCGCGGCCGATCACCGATTCGCTCTTCTACGTGATCTACCGGGCGCTGCCCAACGACACCGACTTCACCGCCTTCCGGGCGGCGGGATTCGAGGGGTACAACTTCGCCTTCATCGGCGACGTGGGCCACTATCACACCCCGCTCGACAACGCCGGTGCGCTCGACGAGTCGACGCTGCAGCATCAGTACCGCAGCGCACGCAGCGCACTGTATGCGCTCGCCGACGCACCGGAGCTGAAAAGCACGCCGAGCGATGCCGTGTTCTTCGATGTAGGATCGCGCGCGCTGTTGGTGTGGTCATTCGGCGTCAATCTCGCCCTCGCCTGCATTGCGCCGTTCGTGATCGTCGTCAGCGTGGTTGTGCTCGTGCGCCGGCGCGCGTTCACGCTGCGGGAAGTGCTGCTCGGGGCCTTGGGATCATTGGCGAGCGCCGTGGCAGGCATACTGATCGCGCTCATCATCGTGGTCATCGTCTGCGCCATAGACGGGTTGCCGACTCTCGCCTGGATTTCATTTCCCCTGGGCGCGCAGGTGTCCTGCGTGGCGGTCGCCTTCATGACCGCCGCCTTGAGCGCGGGGCTGTTCGCGCGAGGTGCCGGTCTCGCCGGCACCTGGTTCGGCGCGGCGCTCCTGACCGCGGTGCTGGCGCTGATCCTGGCGATCGTCCTCCCCGGCGCGAGCTTCATCCTGCTGCTGCCGGCGCTCACCGCGGCGCTGGTCTCGCTGCCCTGCCTGCTACTTCGCGATCCAGCACGCGGGGTGCGCGTGGCGATCATTGCCACAATCATCATCACTATGCTTCTGGTGACCCCGGTGATGAGCCTGAGCTACGACGGTCTCGGGGTGCTGTCCTTCCCGGTGATGACGGTGCTGCTGTGCTTCGTGACCTGGCACATGCTGGCCCTCTATGCCGGCGGCGGAGCGCTCGCGTGGCGCCGTCGCAGCATTATGATCACGGGATTGATCGCCGTGCTCGGCATGTTCGCGAGCCTGTCGGAATCGGCGTACTCGGAACGCTGGCCGCTGCGCCTAAACTTCGAATACCACCTCGATGCGGACACGAAACAGGCGCATTTTTTTGCCGATTCGGACGGCAAGCATCTGCCGCGGCGCGTGCGGGTGGCGGCGCACTTCGGGGATCACGCACACGTGCCTTTCGCAGGCAGCGAACGGAAAGTATTCTTCGCCGCCGCGCCGTATCGCAACCTGCCCGCGCCGGAGCTCACGGTCAAGTCGGCGGTGCGGGAAACAGGCCGGGTGCGCTATTTCTTGCATCTGCAGTCGCCGCGCGGAGCGCCGGAAGCCTATCTGATATTTCCCGCCGTGGCCGCCGTCAACGACGTCAGATTGCCGGAGCGTGCCGAGGGCGCGCGCATCCCGCTTCGCGAAATGGCGGGCGGCGCGAGCATGTTGAGTTTTCAGGGTCTGCCGCCGGATGGCGTGGACTTCAGCCTCGATGCCACCGCCACGCCGGTCAAGTTGGCGCTGTTCGATGAGAGCTACGAATTAGTGGAAGGCGGATTCTTGAAAAGCGCGAGGCCTCAAGACGCGACCAGCACGCAGGATGGAGACGTCACAGTGGTGCAGCACAGTGTTACGCTCAATCCTGCGGCCGGCCGCTGAACCTTAAAGCTCAGATCCGCTTGCCGAGCTCCTCCGAGAGGGCCGCGAGACGCGTGTTGTGAATCGCCGCGACGGCCTCTTCCACCGCATGCTTGCGGCATTCGACCACGCTTGCGCTCGGGAACAGGCCGGCGGTGTCGTTGGGGCAAACCTGTTCGGCCGCGCGCTCCAGGCGCACATACAGGTGGCGCACGCCGGCCTCGGTGTCCAGGCTCGCGGCGTTGTATCGCACGACGAGCTTGGGTGCGTCGGTACTCTGGGCAGTGGCCAATCCGGTGGCGGCAATACTCATGGCACCGGCGGCCACCATCAGGGCAACTTTGAACTTGTTCATGGCATCTCCTCAGGGGGTCGGGGGTTTGTTGTCTTGGCGTATATAAGACGCCTCGAGACCCCCTCCGGTCTGCCGCACTGTGTCGAGTTCGTCCCGGGCAATTGCGGTTTCGTCCCAGGGGGCTTTATGCCTCGGCGGCAAAGGGCTTGCAGTTGCGCTACCCTACTGTCATGGACGTGAAAAGCACGCCTGATATACAGCCGAGGCGATTCGCCGGCGGACTGACGCTGCGTCAGTTCCTGCTGATCACCTGCTTGTTCTGGGTATATGTCTCGGTCTCGAACCTCGTGTATGGCTACAGCATGCGCGCGGGCCTCGAACGGGTGACCACGGTGCTGTTGTTCGCGCCGTGGGATGCGAGGCTTCTGCAGCACATCTTTCTGTTGCCCATGCTGCTGGTTTCGTTCTGGGCATCGCTCCGCGTGCAGTGGCGACCGCTGTGGCTCACGCTGCCGCTGCAGATCATCCTCGAGGCGGCATTCTGCGCCATGGCATATCCGGCACTGATTCTCGCCAACACCATACTGGGCCGCGGCGAGCTGCACGAGCCGGTGCTCACCCATATCTACACGTTGGGCGATCCCTTCTTTTTGACGCTGTGGCTTGCGAGCTTCGTGAACTTTCTGCCCGCCTACGGTTTCGGTCTCGCCCTGGTAACGGGCCTCGCCCTTTACACGCGCTTCCGGAATTCCGAACTGCGGCTCGCCGCGCTGGAACGGGAGTGGAGTGCGGCGCGCCTGGCGGCGCTGCGCATGCAGCTCTCGCCGCACACCTTGTTCAATCTGTTGCACACGATTCGCGGCTACATCGAGTGGGATCCGAAGGGCGCGCAGGCCATGGTGGTGCAGCTGGCCGATCTGCTGCGTAGATTGCTGAACGCGGGCGAGCGCGACTTCTCGCGCTTGAGCGATGAGCTGCATTTCGTCGGCCTGTATCTCGAACTGCAGCAGCGGCGCTTCGCCGATCGCCTGAGCGTGGATCTTCCCAGTCCTGCCGAGTTGCCCGCGGTATGGGTGCCCAGTCTCATCCTGCAACCGCTGGTAGAGAACGCCGTTGTGCACGGCATGGCGGGCCATCAGGGCGCGGTCAAGGTGAAGGTTGCCGTGAATCTGGACAACGATCTCCTGTCGATCCGCGTCACGAACACCATCGCAGCCGGCCGCGCGTCCGGCAACGCCGGCATAGGCATCAAGAATGTGCGCGAGCGCATTGCCGTGCAGTTCGAGGGGCGCGCCAGTCTCGTCACCAGCACTCAGGCCACCGAGTGGCAGAGCGAACTCACGCTGCCGGCGATCCAGGCCGCGCCGGCGCCGGCTCGCGAAGCGCCGGTGATCGAGAAGTACGGCCCGGCGAAGCTGGTGAGCACATGATGGATGTGATGATCGTGGACGATGAGCCGGCCGGACGCCGCACGCTGCGCGAGTACTGCGAGGCGGAAGGCGACTTGCGGGTGGTGGGCGAATTCGGCGACGGTAATGTGGCCTTGAGCGCCATCCGCGCGAAGCCACCGCAGCTGTTGTTTCTCGATATCCAGATGGATCCCTTGAACGGCATCGATCTCGCGCGCTCGCTCGCGCCCGAACATCTGCCATCGCTGGTGTTCGTGACCGCCTACGATGCGTACGCGCTCGAAGCCTTCGAAGTGTGCGCGGTGGACTATCTGCTCAAGCCCTTCGACCAGGAGCGTTTTCGCAAAACGCTGGCCCGGGTGCGTCCGAGGCATGCAGACACGAACGCGGACGAGCGGCAAAATCTCCTCGCCGGACTCCTCTCGCAGTTGGAACGCAACGTGCGGCCGGAGGAGAAGCCGCGGCTGCTCGCGGAATTCAACGGCCATCTGCATGTGCTCGATGCCGCGCAGGTGGAACTCATCGAGGCCGACCGCAACTACGTGATCATCCGCGTCGGCAGGGACAGCTATCACGCGCGCTCGACGCTGCAGCAGGCCGAGCAATCGCTTCGCTCCCAGCCGATGCTGCGCATCAGCCGCTCGTGCCTGGTCAACATGAACTACGTAAAGGAAGTGAACCGCACCCTGCGCGGAGACTTCATCCTGACCCTGGCGGGCGGCGCCACCGTGACCTCGAGCGAGGGGTACCGCGCCAAGGTCAAGGAGTATCTGGGAACGATGAAAATCTGAGCGTGGGGCGCGCGTTACGGAACGGACGCGCTGGAAGCCGGCGGCGTGAATTCGGTATCGTTGCTGGCAGTCAGCTCGAGCTCCCATACGTGCACGAGGCCGGCTCTCACCAGGGTGCGCAGTGCGGTCAGCGACAACGCATCGTTGTCACGCACCGCGGTGGCCGCGAGATCCCGCACCTGGCACAGTTCCGACCAGTAGAACGTGCCGTCGTGAAAGTCCTGATAAGGCGTGGCGACCCGCGCGCCGATGTCGGTGTAGCGCTGCGCGCGCAATAACTGGCTCGCGCTGGCAAGTCCGGCGACGCGCGCCGCCGAGGGCACCTCGATCACCGCGCCGACGCCCAGTGCCACGGAACAGGCGAGCTGCACCAGCAGAGGAAGCGCAGCATCGCGATCGGCCGGCCCCAGATCCTGCTCGAGCGCGCCGGCGATCAAGTGGGTGGTGGCGATCTGCACATTGCGGCAGTCATCGGCCTGGGTGGGTGCAAACGGCAGCTGATTCCTACGTATGAAGGACTCGAGGGGCGAGCGCTGCAACCGGTGACGAGCACCGCGCCATCGGGTGGCTACGTCCCGCGGCGGCTGGATCACTGACATGGAAGCCATCATGGCAGAGCGGACCTCGCCTGAAGACGACCTGAAGCACATTCCCGGCGGGATCCGACGACCCACAATGTGAGCGGCGTCGCAAGGCATAATGAGAGCTGATGGCCTTAAGGGTCGAAAGATCTCGAGTTCTCCAACCACCCCCGAAGGGATGCTCCAAATGCCGCCGATTGCCGGTCTTGCGGGAACCAGGTGGTTTCCGACGCTTAGGAACACCCTGCCCGTGGCGCTGTTGCTGATTTCGCTTGGAACCGCCCACGGGCAGCAAATGGCGGTGACCTTCGATGATCTGCCGGCGCACGGCGATCTGCCCCCTGGGGTCAGCCGCCTGGATATCGCCAACACCATATTGGCCACGTTGAAGCAGGAACGGATGCCGGCCACTTATGGATTTATCAACGGCAAGAGAATCGAGGAGGACGCCTCATCTTCATCCGTGCTCGATGCCTGGCGCGCCGCAGGTCAGCCTCTGGGAAATCACACTTTCACGCACGGGGACCTCAACAAGGAAACCCCGGCGGAATTTGCAGCGGACGTTGAGAAGAACGAGCCGCTGCTCAAAAAGCTCATGGGTAAGGACGATTGGCATTGGTTTCGTTACCCCTTCCTGCACGAAGGCGAGTCGCTTGCCAAGCGTCACGCGGCCCGCCAGTGGCTTGCCGAGCACGGCTATCGGATTGCCGAGGTCAACATGGACTTCGAGGATTATCTCTGGAATGCGCCGTATGCCCGCTGCATGGCAAAGCACGATGACGCGTTGGTTCAGAAACTCCACGATAGCTATCTCGCGGTAGCCGATCAGTATTACGGCGTTTTCAGAGAGATGTCGCAGCTCGTCTACGGGCGGGACGTAAAATACGTACTGCTGCTGCACGTCGGGGCGTTCGATGCGCGCATGCTGCCGGAACTTCTGGCGCTGTATCGGAGCAAAGGCGTGCGTTTCATTGGCCTGCCCGAGGCGATTGCGGATCCCGCATACCGCGACGACCCCGACATCGGCGAGGCAAGCGGCGGCGCACAACTCGAGCTGATGATGCAGAAAAAGCAGATTGAATTTCCAAAGAACAGCAAGCCGTACCAGGAACTTGCAAATGCTTGCCGGTAGCTTGCCGCCCAGGGGCGACGCGCCGGAGCACTCCTGGCCTTGGCCTCAGGGGATGGACCTGCGGTAGACCACAAATCCGGACTTGTCCGCCACCTTGTCGTAGAGCTGCATGGCGGTACGGTTGGTCTCGTGCGTCTGCCAGTAGACGCGCGGCACCCCATGTGCCGCAGCCGCCGCGTACACCGCCTCAATGAGGGCGGCTCCGACGCCCTGACCGCGCACCTCAGGATCGGTATAAAGATCGGACAGGTAGCAGGTCGGTGCGATCTGAATGGTGCTGCGATGGAAAACATAGTGCGCAAGGCCGACGAGCTTCCCGGAGGCGATCGCGACCAGCGCATGCAGGGGTTCGTAGGCATCGAAAAAGCGCAGCCAGGTCATGCGCGTGATCTCTTCGGGCAACGCCGTGTCGCCTTGCCTGCCATAGAAAGCGTTGTATCCATCCCAGAGCACCCGCCACGCCTGAACATCGGCGGGCCTAACACCTCTCACCATAACGGAAGAAACTTCGCTGTCGGTCATGATGTCATGCTGCGCCTTGCATTCCCTAGGCCACAGGTCCATTCGAGGAATAAGTCAACGGACCACCTCGAAATGCGGGGCGAACGCCCATACCCGCGAAAGCGGGTCGAGTGCGCTCTTAAACTCCTTCGCCGATCACGTCGCGCCGGATACTGCTCGAGCGCCTGATAGGTGCACAAACCTTCGATCACCGTTCGCCGGGCGATTCTGCGAAGGCAAGAGGTGGGTGCCGGATTCTCCCTATGTGCGGTGCTCTAGATCCACGCTCTCCCGAACTTGTAATGAAGGCGGGGGAGATCCGTGAAGTGAAGCGTTGTAACAAAGGCGGAGCACACTTGTAAAATTCTGAAAGAAGAATTTCGAAGTTCATTGGGCCCGAAGAGATGCCATATCTCCTTCTCGTACTTTTTTTCTGGAGCCCTTATATATCGCTTACGCCAAACGCGGTTGAAATTAATAGCAGCTGCGTGGACATATCGGCAACCCCTTTGATGGCCGCGAAAGGTGACGGAGCGGCAGTTATTGTGAGGCTTCCGTTTGCCACCAGCGAGGGCTGGCCTAATGGAGTCAACGAGCGTTGGACAAAAATTAATAAGGATTTCCCAGCGGGACGAGTCAAAGCCACGCTGTATCGTGCAAACGGCAGTGATTTACATTTGGTTCAAGGCGAAGAGACAGCGATCGCGAGCGATAATTTTGATCTTGTTCTCAAGCCGTCTCGTCCCTTTTCGAAAAGCGACGAGTTTGTCCGAATAAAGCTCTGCGCAGATCCATCAATACGGGGCGCACATGTCTTTTGGCGGCGCTTCAGGAATTGATAGAACCGGCGCTCATGCGCGATTCCTACGATCGGCTGCAAACTCCTTTCGGCGATCCTGAACGCAATCACCGCGGACCGGATCTACGGAAAGAAACATACGAAGTGCTCGGCAAGCACGCTGTTCGCTTTCGAAGTGCAGCGAGAGTTGCCTTTGACCTGACGGCAGTGCATTTTCCCAAGACTCTCAGTGGCATCTGCGAGAGCCTATATAGTTTCATCAGGTTAGCGCTGCGACTCGATCTTACCCAAGAGCCACTGCAGTCCGGAGAGGTGCTGCTGATCATGGCTGCAAAGATAGTGCACCAGACTCCTCATGGTCACCTCGCCGTAGCCCTCGAAGACTGCGGGCCGCTTGAAGTCAGATGCGCTCAGGTCCTTGAGAAGCGTGAGAGTTTTCTCCCGCGCGGTGCGAAAAGCCGCAAAAGCCACCTCGAAATCCGTTCCACCGTAGTTGCGCTCACGGGCGAGCCGCTCGGTATCGATGGAATCGAGGACCGGGCGCTCCTCGGTCAAGGTGCGGCGGAAGCGCACCTGATAGCCCTCGATTTCAATGTCGCGCACATGGCAGACCTGCTCAATGGCCGTGAGGGCCTCGCTCGGCACGCCGGTCCAGGAACGCGGCGCCCAATGCCTGAAGGCCTCGGGAATCGCCTCATAGTGGCGCCTCAATTGGTGCGGAAAGGACTCGAGCGCTTCTAGGGTGTAGTTCATGGTGGACTTCTTTGGATGACGGACCGCAAGAAGCACGGTGCGTACCTTATTTTACCCGGAAGCGCGCCGCGGCTTTCAAGAATGCGGCGCCAACCAGGCGGCGAGATGGGGCCCGAAACCAGCACGCCGACGCAGCGCACCGATGGCGCTCAAAAGCACGCCGCCCGCGGCGAGGTCCTTGGCGCGGCCCACCGTGGGATGAAACTCAGGGATCGCGGCATCGGCGAGGAATTCAAGCGCCGTGTTGAGGGTCTCGGCGGTCCAGACGGATGCGGTCGCGAGCGCGACGAGACACCATTCGCCGCGCGTCAGCGAACAGAGGAATCCCGCCACGATGACCACCGCCGTGACGGTGGCGTGTATCCACGCGTTGTGCTGGGACTTCAAGGTGCGCGCGACGCCGCGCCAGGCATGGCGCAAGCTGCGCAGGCGCCCATGGAATTCGAAGGCTCGATTCATATGTGAGTCCCAAAATATATGGAGCGCGAGCGCTGTCCACCTTGCTCGCCGCACTGGCCTAGCGCGAAGCGCCGCACGCGCCCTCAGGAGCTGATCTAGAGAAATTCTTCCGGTGCAAAGGGCGCCAGCAGTTCGAGCAGCAGCCGCTCGGAGAAGGTGGTCTCAGGATCGCTGTGCCATTCCTTCGCGTCGCTGCCCTCGCCGCTGGTCCAGAGGATCTTGTTGTGCTTGCCCAGGCTGAGCTTGAAGCTGTCGTCGGCATCGAGATCATCGAGAATGCCGGTGACCTGTTTGGCGATCTCCGGGCTTCGCATCACCAGGCCGAGTTCGCTATTGAACTTCTTGGAACGCCCGTCCATGTTCATCGAGCCGATGAACACGGTGCGGTTGTCGATCACCAGCGCCTTGGCGTGCAGGCTGGCATTGGAGCTGGCGCCGGCGCCTCGGTACCGGCGGCGGCGGGGCTGTGAGGGCCGCGGCCGAACCTCGTAAAGTTCCACCCCGAGCTTGAGCAGCTGCTTTCTGTAGCGGGCATAGCCGATGTGCACCAACGGCGCATCGGTCGAGGCCAGGGAGTTGGTCAGAATGCGCACCTTCACCCCGCGCGCCGTGAGGTCGTGAAACAGCTCCATGCCGTCGGCTCCCGGCACGAAATAGGCCGAGATGATGCATAGCTCCTGTTTGGCCGAGCTCATCAACGTGCGGATGTTGTTGGCGATGGTTTCTTCTTCGCCGGAGTCCGAATCGCTGGCAATCTTCGCGGGGCGGTCGGCGAGCACGGTGGCGGGCACCCAGTCCAGATCCAGCTTGTGCCGATCGAGTTCGCGGTCGAGCCAGTTGGCATCGGCTGCGACCGCGTTCTCCACCACCGGCGAGCGGGATTCGTCCGGGTCCGAACTGGAGGCCACCGCGGCAATCGGATAGGCGTACTTGGAATTCCAGAAGGCATCGAAACTCGCCGACAACCCCGGCACGATCTCGCCCGCCGCCACCACATCGAGATCGATGAAGTTGCTCTGGCTGTCGCGCGTGAAGTAGGCGTCGCCGAGGTTTCGTCCGCCGGTGATGGCAATCGAATTGTCCGCGACGAACAATTTGTTGTGCATGCGGTGATTGATGCGCGCAATCTCGTTGATGGAGGCGAGGATGCGCGTCCAGGTCGCGGAGCGACCGCCGTAGAACGGATTGAAGACGCGCACCTCGATGTTGGCGCGCTGGCTCAGGTGCAGGAAGCGCTTGTCCTCCCCCACCGTGTTCATGTCGTCGACCAGCACCCGCACCCGCACACCCCGTTCCGCCGCAAGGCGCACGTGCCGCAGGATTGTCCGCGTCGAATCGTCCTCGTGGATGATGTAGTACTGGATGTCCAAGGTTTTCTGCGCATGGTCGGCCAGCGCGATCAGGCTCGCGAAGGCCTCCTCGCCCGAGGCGATGAGCCGGATTCCGGACAGGTTCTTGCCCGACTCGTCCGCAGCGACGTCGTGCCCGAGCTCGGTGCTGCCGGGGTTGGCAAGCGCCTCGCTGCGCGGCTTCTCGACGTGCCGGGGAAGACTTGAGCATCCCGCCAAGGCGAGAAGCAACGCGATACCGGCGAAGGAACTGCGCATGGGTACATCATATCAGGCACACTTTGCGCCCATGCAGCACCCCCGCCGCATCCGCAGTTTCGTCCTACGCGCTGGTCGAACCACCGCCGCGCAGGAGCGTGCGCTCGAGGAACTCTGGCCGCGTTTCGGCCTGACCGGCCAGGGTCCGATGGATCTCGATGCGCTTTTCGGCCGGCGGGCGCCCCGTTGCCTCGAGATCGGTTTCGGGGTGGGCGAAGTGATCGGCGCCCTCGCCGAGGAGCACCCGGACGTCGACTACCTGGGCATCGAGGTGCATAAGGCAGGGGTCGGGCGGCTACTGCTGCGCGCGGCAGAAGCCGATTTGAAAAACTTGCGCATCGTGAACGCGGATGCCGTGGAGGTCCTCAACGACAACCTGCCCGAGGCCTGTCTGGACGAGATCCTGATTTTCTTTCCCGACCCCTGGCACAAGAAACGCCATCACAAGCGGCGGCTCATCGACGCATCCTTTGCCGCCCTTCTGGCACGCAAGCTCAACGAGGGCGGCGTGCTGCGCCTGGCCACCGACTGGCAGGACTACGCCCTGCAGATGCTGACGGTCCTGAATGCCGAAGGCGCATTGGAGTCCTTGAGCGAGGCAGGCGATTTCGTGCAACGGCCGCAGTTCCGTCCTGCCACGCGTTTCGAGCGGCGCGGTGCGCGGCTGGGCCACGGCGTCTGGGATCTGGCCTATGTCAAACGGCGTACAATCAACAGCTAGTCGTCCTTCAAAAAGAGGCATCCCATGAAAGCCACACTCATCCTCGCGATCTGCCTCTTAAGCCTTGCAGCGACATCCGCTTTCGCCGGCGAATACTCGGATGCGCTCGGCAAATGCTTCGTCAATTCCACCACCAAGGAAGACCGCGCTTCACTGATCCGCTGGTTCTACGCCGCCGCCTCGCGCCACCCGGCGGTGCAGGGCCTGGCCACGGTCAGCGATGCGCAGATCGACGAGGCCAACCGCGCCGTCGCCACGCTGTTCGTGAATCTCCTGACCACGAGCTGCAAGGCCGAGGCGCAGAAGGCATATCAGGAGGAAGGGCCTCCGATGTTCCGCTTAAGCTTCGACGTGCTCGACAAGGTCGCCGCGCAGGAGCTGTTCGACAGCCCCGAGGTCAAGAGCACCCTGCGTGGTCTGCAGAAGTACGTGGACCATGACAAGCTCGAGGTTCTAAAAGTCGCGAAGTAGCGCGCCTTTCAACCCTCGTAGCGGCTCTCGCCGCCGACGACCGTTCGCACGATCTTGATGTCCTTGATCTTGCTGGCCTCGACCTGATGCGGATCCTCGGCGAGCACCACGTAATCGGCGAATTTCCCCGGGGTGATGGATCCTTTGAGGTGCTCCTCTCGCGTCGCATAGGCGCCGTTCAGTGTGTTGACTGTGAGCGCCTCGGCGACACTGATGCGCTGGTTCAGGCCCCACTGCTCGCCGTTCCACCCGGTTCTGGTGACCATCCCCTGCATGCCCATGAGCGGCGAGAAAGGGCCCGGATCGAAGTCTGATCCCGCCGCCGCCGGCACCCCGGCATCGAGGAGCGTGCGGTAGGCCATGCAGTGCTTCATGAGTTCTTCGCCGTAGAAGTGGAATTTGTCGGGGTTGTAGTAGGCGTAGGAATTGAACAGCGCCGGCACCACGCCCAAGGCCTTGATGCGCCGGACCAGATCGTCGTTCACGAGCGTACAGTGCGTGATCTTGGGCCGCGCGTCGGCGCGCGGCGCGGCCTTTAAGGTGCGCTCATAGGCGGTAAGCACGTGATCGATGGCAACATCGCCGTTGGCGTGGCAATTCATCTGGATGCCCGCGCGATGCACCCGCTCGCACCAGGCATTGAGCACGTCCTGCGCCTCGGTGACATTGCCCTTGTAGCCGGTGGTGCTGCCAGGATACGGCACGCTCATTGCCATGGTGCGCTCCGAGAAGGAGCCGTCGGCGGTATGCTCGAAGGTGGCGCCGAAGCGTATCCACTCATCGCCGAGTCCCGTCGCCATGCCTCCCTTGATCATGGCCTCGAGCTCCTCGCCCATCGCCTCGTAGCTCACGCGGTGCTTCAGATCGCCGCGCTCACGCACTTCCTGCAGGGCGAGCAGATTGCCCCCTTCGTGACAGACGCTGGTGAGGCCGTAGCGCACGAACTGCTTGGAGATGTGCGCCAAGCCCTCGCGATCGCGGCGCATGGACTCCGCGGGCGGATAAACCCACTGTTTGCCCACCCGATCCATGCGATCGCGCGCCAGGTCCGTGACCCGGCCCGAAAGCTCCCCCTTGGCATCGTGATCGAAGGTGCCGCCGGCGGGATTGGGTGTGTCCTTGGTGACGCCGGCGAGTTCAAATGCCTTGGAGTTGTAGAAGGCAGTGTGTCCGCCGCGATGAATGACCTTGACGGGCAGATCCTTTGAGACCTTGTCGAGATCGGTCCGGGTGAGCGGCTGGTTGTCCTTCACCTTGGTGTCGTCGAAGAAGTAGCCGTCCACCCAGGTGTCCCTCGGGGTGGTGGCGGCGCGCGCCTTGAGCTTGTCGATGATGCTGTCGATGGTGACGAATTCGACCTCGTAGGGGTTGCCGACCAGCACCTCGTAAAGAAGCTCGTTTCCCGGGGCATGGTTGTGGCTGTCGTTGAATCCGGGCACCACGGTCATTTTCGCCGCGTCGAACACCTTGGTGCCCCGGCCGGCGAGCTTTTTGATGTCCTGGTTCGAACCAACCGCCACGAAGCGCCCGTCCTTGACCGCGAAGGCCTCCGCGGCGGGCTGGTGGATATCGACCGTGTGCACCACGGCGTTGATCACAATGGAATCCGGATCCAGCGGCCCGCCCAGGCCGGCTGCGGCGCGCGCGATCCGGGTGCCGCCCGCGATCACGATGGCGCTGCTCAAAAGAAACCGCCGCCGATCGAAATTATTGTTGTTTGTCATCCCCTGCTCCCGTTCAAGACGCCAGAAAACTACCCCGAATGCCATCAATGATGAACTGCACCGCGAGGGCCGCCAGAATCACGCCCGACAGGCGGCTCATGACATTGGCGCCCGTCACCCCGAAAACCCTCATGAGACGCGGCGTGGCCAGCATCAGCACCCAGCAGATGATGAGCACCAGGGCCACCACGATCAAGAAACCGGCGAACACGATCGGCCGCCCGGCCGCCTCGCCCGCCTCCAAAAGGATGGTGGCGAGTGCTCCAGGGCCCGCAATGAAGGGAAATGCCAGGGGAAACACCGACACATCTTCGCGCGTCTTGGCCTCCTCGCGTTCCGGGGTGGTGGAGCGAGTTCCGGAAGGGCGCGCGAACACCATGTCCAGGGAAATCAAGAACAGCAACGTGCCGCCGGCAATGCGGAACGAGCTCAAGCTGATGCCCATGATGTCGAGAAACGTCGCACCCACCAACGCGAACAGCACGCAGATGATGAGCGCTATCAGGGCCGCCTTGCCGGCCATCAATCGCTTGTAACCTTCGCTCGCTCCCTCGGTGAGGCCGGCAAACAACGGAATGAGCGAGATGGGCTCCACGACCACGAAGAACACCACGAAGAATTTGATCAGCGACTCGACCATGCGGGACTCAAGGATGTTGCTGCGCGCCAAAAGTTCTTATTGCACGCTACTCTTATTGGTAGTTCAATGAGGTTGAGCATAGCAGACGGAGGCGCTGATGAATTTTATCAAGCCGGTCGTTGGCGACTGGTACCGCGGCGGTACCAACGAGCTCTTTGAAGTGGTCGCGATCGACGACCAGGATGAAACCATCGAGATTCAATACTTCGACGGTTCGGTCACCGAAATCGATTTCGAATCCTGGAACGACCAGCTGCGCGAGGAACTCCTGGAAGCGGCGGACGCTCCGGAAGACTGGTCCGGCGCGGTGGATGTCGAGACTGGAGATTTGGACCGCGACTTCGAGGACACCGGGCGCCCGCCCTGGTCGAGCCCCGCCGACCGCTCCTTGCGCCGCTAGGATCTCGCGGAAGAATCGCGCTCGGAGAGCTCGTTCAAGGGCCCGCGCATCGCGATCAACATCAGCAACCCCGGAACAGCGGTCAGGCACGTCACGATAAAGAAGTGCCCCCAGCCGATGGATGCGACCACCGGTCCCGCAATGGCGCCCGTCACCTTGCTTGGCAGCGTCGCGATCGCCGACAGGATGGCGTACTGAGTCGCGCTGAAATTCACGTTGCAGAGTGACATGAGAAATGCGGTGAACGCGGCGAGCCCCATGCCGCCCACCATGGTGTCGATGCTGGTGGAGAGCGCCAGCAGCCACACCTTCTTGCCGGCGAATGCCAGCCACATGTACAGAAGGTTGGTGAGCGCCTGCGCGATGCCAAACACCAGGAGCGTGCGGAACATCCCGAAGCGCAGGAAGGCCCAGCCGCCGATGCTGGTGCCGACGATGGCCGATATGGTCATGTTGATCTTGCCGGCGATCGATAGTTCCGCCAGCGAGAAATGCATGCCCTTGATCATGAACGTGCTGTAGAGGCTCAAGGCGAAGGCATCGCCGAACTTGTACAGAAACGCGAGCGCCAGAAATCCCCAGATCCACTTCTGCTTGAGAAGATCGAGGAGAGGCAACCCGATCGCCTCTTTCAAGGCGCGCGGCGGATGCTTGGGGGCCACCGGCTCGTCGGTCCAAACGGTGGTGAACATCACCGCCGCCATCAGGAACGCGACGCCGATGTAGGCGATCTTCCAGCTGGATTTATCCGCGATGATGACGAGCAGCGAGCCGCCGATGGCGGCGGCGGTGCGGTAACCCAAGGCGCTGGCGGAGGCGGCGAGCCCGCGCTCGCTCGGCGGAATGGTGTCGACCCGGTAGGCATCGATGACGATGTCCTGGGAGGCCGAGAAAAACGCCACCGCTACCGCAAGGCTGCCGAGCAGATACAAGGTTTGGGTCGGCGAGCAGAATCCCATCAGCGCGATGCACACCGTGAGCAGCGCCTGGAAGATGACTATCCAGCCGCGGCGCCGGGTGAGGATGGGCGGAAAATAGCGGTCGAGCAGCGGCGACCACAGAAACTTGAACGAATAAGGCAGCGCCACCAGCGTAAAGATGCCGATGGTCTTGATGTTGAGGTTCTCGGAGGCCAGCCATGCCTGCGTGGTGAAGCTCGACAGGTTGTACGGCAGTCCCGAAGCGAAGCTCAGGAACAGAATGGCCAGCATGCGCTTGTCGGCCAGCGCCTGCCTCAGGGTGAGCTTGGATTTCGTCAAAAGATCGGCCTGACTCGGTCAGGGGCGACTGCGTGTGGCGGGGTCATCGTGACGCTTGTCATCGCGCAAGATAATATCAGTCCATGACTGCCGAGTATCAACGGGATTTCATCGACCTGTGCGTCGAGCTCGGCGTGCTGCGTTTCGGCAGCTTCACCTTGAAGTCGGGTCGTCAAAGTCCCTACTTTTTCAATGCCGGGCTGTTCAACACCGGCGCCGCCATCAGTGCGGTGGGCCGCTCTTACGCCGCCGCGCTCAACGCATCCGGCCTGCCCTTCGACATGATCTTCGGACCCGCCTACAAGGGCATCCCGTTGGTCACGGCGGTGGCGGCGGCGCTCTATGAGCAACACGGCCGGAACATCCCTTTTGCCTTCAACCGCAAGGAGGCCAAAGACCATGGCGAGGGCGGCAGCATCGTCGGCAGCCCCCTGGCCGGCCGCGTGCTCATCGTCGACGATGTCATCACCGCCGGTACGGCCATCCGCGAGTCCATCGACATCATCAAAGGATCGGGCGCGCGGCCGGCCGGGGTGCTGCTGGCGCTCGACCGTCAAGAACGGGCACCGGGCTCCGAGCACTCCGCTGTCCAAGAGGTGCGCCTGGCCTATGACATGCCGGTGGTGGCCGTCATCACCCTCAATGACCTCTTGGAGCACATGTCGTCCCGGGGCGGTCCGTCCGACCTGTCGAGCCTTACGGCTTACCGGGACCAGTACGGCCTGAAGAGTGAGGCGTAGACCCTGGAAAACGCGCTTGCCACCGCTCAAAATGGGCCCAAATTGAACTTAAGGTGATCCTTTGAACAAGGCGTTACTCGCATTTTGCGCCACCGCATTGCTGGCCGCCCCGGCCTGGGGTGCGCCGGGGAGCGGTCGCGTCACCTACAAGTGGGTGGATGGCCAGGGTGTGGTGCATTACGGCGACCGCGTGCCGCCCGAGTACGCCAATCAAGAACAGCACATCATCAATGCCCAGGGCGTGGAGATCAATCACACGGATGCGTTGAAGAGCGCCGAGCAGCAGGCCGCCGACGAAAAGAAGAAGCAGGAGGTCGAGGACAAGCTTGCCCATGACCGCAACCTGTTGACTTCCTACGTTTCGGTGCAGGAGATCGAGCGCCAGCGCGACCAGAGCCTTGGTCTGATCTCGGATAAGATCAACGTCACCACCAATGTGCTCGAAGGCTTGAACGGAAAGATGAAGAGGCTCACCCAGGCGAGCCTGAAATTCAGACCCTACAGTTCCGATCCGAAGGCGCCGCCGATGAACGATCAGACCGCCGAGGATCTGGTGCATCTTGGTAATGACATCCGCACCCAGCAGCAAAACCTGCAGCAGTTTCAGTCGGAAGAAAATGGCATGAAGAAGCAATTCGAGAGCGACATCGCGCGCTTCAAAGAACTGAAACACATTCAATGACGCCGAAGATCCGCATTCTGCTGGGGGTCACCGGCGGGATTGCCGCCTACAAGAGTCCCGACCTGGTGCGCCGCCTGAGCGAGCGCGGTGCCGACGTGCAAGTGGTGATGACGCAATCGGCCCAGCAGTTCGTCTCCCCAACCACCTTCCAGGCCGTATCCGGCCGCCCGACGCGCAATGATCTATGGGACGCCGCCGCCGAGGCGGCGATGGGGCACATTGAACTCGCGCGTTGGGCGCAGATCGTGCTGATCGCACCGGCCAGCGCGGACTTCATCGCGCGCCTGGCGAACGGGCGCGCGGACGACCTGCTGGCGACCCTGTGCCTCGCCACCGAAGCGCCGATCGTGATCGCGCCGGCGATGAACCGCATCATGTGGACCAACAAGGCCACGCAGGCGAATGTCGCGACTCTCATCGCGCGCGGCATCCGGATTCTCGGCCCCGGGGCCGGCAGCCAGGCCTGCGGGGAAATCGGCGAAGGGCGCATGTGGGAACCGCTGCAGCTCGCCGAATCGCTGCTCGCGCAGCCCGCGAACGCCGGGCTGCTCGCCGGCATGAATGTGCTGATCACCGCGGGGCCTACCCGCGAGCGTCTGGATCCGGTGCGCTATCTCACCAATCGCAGCTCGGGAAAAATGGGCTTCGCGGTGGCCGCCGCGGCCAAGGAGGCCGGCGCTCACGTCACGGTGGTGAGCGGACCGGTGCAGCTGGAGACACCCACCGGCGTCACCCGGATCAACGTGGAAAGCGCCCGTGACATGTACGCGGCGGTTCATCGCCAGGTATCGGATGCGGACATCTTCATCGCGGCGGCGGCGGTCGCGGATTTTCAGCCGGTGCACGTGGAGAAGCAGAAGATCAAGAAGCAGGGTGTGGCCATGAAGCTCGATCTGGAGCCCGCGCCCGACATCGTGAAGTCGGTGGCAGACCTCGCCAAACGTCCGTTCGTGGTGGGCTTCGCGGCCGAGACCAACGACGTCGAGGACCATGCTCGCAGCAAATTGAAGCGCAAGAAACTCGATATGATCGCCGCCAATCACGTCGGCGACGGCATTGCGTTCGACTGCGAGGACAACGCCCTCACCGTGATCTGGCCCGGCGGCAAGACCGAGGTCGAGCGTGGGCCGAAGCTCGAGGTGGCGCGCGCCCTCATCGCCCTCATCGCCAAGCGGCTGCCGCCGCCCGATGGCGGCGGACGGCGCGTGACGCGCAAACGCCGCGCATCCGCCACACCGCGTGACCGCGCGCGCGGACGGCGCACGCGACGATGAGTCCAGCGAGGCGCATCAAACTCAAAATCCTCGATGCGCGCATCGGCAAGGAATTCCCCCTGCCCGCGCACGCGACCCATGGGTCGGCGGGCATGGACCTTCGCGCCTGCCTCGATGCACCCCTGACCTTGCAGCCGGGCGGCGCCGAACTCATTCCCACCGGCATCTCGGTCTACATCGAAGATCCGGGGCTCGCGGCCATGCTGCTGCCCCGCTCCGGTCTCGGTCACAAGAGCGGCATCGTGCTCGGAAATCTGGTCGGCCTGATCGATTCGGACTATCAGGGTCCGCTCATGGTCTCGACATGGAACCGGGGAAGCGCGGCCTTCACCATTCAGCCCGGGGACCGGATCGCGCAGATGGTCATCGTGCCGGTGCTGCAGGTGGACTTCGACATCGTCGAGGATTTCTCAGCCACGAAGCGCGGCGCCGGCGGCTTCGGCAGCTCCGGCCACGGCTGAGGCTCTGAGAGCCCGCCGGGCCGCGACGCTCAGTCGGGGAATTTCAGTTCATCCATGATGGCCTTGAAGCGCGGCTGCTGCCGGATGGGGTCGAAGAGGGGCTCTGTCTTCAATTGGAACAGCCCCCGGTCACGCAACGACATGGCGATATCCAAGGCATCCAGCGCCTTCTTCGGATCGCCCCATTGGGCATAAATGGTGGCGTATTGATAGGCCGCGGCATCGCCCACCGCCGTCTTGATATTGGCAAGTTCGGCTTCGGCGTCCGTATGACGGCCCGCTTTGTCATAGACGATGGCAAGGCACTGGCGCGTATACCAGAAATCGTGCTTTGCCTCGCAGGAGGTACGGGCGCCCTCGAGATCGCCGAATGCATAGAGCGCGAGTCCCCGCTCCGCATAGGCACTCTTGAAATCCGGGTTGAGACTGATGGCAGCCGCATAGGCCGCCGCCGCCTCCTGATATCGTCGCCCCAAATACAGCGCAAGGCCCAGGCTTGTATGGCTGGAGCGGGCCAAGGGATCCAAGACCACCGCCCGCCCAGCCGCGCTGATGGCGACATCGAAGTGGCCCATGTACGCCGCGCTCCCGCTGCTGATGCGCAGGACGCGCGCGTTGCCGGGCGCCAACGTCAATGCGCGTTCGAACTCGGAATTCGCCTTGGCTAGCTCGAGCGGACCATAGTTGTAGAAAGTCGCCAGCGCGAGATGTGCCTCGGCAAGTCCCGGAGCGAGTTCAATGGCATGTCGCGCATCCGCATCCGCCTTCGAAAAGCTCTCGCGCTTGGAAGCTTCGGCGGCCACCTCCGCCGCGTAGGTGGACAGGGCAAGCGAGCGCGCAGCGAAGGCGAGCGCGTAATTGGGATCGACTCTTACGGCCTCGGCATATCCGCTGATCGCCGCGGGAATGTCATCGGTGCCGCTTCTCGATTGATACGCTTTCGAGGCACGCAGATAGGCATCGAAGGCGGCGGGATTGTGCGTGCCGCCGAGCTCGATGCGTGCCGCGAAGTCGCCGAGAAGAGTGACCTTGAGCGCCTCGGCGACGGCCCGGGCGATCTCGGTCTGCAGCTTAAGAACATCGCCGGCCTCCCGGTCGTAGGTCCTCGACCATATTTGAAAGCCGGTCAGGGCATTCGTGAGCTGCGCCGTCACGCGGATGGTGCCTTGAGAGCGTCTTACGCTGCCTTCGAGAATGTCCGCCACGCCCAGCTTGCGAGCGATGGTCTGGAGATCCATCTCCTTGCCTTTGAAATAGAACGATGAGGTGCGCCCGGCCACCTGCAGGCCGGCGATCTGTGCGAGCGAATTGAGCACCTCTTCGGTGAGGCCGTCGGAAAAATACTCCTGTTCCTTGTCGCCGCTCATGTTTATGAACGGCAGCACGGCGACCGAGTGCGCCGGCGGCGCGGTGTTCGCCGTCAGAACGGGTCTCGATGCCCACGGTTTGCCGATCAGAAGGTAGGCGGCCGCGGCGACGAGGAGCGCGACGAGCGCCAAGGCCAGCACGCGTTTCCCTGCAAGAAGGCCCGGTACCGGGCTGCCAGCTGCGGACTGCGCTTGGGGATGATCGCTTGCCGGCACCGCGGACGATGGCGAATCGGACAATAGAACGCGGACGTGCTCTACGAACCTTGGATGCGCTTCTCCGTCCGGCAGGCGCGTCCACTGAACCCGGCGGAAAGACTCGGGCGTATCCGCGGCACTCTCGGAAGTGGAATCGATGCAGATTGGAAGAATGAAGGTACGGTTGCGAGCGAACATGTGCGAACGCAGGTCCGCGAGGTCCCACTCCAGCCGGAAGTACCCTTCGTGGCGGGCCGCGGTATTCGCGGAAATGACCGGAACGAACAGCGCGCAGGCCTGAACCTCGCGCCTGATCTTCTGGTCCCAGGCGTCCCCACCCCGAAGCTCGCTCTGATCGAACCATACGTTGATGCCCGCGGCTCGAAGCGCCGTGGCAATGCGTTCCGCAGCCGCGGCATCCTGCGAGGCATAGCTTAGGAAGACGGCCTGGGATGATTGCGACATGGAGTTACAACGGCGGGCGGATTGGACTTTTTTTCGGCATACCCTGGCGTCAGGCTATCGCAATTTGATTATTTACCCAACATTCGAGGGCTGTATCAATCTGCGTATTCGAAGCCGATATTGACCTTTCGCGCGCCTATGCTCCTTGCCAAGCTAGCGCATGGCAATTCGCGATTGGCCCGCGGACGACCGCCCGCGGGAAAAGCTTCTGAGCAAGGGCCCGGCGATCCTCTCGGACGCGGAACTTCTCGCAATACTTCTGCGCCAGGGCCGCGCGGGAAGTTCCGCTCTCGATCTTGCGCGGGAACTACTGCGGCGGTTCGAATCACTGCGCCAGCTGCTGAATGCCGACGAGCGGCAGGTCTGTGCCGTGGCCGGAATGGGGCCGGCGCGCTATGCCGAGTTGCGTGCGGCCGCGGAAATCTCGCGGCGCCTCGCATCGCAGTCCCTGCGCTCGGGTCCGATGCTGGCCACACCGCGCGCGGTGCGCGATTTTCTGTCCGCACGCTTGCGCGACCTGCCGCACGAATTGTTTTGCTGCCTGTTCCTCGACCGGCGTCAGCGGCTGGTTCACTTTGAAGAACTATTCCGCGGAACGCTCGACAGTGCAAGCGTGCATCCGCGAGAAATAGTGAAGCTTGCGCTGCAGAGAAATGCCGCATCGGTCATCGTTGCGCACAATCATCCGTTATGTTTCGTTTGGATCTTTGCGCGCTTTTTCGAGCCGAGCCCAGACCTCTGCAGTACTACTCATCCACACTCCGCCCAGCAGTTCACGAAATGCCCGATCGCTTCGCGCCTGGACCTCGATGCGATCGATGAACTCGGGGCCGTGATAATTGATGAGATCCTCTAAAGGCCCCGCGGCCAGAACGGCGAGCACCTCTCCCGGAGGGGCTCGTTTCAGGATTTCGAGAATGGCTCTCCAGCAGTCCTCAGCCGGTTTGTGGTCAATCATGAAATCATCGATGGCCCACCACAACGGATGCTCGAACATTTTGCGCTGGATTGAGCCTGGAGTCTGTCTTTGACGCGCGGCCCTGAGGTCCCCTGACAAATCTAGTTTCGAGCGTTGCTGCTGATCCTTCAGCTGCGCAAGCTCAAACTCAATATAGGCTGCAGCCCATCGCTGAATTTGCTCGTCCGTCATAGGATCACGAATGTATCATCGAAATCTCGGATCTCGCACGCAGTTAGGAACCGATATCGCCGGGATCACCATTCCGCTCGACCTGTGAATGGGCTGAGTTCACAAACGGTGAGGGGGCGTGACAGGTGCGCAAGCCGTCAGCCTCGTAATCGGGCTACACCTGTGGATCGGCGAAGCTCGGCGAGCTCTCGCTCGCGCAGCTTCAGCTGATCTTGTGAATCTCGATACGCGTTCTCGTAGTGATCGACCAGCGCAGCCAGATGCGCGACCAGCTCGCGAGCCTCGGAAAGGTCTGCTCTAAGCCGCCTGAAGCGGGCCGCATCCTCAGGCATGCGATCCTCCCGGCTGCTCGATCGAGCGCACAATGGCAAGTGCCTGTGTCAGCCGCTCGCGCGCGATCACGAGGGTCTGGCGCGGTAGTGCGGGCTCTTCGAGGAGCGCATGATGCCGTTCCACTTGTGAGCGCCAGTAGTCTAAGTGCGCAGGTCCCACGACGAAGTTGCGACACCGGGCGCAGGTCGAGGGCTCGCGCCGCACTGGGTTGGGCGCGGAAGGAGATCCCGTGCAGGCGCTGTGCTCCTGACGATAGACGCAAAATCCCCAATCACACACCCCGAGCGTCAGGCCCGCCTGGACCAAGGTCTGCGCGTAACGCTTTAGGTCCTGCTTCATCCGCTGGCCCCTAAAATGCGGACGGCGCTTGAGGACCTCGGCGCCTGCTCGGCCACCCAACCGCTCGGCGGCGAGCATCTCCTCCCAGCCGCCCACCGACTGCTCGAGAATGGCGGCGTCTATCTCGCGGTTGAGTGCGTGATCGGAACCCGCGTAGTGGTAATCGGTAATGCCGCGTTCGCGGTGGCCCAGATGCTGGGCGATCGCAAAAAGCGCGGATCGGTCGCGAAGTGCGGCAAAGCGCACGAAGGTCTTGCGGCCCTGATGGGTTGAGAGCCGCCAAGTCCGCCCATTGTACTTCGGTAGATCGAACCAAGGGGCAAAGCGACCCAACGCCAGGCGCATCCGGCTGGTGGTATAGACCTCGATGGTGCGATCGTCGTCGAAGTGCCACTCACTTGCCCCGGGCCAGTTGCCACGGCTGCGAAGCCATAGTTCATCGCGCCCGGTGCGGATCCTATGAGGTGCGGAGAGTGCCTCGAGCACGGTGACGGCGTGCACGGCCTCTGGCGGCGCAACCCACTCGTGAGCTCGCCCGTGAAAAGCCTCGCGCTTGAAGATCGCGCCGCGGATGACGGTTAGAGCTTGATCTACTGTGCCCCCGTCCATGGGCTTAACGCAGCCGGCGCGAAGCTGGAGGAGCTCGCTCGCGCGGGCTCCAACGAGATACGAGAGGACAACGAAACACGCGACGTAGAGCACATTGATAAAGCGGGCGAGCTCAGCGGGCGACTCGATCACCTGCGAGCCCCGGTGTGTCTCGATCGCGATCTGCCGCAACGCGAGGATCCCGCGCTTGCGCCATACCTCATCGGTGCAGCGGCGCTCACGGGCCTCGCGATAGACACCGGCGTAGATCTCTCGGGCACGCAGCAGTTCGAAGGCGCATCCGGAAATAAAGTCGATTGCGCGCTGAATCAGGGGCGCCGCAACATCATCGGGCGTGTAGGGCAGATGCGGAATCTCTTTCTCGCGCACACGCGCAAGCACGCCGGCGCTCTGACCGGGACAGGGGTCGACGGTGAGCCCGTCGCCGATCTCGTCGCGGTAACGATAAAGATATACGAGCATATAGAGATACTTCTGGACCGTGGTCGGGGCCAGGGTGGGTCCGGCACGCCCACCCCGCGAGCCGATCCAACGCTGAAATGCCTTCAGCGCCAGCGCATCAAGTGCCGCGAAGCGCCGCACGCCGCGCTCATGCATGAAGCGGATCAACATACGAAGGTGATGAAAGTAGCCCACCACGGTGCTCGCACGGAGCGCGAGACCGGTGTTTACTGAGCGCTCACGCATCAGTGCGATGAACGTGCGCGCGCTCTCAAGAAGCGGCGCGAACCTCGGGTCGGTGAAGCGACCGGCGCCTGGCAGATCGAAATCCCAGCGGATGCTCGGTGGAGCGCTCTGCTCGAGGACGTTCGTGGGCCTAAAGGTCCAGAGCACGTCGTTCCAGCGGGAGCCGAGTAGGATCGACTCGCGCGCATCGGGGGTCGGCTCAGGCGCATCATTGCACTGCTCCTTCATCTAAGCTCCGGGAGCGGGGGGAGTTGCTCCTGTAGCGCCTTGGCTGCCGTCTGCTCCCCGGTACTGAATCGGGGCAACAGATCCCCTTCCAGGATCTTGAGCGGGGGCAAATAGATCGCCTCCCAGCGCGCAGGATGAATGCTTGCCGCGGCACTTCGTAGATGCTCGCGCGCCTGCAGGAGGCGTGCGAGGGTGCGCAAGTCATCGGGGATCACGGCGTTGGGGCAGGTAAAGCAGCCTAGAAAATGCGTGCAAAGCTCACCGCGCCGGGCGCCGGGTGCGATACCGGCAAGAGGATCTCTGCAGTCAAATCCGAACATAGAGACCGCCGTGCCACGAGGTATGGGCGGCCGGGCCTTGCCGGAGGCATGGGGCTGCTCTTGGGTCGGAGGCCGCTCGATGTGGCCGATGAAACTCGACTGAAGGCCCGCTACTCGCACACGATGCTCGGCCTGTACCTGAGGCGTATCGACGTAGGCGATAGTGGTCGCGAGGCTTCGGTGGTTGGCGACCGCCTTTACAGCCAACAGGTCGCCCGAGGCCCGATAGAAACTGCTGAGGACACTCGGGCGAATCGAGGCGAGTGCGAAACGAGGAAGCCCGTGACGCGATGCGAACTCGGTCGCAATCAGGTACTTGGCGAGCGACGGCACAAAGCCGTTGACGCGGCCGGTGACGCCCCGAAAAAGCAGCAACCGCTCGCGCAAAGCTCTGGGTGCGTGGGACCTCAAAGGCGCGCTGAGTTCGATCAGCTCACGCACCAGTGCCGGTGGTTCGTTGGGCTCAGCCGAGCGAAACGAGCGACGCTGTACCTGTCCGGCGCGCCCCTTGGACCAGGTGAGAAGCTCACGGTCCGACAGGAGCGGCAGCGGCTGCAGGCAATCGCAGGTGAGGTGGGCGATCGGCTCTGGGTTGCCAGCTGCGTGGATCATCAGCAACAGGTAGTACGGGAGGAGAGTCCGCGAGTCGGGATAGAGAAGCGGCGCAATCGTCTTGGCGCCGCCGAAGCGCTTGAGGCCCTTGAGAACGCCGGCATCACCTAACTGTCGCAACTTGAGCGCGGCTGGAATCAGCCCTTGATAGCGCGTCTCGATCGCCGCAACCAGGGCGACGCGTGACTGCTCAGGCCGCATCGCGTGGCCTTGGGCCGTGGCTCGCTCGGCGAGAAAGACGGCGCGACGCTGACGGAGAGCGGCTATCTCTCGTTCGCAGGCCTTGAGGATCGCTCGTAACTTGACTGCCGGGAGCTTCTCCACGTTGACGGCGTCCCGGTTGCGCCAGGGAAACGGGTTATACGGGTACTCGATGGATCCTAACAGGCCCGGGCGGCAGCGCTCGAGCCACTGAAGTAGCTTGCGCAGCGTCGTATAGGCGCTGGCGCGGCTCGACTTGGCCCAGGGACGACCGTTCGGCCGACAACGCGCGTTTAGCCACTCGACGTAGCGCACAAGCAATCCGCCATCGAGGTCGGCGACTTTTTGTACGGCACCTGTCTCGCCGATGAATCGCGCAAAGACGCGCAGCTGCGCCCAGGGCACCATGTATGAGCGTGGGTTGGGAGAACTAAAGTGATGCCAGAAGGCATCAGCGAGCGCCTGCGTGATATCCGTCGGGAGACTGAGCTCAGTGAAATCGATCAACGTGCTTCGCACCCGGCGCTTCAACAGCACCGGGATCGCGGCGGCGCCCCGCTGAGATGGCACGGACCGGTCAATCAGGCGGGAAATCCTGCGATCCCTACTCACGGCAGCCCCAGCGCATCGAAGACCTCGGCGAGCACACAGGCATCGACTCGGACCGCGCGCAGGTACCGATCGGTCGTCTCGATGTGCTCGTGTCCCATCAGAATCTTGACGATGAAGAGCGGGTTGATGGAGGCGCCCTCCTTCGCAAGCTGCTCGAGCCGCTCGAGCATCATGCAGGCGAAGCTCGCTCGCAGCGTATGGCTCGTGACCCTGAACCCCAAGGCTTTACCCGCCAGCTGCAGGACCTGCTGGTAGCGGTTCTTGCTGACGCGAGCGCCCCGACGGCCGGCGAAAAGCGCATCGAGATCCGCCTTCCGACCACGTTGCTCGCGCCGGTGGATCCAGACGCGACGCTGGACGTCCACGAACCCTGCCGTCTCATCGAGGAGCGAGCGTGACGCAATGACGTAACCCGACTTGCGGCCCTTGCGAAGCACGTCGATGAGCTTGAAGGGCTGGCTGCGATGACGGACAGACTCGTGGACCTCAGATAGCTTGAGGCCCAAAAGCTCACTGACCCGGAGCCCGGTGTAGATCTGCCAGCGGGCCATGAGGTCGTAAGGCGATGCCAAGATCGCGAGCAACTCACGGATCTGCACGGCCGAGAGAGGCCGCGGCATCGACTCATACTGCCGCAGCACGAAAAAGCCGGCCTCTCGACTTGAGGCAGAACGTAGATGGGAAGTCCGGGCACGAGGAGCGACGGAGAATCCCCGCTCCCCACCCACCAATGGTGAGGACTTAAGCCAGCCGTTACGCACGCTCCACTCGTAGAAGCGCAGCACGCCCCGGACCCGGTGGTTGATGGTGCGCGTGCTATACGGCCGGTGGGTGTGGCCGCTCAGCCCTCCCATCATGCGGTTGCGGTAGGCCACAAGATCCGAGGCCATCACGGCACGCCAATCAAGCTCGTTCTGCTCAAGCGTCTCAAACCAGTCGTAGAGGATCTCCGAATACGTCCGGACCGTCTCGGTCGAATGACCGCGCTCGATACCATGCTCGTGTAGGAAGGCGAGCACCGGCTCTATGAGCTTGAAGTGTCGATCCAGAAGCAGAGGAAAGCCCAAGGGACGGGGCTCACGCAATCGAATGCGATTAGCGGCGGCGGTCAGACTCCTGAGAGGCGGAGGGACCTGCTCGGGACTGGGCAATACTCCCTTGCGAACAATCTGGACCATACGCGTCCCTGGTGACGACTTCTCTTGATCGGAAGTCTAGAGAGCTGCCCCGGATCCAGAAACATGAATATCTGGTGCGAACGCAACCTAACATCCGTCGGGGGTCGCGGAGCCAAGCATGGCGGACGAATCGATCACCCGTCGAATCCATGAAGCACTCGCGCTGGTGGACATTCGGCTCATCGACCACGTCATTGTCGGGGATGGCTGCTGCGTGTCTTTCGCCGAGCGTGGACTTCTTTGACAAGCGGGATGTCAGAAGATGCCTTGGCGGCGCCAAACCTTCCACATTTTATAGCGGATCTTCTTGAGATTGAGTTCGCGCTATGGAGGCCTTAGAAACCAGGAGCAGCTGGACAACGCCGAGCGCGAGTAGCGCCCCGACCAGCTGCGCCGCGATGAACGGCAAGACGTGGGAGGGAGCGATTCCAGCAAAGGTATTCGACAGCGATCGGGCGATGGTGATGGCCGGGTTGGCGAAGGACGTCGAAGCGGTGAACCAGTATGCGGCCCCAATCCAGGCGGAGACCATCCAAGGCGCATCTTCGCTACGCCGGATGTTGAGGATCACCAGAAGCAAGCCGAAGGTCGCTACGCATTCGGAGAGCCACTGTGGGAACCCGGTACGCGCATGGAGCGAGGCCTGCAGGAGCGGTAGCTCGAACATCGCATCAGCCAGCATGGCACCCAAGCAGCAGCCCGATACCTGGATGAACACGTAGGCACTCGTCTCTTTCCAGGTGAGCTGCCCCTGCAGCGCTTTCACCAATGAGACCGCCGGGTTGAAGTGCGCGCCGCTCATGGGCTCGAATACGGCGATTAAAGCCGCCAGCACCGCAACCGTCGCGCCGGTGTTCGCGATCAACGCAATGGCAAGATTCCCGCTCGAGAGACGCTCGGCCATGATGCCGGAGCCGATGACGGTCGCGGCGAGTAAAAGCGAGCCCAAGCCCTCTGCGGCGATACGGCGCAACATGGCGGTCAATCTTTTGCCGAATGCGGTGCCCGACCGATCGCGCGCAGCTTTTCCTTAAGCGCCATCTGATCGAGCGATTCGATCGGCAGTGCCACGAACAGTTTGATGCGGCTCTCGAGTTCTTGGAGCGCTTTGCGGAACGCCGAGGCCCTGTCGGATTGAGATCCCTCCACGGCGGCCGGATCCGCTATACCCCAGTGCGCTGTCATCGGTTTGCCGGGCCACACGGGGCACACTTCCCCCGCAGCGTTGTCGCAGACGGTGAAGATAAAATCGATCGGCGGCGCGCCGGGCGCTGCATACTCATCCCAGCTCTTGCTGCGAAGATTGTCGGTCGGCAGGTTCATTCGGCTCAGAAGCTCGAGTGCCAACGGGTGCACCTGACCCTTCGGGAAGCTGCCGGCGCTGAAGGCCTTGAACCGACCTTGACCCCGGTCGTTCAAGAGCGATTCGGCCAAGATGCTGCGCGCGGAGTTACCCGTGCAGAGGAAGAGCACGTTGTAAGGTCGACCAGCGTTCATTTTGCGCAGCAGCTCGCCGTCTCTTCAACCGGCCTCACCGAGGCGCCATGATTGAACACGGCGGTATCCTCGCCATACACGGGGATCGAACCTAACGTATGGAAGGTTTCCCACGCGATCCCTGTGGGATCCGTCACCCAGTACTTGTTCGAACGTGCATAGCAGCAGGGCTGCTCTTCCTCGATGAGCATTGCAGCGTCGGCCGCCTTGAACTGTCCCTCCATCGCACGAAGTTCCTCATCGCTCTCGACCTGGATACCCAGGTGATTGACGCCGATGGGCTGGCGCTGCGTCGAGATCGCGAAGTTGACTTTGGGATCCTCCAGCATCCACTTGGCGTAGTCGCTTTTCGTGACCGTTGGAGAAGCGCCGAAGAGCTTCTGGTAAAAGAGGATCGAGTCAGACAGGTTCGCCACACTCACATGCACATGCAGTCGTTTCATAAGGGACCTTAAAGCTGTTTCACCATGAAGGCCGAACTTGCAGGACACAGGCTCGCGTATTCGCTCGTTCGCTGTATCGTTGGAGGGGCCGCGTCGCGATCGATGCGTAGATAGTTCAGGCGTAGGAAGAAGGATTCGGCAGTCGTCGTGAGCAAGTACAACGATCTAACGCCTCGAGCGGCCGCATGCTTCTCGGCGTGCGCGACCATGGACGTCCCGAGCCCTTCGCCGCGCGCGTGGCTCTCGACCACCAGCGAACGCAGCAGCGCCTCTTTCCCCAGGATTTCGAGTCCAACCAGTCCCTGCGGCGCGCCATCGGAGCCTGCGTAGAAGAAGTCAGAGAGCATCTCCTCGCGAAGATCCTCGCTCGGCAAACTCGCAGCCTTAAGCAGCGTCATAGCGACCGCCTTGGGCGGCTGGGCCCGGATGAGGAGCGGCTCTTTCACGCCGCCGCCGGGCGCTTCGAGGCAGTTCCTCGCGCCGGTTTGCAGCTCGGTACGCACTCACTGCTCCCCACGCAGCAGTTCTCGGTGAGATATCCCAGCACCCCGTTCATGGCCTCGTAATCGGCGCTATAAATGAGCTGCCGGCTTTCGCGTCGCTGACGGATAAGCCCCGCGCGCTGCAGATTCTGCAGATGGAAGGTCAAGGATGAGGGCGGGAGCTTGAGCTTCGTCCCGATGTGACCCGCAGGCAGCCCTTCCGGCCCTCGTTCGACCAAGAGTTTGAAGATCGCCAGGCGGTATTCGTGGGCCAAGGCCCCTAAAGCCTCGATGACGGCGGGTGCTTTCATGGGCTTACGATATTTCGAGAACTATCGTAATGTCAAGGGGCCGACCTGCCACATTGAGAAGATCAGCCATGTCGGCTCACTGACTGCGTGCTGCTGACGCGAGGCACACTCCGGACGTAGACGAGGCGCACTGTCAGCGCGACCTCTGGAGTACGATTCAAGCAATGAGCAGAGTTGCCAGGTAGGAATGTCATGAAGATATGGCCGATTGCATTGGCGCTGTTGATGCCGTGCGCCGCCTCGCGAGGCGAAACGGTGGTCTGGCAACCCGCTGCCGGGCACACGCAAGTGGCCATATGGCCCGGAGTAGCGCCCTCTGAGCTGTCCGCGCCAGGACCGGAAACCGTAACCGTGAGCAGCAGCGAACTATTGGCAGGAAAGCCAACGACTGCGGTAACCAATGTGACCCGACCGACCATGTCGGTGTATGAGCCCCCAGGGAACAACACGGGGGCGGCAGTCGTGGTGATTCCCGGGGGCGGGTTTCAGATACTTGCCATTGATCTCGAAGGCACCGAGGTCTGCGATTGGCTCACATCCAGGGGCATCACGTGCGTACTGTTGAAGTATCGGGTTCCGAGCAAACCCTATGACTGGAAGTGCGATTGCCGCCCGCACAATCTTTCGATATCGGTGCCGTCCCTGCAGGATGTACAGAGAACGATGAGGCTGGTGCGCTTTCATGCCGCCCAGTGGCACATCGATCCGCACAAGATTGGCGTGCTGGGGTTCTCCGCCGGCGGATTCCTGGTAGTCGAAATCAGCACGCTCTTCGAGCGCTCGCTGTATCCACCGGTAGATGCGGCTGACAAGGAAAGCGCGCGCCCTGATTTCGCCATGCCCATCTACCCGGGGCATCTGGTCACCGCGAATGGCGTCCTGAATCCCAACATCCCGGTATCCAGCAGGACGCCACCCACGTTTTTGATTCAAGCAGAAGATGACTATGTAGACGGCGTGAAGCAGTCTCTTGTCTACTACGCTGCGCTGGCGAAAGCGCACGTACCCGCCGAAATGCATCTGTATGCAAAAGGCGGCCACGCATTCGGACTGCGGCGAACGAGTCTGCCGATCACCAACTGGCCGGAACCCGCCGAGGCGTGGCTGAGGACGATCGGAATCATCCAGAACTGATCATGCCATCTCACATGAGTTCGGGCGGAGTAGCGATCATTCGCGGAGCGTGGACTCATTTGACCTCAACGGCTGATCTAGGAAGAACGAAACTAGGGTAACTTTGCTGCTCAACCGTTTCGCCTCCACACAAGGCCACGCACGAGGTGCTAGCATTCCTCCGTGCAAACCGGCCGTCAAGAATCGAAAGGCGAAGAGGAAGTGAGGATCCGAAGTAGTTGGTGGCAGCGCTGGAAACCACGCGCTGACGCCGTCCCCGTCGACGACCCCGCGAAAAGCCCCCCGCGCACTCAGCGCAGAGATACCGCAGAAGGAATTTCCGAGCGCACTGTGCGGGGTCTCCTCGGTGCTCACTCACGGCGGTTTTTTCTACAGGCCGGGCTGCCCTGGGGCGCAGCGCTCCTCGTCGGCCTGGTATCGGTGCTGTACGCCGAATTGAGCACGGCCGCTTCCAACGTTTTTCTCGGCTGGATCGCTCACCGCCCCTGGCTCGCATTTGTGATCACACCGGCGCTGACGGTGCTCGCGCTGTTCCTCACCCGACGTTGGTTTACCGGCAGCGAGGGAAGCGGCATTCCGCAGGTGATTGCGGCGCTGCATGCGCCGCGCGCCGAGGAAGACACGCTCATGCGTCGCCTGTTCGGCGTGCGCGTGATCATCGGCAAGATCGGCATCTCACTGGTAGGTCTTTTGGGCGGCCTCACCATCGGCCGCGAAGGGCCGACGGTGCACATCGGCGCGGCGATCATGGCGGAGACCCGTCGATTCTACCCGCACCGTAACGCACAACTCGAACGCCGGCTGCTGCTCGCCGGCGCAGCCGCTGGACTGTCCGCGGCGTTCAATACGCCGCTTGCGGGCATCATCTTCGCCATCGAGGAACTGGCTCGGGATTTCGAGAGCCGAACCAACGGCATCATGATCACAGCGGTGGTGTTCTCCGGCCTCACCTCCCTCGCGCTCGCCGGCAACTATCTTTATTTCGGTCAGATCATTGTGCCGGGCAATCTCGGGTTTGCCTTCGTCCTGCCGGTCGTGCTGTCGGCGACGCTATGCGGTCTTTTCGGTGCCGCGTTCAACCTGGCGGTGCTGCGATGGCGGACGTGGATGCCGGGCTGGCTGGTTGCGCTTCGCGCCCGAAGGCCGTTGGCGTATGCATTGATGCTGGGGTTCTTGGTGGCCGCGCTCGGCATCGCCAGCCATGGCGAGACTTGGGGCAGCGGCTACGAGCAGGCTCGGAATTTGCTGACGGGCGCCGCGCCGCTATCGGAAGGCTATGCGATCACCAAATGGGGCGCCATGGTGGTGACCTACATGGCCGGCATACCGGGCGGTCTTTTCTCGCCATCCTTGTCGATCGGCGCGGGGCTCGCGCAGTGGGTGCATCTGGCATTTACCTGGGCGCCGATGGCGGCCGTCATCGCGCTCTGCATGACCGGATATCTTGCCGCAGTAACGCATTCACCCATCACCTCCTTCGTCATCGTGATGGAAATGACCAACGGCACCGACATGGTCATCCCGATGATGGCGACCGCCCTGGTGGCCTCGCGCATCTCGGCAGCCTTCACACCGCCGTTGTACGAGGCGCTTGCGCAGAGCAATTACTTTCACGTGGGTGCTCTGCCCACGGGAGGCTTCCTGCAGAAAAAACCCGTGCCGCCTCCCGGGGCATAAATTCCCGTCCCACCCCAAGTGACGGCGGCCGAGGGTCCGGACGAGTTACTTCATTTTTCTCCGCGGCAACCGCTAAACTTCGCCATCCCATCTTGGCTAAATTGAAGGAGTTCACCCCCATGACGCAGACCTACAGCGGCGGTTGCCAGTGCGGCAAAGTGCGCTACGAAGTTCAGATGGAAATCGGCGAAGTCATGTCCTGCAACTGCTCGCGATGCGCAAAGCTGGGCTCGCTGCTGGCTTTCGCACCGGCGGATCAATTCAAGCTGCTGTCGGGCGAGTCGGATCTGACCCAGTTTGCCTTCAACAAGCACATGATCGAACACCAGTTCTGTTCCACGTGCGGCATCCAGTCCTTTGCGATCGGCACCAACCCAAAAAGCGGCGCGCGGATGGCGGCGATCAATGTGCGATGCGTGGACGGCATCGATGTGGACGCCCTCAAGGTGAAGAAGATTGACGGCAAGAGTTTTTAGAGCGCGCTGATCGTCACGTAGTAGCCATCAGGATCTCTGAGCGAGAACTCCTGCGTCTCTGTGTTGGGATTGATGTGAGGCTCCTCTTCGAATTTTGCCACCATCATCCTCGCCCGTTCGAGCGATTGATCGAAATCGTCCACCCGAAAGAAAAGCAGCAGACCGTTGCCGGGCGTTCCGGCATCCGGCGTCGTCAGCGAGGGATGGCCGTGGGCACCCCACTCGTGCAGGCAGAGCAACACCGTGCCGTCCGTGTCCAGGATCCGGCCAAAGTCCTTGTGAGCGGGCTGCGCTCCGGGCCGGCCCAAGAGGGTCTGGTACCACTTGAAACTCAGAGGCACGTCGCGCACGCCGATAATCGTCCAGATTCGTTTCATACATCGAGGTGTTGGCGATGCCTTTGATTCAAGAGGCGACCGCCATGCCTGGCGCCGCTGCACGGCGGCCAACGGCTGCCCATCGGCCCCCGAGCAGGACGGCGGGTCCGGAGCTCAAGGCGACGATCAGGTTGTACCACCACGGGATCTTCGACCACACCAAGTAGAAATGCATGAAGCAGAGGTACGCCATCACGAGCGCAGCGAGCACCCAGACGGCCCGTTGAGATCGTGCGATGGTCGCCGCCAGGGCGCCGGCTGCAATCTCCGCGATGATCCAAAGGCAGGCGTTCAAAACCGACATTAGGGAGCTGAACGTGTAATCCGCGTTTTGGGTCCACGCGCGCGCGGGAAGGGCGTACGCAGGCCAGAGCATCACCAAAACTTGCGCGAGAATGAAAAAGCCGAACATCCACACGATTGCCCCGCCGATGACGCCGAGCACTGCACGCAAAGCAGTCGCGGGTTTCTCGGCCTGAATTGATCCGGACATACGCTCCTCCCTCGAATGACGGCCTTGAGATCCGTTTCTATATGCAACCAGTTGCATAGTCTGCCGAAAACCGCCGCCCTATGCAACTATGCGCATATGGCCGTGCGGCAGGAGGGATGAATGGCTTTGAGGCATGTGGTGCTCACGGTGCTCGCGCGCGGCGAGATGACCGGTTACGAAATCGCCAAGAATTTCGAAAGCGTCTATTCGCATCTGTGGCAGGCATCGCACCAGCAGATCTACAAGGAACTCGCGCGGCTCAACGAGGAAGGCGGCGTCAGCGTCAAGGTGGTCGCGCAGCGCAGCAGGCCGGACAAGAAGGTCTATGCCATCACCAAGAAAGGAACCGAAGAACTCAAGGCTTGGGTGGTCTCCCCCACCGAGATCCCGGCTCCTCGACACGACTTTTTGGTCAAGCTATTGGCGCATCACCTCGGTGAGCGTAAGGATTTTCAGCGCGAGTGTGCGCGGCTGCTTCAGGCCGCCCAGCAGTGGATGCGCACGCTTCGTCTCATGCGGCGCGAATGCCTCAACGAACGCGACACCAGGGGCTGGTCGGAACATGATGAGGTCTTGTACCTTGCGCTGCGCCGGGGTCTGTTGTTCGGCGAGGCCCAGGTGCGATGGCTCAAGGAGATCCAGCGTTATCTTGTGAACGGCAAGGTCACGGAATGACGCGCCAGCCCGCGCTGTTCCGTCTTTCTTCAAACCCTCCGGCGGAGAAGCAGGGGCGCGCTTCCGCACGTCCCTGCTCTCCTTCAGATCTAATAGCCCGGAGCGACGACAATGCGCAGAACCTGGCCCGCACCCACCGGCGCGGCGCCGGCGGGGACGGCGCCCAGGTTCGAGACGTACAGCGCCCCATCGGGTCCGAAGGTCATGCCGGTCGGCACCGCCAGCCCCTCGACCACATCTTCTATGTCTCCCTCGTGATTCACTCGGACCACCTTGCCGTTGCCGGCAGCGGGAAATCCGGCGGCAGCCGACAGTTCGAGGGCATAGAGCAGGCCGTCGGGTCCGATGTCCACCGCCACCACCGTGGTGAAGCCGGCCTTGGAACCGAGCACATTGGCGCCGCGGGCGCGCAAGCCGGGCGCGGGATCCTGATCATCGCTCCGACCGACGGTCAGAATCTTGGCTGACTCGGGCGTGATCGGAAAGAGACCGAGATTGCCGATGAGCAGATCGTCGTGCCGCGCGGCGATCGAGGTCGGCACGATATGGCCTTCGGCTGCCGAGATATCGACCACCTGACGGATTTCGCCGTTTTTGCTCACCGAGAACACCTGTCCGTGATTCGGCTCGACGGTGAGGATCTTGTCGCCGACGGCGATGGCAGAATAAAGAGTGCCGTCCGGCTCGAAGTCGCCCGGGTTCTCGATCTGCGCCGGATGGGTTTTCAGATAATCGCCGATGTCGGCGATCAGGACCCACTTGCCGGTCTGCACATTGACGCGCGCGATGCCGGTGGGACTCGTCGGGTTGCCGTGCGAGCATCCCCCGCCGGCGATAACCGCGTACAGCGTGTCGTCCAGAAACACGACGTCGGCCACACCGATCAGATCCCCCATCGCGTCCACCGTGGACGGAAATCCCGATGCCACCGTGGTGCGCTGACCGTTGGGGCCGATCTTAGAAATCCGCGCGGTCATGCCGCCGGTATAGGGACCCACCGGGGCGGGCACCTGCTGGCAGGCCTTGCCGGTCGAATTCTTACCGCCGGTACCGGCCTCCGCCACGTACAGGTGATGATCGGGTCCAAAGCGCAGACCCCGCGGATCCTCGAGTCCGGTGGCATACACCTTGGCGTTTGGCGGTAGCGGCGGCGCCTGCGCACCCGCGAGCGAGGGGGCCATGCCCGCGCATGCCATGAGGGGGAGGAACAGGCTTAACATCGGCCGGGTTATGAGTTTTTTATTGCACCGCACAGTGATCTCCTTCCTGAACGTTCGTTTAATAATAAGATGCCTGACGTCAGTCTGCGGTTGCCCGTCTTTCCGATAGCTTTCGTCATGAAAGCCCCCAATAATCGGCGCCAACAGCACAGAGAATTCCATGCGACAGGGACGCGGGGGGAAATCGCCGGGCCTTCCAAAGGACGCTCCTATCGGGCCGGCCTACGCGAAAATTGATGCGCCGCGCCTAGCGCAAGTGCTCGAGCGGCAGCGGTTAAGCCGCCTGTTCGGGGCATCGGAGGCACGGGTCATCTGGGTCAGCGCGCCGGCAGGCTACGGCAAGACCCACGCGGTCGCCGGCTGGCTCCAGGCCGCGAAAATTCCTTCCATCTGGTATCAGTGCGATGAGGGCGACGCTGATATCGCCTCGTTCTTTCATTTTCTCGCCCTGACCCAACCGGCCGCCGAGCGCAGCACGCCGCTGCCAACGCTGTCACCTGAGCTCTACGGCGCCCTGCCGACCTTCGTCCGCCACTTCCTGCGCATCTACTACAGCAACCTGCCTGCCGGGACTCATCTGGTCATCGACAACTGGCAGGATGTACCGGCCGGCGCGCCGTTGCGCGACCTGCTGCCCTTGGTGATCCAAGAAATACCCCAGCAGGTGACCCTGGTGGTGGTGAGCCGCGAAATGCCCGGCAGCAACTTGAGCCGCATCCGCCTTAGCGAGGAAATGCTGCTGGTGGACACCGAGACCTTGAGGCTCACCCCGGCCGAAACGGAAGCCTTCGCCGCCGCCTTCAAGTTCAAGAATCCCGACCGGCCACCTCTGCCCGCCGCGCAGCTGCATGCCCTGACCCACGGCTGGGCGGCGGGAGTCGCCGTGCTGCTGCGCGCCGACCCGGACACCTTGCAGGCTCTGGACCTTAAGGGCGCCGCGCAGATGCTGTTCGACTACGTGAGTGCCGAGGTGCTCGACCGACAGAGCGAGGACACCAAGGATTTCCTCTTGAAGACCGCCTGCCTCGAGTATGTGAGCGTACCCCTGGCCGAGGCGCTCACCGGCAACGCGCGGGCCGGTGAGATCCTTGCGGCGCTCGCGAGCGGCAATGCCTTCACCCTGGAACGTCCCTTGAGCCGAACCTACTACTATCACCCGCTGCTGCGCGAAATGTTGCGCAGCCGGTGGCCCTCGCGGTTCAGCGAGGCAGAGCAGCGCTCGCTCCTGTCGCGCGCCGCCGAGTGCCAGCGCGAGCAATATCCGGAGGCGGCCATCGGCCTGCATATCGAGGCGCGCAACTGGGAGGAGGCCACCGAGCTCATCCTGCGCTGCGCACACGGTCTTTTGCCGCAGAGCCGCTTCAAGACCGTGCTCAACTGGATCGATGCCCTGCCTGCCGCGGTGCGTGACGGTTCCGGTTGGCTCGCCTACTGGCGCGGCATTTCGCAGCTCGCGCTCGGCGATGTCGGCGGCAGCGCCACGTTGGGAAGCGCGCATGCCGCGTTTGGCAAGTCGAACGACATCCTGGGACGCATGCTGGCGGCGTCCGCCATCATCCAGCATCACGGCTTCAGCTACATCGACTTCTCCCCGATGCTGCCGTGGCTCAACGATCTCGACGAACTTCTGTCGGGGGCGCCCGCGTTCCCGAGTGACGGCGTGGAGCTCAAGATTCTCGCCGGTTACTTGAATGCCATCGCGCAGGTGCAGCCCGGGAGTTCTTATATCGACCCGCGGATGCGCCGCATGGAAGTTCTGATTCACCAGACGGAAGATCCGGTGGCGCGCGCCGAAGGCATCGTCTCGTTGCTGCATTTTCATGCCATGTGCGGCGACACGGCCCAGTTCGATGCGCTGGAGCCTTTGGTCGAGGAGGCGCTGCGCCGTCCGGAGGCGGGCCCCGCGATGCAGATCAGCATCCAGTGGATCCGCGCCTACCACCACTACTATCGCGGCGCCTGGGACCGGAGTGCCGTGGTCCTCGATGAGGCGCTCGCGCTCTCCGAGCGCCATAAGCTCTTCGGCTTCGAGCTGCGGGTGCGGGTGTCTCGATTGCAGTCGTCGGACGAGAGCGTCCCCGCGGCGATGCTGGAACGGCAGTTGCAAGACTTGGAACCGTTCCTTTCGCGCGCGCCCCGCATGGTCGTGGCGCACGCCTACTACCTCAAGGCGCAGTTCTGGCTGGAGCGCGGCGATCTGCAACGCGCCAAGGCGTTGAACACCAGCGCGCGGGGAGCCTTCGAACGTTCGTCGTGGCAGATTGCGCATGTTCTCACCGGCCTCGTGGACGCCGAGATCGAATGCGCCCTGGGACGCTATGCGGACGCGCGCCGCTCGCTCGCCGCCTGCGACGAAACGCTCGCGGATCTGCACATACCGTTCGTGCGCTTCTGCATCGGCGTGGTGCGCGCGTTGATCGTGCGCCACGATGAACCGGCCCGGTTCGCGGAAATCCTCGGCGAGACTCTTGCATTGGGCCGCCGTCAAGGTTTCGCCACCACCATCTACCGCCGTTCACCAAGCCTGCGCAGACTTCTGTCTTCCGCGTTGGAACTGAAGATCGAACCGGATTACTGCCGCTGGCTCATCCGCACGCGCGCCTGGCACCCTCAAGCCCACGAAAGCGCGCTCTGGCCGTGGCCGGTGCGGATCATCACGTTGGGCGGCTTTCACGTCAGCATCGAGGATCGTGCCCTGGCCACGGGCGGCAAGGCACAGCAACGCCCTTTGAACCTGCTCAAGGCCACGCTCGCGCAACGCAGCGGCGTCGATGTGGGCTTGGTGATGGAGCAGCTGTGGCCCGATCTTGACGGCGACTCCGCGCGCAATGCCCTGGATCTGGCACTGCATCGCCTGCGTAAACTCTTGAAGCGGCCGGACGCCATCGTTCTCACGCAAGGTCGTCTGGCCGTCAATCCGGACGAGGTATGGGTGGATGCCCATGCACTCGATGCCTACGAGGTCCATGAGCTGTCGGCTGCGGCACTTGTGGATCTCATGAGATTGTACCGAGGCCCGTTCCTGGCGGATGAGGACGACGCGTGGATGTTCGCACCGCGCGAGCGCCTCAGAAGCCGGTTTTTGCGCCTGGTCGGCGAACTTGCGCTCCGGCTCGAGGCTGAGGCACGAAACGAAGTGCTCGGCGATCTGTATCGACGCGCGCTCGAGGTCGAACCTTTGGCCGAGGAGCTGTACCGCGGCTATATGCAATGCCTCATGCGCCAGGGACGGCATACCGAGGCCGCGGCCACCTATCGCCGCTGCAAGGAAACCCTCGCGCGGTCGCTCAACGTCATCCCCTCGCCGTTGACGCAATCCCTCTACGCGCAGCTGCCCGGTTCGAATTAAATCGTGCTCATCGCGAATGCTCGGCGCTGCGCTACCATTGCGCTGCGGCAGCAAGCCGCTGCTCCTTGCCAAGGGTGGATTTCATGCGCGCACCGCTACTTCTGGTCTTGTTGCTGACCGCAGGCTCGGCATGGGCGCGCCCCGATGTTCCCTGGGACGGCAACTACTTCGGTTTCAATCTCGGCAATGGCTCGGTGCACAGCTGCAGCAGCTGGAGTTTCGCGGCGGCATCCGGCGCCGCTCCGGTCTTGAGCGATGCGTATTGCGACAAATCCTCCACCTTGTTCGGCCTGCAGGTCGGCGAGAACTTCGAGCAGAATCACATGATCCTGGGATTTGGCATCGACCTCGACTACTGGAGTTCGCAGAAGGTCAATAAACTTGATTCCGCGACCGGCACGCTGCCTTCGGGCAACTACGATTATTCCAGCAAGGAAACTCCGTCGCTGCTTGCGCTCGCGATGCCGCGCTTCGGCTACGACTTCGGCGAGTTCATGCCCTACCTGCGCGCAGGGCTTGCGCTCGCGCCGGGCGTGCGCGACAGCGCCCTGTATTACACGCCCACCGGCAGCATTCCGGTCACCGCGAAATTCAACGGCGGTAAGGACTTGTCCACGTTCGGCTGGGCCGCGGGCGCAGGATTCGAGTTTGGGCTCAAAGGCCCCTGGTCCGTGAGCGCCGAGTATCTTCACGTGAGTCTCGGCAAGGGATCGGACTCCTCGTCGGGATGCAGCGGCACAGCCGCCAACTGTGCGCCGTTCGCCGGCGCGGACTTCAGCACCTCACACGCAGGGTTTACCGCCAACATCGTGCGCATCGGCGTCACCTATTGGTTTTCCTATTGGTAAATCAGCGCTGACGGAACCTGCCGATGATCCGGCGGCGGTGATTTGGCGACGCGGTAGGAGACCCCAACGGCCGGCCGCGCGGGTTAGTATGGCGGCCCGGATCACGCGTTTCGAGGAAATCAGTGGACCAAAGGATCAATGAGGCTCATGCCAGGCTTGATGATGCGGCCGAGATGGCAGCCTTTCTCGCGGCCATTCCAAACGCCGACAAGTTGGAAGCCCTGCTCAAGCAGCGGCGCGTCGTATCCACGCGCGCTTACGACGACGAGACCATGGTGGCGCGCTTTGTGCGCAGCAATGGAACCACGGTTGCCTGCTACACGGTGGCCGAGGTCACCATCGACGAAGGCGAAATGATCGCGGCACAGTGCGAACTGTTGTCCGAGTGGAACGTGGAAAATTTCGCGCAGGCCGTGCATCTGGCGCTCGATACCGATACCGCGGACTCGAGCCAGCCATCTCCTATTTGAAGGAGCCGTCATGGGCATTGCGGTAGAAGGTCTCGTCACCATTGCGTGTGCGCGCAGCGTCGAAGAAACGATGCAGCGCTTAAGCTCCCTGATCCAGGCGAAGGGCATCATGATCTTTGCCAACGTCGATTTTTCGGGAGACGCCGCTCGCGCGGGCTTGAGCTTGCGGCCCGAGCGCATGCTCATCTTCGGAAATCCCAAGGCCGGCACGCCGCTCATGGCGCAAAAACCAAGCGTGGGACTGGACCTGCCGTTGAAGGCATTGGTGTTTGAAGATGCCGATGGCAAGGTGTGGATTGGCTACAATGACCCGGAGTACATCGTGCGCCGCCACGGGGTGGATCAGGGACTGAAGGCCAATCTGGCTGCGGTAATTCCGCTGCTCGAGGCGGCGGCCAAGGCCTGAAGTGCGCTATGGCAAATCGCGCCAGCGATTAAAGAGCAGCGCGACACATTCTCACGGGGGCCTCTAGCGCGCTCCTTCGAGTTGCGTATGATCGTCCGATGCCCGAGACGCTCGAACCCGCTGAGCTCGACGAAAGCACGCGCCGCAAGCGCACCGTACGCGCCGCCGAGGAACTGTTCAAAAAGATCGGTTTCCGCGCGGTCACCATGGAGCTCGTGGCACGCGAAGCCAACATCGCCAAAGCCACGCTCTACAGCTATTTCAAGAATAAGGACGAGCTGTACGTCGAGGTGAGCGCACGCTTGGCGCGCATGATGAAGAACGGCGTGGAAGCGGCGCTCGCAAAGCCGGATACACCTCTCGATCAAAGGCTCATCGAGGCGGTGCTCTCCAAGCATCGGTTGGTGTTCGGGTTGGTGCGAAAGTCCCCCCATGCCACCGAGCTCATGTCCTACACGCACACCGTGGCCGGCCACGTATGGACCGACCTCGACCGCGACATCTTGGCGCTACTCGCGACGGCTCTTCGGAGCGATCCGGAGTTCGCGCCGCGGGCAGAAGAGCTCGCGCGAGCGCTCTACTCCGGCAGCGGCGGCATCGCGATGAGTTGTGAAACCGACAAGCAGATGGAGGCAGAACTTTCCACGTTTGTCTCGGCTCAGCTGGCCGGCAGCCGCGTTTTAGCCAAGACAGCAGGAATAAGTTAAATTTGCACTTGAACGAATTGCGTCTGATTCGTTCATTTTTAGCTTGACTAACTAGACGATTATCGTATGATTCGTTCAGTTCCCTTTGAACAAGGAGCTGAACATGAGCCTCTTTCGCAAGCCGCTGATTTTGAGTTTCGCGTTGTTGGCCGCCGGGAGCTTCCTCGGTTCCGCGGCAAAATCCCACGAGATCTACTCCGACCAGGCGCCGCCCGAACCGCGCGCCGAAGGTTCGCCCGCGCATCGCGACGGGTATGTCTGGGGAGCGGGCTATTGGTCCTTCGACGGCAAGAAGTACCACTGGATCCCGGGGAGCTACCTGGTCGAACGTCAGAACAAGCACTGGGTCCCCGAGCACTGGGCGCAGGAAGACTCCCGCTGGCACTTCATCGCGGGCCGTTGGGAAAAATAGGCCATGGGATCGGCCTCGAACAAGGCGCAACTCGAGCATGCTTTCAGCGAGACCGGGAAGGGCAACGGACAGCCCTTTCTGGACTTGCTCGCTGATGATGCCACTTGGACCATCATCGGCAGCACTCCATGGTCGGGCGCTTATCGAGGCAAGCAGGCCATCCTCACGAGCCTTCTAGGCCCGCTGCGGGCGAGACTCGAATCGCCCATGCGGACGCACGCGCAGCGCATGATCGCCGAGGGCGACCTGGTCGCCGTCGAGGGCCGGGGCGAGAATCGCACCAGGAGGGCCTCGCCCACCAAAACCAGTATTGCTGGATTTTCGAGTTTCGCGGGGGCTTGGCGGCGAATCTTCGGGAATACGCCGACACGGAGCTTTTCAGACACGTACTCGGTGCGCCGCCAGGCGCACCTGACAAGCCTTAAGCCATTGTTTTTAAGGGCATTAGCCGCCGGTCATTGCCGCTTCCGGCGCATCCTGGTATAAAGCGCGGCTCTTTTCAAGTTTCGGCCCTTAAAGGTTTTAGCCATGTCACGAGTCTGCCAGGTCACGGGAAAACGCCCGAAAACCGGTAACACGGTCTCCCACGCGAACAACCGCAAGCGTCGCCGCTTCCTGCCGAATCTGCACAGCCATCGTTTCTGGCTGGAATCGGAGAAGCGCTGGGTGTCCTTGCGCGTCAGCACGCGAGGCCTGCGTACCATCGAGAAGCGCGGCCTGGATGTCGTGCTCGCCGACTTGCGCGCCAAAGGCGTGAAGGTCTAAGGAGATTCCCCATGCGTGACAAGATCAAACTGGTTTCCTCCGCCGGCACCGGGCACTACTACACCACCACCAAGAACAAGCGTCTGCATCCGGACAAGATGGAGACCAAGAAATTCGATCCGGTGGCGCGCAAGCACGTCCCTTATAAAGAGTCGAAGATCAAGTAATCCCGGCGTCCCGCTTAGGGACGCGTGCTTGATCGGGTGCATCCGTGCCCGAACTTCCTGAAGTCGAAACCACGCGCCGCGGCATCGAGCCCGCGCTGAAACAGCATCGCGTGCTCGAGGTCGTGGTGCGCGAGCGGCGTCTGCGCTGGCCTGTCCCGAAGGACTTCGAATCCCGCCTCATCGGCGAACGCGTGCTCGCCGTCGAACGGCGCGCCAAGTACATTCTCATCCGCGTCGCCTCGGGCACTGTGATTCTGCATCTGGGCATGTCGGGGAGCGTGCGCTTGGTCAAGCCGGACACCCCCCCGCGCAAGCACGATCACGTCGACTTCGTCATGGATTCGGGCTGGGTGGTGCGCTTCCACGATCCGCGCCGTTTCGGCAGCTTGAGTTTCACGGCGGAGGATCCTGAGCGCCATCAGCTGTTGAAGAATCTCGCGCCCGAACCATTGAGCGCGAAATTCGACGGCGATTACCTGTTTCGCATCACGCGCAAGCGCAAGGTCGCCATCAAGCAGCTCATCATGAACTCGCAGCTGGTCGTCGGCGTCGGCAATATCTATGCGAGCGAGGCGTTGTTTCGCGCACGCATTTCTCCCAAGCGCGTGGCCTGTCGCATCTCGGCCGCCGAGGCGGAAAAACTCGCCAAGGCCATCAAGACCGTGCTTGCCGCCGCGGTGAAAATCGGCGGCACCACCTTGCGCGACTACGTCAATGCCGACGGCGAAGCGGGATACTTCAAGCAACGGCTCTACGTCTATGAGCGCGCGGGCGCCCAGTGCCGCGTCTGCAAGGCGCCGGTCAAGCAGTTCACGCAGGGACAACGCAGTACTTATTGGTGCACCATCTGTCAGCGTTGAGGCATTGGGCGGAGGCGGTCTTGGCCGATTCAGAAGAAGCTCCTGACAACACCGCGGTCCGCGTGGCGCTGTGGCGAGCACTGCACCTCGAGGTCGATGCGCCGCCCCCGGTGTTCCATGACGATGTCGGCTTGAAGCTCGCCGCGCCCGGGGACGAATGGCGCAAGCGCCCCGACATGGATCCTGAGTTCATGAAGCCATTCCGCGCGTCCATCGTGGCGCGAGCGCGCTACGTGGAGGATCTCGTGACGGACGCAACCGGCCGCGGCGTCGGACAATACGTGATCCTGGGCGCGGGCTTAGACAGCTTTGCGCAGCGGCGCGCGGATGAGGCCCCACGCCTGCAGGTGTTCGAAGTCGATCAGAAGGGCCCGCAAGCCTGGAAGATCCGCCGCCTCCATGAACTTGGACTCGGCGTTCCGGCCTGGCTCAGATGGGTGCCCGTGAACTTCGAGGCCGGCGAAGACTGGTGGCGGGCATTGAAAGAGGCCGGCTTCGACGCAAGGGCTCCCGCCGTGGTTTCCTCCTTGGGCGTCAGCATGTATCTCACAGAGGCCGCCATCGCGGCCACGCTTAAGCAGGTCGCGACGCTCGCTGCGGGCTCGACCTTCGTCATGAGCTTCCTGATGCCCATCGAGTTTGCAGAACCCGAAGTGCGCTTCGGCCTCGACATGGCGGTGAAAGGCGCACGCGCCAGCGGCACGCCGTTCTTGAGCTTCTTCACCCCCGAAAAGATCGTGCAGCTCGCACTGCAAGCAGGCTTTGCGCACGCCGAGCACGTCTCGGCCGCCAGTCTCGGCGAGCGTTACTTCGCGAACCGGCGCGACGGACTTCGTCCGCCGAAGAACGCGGAGGAACTGCTGCTGGCGAGGAGCTGATCAAAGGTCGGCTAGGAGAGGAAACGCCCGGCATCGGCAGGACTCGGCACGAAGCAGCTCTCCCGGGCGCCGAACCAACGAATGCGTCGCCGCGCGATGAAGTCGTAGACGATATCCCGGCCGCGGCGCGGCACGCAGCGTAAAAGCCCGGCGATCGAATAGGGAAATGGCAGTCGCGCAAGGACCCGCACCGTCGCATCGGATTTGAAGTAGGCCACCCCCGAGTCGATCAACAGATACGTGTCGAAGTCGAGGTTGTTGAGACCGTAGTGCCGGTAGAGCGCCTGGCCCAATGCCGACTGCGCCACGGTCATGCGAAACACGGCGCGACGATCGCGTTTAATGAGCGACTGCGCGCCCTTCGAGCAGAGCACGCAGTCGCCATCGAAGACCACCAGCGGTTTATCGTCCGGGAATTTCGGAACGTCAGGATCGGCGCGATAACTGAACGGCGGTCGCGCTGCCCCGTTCACTCGATCAATAAACCAGGCCTACGCCCTCGCCGCGGGGATCCGACGCCGCCTCCACCTTGCCGCTGGCGAAGTCCCAGGTGATGACCTGCATGTTGCCCCACTGGCGGCTGGAGGCGCGCAGCTTGTGCCCCATGGCGGAGAGCTTGCTGAGCTCATCCGGGCTCAACGCGCCCTGCTCGTAGTCGACTTCGTCGGGCAGATACTGGTGGTGGTAGTGCCCGTACTTGACGATATCCGCGGCATTCATGCCGTCCAGATAGTTCAAGGTACCCAACAGCACCATGCTGATGATGAAGCTGCCGCCGGGCGAGCCGATGATCATCATGCCCTTCTTGGTATCGACGAAGGTCGGCGACATGCTGGAAAGGCTGCGCTTGTTCGGCGCGATGGCGTTCGCCGTCGCGCCGATGAGGCCAAATTCGTTGGGACGGCCGGGCTTGGTGGAAAAGTCGTCCATGGTGTTGTTGAGGAGCACCCCGGTGCCGGTGGGCATGTAGCCGGTGCCGAAGAAGAGGTTCACCGAAATCGTGGCGGCGACGCGATTGCCGTCCTTGTCGAGCACCGAAAAATGCGTGGTGTCGGTGCCGCCGTTGTCCGCTTCGATGCCCGGCAGCATGTCGGACGGCATGGCCTTGTCGAGGCGGATGCTGGTGCGCTGGCCAGCCGCGTAGTCCTCGTTCATGAGCCTCGCCAGCGGCACTTTGACGAAATCCGGATCGCCCAGGTAGATGGCGCGATCGCGATAGGCACGCTGCATGGCCTCGATGATCAGGTGCTTGCGCGTGGCCGAGTCATAGCGCTTCAGATCGTAACCGGAGAGAATGTTGAGCGAGTCGATCACCGCGATCCCGCCCGAGGAAGGTGGCGCGGCGGATACGATGCGCGCCCCGTGATATGAGCCCACCAGGGGTTTACGTTCCACGACCTGGTAGTCCTTCAAGTCCTCCAGAGTCCAGATGCCGCCGCCGGCACGAACCCCCGCGACCAGATCCTGCGCGACGCGGCCCTGATAGAAGCCTTTCGCGCCCTCCGCGGCGATCGCCTCGAGGGTGCGGGCGAGTTCCGGCTGCTTGATGATGGCGCCGATGTCGGGCACGTTGCCGTCCGGCGTCAAAAACACCTTGGCGGCATCCGGCGAGCGCGCAATGACCTCGCGCTTGTAGCGAAGCCCGCCCTGCAGGCGCGCATAGAGTGGAAATCCTTCGCGCGCGAGCTTGATGGCCGGTTCCAGGTCGCGTTTCAACGGCAGCTTGCCGTACTTCTTGGCAAGAAATTCAAAGGCGGCCGGCTCGCCGGGAATCGCGGCGGCCAGGGGCCCTGAGATGGAAGCGTTCTCGATGGCATTGCCGGACTTGTCGAGGTACATGTCGCGGCTTGCGTGGCCCGGCGCCTTTTCGCGCGCATCCACCATGGTCTCGAGGCCGTCGGCGTCGCGGCGCAGGAGATAGAATCCGCCGCCGCCGAGCCCCGAACTCGAGGGCTCGACCACCGCAAGCGCCGCGGATACCGCCACTGCCGCATCGAATGCGTTGCCGCCTGCCGCGAGCACCTCTTCGCCGGCCTTGCTCGCCAGAGGATAGGCGCTCGCGATAGCTGCCTTGTGGGCAACGGGCTTCGGGGCGTCGGCAAAGGCAGCGCCATTGAACGTCAGCGCCGCGACAACGGCGAAGAAAGCGATGCGACGGTTGGACTTCACGGTTTGCGGTGCCGTTTCAGTTCCAGCTCGACGGCGGGATGAACGAATTCCGATACATTGCCGCCGAGCACGGCGATCTCCCGCACCAGAGTCGAGGAAATGAATGTGTACTGCTCCTGCGGCGTCATGAACACCGACTCGATCTCCGGGCTCAAATGCCGGCTCATGTTAGCCAACTGAAATTCAAATTCGAAGTCGGACACCGCCCGCAAACCGCGTACGACGACGGCGATGTTGTTGGCGCGCGCAAAATCCACCGTGAGGCCGCCGTAGCCCATCACCTCCACGTTGTGCACGTCGGCGAGCACTTGCCGCGCCATCGCGACGCGCTCCTCGACGCTGAACATGGGCGCCTTGTTGGGGTTGGCGGCAATGGCCACCACCAACCTGTCGAAAATGCTGGCGGCACGGCGCACCAGATCGGTATGGCCGTTGGTGATCGGATCGAAAGTACCGGGGTAGACGGCTGTTCGTTTATGCATGATCTGTCCGCCGATTGACGCGGGCGAGATGATAACCCACATCGCCCGCCGACTTCGATTTGATCAAGGTGATGCCCTCGGGCAGCTGGGGCGGTCCCGAGGTACGCGGACTTTCCATATAAATGAATGCCTCTGGCTTCAGCCAACCGCCCGACGCCAGGGCCGACACATGCTCGTCCACCGGCTTGGAGTTGAACGGCGGATCGAGAAATACGATGTCGAAGGCTTCGCCCGGGTGCTGCAGATAATCTTCGGCCTGCACGTTCAGCACCACTGCGCTGTTCCCGGCCTTCAGGTGTGCGATCTGCATCCGCAGGTTTTGCGCAACCTGGACGGATGCATCGACGAAAACCGCCTGCGCGGCGCCGCGCGACAGGGCCTCCAATCCTAACGCGCCGGAACCCGCGAACAGGTCCAGGCAGCGGCGGCCGGCCAGCTCATGCTGCAGCCAATTGAACAGTGTCTCGCGCACGCGATCGGGCGTCGGCCGCAAATCAGGCGCATCCGGGAAAGCGAGCCGACGACCGCGCCATGCGCCGCCGACGATGCGCACCGAATTGCGATGGGGCTGCGGTAAATCCCGCTTCATTTTGGCCACTGCCGGTATCATACCCGCCATGACGAATGAAGCCGATAAACCGGGCGTGCGCGGATTTTTCAAGCGGCTGCGCGCCAAATTGAACACCGGTCCCGCCTGGCTCACCACCGATATCGCGGAGTTCCTGCCCGGCCGCAAGATCGATGCGCAGATACTCGACGACCTGGAAACGCGCCTCATCACGGGCGATGTGGGCATGGAGGCGACCACCAAGATCCTGGAGTCGCTGCGCAACCGCGTTGCGCGCAAGGAGCTCAACGATGTCGATGCCCTGATCAAGGCCCTGAACGAGTCCATGGTCGCGATTCTGAAGCCGGTGGAGCGGCCGCTCGCGATCGACGCGGCGGCGAAGCCCTATGTGATTCTGGTGGTGGGCATCAATGGCGCCGGGAAGACCACCACCATCGGCAAGCTCGCGCATCGCCTCCTGGGCGAGGGGAAGTCGGTGATGCTGGCCGCGGGCGACACCTTTCGCGCGGCGGCGCGCGAGCAGCTGCAGGTGTGGGCGGAACGCAATAACGTGCCCATCATCGCACAGCAGCCCGGCGCCGAGCCCGCGGCGGTGATTTTCGATGCGCTCAATTCCGCGCGGGCGCGCGGCATCGACGTGCTGATTGCGGATACCGCCGGCAGGCTCCACACCCAATCGCATCTCATGGACGAATTGAAGAAGGTCAAGCGCGTGATAGCGCGGCTGGATGCAAACGCGCCGCACGAAGTGCTGCTGGTGCTCGACGGCACCATCGGCCAGAATGCCGTGGCGCAAGCCGAGGAATTCAACAAGAATCTCACCGTGACGGGGCTCGTGGTCACAAAGCTGGACGGCACGGCGAAGGGCGGCGTACTGCTCGCCATCGCGCAGCGCCTGAAGATCCCGATTCGCTTCATCGGCGTGGGCGAGCAGTCCGAGGATTTCGGCGTGTTCAATGCCGAGGAATTCGTCGCCGCGCTTTTGAAGACGGGCGAGTCATGATCCGGTTCGATCAGGTGTTCAAGCGCTACCCCAACGGGCGCGAGGCGCTCGCGGGGGTGAGTTTCGAGGTCGGCGACGGCGAGCTTGCCTTCCTTACGGGCCACTCGGGGGCCGGCAAAAGCAGCATCTTGAAGCTGATCGCCCTGATCGAGCGGCCGACGCGAGGCCAGGTGATCGTCAATCACCAGAACTTGAATGGCGTGAAATCCGGCCGCATCCCGCACTACCGCCGCCAGATAGGCGTGGTCTACCAGGATCACAAGCTGTTGGAGGATCGTCCCGTGATGGACAACGTGGCCCTGCCGCTGATCATTGCCGGCATTCCGAAGCGCGAAGCGGACAAGCGCGTGCGCGCGGCGCTCGACCAGGTGGGCCTGCTCGGCAAGGAGAAATCCCGGCCGCTGGAACTTTCCACCGGGGAACAGCAGCGGGTCGGCATCGCGCGCGCGGTGGTGGCGAAGCCGGCGCTGCTGATCGCGGACGAACCCACCGGCAATTTGGACCCGGATCTCGCGCGCGACACCATGCAGCTGTTCCGGCGTTTCAGCGAAGTCGGCGTGACCGTGATGGTGGCCACGCACGATGTGCACCTGATCGATGAGATCGGCGCGCGGCGCATCGTGCTGGAAGGGGGCCGGGTGCAGGACGAGGGCAGGCCCTCGTGAAGATCGGCGCCTACTTCGCGCGCCATGCGCAGACTTTCATCGGCTCGCTGGGCCGCATCGTCAATCAGCCGTTCGCCACCTTCATGACCATGGGCGTCATCGGCGTGGCCATCGCGCTGCCCTTGGTCCTCAATCTCTTTCTGCAGAACGCGCGTTCAGCCACCGGCAATTTGAACGAGGCTTTCGATCTTTCCGTGTACCTCGACAAGAAGGCGCCGGCTTCGCGGGCCCCGGCGCTCCTAAAGCAGCTGAAGCTGCGCGGCGATGTGGCGCAGGTGCGCCTCATCAGCGCCGATCAGGCGCTGAAGGAGTTTCGCGATGACTCGGGCTTCGGCAAGGCACTCGATGCCCTCACCGACAATCCCCTGCCCGACACGCTGGTGGTGACCCCGTCGCTCGATGCCTCGACACCCCGCGGAACGGACGAACTGAAAGCCGCCATCACCGCCATGCCCGATGTGCAGAGCGTGCAGCTCGACACCGAATGGGTGAAACGTTTGCATGGGATGATCGATGTATTGCGGCGCGTGGTCTATCTCACCGGGGGGCTGTTGGCGCTGGGCATCGTGCTCATCGTCAGCAATACCATCAGGCTCGATATATTGAACCGGCGCGCGGAAATCGTGGTCATGAAACTGGTGGGGGCCTCGAACGGATTCACCCGCAGGCCCTTCCTCTATAGCGGCCTCTGGTATGGCTTGGGCGGCGGGTTTTTGGCCTTGATTCTTCTCGCCATCGCTTCCCTGGTGCTCAAGGGCCCGGTAGCCGAGCTTGCCAGCCTCTACGGGTCGGATTTTCGACTCAAGGGCTTGGGATTCGGAATGGCGGCCTCAGTGTTGGGGGTTGCCGCGATGTTGGCGTGGGCGGGATCGTGGCTTGCTGCGACGCGACATATCCGTGCAATCGAACCCGTATAAGCTTATGTTTTTTAATGATTACTTTCGGAGTGAAAACACCGAGCGGTGTAGCAATCCGAGCTAAAGAGTGCTAAGATTGCTCTCCAACGAATGGGAGGATTTACGGACATGACTGCTCAAGCTCTAGTCGCTAAACAAGGCGGACTGGTTCTCGCGGGCCCTGTCGGGAGCCTCGACTCTTACATCGACCGCGTATCCCAGATCCCTGTCCTGACGAAGGACAATGAAGTGGCGCTCGCCACCAAGTTTCGAGCCGAAGGCGATTTGGACGCCGCTCGGCAGCTGGTGCTCTCGCACCTACGGTTTGTCGTACACATTGCCCGAGGCTACCTGGGCTACGGGTTGCCCATGGGCGACCTCGTCCAGGAAGGCAATGTGGGCCTGATGAAGGCGGTCAAGCGCTTCGACCCCGCGGTCGGCGTACGCCTGGTGTCCTTTGCGGTGCATTGGATTCGGGCGGAGATCCACGAATATGTGCTGCGCAACTGGCGCCTGGTCAAGGTGGCAACCACCAAGTCGCAGCGCAAGCTGTTCTTCAATCTGCGTAAGATGAAGAAGAACCTCACCTGGTTGTCGGAAGCCGAAACGCAGGCGGTCGCCCGGGACCTCGGCGTCGAGGTGAAAGACGTGCGCGAAATGGAACAGCGCCTGTCGGCCCGCGACATGTCCTTCGACCCCGCTCCTGATACGGACGAGGAAGAGACCACGTATTCGCCGGCCATGTATCTGCCGGCGAGCCACGCGGATCCGGCGGTGGAAGTCGAGAACGAGGAGTGGGAGGAAGATTCCCAGGACCGTCTCAGCATGGCGATGGAGAAGCTGGACGAGCGCAGCCGCAGCATCTTGAAGCGCCGCTGGATGACCGACAACAAGGCGACGCTGCATGAGCTGGCCGACGAGTACGGCATCTCGGCGGAGCGCGTGCGCCAAGTCGAAGCCAACGCCATCAACAAGCTGAAAGGTTTGATGGTCGCCTAAAGACAACCGCGAGCGCGGCCGGTTTGAACTACCGGCCGCGCCTGGGTTACGGTGAGGCCATGCGCACCGCGGGACAGTGGCTTTCCGAATACGGGGATTCGCACCAGAACCCCACCAACGAATTTCTGCATTGGATTTGCGTGCCCATCATCGTCTGGTGCGTGATGGGTTTTCTCTGGTTGATTCCCTTTCCTTCCCTGCCCGTCAAGATCAACTGGGCGTGGGTGATGATTTTTCTCGCCGTCATCTATTACGCCTTCCTGTCGCTGCGCTTGGCCCTCGGCGCCGCCTTGATGTTCGCCGTCATGGCTTGGTCCATTAACGCACTGGCCCACAGCCTCACCATCCCTTTGTGGTGGGTCTTCGCCGGCGCGTTCGTGCTCGCGTGGATCGGCCAATTCGTGGGGCATGCGGTGGAGGGTAAACGCCCATCGTTCCTCGAGGACCTGCAGTTCCTGCTGATCGGGCCTATCTGGCTGCTCTCGAACCTGTACCGGTCCGTCGGGTTAAGCGCCACCGCCTAGGCAGCGTTTCGCATCACGGGCGCCCGCCGCGTGATTTGCTTTTATCCAAATCGCAACAATGCACACCTAATATCAGACATCCGATCCGAACCCGAGGAAGTCCGGTGGTTGTGCCGCGCATCTATTACAACCCAGCTGAAAACACAATTGGCGGGTTCCTCAGCAACGACGGCACGATTGAGTTCTGCAATCGGATCAACGCCTTGTTGCAGCCCGATTTCACGGTGCTCGACCTCGGCGCTGGCCGTGGCAGCTGGTACACGGACGAATGCGAATACCGCAAAGATCTCCGCCGGATCAAAGGCAAGGTCAAAGAGTACGTTTGCGCCGATATCGACGAGGCAGTGTTGAGCAATCCGACCAGTGACAAGAACCTGGTGATTTGCGACAACCGCGTGCCGCTCGAAGATCACTCCATCGATTTGATCTTGAGCGACTACGTGTTGGAGCACGTCGTCGATGTGGAGAGCTTCAAGAGCGAAATCACCCGACTTCTGAAGCCCGGAGGCTATTTCTGTGCCCGCACGCCGCATGCGATGCACTATGTAAGCGTATTCGCCCGGGTGATCCGCAATCCCATGCACGTCAGGGTACTGCGCTTTCTACAACCCCGGCGCGAGGCGCGCGACGTGTTTCCCACCGCCTATAAGCTCAATAGCCTGCGCAGAGTGCGCAACGAATTTCCCGGTTGGATCAATTACAGTTACATTCACTCGTCCGACCCGCAATATTTCTTCGGATCGCGCACCCTGTATCGGCTCTTCAGGATATTGCATGCGGTTCTGCCCAGGTCGACCACCGGCAATGTCTTCATCTTCCTGAAAAATGGACAGAAAAAAGCCGCGCTCGCGGAACTTACCGCGGTGAAACCGCAATCCACGCTGCCCACGCCGCGTCTCAACGTTCAAAAAGCTGGCTGACAGATCATATGGCAGCGGCGTATTTCTTGATGCGTGCCAATTTAAGTCTGAGCCCGACCGCCGCCATGGTCTGCCACGAAGCCTAAGGCCGTGAGCTCGACTGATGGTGCTCATATTCGAGCGCGGCGCGAAATACTTCGGCGTGCAGCCGAGCCGTTCGCTCGCGCGTGGGCGCATAGCCGCCGCCGAGCACGATCGCTAGCGGCACCGATCGAGACCGCACGGTCTCTACGACGTACGCGTCGCGGGCCCGAACACCGTCATCGCTCAATTCAAGCTTGCCAAATCGATCACCCGCCGCCACGTCGACTCCAGCGAGATAGAAGGCGATATCGGCATGCGCATAGTCCAACGCCAGCGGCAAATGCAGCGCGAGCTCCGTCAGGTATTCGGCGTCGCGGGCACCGGACGGCAGAGCCACATCCAAGCAGGAACGCATCTTACGCAAAGGATAGTTGCGCTCGCAGTGCATCGAGAACGTAAATACGCGATCATCGCCCGCGAAAATGGCCGCCGTGCCATTGCCCTGATGCACATCGAGGTCGACGACCAAGGCGCGTTCGATGAGTCCTTCCGCCTGAAGCTTGCGCACCGCGACCGCGATGTCGTTGATCACGCAGAAGCCCTCGCCGTGATCTTCGAAGGCATGATGGGTGCCGCCGGCGAGATTGGCCGCCATCCCGTCGGCCAGCGCCAGCCGCGCGGCCAGCAGCGTGCCGGCGCAGGTAAGTCGTGAGCGCCACCACAGCGCGTCCGACCACGGCAGCCCCAGCAGTCGTTGTTCTTGACTCGAAAGGCCGTTGGACGCGAGTTTCTGCAGATATTCCGGGCTATGTACCAACGAGAGCGTGGCCAGGTCCAGAGCTTCGGGTTCGACGATCTGCGCTTCGCCCAGCAATCCCTCCGCGAGCAATATCGCTCGCAGCAGCGGGTATTTGCTCATCGGAAAGGGATGCCCAACAGGAAGAGCGCTCTGATAGCCCTCGTGATAGACCGCTTTCATTCGGCGCTAGTATCACGCCGCGTTGGCCCCGAGTCGATCTTAAGAGTTTGATCTCGCGCGACGCCCGAGGAATCCCAAGCCCGCCAGACCCGAGAACAGCAGCGGCAGCGCCGCCGGCAGCGGCACCGGGGTGATGTCGAGTTGTCCCGAATAGCTGCCATTCTGGCTGCCGGTCTCGATGCCGACGATCTCCAGCACGAACTCACCGCCGTTCGCAAGGCTCGTGGTGCCCAAGGTCGTGCTCGCAACCGGATTGCCGGCCGTCGGGTTCACGCTGGCGGACCAGGGATCCACCATGCCGCTCATCACCGCACCGGTGCCCCCGAGGGTGAGGTTCTGCACGCCATTGGCGCTATATTCGTAAAGGCGTGCGGACAGATTCTGCATTCCCACCTGCGAGCTCATATTGAGCGAAAAGGTGTAGGCGCTCGCCATGGAAGGCGTCACGTCGATCACATAGGAGGCCACGAAGCCGTAGGAGTTTCCGTTCACCGTGTCGGCTGCCGCGAAGGAGCCGGTGGGCGCCGTGAGCGTCTGGGAGAACTGAAAGGCCCCTGCACCGCTTGCCGTCAGATCACTGATGCCGACTCCGCCAGCACCTGTGACACCCGTGCCATTGACGGTCGAGGGGGTCTGACCGGAGCCGGTGGATGCCCAGCTCTCGCTCAAAATGAGATTGCCGCCCACGGCAATCGGAGTCAGCGTGTCGGCATGGGCGCTACCCAAGGACGCGAGCCCGAGGCTCGACAAGGCTGCGATCTTCATGAGCTGAGGCATGGACAGTCCCCAAGTATTCGTTTCTTCGGCGAACAGTATCGGCTGTAACTATTGCACCGCGAACGACATAATCTGACAGTTGGCTAACATGCGCCGCGCTGCGGATTCGATGGCTGGTAACCGAGACGCAACATGGCCCCGTTAGCTTGCACGTTTTCATTTCCCAGACTGCCCATGCTCAGACACCAGACGGCAAGCTCCTACCCCGAATCAGCCTATGATGGGTACCTCTGCTTAAAGCCGCCGCCGCTGGTTTGGGTCGTGGTGCTCTACCTGACGAGGGAGCTCACTCTGCCCTTTATCATGGGCGCGGCGCACGTGGCCGGGGTTGGCGGCGCCGCGATTGCAGCGCTGCGAAGTGTGTGGAGTCCCGATGTTGCGGTACTGGTGCCCGCGCTTCTGGGCGCGCCGCTGCTCATCGTACTATTCCGGCGTGTGCCCAAGGCCGGCGGTGTTGTTCGCTGGGTGTGGTCGCACGGCAAGGCGTTCCTGGCATGTGCGGCAATAAGCGATTTTTTCATCGCGGGGATCCGGGTAATTTGGGCAGGCGAAATCAATGACACCGCAGTGCTGCAAGGAATCGGCGCCGCGGCGGACCTTTGCTGCTTGTTGTACGTTCTGTTCTCTTCGCGCGCCCACGATGCCTTTGCCGATTTCCCGTTGCCGCTTTGAATCAGAGCCTGTCGTTCCAGCCCGCCATTTCCGCCGGCCGGGGTCTAGATGTGACAAGTGAAGGCATGGCCGTGTTCCTCGATCGCGACGGCGTCATCAATGTCGATCACGGTTACGTGCATCGGATCGCAGACTTTCAGTTCCTGCCCGGCGCCCTGGAGGGCGCGTCGCTGCTGCATGGCGCCGGCTACCAGTTGATCGTCATAACCAACCAGGCTGGTATAGCGCACGGATACTTCGACGAGGCCGCGTATTCACACCTCACTCGCTGGATGCAGGCGCAGTTCGCCGCAGCCGGCGCGCCGCTCGCCGGCGTCTACCATTGCCCGCATCACCCCGAGGCCAGGCTCGAGCAGCTGCGCCGCGAATGTTCCTGCCGCAAGCCCTCGCCCGGCCTCATCCTGCGGGCAATCGCAGATCATCGGATCGATCCATCGAAATCCGCGCTTGTCGGCGATAAGCCTTCAGACATCGAAGCGGCACTCCTCGCCGGGATCGCGCGGCGCTTTTTGGTGCGGTCGGTCCATGTGCCCCCGAATGAGCCGGGCGTGTTCGATTCGCTGCTTTCCGTTGCGAGGCATATTGAGGGATCCGGCTAGACCGCGCGGGAACTCAGCCGCCCTAGAACGTCCACCGCATGCCGGCCATGGCCATATCGACGTTGAAGTGGCCCGTGCTCGCCGTGTCCCCGGTGTGATTGATGCGAAGATAGGCGAGTCGCACCGACAAGTGATTCAGAACCCTGACGTCGACACCGAGACCCCCGAGCAAACACACCGTGCTCTTCTCGCCGCCGCCAGGCGCGCTGTGCGAGCCCAAGGTGAGGACGTCGTTGAAATCGCTGCGCCCGTCGTAAGCGCCCACGCGCAGGTCCACGTCGAGCGCCTCGAGCAAGGGCAGCCGGCCGACGAGCGCCAACAGGGGTCCGTGGGAGGTGACCTCCGCACGCAAACTGGTACTTTGCGCCGCCGAGCCGGCCGTCACTGTGCCGCTCGCCACGTAGCGCAATTCGCCGGCATGCACGAACCCCGCTTCGAGACCGATATAGGGATTGAACAGATATCCCACGGAAGCCAACCACGCGTCCGCGTAGCGCTGATCACTGCGCGTGGTGAATTTCAGCGTTTCATGACTTTCGGAAACCACCGACTGCCATTGCGCATCGAGATCATTGGTATCGTAGGTGTTGCGCGCCCTGCCGAACTCGGCATCGAGATACAGGCCTTGCAGCGCCTCCGCGCGCGCCCGCCCACCCGCGACACAAAGCGAGAGCAGTCCCAGGAAGATGGCCGTGCACAGCGCCGACCCGGACCTTGCGCGGCGCCACCGCTGACACAGATGATTTGCTGAAACGCCGTTGTAACGTTGGCTGGTCAATGTGACTTGCATAACGACAGCTTAGGTGTTCCTGACATGCGCAAACTTGCAGCCCTTTCCTCGATCACGCTTTTCTCAATGGTCTTCGCCGGATGCGCCAGCCAACACGACACCTACGCCCCCGATGGTCGACGCGGCTTTGCCGTGACCTGCGGCGGCCTTCTCAACAGCTGGTCCAACTGCCTGGTCAAAGCAGGTCGCGCCTGTGGCAATCGGGGCTACGACGTCATCCGCGGCACCGAGGAAGATCGCGCCATGCTGGTTGCCTGCCGGCTACCGAATGCCGCGGCTCCGACGTCGTCGAACGCATCGCATGAGTGATTGTTCAGCGACCCCGACGCAGTCCTAAGCGGGCGCGTGTGGCGAGCGTCACCAGCGCCAAGAGCGCTAGGGCATCTATGCCGAGTTCACCGCCACCGCCGCCGCTGCTCTTGCTTGGGGGCGCGGTCGCCGTGATGGTGACCGTTTGAGTCACCGAGCCACCGGGCCCGGTGCAGGCGAGGGTCAGCGTCTCGGTCTGCGACACCACCACGGCCAGACTTCCGCTGGTCGCCTCGGCACCGGACCATCCGGTGCCACCACTCGCCGTGCAACTCGCGGCGTTGGTGCTGGACCAAGTGAGGGTATCGGTATCATTCGCCTGTACCGAGGCGGATGACGCACTGAAGGTAACGGTGGGCGGTGTGGAGGAGATGCGCGTTCCGTAGAGCCCGTAGCCCAAGGGTAAGGAACCCGTTTGCGTGCCCGGCTCCGTGACATAGCTCAGTACATATTGTCCGGGCGTCAGTTTGAATGAGAACGTTCCCGTGCTGCCCGAGTCGTAAACCTTGCCGAGCACTTGGTTGCCCTGCGACAGCACCACGGCCAGGGTGGTGAATGCCTGCGGAAAGTTCAGGTCGGTGAGCGTCAGGTCGTACTGGCCGGCATTGCCAAAGTTGATGATGCGCTGGGTGAAGACGCCGCCCACGCCCTGCGTTTGATCGAGCAGCAGCGTGGGCGATGATCCCCCGCTCTGAACCGCGACGCTGAAAATTCCGGTGCCGCTCGGGACCGCCTGGGCCTGGACCTCGACGATGGCGGTGCCGCCTTGCGTGGTCGTGAAATCGCCCGAGCTCGACACGGTGAGTACCGTGCCGCCGAGCTCAATGGTCGACGACAGCGACTGCAAGGCGCCCGGGAATTGAAAGTCACTCACCGCCAGGTTGTACTGGCCGGCCGCCGGCAGCTGCACCACGAAGGCAAACGTCGAGGTGGTGGTCGCGGTCGGATTGAGCACCTGCGTGGTGGAGTACAAGGTGCTCGAACTGCTGGCGAGGCTCAAGCCATACACGCCGGGCTGGCTTCCGGGTTCGGCGTAGGTCCAGAGCTCAAGGGTGCCTGCCGCCGCCGAGGCGATGGCGATCGTGCCGGCCGCATTTTGCACCGCCAGGGGCGTCGAGCCCAGGGTCACTGCAGCTCCGAGACCGCTCAAGGCGCTGGGATAACCGTAGTCCTGCAACTTCAAGGTGAGCGCCTGCGCTTTCGGATTGGTGATCTCCGTGACCGGCGCGATGCTGCCCACCGGTTCGCTTCGATCGAACAACACCGCACCCGCGGGGTCCACCACCTTGATTCCGTATAGACCCGCCATGACCGTTGCATTGGTCTGCGCGAACAACAGCAGCTGGTACTGGGTGCCCGCGGTCAAGGTGACCTGCATCGGCGCCCCGGCCGTGATCACGGTCTGTGTGGCGCCATTGCTGATGAGCCCGGACAAGGTGCCCAAGGCGACCGGAAACGCATCGTCGCTCAAGGTCACCGTGTAGGTTCCGGCCGTGGTCGAGGTGAACTGCGTGCTCACCTGCGAAGTCGGGGTCGAAGAAGGCGTGTTCGGGATCTCGATGTTCCCGGAATAGGAGTCAGCCGCAATACAGGTGCGCGGCGTCGGATCGGAATTGCGAGTGACGCAAGCCCCGAACGAGCCGAAGCCTTGGGTGCTGTCGGGCGCGCCAACGACGTGCACCGTATAGGTACCCACCGCGGCCGGGATGGCCACGGTCGCCTTGTGCGTGGCATCGACGGTTGCCGAGCCCACCAGGGTGTCATTCAGGGTCACCGCGACGCTCAGCGAGGTGAACGCCGCCGGCTCCTGAATATCCGTCAGCGTCAGGGTCAAGACTTCCGAGGCCGTGGTGGTGAAGGAATACTCAGCGGGCGCCGGATCACCCTTGGTTGTCGCCACGGTCGCATCGGCCACCAGCACGTCCGCGTGCACCGAGGGCAGTTGGAACGCGCCAAGGAGCGTTGTGAAAATGACGGCGGATACGTACTTGCGCATGGGTGGGTTCAGTCCTTGGAACGTTCGCTAGGTTTGCGGCTGTGCGGTTGGAGGAGCCAATTTGGCCAGGGCGGATCGCGCTTCCTCCATCCCGGGAAAGGATCTACCGCTCTGCAGCGAGCGCGAAAGGTAATCGCGCGCTGCATCCGGCTGACCAAGCATCACCTCCGCCATGCCGAGGTGATACAGGGATACTGGAGAATTGGGGGTCTTGCTGATAACGCCTTGAAGCGCCGCTACCGCAGCCGATCCCTCGCCCCGCTTATAGAGTACCCAGCCGTAGGTATCGAGAAAGTCGGCGTTGTTCGAATTGGCGAAATGCGTGACCAATTCCTTGGCGCGATCCAGGCTCGCGGAGTCCTTCTTGTAGGTCACCAGCAGCATGGCAAGATTGTTGCTCGACACTTCGGACTGCGGCGAACGCTTGAGCTGCGCGTTATAAACCGCTATCGCGTCGTCGATCCTACCCAAACTCGCATACAGATCGGCGAGCCCTGCGACCAGCAATTCCACGGCGGTCGCCGACTGGATGCCCTGCCGCAAGGTGGCCTCCGCCCCTGCTGCATTCTTGTCCACCATCTGCGCGGCTGCGAGGTTGCGATACGCCAGGGCCCACTTCGGATCGCGCTGTGCGGCGAGCGCGAATGCCTGTTCCGCCTCGGCGGTGCGGTGTTCGGAGAGCAGCACCTCGCCCTTCAGATTGGCCGGCCCCGCCGACTTCGAATTGGTCGCGATTATTTGATCGAGGCGCTGCAGGGCTTCAGGCACGCGCTTTTGCAGGACGAGCACCCGGGTCAGGGCTTCGAGCGGCTCGGGCGAGGCGGGCTGCACCTCGAGCGACTTGGCGTAGAGTTTGATTGCTTCATCGGGTTGCTTGCCCGAATCGGCGAGCAGGCCTTGCAGGTAGTAACCCAAGCCAGATTTCGGTTGCAGCGTCACGATGGCATCGGCATCGGATTTCGCCAGCACCCGATCATTGAGGTCGGCGGAAATCTTGAATTGCGTTTCCAGCGCTGCCAGGTCATCCGGCTTCTGTTTGACCAATTCGGCCACGATCGGCGCGGCCTGCGCCTGCTTGCCGAGCTGCACCAGGAGGCGCACCAGATCCAATCGCGCCCCGGCATCTTGCGGGTTGGCGTCCACCGCGCGACGCATGGTCTCCTCGGCCAACGCCGGCTCGCCATTGGCAAGATGCGCCCGTGCCAGCGAGCGCATGACGCCGATGGCGTTGGGCTGGTCGCGCAACACCGCGCGCAGATCAGCCACCGCAGTCTTCGGATCGTGCTGCGAGAGCGCCAAGTTGCCGCGCAGGATCAGTGCATCGTTGTCGCGAGGATTTTTGTCGAGCACCTCGGCGATCAGCTTTTCGGCGCCGGCAATCTCGTTGCGCTGCACCAGAAGGGCCGCCAGCCGATTGCGAGCCGAAATTCCCGGGCCGTCGGTGCCCGCATCATGGATCGCTTCGCGATACAACGCTTCCGCCTTGTCGGACTGCTTGCCCTGCTCGTAGAAGCTGCCGAGCGCGAAGCGCAGGTCGTAGTCCTTGGGATCAGCCTGGATGAAGGTCCTGAGCTGCTGCTCGGCGGCATCGCGCGAACGGCGCGCCGACAGGAAATCCACCAGCGCGATTTTCATGTCGCGCTCTTTCGGCAGCGCGCCGACGCCTTCGCGCAAAGTCCGTTCGGCGTCATCCAACCGGCTCATGCGTGCGTAGTACTGCGCGAGCCGCAATCGATGCGCGCTCTTGTCGGGATTGCGTTTGACCAAATCGGCGAGAATCTCTTCGACCTGCTGGTCATGGCCCGTGGATTCGTAGAGCTGCCCGAGCTCCAACCGCAGATCAAGCGAATTTGGAATTTTCACGATCGAATCGCGCAGCAGCGCTTCGGCCTTGTCGAGATCTCCGTTGGCCCGGTAGAGGCCAGCCAGTACCGAGATCCCGTCTTCTCCGAGCGGATCAAGCTGCACCGCCCGTGTCGCATCCTCGAGAGCACCGGCGCGATCTTTCAGTTGACTCTTGGCCGCAGCGCGTACCGCGAGGAGACGCGCATCGTCCGGATGCGTCGCAAGACCGGGTTTAACGGTGTCGAGCGCGCGCTCCGGCGCGCCGCCGAACACATACAAGCGCGCCAGGGCGCCGCGTGCCGCCACATTGTCCGGATTCGCTTCGACCGCCCCCTGATAGAACTGGCCGGCCTCGCGCAGATTGCCAAGCTTCTCGTCCACCAGGCCGTTTTCGAAGCGCGCCTCGCTATCGGCGGGCGCGATCTGCAAGGCGTTGCGAAACTCGACGCGGGCCTTGTCGAAGTTGCCGGCGGCGAAGTATTCCTTTCCCTTCTCCAGGTGATGGGCCTTGCGCGTTTCGGCGCCACCGCAGCCCGCGATGCCGAGGACGACGGCCACCACCAGCCACGTCAATGTGGTTCTCAATTGCGGCAACATCGGGATCCCCAAGCTTGATGAGCCGGTGAGTCTAGAAACAGTTGGTGACGAACGCGTTACACGCTTAAAAATGAATCAGCGGACGAACTGCAAGTCCGCCGAGCACGCAGGCCGCACCGAGCCGCAACCAAAGGGCGCCGCTTTCCGAGCGGCTCACCAACATCTCGAGCGCGTAGTAAAGAACAACCAGCTTGGCAATCGCCAGGGCGCCACCATGCGGAAAATCGAAAATGCCCGGAAGATTCGGCACCACCAATGCCATGAACAGCACGATCAAATCGAGCGGGGTGACCTGGAAATTCCGATCGTTGAAGACTCGCAGTCGCAAGGCGGTCGCGCCGGCCACTACCGAAATGGCAGTCCAGCCGATGATTGACATAATTCGGTTGGGTTGCGGCACGATGGCGTCGAGATACACCAGCACTGTCGCCGTCACGTAAATGACGGCCCGCTCCACCACCCGCAGCTGCGAGTGGCGGAATATCAGCAGGAAACCCACGATGACCACCAGCAGACCGAGCACGAACAGCCGTACATCGACGGTGGGTGTGACGCCATCGATCACGATGAGCAGCGCGTAAACGCAAATGCCGGTGGCTATGGCGGCGTAGGAAAAAAACGGCAATACGTGGGAGTGCGCGCCCGAGCTCAAGCGAGAGGCGCCGACTCGCGCGGGCATCGCATCGCCTCTCAATCGCCATCCGCTGCGACTCGCAAGCTGCAGAAGTCCCACGGCACCGACGAAAATACTGCTCACTACCGCAAGAATTTCGAGGTCTGATTCGTAGCGCATGAAGTAAGCGATCACGAACAGCGCGGCCTGCAACGTATAGATCACCATCACCGCCTCGTGATGATGGAATCCCAAGGCAAGTAGCTTGTGGTGGATATGATTCTTATCGGCGCTAAAGGGCGAGCGTCCCTCGCTGACCCGCTGCACCATTACGCTCAGAGTGTCGAGGATGGGCAAGGCCAACAGCAGCACCGGAATAGTGGCGCTGATCTGGCTGCTTGCGCTCTGTGTAGCACGGATACTGAGCACGCCGATGCTGAAACCGAGGAGTTGACTGCCGGCATCCCCCATGAACACGGTGGCTGGAAAGGTATTGAACCGCAGAAAGCCGAGCACTGCGCCCGCGAAGGCCAGGGCGAGCGCGGTGGAAGACCCAGTCCCGCTGGCGCTCGACAAGAATGCCACGGCGCACAAGCAGAGGAATGTGGTTCCGCCCGCCAGCCCGTCAAGACCGTCGGCGAGGTTGATGGCGTTGGTAATGCCGGTCAAAAAGAAAATAGTAAGCGGAATCGGCAGCCAGCTCGGCAGCCAGAACCGATCATCGAGCGTGATGGTTTCTATGCGCACGCCGCCGGCGAACACAACGATGCTGATGGCAAGGATCTGCCCTACGAGCTTGATGCGGTAGTCGAGGTCGAAACGATCGTCCACAAAGCCGAAGGCGATCAGAATCGCCGCGCCCGCCAGGAACCATATATCGTGGCTATCGAGCTTCACCGTCCAGATCGCTGCGATACACACACCGAGCGCCATTGCGAGGCCGCCCACCCTCGGAATGGGGATGGCGTGAACTTTGCGTTCGCCGGGTGCGTCCATGACCGACCAGCGGCTCGGCAGCCTGACCAGAATGGGCAGACACACCATGGTCACCACCATGCCGACGATGAACGGTAGGGCGTAGGCCATGGGTCAGTTAGGGACGTAGCGATCGAGAGTGGGGGCGATGCGCGTGACGAATTCCCGCAGGCGCGCGTCGGCCTCGGTTGGCTCGCTGCCGATTTTGAGCGGCGTGATCACCCGTATCATCGCACCATCGGTTCGGTGGCGCGTGAGCGCATCCCAAAATATGAACCATTTGACGGCGAATTCATTGGTGATGACGCGGCCGCGCTGCTGAAACCAGTAATAGACCACTTCGCGTTGATCGTTCTGCTGGATCAGCGCCCGATTGACGCGCAGCGGCTGGCCATTGATGGTTGCGCCAGGAATCGTTCGCTGATCGAACTGCTGCATCTGCCATCCCCCGCCGGGCAGGCAGGCGCGCGGCGAGTGCACCGCCTCGCCTTTGCGCTGCGAGTTGTAATAGGACACGTACAGATTCACGATTGCGTCGGGCCCGGCAAGGTAGTCCGCAAGCAGGTAATCATCCAACTGCAGCTGATCGGTGTAGACCGCTTCGAGGGTCTCACGGTGTCCCTTCCATTCCTCGATCTGCATGGGGTACTGCGTCAAGGATGTGCGTTGGGGAACGATTTCGGAGGGACGGGGTACCGCGACGGTGACGACTACCAAGCACACCAAAATCAGGGCGGCCGCGATGAAGGGTGTCGGCACCGAGCGTTTTCTCGACGCCACCCCGGCCGGCGAGGGCGCGGGGAATTCGACGCCGAACAGCTGCCGCCAGGCAGCGCTTTCGTGGCCGATCCGGGTGAGCACGATGATCTCGCCGAACATGATCAGCATGCTGATCATGAACACCATCCAGCCTTGGAACTCGTGGAGGAACCCTTCCGCCATTTCGATGCCCCAGTGCTCGACTGCGACGCCAATGGCGCCTACGCGCAGGCTGTTCATGAGCACGGTGATGGGGATGCTCGATAGGAACAGCACGATGCGCTTCCACCAAGCACCCTTGTAGAAATAGCTCATGAGGAAACCCAAGGTCATGAGCGGGAACAGATAACGCAGACCGCTGCACGCTTCGGCGACTTCGAGCTTGTAGCCCCCGAGATCGATCACATTGCCTTCCAGAAACACACTGATGTCGAAAAGGCGCATGAATGCCACACCGAGCTGCGAGGAAATCAGCTGCAAACTCGACGAGAGGTTGAACAGTAGGAAATTCGGCAGCGGTACCATGAAAAACAGGATGAGCAGCGGCACGGCCACGAGCTTGAAAGCCGGGCGGCCAAGAAACGACAGAATCAGCCCATAGACGGTAATCACGAAGGCGTACTGCACCAACGTATAGACCGTTCCTATTTGGCCCAAGAACAACGCGAGCCCGCCGAGGAAAACCACTGCCACACCGAGCCAGCTGCCGGCGAAGGGCAGCCGCTCCAGCCGGTCCTTTTGCTGCCAGATAAGAAATGCGGCGACAGGAGGCAGCAGCAGACAGTGGCTATATTCCGGCAGGGTGAGCCACCAGTTGAACATCACGGCGATGCCGTCCCAGAACGGCCACAGGCTCAACAATCCGACGCCAATGGCGAGCACAATCAACGTGCGAGGCAGACGCCAAACCGGAGCGATGAGGTTGGCGTTTTCTGGCACCACGGACATTGCGCAGGACTCCTTCAGGATCGGGCGGATGGGACGGCGGCGATCCTAGATACCGGCATACTGTTTCAGCTTGGTGACACCGGCCCGCCGTCGCACTCAGTTGCGATGTGCCTGATCTGATGCGGACTGCTGGCCGAGAAGATGACCGCCCGCCCGGGGGACGAGCGCAACGTATCGGCCATGAGGGCGGGTATGCCCTTACGCTCCGAAGCACCCCGGATAATTCCGTGGGATATGCACAAGTGTTCCCCCGGACGTTCTCGCAATTCGATGGGGGCCCGGGCTTGCACGACCGTGCCGAATGCCACAGCCGTGGCGCCGCCGCCGAAGGCCAGTCCGTACGCCTTGATGATCCCTGCATGCTTTAGCTCTGCGAATACGCCTTCGAGTTCGTCCGTCAACTCGATGCTGTTCGGCTCGTGCAGAAGGTACAGATCGATCGAGGATCGTCGCAGTTGCTTTAGGCTCACTTCCAACTCGGCCAGAACCTCACCCCGACCGAGCCGACGTCGCGGCATCACGTTTGATTGCACCGGCGCCGCGGCCGCCTTGAGCAGCCGCGCCTTCAGACCGGGCACACGGCTGAGCAAGCCCCGTGCCGTGCGACGATAAAGCGGCCCGAGCACCCGCCGCGCCGTGGACGATGAGGCTTGGTACCGCGGCAATCCCACCTTGGTGGTGATGGTTACTGCACAGCCCGCGAGCACGGTGCCCAAGACCGCTTCGGACCCGTAGGCGGGGGCGGTATCGAAGTGGGTAATGCCATGCTTCAGGGCCGACTCCAAAAGCCGCGCCGCCTGGGGCAGCTCGCGACCTCCGAACATCCGCGCGCATCCTAACCCCAGCTGACTGATGGCGACGTCCGAGCCCGGAACGCGAAGCGTTCTCATGGGCTACCCAGCCTGGCCGCAAGCCTCGTGGCGAGCGCCAATGCGGTGAGTGTGCAGTTGGCATGGCTCGAAGACGGGAAAATCGAGGCGCCGGCGACGAATACGTTGTCGGTGCCCCATACGCGCGCATCGAAGTCGACCACCCCTGAAGCCGGCGAGCGCGCCATCCGCATGCCGCCGCACTGATGGAAGGTATCGAGCAAGCCGTCGATAAACCGGGGGTCGCGCGCCATCAGTACCGGATCCAGCGTGAGGTGGGCGATGCCGCGGGACTCGAGATAGGCTTCGCACTCCGTGGCCAGGGTGCGAATGGCCTCGAGCTCGCCGCCGTCGCAATGCCAATCCACGGCGACCGGATAGAGTCCGTCGGCACCGCGCTCCTCGCCGTGCAGGGCGACGCGCGAGCGATGGATGGGGATCTGCTCGGCCTGGACTTCCAAAAACAAGCCCTCATCGAACAGGGCGAACATTCTCCGTTTGCGCACGAACCGGGTCACCAATGGAACCATCGAGCGACCCACGGCGACGAGATCGCGTGCCCGCGATGCCGCGGAGGAGAAGGACAAATTGGCACGCACGCTGCGCAGCGTGTTTTTCAGTTGACCCAGGTTGTCGCGTACGCTCGACACATACATGAACTGGCCGCATGCGGCGCTTGGCAGCGCGCGGCGGCTGCGTTCCGACATGGCGAGCTTCGGCTGCAACTTGAGGCCGTCGACCCAGCCGTTCTCGAAGAAGTCGCGGAAGCGTTGTTCGCTGATCAGATCGACCTGCGCAATCTTGCCCGCCAGATGGTCCTGGAAGTAGTGGCCGACATTGACGTTGTCGACCCAGGGAACGCGCCCGCTACGCTGGGTGGAAAGGAAAAAGCGGCTGGTCGCCACCGTTCCGGAAGCAAAAACAAACTTGCTTGCCTTGATCGTGATGCACCGCTCGGCTGCGCTGCATTCGAGCACCTGCCCGGCCGGGCCGTCGAATTTCATATCGCGCGCTGTGAGATTGACGATCACACGCACCTGCTCACTGCCGCGGATCATGCGCCCGTATTGCGCTGCGAAGTTGGGTCGCGACAGCCAGTAGGTAAAAAAGCGCTCCGCCGAGTCGGAAGACTCGCTCTCGCGCCCGAGTCTTTGGCGGTAGTTATTATCGCTTTGCGGCGGTCCCAGTCCGAGGCGCTCGTACACCGTCCCGTAGAGTTTGCGCAGCTCGGCATGCGTCATCGGCCATTCGGTGCCCTGCCGTTCGAGGTCGGTCGCGTCGAACTCCGCGAGCTGTCCACCCCATAGCGCGCTGGTGCCTCCAAGACCCGCCGCGCGCCCATCAAGTACGCCGCCATGAAACTTGCCGATGCTGCTCGAGCTGGCAGCGTTGCGGGAAGTATCTGCAACGTGCGAGCCTGCTTCGACTACGATGATGTCGCGGCTCACGTTCCGCTCGATCAGCAAGGCAGCCAGATACAAACCCACCGGCCCCGCCCCGACGATCACGGCGTCGCACGCGAGGTTCGGGCCCACTTCATCGGTGAGACGTGCATCCAGCAGCATGCAGCAGGCTCAGCGCAGCAGATTGGGATAAGGAATCGGCGTCAAGGCCGGCACGCCGGTCGGCCCTTTTTCGACAGATCGCGACGCCGAGGAAAACCGGGCGAAAAGGAAATGCAACAGCCCGACGCACGCCAGGGAGCGCAGCCAGACCACGTAACTGGGGGCGATCGCCCCCTCGAACGCCAGGATCATCTCTTTGATGGTGATGACCGTCACCAAAAGTCGTGTGATCGTGACGCCGTCGGCGAGGTTGAAGCGCGCGCCGATGAATCCAAGTATCGTGCCGATGAGGCTCATACCGACGATCACGCCGGGCCAGCCGAAGTTCCAATACAACTCTCCCAGGTGCGACACCGAGATGAAGATGTCGTCGCTGTCGGTGAAGTGGAATTGGCGATTGGCGAGCTGCCCCGTCGGCACCTCTTGTTTGTCGGACCAGATTATTCGTGGCACGAAGGTGGTCAAAATGGGCGATAGCGTATGACCTTTTTGGAATGCCACACCCTTGCCGGCCTTCTCGACGACTACCTGCACGCTTCCGAACAGCGAAGATCGCTCCCAGAACGTCTGGGCGCGAAACCGGCCGGTATTCACGCGCTCTTCCGCGGACAACGTCAGACTCAATATGTGCCCGAAATTCTTGACCACTTCGGTTCGCGAGATCCCTCGGGTACCGTGGATCTCTGAGCGATAGGCTTGGAAGATCGGAAATACGAGAATCACGTAGGCGAGCGCTGCCAGCAGATAACGCATCGGTAGTCGCCCGCGCACAAGAACGGTGCCCAAAATCACGAGGATGCCGCCGAGCATGGCAAGCCCCTTGATGTCGGCGATGAAACCCAAGACCACCTGCACGAACACGACGGCGAGGACGGAAAGGCCCATCCACGCCTTCCGCTGGGTTTGCCAGACATAGACCATGAGCAGCATGCCAACCGGCTGCAGCATTTGCGCGAACACAAACGCACTGAGAGCGAGGGTATTCTTACCTTCCAGGCCGCGACGGAAGGCTTCGTTGGTGGTATCCGTGACAATGTAGACGTACCAGTCGTACAAGGCATAGGTACCTGCCAACCACAGTGCAACGCCGATGATCAAAGCGTAGTTAGCGGGCCAATCGCGCGATCTAGCGCCGGAAACCGAGCTCCATCGCACTACCGTCATATAGGCGGCGACTACGAGCAGAGCGCCCACCACGATGACGGACTCCGTCTCCGTCATTAGCGCGCCACTCTGCGATCCCGGTACCACATCATCCAGAATCGACAGCAGGACTTGCAAACCGAACATGACGAAATAGGTGCCGCAGAAAAGGCCCAAGAGCATGTGCCGCCCGTTCCAGCCGTCGAAGAAGCCGATGGGCATCGCGCATATGGCAAACAGGCAGCAAAGATATGGAATGCGCGCATTTTCGGGATGGCCCATGCCGCAGACAAGGCCCAAAACAAGCACGAACACCAAGACAGCTGCCGCGTACCAAGTGGGGCGGAATGGTCTTGGGGGTGAAATTGGGTTGGGCATTTCGAGTGCAGTAGGGAGCCGAAGCAGCGCCATAGCTAAAGCCCGCGAGGTTGCGTTTTTATTACATTGCGCCGCTGGGCGGCCCTATGTCATGGAAAGCGCATATAGGTATGTTCCACTGCGCCGCCATGATTATTACGCAAGGGCTGGGCGCGAGCGCCGGGCTGACGCTTTTCGGGCCAACATGGCGACCGCGATGCCGTCTGCCGGCTTGGCAGCTGCTCAGATGACTGGGATCGATTTCCTACGGTCGTTACTTGATTCGCCAATTGAATCTGAATGCTGTTCCGGCGAGCCCCCGGAGGCTCATTTTGCCCAACGCACCCCGAGCGGTTTTCGTAATAATGACCGTACTGAAGCACTTCCTCCTTGCTTGGACATTTTGATTTGTCTGCTAACGCCCTTCATGAGCCATAGTCGCGTCAAATTTGAGTCTCGAGGCGAGCAGTTGTCGGCCGCTGCCGAGGCACCGTGAACGCATTTAGTTTGGCTGATGGGGCGAGCGATTCGCCCACCCAAAGGGTGTTGATATTTTTGTTGGGTTCCCTCGGCGACACCCTGGTGGCGTTGCCGTCTTTGCATCTGATCGCGCGTCGCTTTCCTCAAGCCGAGCGACGTGTGCTCACAGACCTGATGGCGAGCCCCAAGACCACTTCCATGGCGACGCTGCTCCAAGGCACCGGGCTGATACACGACTATTTCCAGTACCCCGGCGAGCAGCGCGGGGCCGAGCGCTTGCGAGACTACTGGTCTGTTGCACAGGCGATACGGCGCTGGCGGCCGCATCTACTTGTCTACCTGCACGAGCAACGTGGGTGGCGGATAGCGCTGCGCGATGCCGCATTCTTCAGGCTGCTGGGACTTACGCGCATTATCGGCATTCCCTTGTCGGCTGACCTGCAGCGCGTCGGATTTGACGAAGCGACGCAGCGCTTCGAACAGCGTAGCGAGTACTTGGGCCGCAGTTTGAAGGAACTGGGCGATGCCCGCTTGGCGGAGCGCAGCTCCTGGGACTTGAGCTTGTCGACCCTTGAATCCGCCGTGGCTCGCGGGAAGCTCGCGCCCCTCGCCGAATGCCCTGGAATTCTTGCCTTCAGCATCGGCACCAAGATCGAGGTAAACGAATGGGGCGATGACAATTGGCGCTCGCTGCTAGCGCGCTTAGGCGAATTGCTGCCCGCTTGGGGCGTGGTGGCACTCGGCGCGCCGGTGGAGCGCGAGCGCAGTGCGGCCATACTCTGCGCCGCCTCGATGCCGACGCTCAATCTCTGCGGCGAGTTATCGGTGCGCGAATCGGGCGCGCTGATGCAGGCCTGCCGCGTCTTCGTCGGGCACGACAGCGGTCCCATGCACTTGGCGGCCGCCGTCGGCACACGCTGCGTGGCGATTTTCAGCGCCCGCAATTTACCGGGACGGTGGTTCCCGTATGGCGCCGGACACCGCGTGCTGTACCACAAGACCGAGTGCTTCGGCTGTGGGCTACGCATTTGCACGCAACACGCCAAAAAGTGCATCGCCTCCATCACCGTGGATGAAGTCTGCACTGCGATCAGCGCTTCCCTTCAGGAAGCCGGCTGACGCTTGATCGTCGGCGGCAGCACACCCGTCAACCGACGCGGTTTGTCATTGTCGAACGTTCCGCCCCACGCATCGGTGATGGCGTTCCAATAGAACTTGAGCCGCACCCAGCGATGATTGCTATCGAACACCAGAATGCCGAACACGATCCGCAGGAACACCCGCGCCGCAAATCCCGCGGCGAGTCCGCTTCCGCAATGATGGCGGCGGATCCAAACGAGGTTTCGTAGCGGAAAATATGTCAGCCACAACCGATCCAGCGGCAGGCGCATCGACTGCATGCCGAACCGTCGGATCGGGTGATAGTTGCTGTTCTGACCTTCCTTGTGAATGATCTTGCTGCCGGGCACCAAGATGATGGGTCCCAAGGCGGCGAGCCGGACACAGTATTCGAGGTCATCCCCCTTGATGAAGAGTTCCGGCTTGGGCAGACCGATACGCTCGACCGCCGAGCGGTGCACCGCGATGCCCACAAAGGAGGCAAACGTGATCTCCATGCGTTCAGGCAGCGCTTTGCCGTCAATGGCGTAATGCGCACGCCATTTGGTGCTGCGCAGTCGCAGCCAGCCGCGATGCTCGATCTGCGCTTCGCCGTCGAATCCCACCGTGAGATTGGCCACTCCCGCAACACCTGACTGACGCATGCTGGGCAGCATTTTCTCCAGTGCATCCGGATGCGGTTCCGCATCGTCGTCCATGACCCACAGCCAGTCGTAGCCAGCGTCGAACGCGACCTTCATGCCGGTATAGAAGCCTCCGGCGCCGCCCGAATTGACGGGCAGCCGGTGGTAGTCGATCTTCTGATGATTCAAATACCCGCGGGAATTCAGCTGCTTGGCGGTATCATCCGAGCTCGCATTGTCGATCAATATGATCTTGTCGACGGGATGGGATTGGCGCAGCAACCCATCCAAGCATTCGAGCAGCAGACGAGCCCGATTGTAGGTCACCACCACGGCAGCGACGGATTGCTTCATGGCCTGCGACCTTCAATGACGACGCAAACCTGTTGGTGCGCCGGAACAAACGAGTCGAACCGATATTCGATTCCAGTCTTCGCTGAAAATTCGTGAAATGCCTTGTGTTCGTGGTGCCGCCAGCCGGGATAGTTGAAATACTCGTCAAACACGATGACGGTTCCGGCGACAATTTGCGGGTCGAGCGCTTCCAATATGAATTTCGTGGACGAGTACAGGTCGCAGTCCACATGAAGAAGGGCAACCGGCTCACGATTTGTGCTCAAGAATGCAGGCAGGGTGTCCGAAAACCAGCCTTTGTGCAGCTGGACGTGCTGGGGCACCGCCGGCATCGTCTGTTTGAATGCACCCTGCGCAAAGCCTGTGCGCCAATCCTCGGGCAGTCCTTCGAACGAGTCGAAGCCGTGAACGGGCCGCGTCGTCTTTTCTGCGAGACTTCGAATGGTGCGCCCTGAAGCGACGCCAAACTCGAGAATCAGACCGGGATTGGCGGACAATTCGAGCGCATGCGCCAAGAGCATCAGATCTGTTTCGTATGCTGCCGCGGTCAGCATGTGATCTTCGTAAAATCGCGCGCTGTCCGTGGCCGCGTTGAAGAAGGCGATGTCCATGACATCGAAGCTGTCTCCGCGCGGCCTACGGAACAATACATCTTGCAGCGCGGCCTTCGAAGCGCGACGTACGACGGACTTTACGAGCGCCTTCATTCGGAAAGCGCCTCTTCGTTAACCTCAGCGGCAACCTTGAGCGCCGCCCCTACCACTTGATCCATGTTGTAGTAGCGGTATTGAGCCAAGCGCCCCACGAATTTGACCGCGGTCTCGGCTTTTGCGAGTTCCTGATAGCGCTTGTACAACGCCTCGTTCTCCGGTCGAGGGATCGGATAATACGGCTCGCCATTCGATCGGGGATATTCGCGCACAATCGAGGTGCCCGGGCAGTCCTGGCCGGTCAAGTGTTTGAACTCCGTTATACGCGTGAAGTCATGATCGTTCGGGTAGTTGACTGTTCCGACCGTTTGGTAACGGTGCGTCTCCGGCAAATGCTCGTGGGCGAACTCCAAAGAGCGGTACGGCAACCTGCCAAAACGAAAGTCATAAAAGGCATCGATGGGTCCGGTGTAAATCACGAGATCAGCGCAAAGCTCCCTGCGCACCTGAAAGAAGTCGACGCCCAAACGGATTTCGATATTGGGGTGCTCGAGCATGTTATTGAACAAGGCAGCGTAGCCGGCGGCCGGCATGAACTGATATTCATCGGTAAAATAGCGGTCATCGTCGCCCGTGCGCGTCGGAATCCGCGCCGCGACGCCGGCGGATAGATCGGAAAGATCGAGCCCCCACTGCTTGCGGGTGTAGCCGCGAAAGAACTTCTCACACAAATCCCGCCCGACGCTTGCCAGCACCACGTCCTCACTGTTCCTGATCCCGGCTCGCGGCTCGCGCACGTTCTCCAAGAACGCCTGCGCCTGACTCTCATCCAGCTCGAGTGCGTAGAGCTCGTTGAGCGTGCGACGGTTGATGGGCATTGGGTACAGGCGGCCATCCACCTGTGCGAGTACACGATGTTCGTAGAAACGCCACTCCGTGAAGCGCGATAAATAGTCGAAGATGCGCTTGCCGTTGGTGTGAAAGATGTGGGGTCCGTACGGATGGATCCGCACGCCGGCTTTGTCGAATTCATCGTAGGCATTGCCGCCGACGTGCCGGCGCCGATCGATCACCAGCACCCGGCGACCCGCGTTCGCAAGCCGCTCCGCGCACACCGAGCCAGCAAAGCCCGCGCCGACCACCACGACATCGAAGTTGTTTCCGGTCATGGTCAGACCGCGAGTCCGATACGGAATACCGGCAATTTGCGTCGGATGAGAAATACGGCCATGGCGCAAGTGACGAACAGCTCAGTGGTCACGACCGATGCCGCGGCGCCCAATGCGCCCAGCCACGATGCGAGTCCACAGAGCAGCAATACGTTCAATGCTCCGGCACATACCAAGATTCTTGCTACCTGTTTGTTCATTCCCATTGCCAACATTGTCTGCACTCCAAATACATTCGACAAAGCCACCAACAGCGGTACCACGGCGAGCCAGCGCAGCACGGTGATGGTTTCGGCGTATTGGGCGCCGAACAGCACCCGCACGATCAGAGGCGCGAACGCAAACAAGCCGAGCGACAGCAGACACGCGGCGCTGCCCTGCACTTTCAGGACTTTGCGGACCAGCACAAACGCTTCGGATTGCGAGTCGTGCATGAGGCGCGAGACGCGCGGGTAAATCGATTGGCTGATGGGGGTGATCAGGCTCTGACAGGCCTGGATGATCTTCTCGGCGGCGCTGAAATGGCCCACCGCCACACTGCCCGAAAAGATGCCGAGCAGCACGGTGTTGGTCGCTTGGTACAGCGAGGTCGCGGCGGTTGAGAGGAACAGATGCAGGCCGTCGCGGAACGCCGCGTTAATGCCGCTCAGGTGCACGCCGGTGAAGCCCACTTGTCTCGTTGCGATCAGAAAGCCGAGACTGATGAGTCCGCCAACCACGGTCAGTCCCGCCGGTATTAGGGCAGCGGCCTGAAGGTCCCCTGCGGAGCGCACCAGCACGAAGGTGGCGGGCACGGCGAGCAGCCGCGTTGCCACGGTGATGGAACTCAAAACCACCTGGCGTTCACAGCCCATGAAGTACCATGTGGGCGTAAGCACGCTCCCCAATACGGTCAAGTAGTTGATCAGCAGCAGGCTGCGCTCCTCGCCGAAACGCGTCACCAGGCCGGTGAGTGCCATGAGCAACGGCAAACCGATCGAGCCCAATATGGCCTTCACCGCCATGGTGTTCCAGAAAACCACGGAGCGCTGGTGCCGATCGTCGCGGCACACGGCGATCTGGCGCGTGGCGCTCAAGTTGAAGCCATAATCCGCCAACAGCACGAAGTAACCGGTGACCGCCACGCAAAAGCTCAGCTCGCCGAAGCCGCTCGGACCCAGCACGCGCGTGAGCCAAGGCAGCGTGAACAGCGGCGTTAGGTAGGAAGCGATTTGCACGACGTAGAGTGCCGCGATGTTCTTGCGCAGGTTGGAGGGCGGCATAAACGCGCAGTATCGCCGTCGAATATGACGGACCCCTTACACTTAAACTGTTGAATTCCCGGCCTGCGGCGGGAGTGTCACAAAACTGTTCCAAGGACCGTGTCAACCTAGGCGGTCGCCATGAAGACGCTCAACCCCAAACTTACAGCCTTGAGCCGGCGCCTGGACCCAATCTGGCGCCCGGTGGCGTGGATGTTGCGCCTGCCGCGATCCGCCCCGGTCGGTTCGCCCCCGCAGCGCATCCTCATCGTGGAGGTGCATCTGATCGGCGATGTCGTGATGCTGATTCCATTGCTGCGGGCGGTGCGTCGCGCCTACCCGCAGGCGCATGTGGCGCTGCTGGCGGGGCCCTGGGCGGCGCCCTTGCTTGAGAGCGAACGACTCGTCGATGAGATCATCCAGTTCAAGGCGCCCTGGGCCGTTTACCGTCAAGGCTGGCTCGGGCTCGTCGGCACGCTGCGCGCCCTGCGCGAGATCCGCAAGCAGCACTGGGATTGGGCCATCGATGCGCGGGGCGATGTACGCAACATCCTGATGCTGGCCTTGTCACGCGCCTCCCGCCGCATTGGTTATGATTTCACCGGCGGCGCCGCACTGCTCTCGGATGTGGTGCCTGACACCGGCCGCCTGCGCCACAATGTCGATCACCATGTAACGCTAGCCCATTATCTGGGCTTGGAGGTGAGCCAGGACGAGCGGGTTCCTACGCTCGATGCCGGGCGGCGCCGCGCGGCCGTCAATCTCATGCCACGCGTCGGCTTTCATTTCGGCGCCTCCCTGGCATTGCGGCGGATGCCCATCGAGGAGGCCGTCTCGCTGCTGCTGCACGCTTCGAGCAAGTGCCAGCAGCATCTCATCTTGATCGACGCCGCCGATACCAAGGACTTCAACTCAGAATTACTCGCCCGGATACCGAGCACGAGCGCGCAGCAAATCGAACGCTGGACCGGCACGCTCTCGGAACTCAAGGATTTCCTGGGCACCTTGGATGCTTTCTACGCCATGGATAGCGGACCTGCGCATATCGCCGCGGCCCTCGGCGTCAAGACCACGGTCTTCTTCGGGCCCAACCGCTCCGAAGCGTCGCGGCCGCGAGGCAACCGCGTCACGGTGGTGGAGCGCAACGAGGTGAGGTGCCGCCCCTGCGATCAGCATGTCTGCACCAACTCCCACCACCAGGAATGCCTGGTAGGCATTGTGAGAAGGATCGATCGCCCGAACGCCGCGCCGCGGGTCAGCGAATCGTCGCGACGCGCTTGACGGTTTCGCTGGTGCTGTGGCCTTTCAAGAGGTCGATGAGCACTACGCGGCCGCCGCGCGCCATGACCTCACGTGCGCCCACCACGTTGTCGAGGGTGTAGTCCGAGCCTTTCACCAGCACATCCGGTTCCAGCGCCTCGATCAGACGCAACGGTGTCTCCTCGCTGAAGATCACCACGGCATCGACGAACTTCAACGCCGCCAGAACGGTCGCGCGCGCCACTTCGCCCTGGACCGGCCGGTTCGGGCCCTTCAGCAGGCGAATGGATACATCGGCGTTCAACCCTACGATCAGGCGGTCGGCGCTGGCCCGCGCCTGCTCCAGCAACGAGATGTGTCCCGGATGCAAGAGGTCGAAGCAGCCATTCGCAAAGGCGACTTTCTGGCTTGAGGCGCGCCAGATGCGCGTCAGGTGCAGCGCCGTTTCAAGCGTGTAGATCTTTTCTCGATCGGTGTTGCCACTGTAGGCCGCAAGTTCGGCCACCATCTCGCCGGCCGAGACCGTCGCTGTTCCACGCTTGCCCACCACCAGGCCGGCGGCGATGTTGCCCAATTGTGCCGACTCGATGAGAGTGGCGCCGCAGGCGGTGCCCAAAGCGATCGCCGCCACCGCGGTGTCGCCGGCGCCTGACACGTCGAAGACCTGACGGGCGGAGGTGGGCAGATGCGTGGCGCCGTCGCCGTCGATCACCGACATGCCATCCTTACCACGTGTCACCACCAGCGCATCGCAAACGCCGTCGCGCAGGATAGCCTGACCGCCCTGGTGCACGCTCGCCTCGTCGCGGCACTCGAATCCGGAGGCCTGCTGCAATTCCTGGCGGTTGGGGGTGAGCACGTTCGCCCCGCGGTATTTGCCGAGGTCTCGGGATTTTGGGTCGACCAACACCGTCTTGCCGGCGCGGCGAGCGGTATTTATCAACGCTTTCGTCAACGAGTCCGACAGCACCCCTTTGGCATAATCCGACAAGATCACCACGGCCGTGTCGCGTAGCGCGACGGCAAACTGGTCGAGCAACGCCCGTTCTATCTCGACGCCGACGGCCGTGCGGCTCTCGCGATCGGCACGCATGACCTGCTGTGAGTCGGCCACATACCGCGTCTTCACCGAGGTCGGCCGGGTGGCATCGGTGACCAGGTGGGCTTCGATGGAAGGTGAAGCGGCGAGCTGCGTTCTCAAGTCCCTCGCCCATTCGTCCGCGCCGACCACGCCGAGCAGTTTGACCCGCGCGCCCATCGCGGCGATGTTGCGCGCGACATTCGCCGCGCCACCCGGCATGTCGCTGGTGCGTTCCACGTTGACCACGGGGATGGGCGCCTCCGGTGAGATGCGTTCGACCGAACCATAGATGAACCGGTCGAGCATGACATCGCCCACCACCAGCACGCGCGCGGTGTGGAATTCATTCAAGGCCCGCAGCAGCGACTCGAAATTCATGGGTCGACCAAGCCCAAGGTGATTTCCAATGACTTGCACAGCATGTGACCGATGGTGATGTGCATCTCCTGGATGCGCGCAGTGACCGGGCTCGGCACTATAATCAAGGCGTCGCAGTACTCCGGCATCTTGCCGCCCGTGCCGCCGCTCAGTCCCGCGGTATACAAGCCCATCGCGCGCGCCTGCCGCAAGGCCCGCAGCACATTGGCGCTGTTGCCCGAGGTGGAAATGCCGAGCGCCACATCGCCGCTGCGGCCGAGCGCCTCGACCTGGCGCTCGAACAAGGCCTCAAACCCCAGATCATTGCCGCACGCGGTCAGCGCCGAGCTGTCTGTGGTGAGCGCGATGGCCGCGATCGCCGGCCGATCCTGTTTGTAGCGAATCACCAGTTCGGCGGCGATGTGCTGGGCATCTGCGGCACTCCCGCCATTGCCAAAGAGCAGCAGCTTGCCGCCCGCGCGCAGCGCACCGTCGATCAGTGAGGCCATGCGAGCGAACGGTTCCGCCAGCATGGCCGCCGTGGCCTCGAACGCGCTGCGATGCTCTTCAACCTCTTGCTGCATGAGCAGCCGGGTATCTGTGACGAGGCGCGTATTGGGATTGGGATTCAGCATGGCGCGAATTGTAACGAACAGTTTCGCTCCGAAATTGACGGAGGGATGACAGCGACGGCCGCGGGGATTATTTTTGCAATTGTCATGTGTTTGCAATGAAGACGCGCGAGCGGTTGTCGATATCCAAAACGCCGAGCACCGCCTCGGCGATGCGCTCAGCCGAGGCCTCGCTCGACCAGCCGCTGCTGCGTGCCTGCGCTTGCCGCCCCATGGCGTGCAATCTCGGAACTCCCTGAGCGAGCGCCGCCGACAGCGCCCCGCGTAACCCCAAGAGGTCTCCGGACTCGAAGCTCCAACCGGTGGTACCCGGTTCGATCAGATCGGGAGTCGCGCCGACGCGCGTGCTGGCTATGATCGCGCGGCCGCTCGCCATCGCTTCGTTCAGAGCCAGGCCCCACGTTTCTTCAGGGCCCTGTGAAGGCAACACGAATAGATCGCCCAACCGGTACACGGCCGGCATCAGGCTTTGATTCTGGAACGGCAGGAAATGAACCCGGGGCACGCTTCGAGCCAGCGTAAGAAGCTCGTCCTGCAACTCGCCATCGCCCACGAAAACGAGGTGCGCGAAGGCCTCGAGACCCGCGAAGGCGTCGAGCAACAGCCTGGGGTTCTTTTTCGGTTGCAGCTTGCCGGCGAAGAGAATGACGGGTGCTTCGGGTGAAATACCAAACTCGTCGCGCCAGCGGCGTACTTGCGCGAGTTGGGCCGAATCCTCGGCGGCGAAACGCACAACGTCGACGGAGTGCGGCGCGATGGTTATGTGTTCCCCGGGGATCCCGCACCAGGCGAAGTAGTCGCGGTTGTGGCTGCCCACCGCCACGGCGACATCGATGTGCCGGTAAATCCAGGTGAGGGCCATGCGGCGCGCCGCCGCGCGCCAGCGCGGGCGCGGATCGATCAGATTGGAATCGCCCCGGAACAGCACCGGCAATCGTCCCTTGAAGTGACGCATGGCCTGCAAGTGCGCATGTGAGTTCCAGGTGTAAACGAGCAGCGCATCGGCGCCCCAATTCTCAATGTCGCGCGTCAGGGTGGGTGTGCGAAGCCCGCGGAAATGATCGACGCCTGGGCGTTCGGCGACGTTTTCGGCAAATTGGTAGGCGTAGCCTTCGAGCAGCGGGATGTCCCAGGCAATCTTCCGCCCGAAGCCGCTGTCGAACTGCTCCGCGTTTGCCGCCTGCGACCAGGTGTAGAACACGCGCACATCGAGTCCGGAGATGCCGGACAGCGCCCGAAACACCGGGGCGTAGTACTGGATCGGGTGCGTACAAACGATGGCGAGTTTCCGGATCATGGGTGCGCACTACAAAAGATGGACATTGCAAAATCGTTGCAATCTGCCTCGGGCACCGTGTTTTCAATGATCAGTCTCCCCAAATCGAGTATCTGGCTGCTGTTTTTCGGTGCTTTCGGCAGCGCATGGTCCTCACCGCCCCGGCTGCTGCACCAACCGCTATTCGAGAGCCCCACCGATGGCGCGGCGGACGACCTAATGCTGATTGCGGGCGAGGGGTTGCAACCAGGCGACACGGTCGTCTACCAAGAAGGGAGGCACCGATCCCCGCCCGCCCGGGCAGCCGGCAATTCCAAGGGCCTCGGCACCGCTCCGGTCGTGAGCGAGGCCGATGTGCCCTACTCGCTTACTGTCCGTCTGCCCGCTTTGCTCGATGCCCGGCGCACCTACACCCTATGGGTGCATACCCCGAATGGAGAGTGGAGCAATCCGCTCACCGTCAATGACGCCCGACCCATTTGGATCACACCCGCCTATGTCTACGAACGAACGATGCCGGCAAACCTGCCTCGGGAGATCAAGATTGTCGGGCGCAATCTGCAAGCTCCCGCACCTCAAGCCCTTCGCATCCGCCTCATAGGTCCGCAAACCTTCTCGGGCGAGGCCATCAAGGATGCCGTCAGCTCGCCAACGATCACTCGCTACGTGGCACGACTCGCTTTGCCGCAGCTTTTGCCGGGTCGTTACCGAATCGAAGTCGACCGAGGTGAGGGCGCGGTGCCCCTATTGACGGATCAGTCGCTGCAGGTGCTGCCGGAACCTGTCCCAGCCCCAACCTTCCGCATCGACGATGCCCGCTTTGGCGGGTGTCGACCGGACGACGGTCACGACGACACCCCTTGTATTGCCAAGGCCATCGCAGCGGCGGCGGGCGGCGGCACGGTTTATTTCGGATCCGGCAGTTGGGACTTGGGCGGCCCCCAAGAGACCGAGGCTCAGAGCTTCGTATTGGGGCCCGGCGTCTCGATACGGGGCGCGGGCTCTCAGCTCACAAGGCTCCTCCGCCATCCCGGATGGAACACAGCCGCCCCAGGCAACGTCTTTAATCTTCGTGGAGCCAACAAAGTCGAAGGATTCACCTTCGTGGATTTGCAGCGCTACACCCCCGATGACCGTGCCGAGCCGTACCTGAAGATCGGCGGTGATGTCTCGGGCGCTTCAGTCCGCGACGTCGCCGTATTCGACAACGTTTTTGACAAGCCCGACATCGCCATCGGCGGCGGCGCACAAGGTCTCGAGCAACTTTTCATCGTGCGCAACACCTTCGGAGCCTACAACTCGGCATTGGAGCTGACCGGCCGGGTGCAAGACCTCGCCGCGCGCTTCGGGATCAAGGATTCGGTCATCGACGACAATCGATTTCTCCCCGGCAGCAAACTTGACGCGGTTAAAAAAACCGGCACGCTGGCCAGCGAACTGGGTGGCGGCGAGCGGCTCGACTTCTCGGGCAATCGCGCCGAAGGCGAGGCAGTCGATTACCTCAACGATCCGAGCGATGCGCATGGCTGGCGGGCCGCCTTCTTTTGGAGCCCAACCGGCAGGGTCGAGGAAATGCTGGTCTCGCAGAACTATGCGTCGTGCACGGGCGACAAGATCGGCGACGGCGAGGCACTGGCGTTCGACAACAACAACAATACCTTCGGGTTTGCGGCGCTCGCCCCGGTGGTGGGCGTATCCAGCGCCACCTTAGACGCGACAGCGAATCTTATCGATCGTCAGTTTGGGGCGCCCGTGCCCGAGGGCTACTACGTCGGCCACTATATTCAGGTGGTGAGCGGTCCGGGCCTGGGTGAAGTGCGCAAAATCACCGCCTACAGCAGCGATCCGAGCACGCATCGCACGCATTTCACGGTTGCGCCCGCTTGGGACGTTCCACCGCTTCCCGGGGCGAGCCGCATCGCAGTGGGCCGCGAATACTGGCAACTCATGGTACTCGACAATGTCGTCGACAATCGCGAGCCGCTTTGCCAGAAGAGCAATCGTTCGCGTCCGGTCGCTGGACTGATCGTGATTTGGGCGCAAAGCGCCGATTCGGTCGTCGCCGGCAACCGCCAATTCGACTCCGACGGCATATTCGTCCAACAGTCTTACGTGCTACCCGAGAAGCGATGTCCGGACTGCAGCATGCAGAGCTATTTCCAATCGTTCCTCAAGATCGACGGCAACCTCGTCGACGGCAAGTACGACTGGAATCTCGACTGCAGCTCCTCGGGGATAGCTCTCGGCATCGCGGCAGCACCCTGGGACGACACCGCACCGCCCACGGTGGGCTTCGGTGTCTCCATCGCGCACAACGAAGTACGGCATGCCGATGCTCTTTACGGGGGCGGCATTGCCCAAATGCGCTCCTGGTTTGCCGGACCCGAGCCGCATCGCTGGCCGTTAAGCGACAATGTGCTGATCTATCACAATCGCATTGAGGATATCGATGGCGCGCGCGCCACGCCGATTTGCTCGAAGAGCCACCCGCGCATGGGCATCGCGTTCCCGGACGAACCCATCGCCTGGCACAGCGTGCTGTATGCCAACCAGTGCGAACGCATTGCGACCGCCCTCGGCCCCGGCGGCGTCGACACCACCAAAGTGTGTCTGGAGGGCAGCTCGTCCTGCGAATGCTCGACTAAGCGTTGAGCCCCTGCAGCAGCGTGAGCCACCGAATGACGCCCGACTCGAGCGAATAGCGCCCGGCGAGGCTCCGGGCCGCCACGCCCATGGCGGCGCAGAGTTCCGGATCCGCCTTCAGGCGCGCGATGGCCGCCACCAGAGCGTCCGCGTCGCCCGCCGGGACGATGATGCCGCAGCGCTCCTGCCGGATGATGCGTGCCAGCTCGCCGTCCTGATCGCCGATGAATATGACGGGGCGCCCGGCGGCGAGAATGCCGTAGAACTTGCTCGGCACGATCAGCCCTTCGAGCGAGGGGAGGAGGCTTGCCAGGTGCACATCGGCAGCCGCCAGACTGTCCTCAAGGGACTCACGCGGCTGATAGGGCAGAAAGCAAACGCGGGTGAGCGTCCGCTCGCGCGCCGCGCTGCGCAGCGCCTCCATTTTGACACCGCCGCCGATGAAGAGGAACGTCACCGCGGGATCGTCCCGAAGCCGCACAGCGGCCCCGAGCAGCGCTTCCGATTCGTGCGCCCGCCCCAGGTTTCCCGAATAGCCCACCACGAAGTCGCGCCCCAGCCCGAGCCGCTGACGCAGCGCGCTCTCACTCGAAGGCTTGGGCACGATGGCGCGCGAGTCGCTCCAGTTCTCCACCACCTTGATCTGCGCCATGGGAATGCCGCGCTGGTGCAGGTACTCCTGCATGCGCTCACCCACCGTGACATTGAGACGTGCGGCCTTGAGCGAGGCGTCGCGCCAACGGCGCAGTCGCGCATCGAGCCAACGCGGCAGCGGGTTGGCGCCGAGCTCACTGGCCACCTCGGGAAACACGTCCTGCTGCCAGTTGATGAGAATCGCCCCTTTCATCCGCGCCAACGGTGCCGCCAGGATCGACAGCAGCGGCGGATCGGTCTTCGCAATCAGCACATCGCCGCGCCTCAACCGCCACAGCAACTTGCAGGCCACCGACACGTAGAAGGATGCGTAGTCGATGCTTCGTCCCAGCAGCGCACCGCGTCCGAAGCGGGTGGTGAAGACACGATGGATGTCGACGCCATGATAGCTCTCGAACGGCGCGAGCCGCGCTTTGGCGTCATCGTAGAGCTGCCGCGAACAAAACACGTGAACCTGCCGGCCGGTGGCGGAAACCGCCTCGGCCAAATCGAAGAGGATCTGACTGGTAGCGGATCTGTCCGGATAACAGTAACGATTGACGATGACAAGCGCCCCGGCGGGCGCACCTGATTCAGGGCTCGAGTTCATAGGGACGGGCCAAGGGTTCGCCGATGAACAGCCCCTGCCCCGGCATGATCACGCTCTTCCAATACGCCTCGAGCAGGGTTTCGCCGCGCAGATAGTGATCGAGGAATACTTCGGGGCTGGGGAATTTTCCGGTGTTGTTGCACGGCTCCGACACGGTGCCGTAAGAACCCGTGGCGCCCTGCTTCAACCATTCGAGCGCCGACATCTGCCCGGAGGACCCATCAAGCACGCCGCCTGTGGAGGTAAGATGATCGGCCACTGCCCCCGGGCGAAAATGCAGCAGCGGCAGCTCGGCCACGCGAACCGCGCCGGTGAAGTAGGCGATGATGTCGCCGACCGGTGCGACGGGCGGGGCGAGAAGCTCCTCGACGTCGGTCCGCCGTCCTACCAGGGTGATCACATCGCGATAGCCGGCCGATCGCACATCCCGCGTGCCATCGGTCGTGTGTACCAGGAACGCCGTCCCCGGCGGGTGCGAGGCGTCGGCCTTGAGACCGCGCGCTACCAGCGCGTGCAGCAGGTGCTCATCGTCGCTCGGCAGCAGCATGCTGGGGAGCCAGCCGGCGGTGTCGGCCGGCAGCCAACCCTTCGCATCGTACAAGGGACTGGGATCCGTCCGCCCGCATCCCGGCTCGCAAAATCCTGCGCGATACCCTGCGGCCACCGCGGTGGTGATCGACATGCACTCCACCGCGAACGGCCGAGACCATACGAGCACCAAGGACTGGACATCGCCGGGAAGCGCGGCGATCAGCGTCGACCTCAGAGCCGCCAGCTCCGTGCGGCTGATGGTGTTAA
>DASXOQ010000146.1:0-66856 GCA_036494165.1 Steroidobacteraceae bacterium
CGGTTGCCGCTGCCGTGCGGCGGGTCATTCCAATTGAGAACGAATGCGAGACGCTTGCCCACCGGTACCGCGACCGCCTGAAAAGCATCGCTGGAGACGCCGCTCGCGGCCCCGAAATCCATCACCGTGCGGCTGGAGCCGCCGATGGTGGCGCTCACCGGCGTGAAGGGGCCCTGCCAATAACCGCCGTTTTGCTCGTTGCCCGCGAGGTGCACGAACACGAATTTGTCGTTGTTCGCCTCGAGCGATGCGACCAAGGAGGCGGTCGCATCGGGATAGAACTGCCCCGAGAACAAGAGGTCATCCACAATCACGTCGGCGTGATAGTTGTTCGCGAGATCCTTGATGCAGCCGCCGAAATCCAGATCCTCGCCGTCGCAAAAACCGAGTACCGCGTCCGGCGCATGCTGATGGAGCAGTTCCAGCATCCAGCTGCCCTCGTCGAGTTTTCCGACGGTCTGCTGGCTCACGTAAATGTCGGCGGGCAACAGGTTGGCTTTCTGGTAGGCGGCCAGGTTGATTACGCCGGTGCTGATGACACCGACGCGAATCCCGCCGCCGCGAAAACCCATGGCGCGCAGCTGATCAAGATGCAAAATGCCGTCGGCTTCGCTGGTCACAGGCGGCCCGCGCGCTGGCGGGGCGGTGACTCCGGAGTTGGTACTGCTGCCACCGCCGCCGCACGCCGCGAGCACCAATGTAGCGGTCACTGCGGCGAGCCCCAGTGGGGCGGGGCGGCGCAACTAGGTGCTCCGGAACATACCGTTGAGGTCGTTGCCGTTCGCCGCGTTGGCAAATCCCTCGAATTTCCCCTGCTCTACGATGAGCTTCGCAGCCCGCATGAATCCGCCCCAGGCCGAGCGCGCCAGTGCGCCGCCCACGCTGATGCGGCGCACGCCGAATGCGGCGGCGTCGGCCACGGTGAGTTCGCTCGGCCAGCCAAGCAGAAGATTCACGGGTTTGGGAGCCACCGCGGCAACCACTGCCTTGATGTGCTCTTCGGAGCGGATGCCCGGCGCGTAGAGGCAGTCGGCGCCGGCGGAGGCGTAGGCCTTGAGGCGTTTGACGGTCTCATCGAGGTCGGGTTTGCCGACGAGAAAACATTCTGCGCGGCCGACGAGCATGGTGCCGGGGCCGTGCTTGTCGATCGCCTGGCGCGCAGCGCGCACGCGTGCCACCGCGGTGTCCAGATCGAAGAGCGGCTCGGCCGCCTTGCCGGTCGAATCCTCGATGGAGACGCCCGCAACGCCGGTGTTCACTGCAAGTCGCACGCTCTCGCCGACGCCGGCTGCATCCGGCGCGAAGCCATTTTCGAAATCGGCATTGATGGGAAGATCGGTCGCCTCGACCAGTTCGCTCAAGTGTTCGAGCACCCGATCGCGCGACATGGCCCCGTCGGCATGGCCGTGCGACCAGGCAAAGCCCGAACTGGTGCTCGCCAAGGCCTTGAACCCGAGTCCTTGCAGAAATCGCGCGCTGCCGACGTCCCAGGGATTCGGAATCACGAAACAACCCTGTTCGTGCAGCCGGTGAAAAGTGCGTCGCTTGTCGGCGATGCTCGGACGAATGTGGACCATGGAAAAACTCCCCGATTAGGTGCCGCACGTTGTAACGTAGTGCTGGCACAGGTTACCTCCATCATAGCTTTCGGGATGCGCGATGAAAAACACGTTGATCGGTCTGGCCGTCGGCTTGGCCTTGAGTTCGGGCGCCTCGGCGCAGAGCGTTGATTCTCTGGTGAATGGGCAACTCGCGGGATTGGTCGAGACGTACAAGGGAATTCACAGCCACCCTGAGCTCTCGCATCGGGAAGCGCACACCTCCGCGCTGCTCGCCGAAGGGCTTCGCAAGGCCGGCTACACCGTGACCGAACACGTGGGTAAGTACCCGGACGGCTCGCAAGCCTACGGAGTGGTCGCCATACTGGCCAACGGCGCGGGTCCGAAGCTGCTCATCCGCGCCGACATGGACGCGCTGCCCATCGCGGAACAGACCGGGGTGTCTTATGCGAGTCACGATCGTGGTACCAATCTGGCAGGTCAGGACGTGCCGGTGATGCATGCCTGCGGTCATGATGTTCACACCACCACGTTGTTGGGCGTGGGCCGGGTGCTCGCGGCCACGAAATCGCAGTGGCACGGAACTCTTATGCTGATCGGGCAGCCCTCCGAGGAGACCATCGACGGCTCCAAGGCGATGCTGGCCGATCATCTCTATGAGCGCTTCGGCACGCCGGACATGGCGATCGCGCTTCACGACGGCTCGGATCAGCCGGCGGGCATGGTCGCCGTCGCCTCGGGACCTGCGCTCGCCGCGTCCACTTCAGTGAACGTTCTAATCCGCGGTGTGGGCGGTCACGGTGCGATGCCACAAGTCACCAAGGACCCCATCGTGATGGCGGCGGAGTTCATCGTGCAGGCCCAGACCATCGTCAGCCGCCGCGAGAATCCGCAGGATCCGGCGGTGGTCACGGTGGGCGACATTCACGGCGGCACCAAGCGCAATATCATCCCCACCGAGGTCAAGCTCGAACTCACCACGCGCACCTTCAGCGACGAGAGCCGGCAAATCGTCATCGACGGATTGAAGCAGACCGCCGCCGGGGTTGCGACGGCGGCCGGTGTGCCGCCGGAACTCGCACCGGTGGTCACGGTGCTGGAACATGAGTCCACACCCGTGATGTACAACGATCCGGCGCTCGCCGCGAAAGTGAAGGCGGCACTCGTTGCTGCGCTCGGGGCGGCCAACGTAAGCGACTCGGGGCCGGCAATGGCCAGCGAAGATTTCGGCGTCTTCGGGCTCGAAGGACGCAAGATACCAACCACCATGTTCTGGCTCGGTGCCGCAAATCCCGAGAAGCTCGCAGCCGCGCGCGCCGCCGGCAAGTCGTTGCCCGGACCGCACACGCCCTTGTTCCAGCCGGATCCCGAGCCGACCTTGCGAACCGGCGTCAAGGCGATGTCGTCCGTGGCGATCAGCTTGCTGAAGTAGCGAGACGCCATCGGCGATCGCAGGCTCCAAGTGGGCGGGGCTTCAGCCGTTCTCACGCTCGATGGCGCGATAACCGATGTCGCGCCGGTATTGCACCAGGTTCCAGTGAATCGCATCGACGAGCGCGTAGGCTTGGCGCTGCGCCGACGCCACGGTTTCTCCCAGCCCCACAGCGCACAGTACGCGACCGCCGTTGGTGACGACCTTGCCTTCCGCCTCGCAGGTGCCTGCGTGGAAGACCTTGCCGGGCAGCCGTGCCGCCGCCTCCAGACCTTCGATGGCATCGCCCTTACGATAGGACTCGGGATAGCCGCCCGCAGCCATCACCACGCCGAGCGCGGCGCGCGTGTCCCAGTCGGCGCGCGCCGCGTCCAGCCTGTCCTCGAGCGCCGCCTCGCACAGATCGATGAGATCGCTTTTCAGGCGTGAGAGCACCGGCTGGGTCTCCGGGTCGCCGAAGCGGCAGTTAAATTCCAGTACGTTGGGCGTGCCGTCGTCGGCGACCATGAGTCCCGCGTAAAGAAAACCGCTGTAATCGATGCCGTCCTTCTGCAGGCCAAGAAGCGTCGGTTCGATCACCTCGCGCATGATCCTTTCATGGAGCGACGAATCGACCAGGGGCGCAGGGGAATAAGCGCCCATGCCGCCGGTATTGGGCCCGAGATCGCCGTCGTCGCGGCGTTTGTGGTCTTGCGAGGTGGCGAGCGGCAGCACCTGCAGTCCTCGCGCCATGACGATGAAGCTCACTTCCTCCCCGGAAAGGAACTCTTCCACCACCACCGTGCTCCCGGCCGCTCCAAACTGGCCCTTGAGCATGCCCTCGGCGGCGCTGAGCGCAGAGTCATGGGTGGGACAGATCACCACGCCCTTGCCCGCCGCAAGTCCGTCCGCCTTGATTACGAGCGGTAGACGCTGGGCCCGAATGTAGCCCGGGTCGAACGTGTGCTTGGTGAAGGTGGCGAAGCTCGCGCTTGGAATCCCGTGGCGTTTCAGGAATTCCTTCGTATAGGCCTTGGAGCCTTCGAGCCGGGCCGCAGCCGCGTTCGGTCCAAAGCAGCGCAGACCCGCGGCGGTGAACCGATCGACGATGCCCGCCACCAGCGGGCCCTCCGGACCGATGATGGTCAGATCGATGGCTTCGCGTTCGGCGAAGCGGAGCAGGGCATCGATGTCCTCCGCGCCGATATCGACATTCTCGACCTGGGGCTCACGGGCGGTGCCGGCGTTGCCCGGCGCCACGTAGATGCGATCGGTGCGCGGTGACTGCGCGCATTTCCAGGCAAGCGCATGTTCGCGGCCACCGCCGCCGACGATGAGTACTTTCATGATCGGTCAGTGGCGGAAGTGGCGCATGCCGGTGAACACCATCGCGATGCCGTGTTCGTCGGCGGCGCTGATGACTTCCGGATCGCGCTTCGACCCGCCCGGCTGAATAATGGCCGCAATGCCCATTTCAGCGAGCACATCGACGCCGTCGCGAAACGGAAAATAAGCGTCCGAGGCGACCGCCGCGCTCTCCAGGCTCAGGCCCTCGTCCTTGGCTTTCATGGCGGCGATCCGACTGCTCACCACCCGGCTCATCTGTCCGGCGCCAATACCCACCGTGGTCTTGTCCTTCACCGCGATGATGGCATTTGATTTGACATATTTCGCCACTCGCCAAGCGAAAATCAGATCGTCGAGCTCGGCGAGGGTGGGGGCACGCTTGGTCACGGTGCGCAGCTCCTGCGAGCGCACCACGCCGTCATCGCGCGTCTGCACCAGAAGTCCGCCCGAGACGCTTTTGTACTCGAGCAGTTGAGTCACCGGGCGCGACAGCTCGCCGGTGACCAGCATGCGCAGGTTGTCCCGCGCCGCCAGCACCTCTTTGGCGGCGTCGGTGAGGGCGGGCGCGAGGATGACCTCCACGAACTGGCGCTCGAGGATGGCACGCGCCGTTTCGGCATCAAGCTCGCGGTTGAAAGCGATGATGCCGCCGTAGGCCGAAGTTGGATCGGTCTTGTAGGCATTCAAATAGGCATGCAGCAGCGAGTCGGCGCGCGATGCTCCGCAAGGGTTTGCGTGCTTGACGATAACGCAGGCCGGAAACTCGAACTGACGCACGCACTCCAGGGCGGCATCCGCGTCGGCGACGTTGTTGAATGACAGTTCCTTGCCCTGAGTCTGCTCCGCGTGGGTCACCGATGAACCGATGGCGCGAGGATCGGTATAGAAGGCGGCCTGTTGATGCGGATTTTCGCCGTAACGAAGGTCCATGCGTTTGCGGAACGATAGATTGAGGTCGCTCGGGAAGGTCTGCATGCCGCCGCCGATGGCACCGGTGAAATAGGCGGACACCATGGCATCGTACTGGGCTGTATGGGCGAAGGCCTTGGCGGCGAGCTTCTGACGCATCGCCACATTGGTGGCGCCGCCGTTGGCGGCGAGTTCATCGAGCAGCGCCCGATAGTCCGAAGGGTCCACCACCACGGTCACCGAGGCGTGATTCTTGGCGGCCGCGCGCACCATGGCGGGCCCACCGATATCGATGTTGTCGACCGCATCGTCATAGGTGCAGTCGGGCCGCGCCACCGTGGCGGCAAAGGGATACAGATTCACCGCCAACAGGTCGATGGGTTCGATGTTGTGGTCCCGCATGACGCCCTCATCGAGACCGCGGCGCCCGAGCAGGCCGCCGTGGATCTTCGGATGCAGCGTCTTGACGCGGCCGCCCATGATTTCGGGAAAACCGGTGTGTTCCGCCACTTCCTTGACGGCAACGCCGTGGCTTTCGAGGAGTTTGGCGGTACCGCCGGTGGAGAGAATTTCGACGCCGCGTTCCTTCAGCGCACGCGCGAATTCCACGATTCCCGTCTTGTCGGAGACGCTGAGCAGCGCGCGGCGAACGGGCGTTAGCACCTCGCTACTCGTTGATGCCAAACTCTTTGAGCTTTTTGCGCAAGGTGCCGCGATTGATGCCAAGAATGATGGCGGCGCGGCTCTGGTTGCCTTCGACGTGGTTCATCACCACCTTGAACAGGGGTTCCTCAACCTCGCGCATCACCAGATCGTACAAGTGCGCCGGCCGATGGCCGTTGAGCGTCTCGAAATACGACTGCAGAGCTTCTTCTGCCTGTGAACGCAACGGCACACCCTTGCCGTTGACCTTGAGGTCGCGACCGTTGAATACCGGCGCCGACTCCCTACGTGATTTCGCTTTCTTTCTTGCGACCATGGCCCGTCCAAATCCCCGCTGCTTGTCGTTGTTATCAACACGCAGGCTTATGCCGCCTGATGTACGCCCCAATCATGTTCTAGCAGCGCCGACAATTGCTCCCGAGGTGTCGCTACCTGAACCAGACGATCTCGCAACGCCTCTTGTCCTGGATGCTGCCGCAAATACCAACTCAAGTGCTTTCGCGCCACTCGAACACCCGTGTCCTCGCCGTAGAAAGCGTACAGGTCTTCGAGGTGGGCGCGCATGATATCACGGACTTTTTCTCGCGCCAGATCCTCGCGCAATTCTCCCGTGGCGAGAAAAAAATTGACTTCATCGAAGATCCATGGCCGACCTTGAGCTGCGCGTCCAATGAGTACGCCATCACATTGTGTCTTCAGCAAAATTTCTCGCGCGCGTCGCGGCGAATCGATATCGCCATTCGCAAGTACAGGAATCTTAATTTTCGATTTGATCAGGGCCACGGTTTCGTGCTCGGCATTCCCCTGATACATGTCGGTGCGAGTGCGGCCATGAATGGCGATTGCTTGGATGCCTTCCGCTTCCGCGATCCGCGCAACGGACAGCGCGTTCTTGTTGGCGGGATTCCAACCGGTGCGTGTTTTCAAAGTCACCGGAACATCAACCGCTTGCACGACCGAATGCAGAATGCGTGCCACGAGCGCCTCATCCTGCATGAGCGCGGAGCCGGCCAGCCGGTTGCAAACCTTCTTGGCGGGACAGCCCATATTGATGTCGATAATCTCGGCGCCCTGGTCGACGTTGCGGCGCGCGGCCTCCGCCATCATCGACGGATCGAAGCCCGCGATCTGCACGGAACGCGGTGATGGCTCGCCCGCGTGGTCCATGCGGCGCTTGGACTTGGGCGTGTCCCACAGTTTGACGTCCGCGGTGAGCATCTCGGAGGCCGCGAGGCCCGCGCCGAAGTGCCGACACAAGCTGCGAAATGGTCGATCGGTGACGCCCGCCATCGGCGCCAGCAACACTTTGGAGCTGAGCGTGTAGGGCCCGATCTTAAAGCTCATGACTTCGGCTGCGGCGGCGCCACATCGTTGGCGCAGACGATTCGCTGGTCGGAGCCCTTGAGGCACACGTCGATCTCGAAACCCTCGGCGTCCTTTCCCGGATCGACGATCGAAAGCGTCGCATCGACGCGCTCGCCCGGCGCCAGCAAGCGGGCGGTGGGCTTGCCCAGATATTCGCTCGGCTCAAAGTCGCGGCGCGCGAGGCTCGCCCCATAGCGATTGGCAAGGGTGAGACGCAGCAGCGGAAAAGCCACGAGCTGCGAACTCGTGTTCATGATGCTGGCACGCACCTTGAGTGTGCTGCCCGCTGAAGGATCGCCGGTTACGCCCCACTGGCGCAGCTGATAAGCGGCAAGGTTCGCCGGCGCGGCAACGGGCGCGCCCATGGTCGAGTACACCGTGCGAATCAACGGTGCCAGCGGCCCGTGTGCCGCCAGCCATTCGCGGTTGCGATGCACGAGCTGTCCCGCAAGCAGGAGGCCCGCCAGGATTGCAAGCGTCAACCACAAGGCGAATGAGCCTCCGACCAGAGACGGCCTCTCGGAACTGAAGTCAAATTCCGCCGGGTCTATCGTCTCGAGCATCTGACGGCGCACGGCGTCGGTGATGAAGCCGCCGCTCAAGGTGGAACCGACCGAGCGATTGTCCTTGACGACCTCGATATCCGGCAACGGTCCGCCGTCTTCCTCTTCTTCAGCGCGCGCCTTTGCTACAGGCTTCGGCGCAGCGTAGGGATTGGCCGCCACCGGCTGCGGCGGGGCCTTGGCCGCGGGCTTCGGCGGCACCGACGGCGAAACCGCCGCGGGAACCGGTGCCGGTACCGGCGGCGAAACGGGTGGGGAAACCGGTGGCGGCGCGGATTGCGTTGGGCCCAGAGGGAAGGGCGGCGGCACGCCGGACTTGGACTCGACGAAGATCCTGTCGAGTTCTCCGGGTGGCAGCGTGAATTCCATGGAGTTCTCGCCAGATTCGCGCGCATTGGACGATTCTGTGCTCGGCTTCGCCACTGCGGGCTTGGGCGCGACTTTCGCAGCCGGTTTCGAAGCCGGATCGGGACTCGGCGGCGGCGGATTCTTGACCGGTGGCACCGCTTTCAACGGCGGCGGCGCGGCAGGTTCGATCGTCACCTCGGTGAGGTCGCTCATGTCGAAGTCGAGGATCTGCAGGCGCGCGAGCTCCATGGCACGCGCGTCCGTGTCATCGTCCTTCTCGGCGTCGACCTTGGGCGAGCTCACCGTCTCAAGAATGCTGTCGGCGCGCTGCTCGAGCTCCAGAGGAGACTCGTGACTCTCGAACGTCGAGGCATTCTCGGAGAGACGGGCGAGCGCGTTGAACACCTCGCCGCAGCGGCCGCAGCGTACCTGTCCGCCGGCGGCACGCAGCACCTCAGCCGACAGCTTGAAAACCGTATCGCAGTTTGAACATTGCGTGTACACGCTTAAGCCGCTCTCCGCGCGTAGATGCAACACCATTCGTCGCGCTCGACGGTTCTCACCATATCAAAACCCGCGGAATATGCTGCCCTGACTACATGAGCCTGCGTGCGCAGCAGTCCGGAAAGCACCAAATGGCCGCCCGCCGCGCAGGCCGCCGTGAGACGGGGAGCGAGTTCGACCAAGGGTCCCGCCAGGATATTCGACAATACCAGGAACGCGGGGTCGAGCTTAGCGTCCGCCCCGAGGACCTCGATGCGCTCCGCAACCCCGTTGCGAAACGCATTCTCGCGCGAAGCCACGAGGGCCTGAGGATCGATGTCGAGCGCGCATACGTGAGCGGCGCCGAGCTTGAGCGCGGCGATTCCGAGGATCCCCGAGCCGCATCCGTAGTCGATCACGCTCTGGCCTGCCACCGGCAGCGATTCCAAGACCTGCAGGCAGAGTGCGGTGGTCGGATGCGATCCGGTGCCGAAGGCAAGCCCGGGGTCGAGATGTACCACCACCGCATGCTCATCGCTTGGCCCGGCGACACTGGTCGGGACCACCCATAAACGTCGGCCGAAGCGCATCGGCTTCAAGTCCTTCAGGCACGCCCGCTCCCAGACTTGATCTTCGACACCCCGCACCCGCGCCGTCTCCTCAAGATGCGCTCCCAACCGACGGATCAGTAGCGACAGGGCCAAGGCCGGGTCGGAACTCTGATCGAACAACGCGCGGATGAGCGTATCTGGCCACAGGCGGATCTCCCCGGGCTTGGGCTCCAGCACCGGTTCATCGCCACGGTCCACCAGGGTTACCGAGAGAGCGCCTGCCTCGGCGAGCGCCGCCTCGACGTCGTCCTCGCTCAAGGGCGCTAACGGGAATTCGATTTCGTAGAACGGCATAGTGCCATGCCGCTTCGCTATTTCAGGCCGAGCCGCCGCTCGAGATAGTGGATGTCGGTGCCGCCCTGCTTGAAGGCCGAGTGATTGAAGATTTCCTGATGCAGGGGGATGTTGGTCTTGATGCCTTCGACCACCATTTCCGCCAGCGCATTGCGCATGCGGGCGATCGCAGTCTCGCGGTTGTCGCCGTAGGCGATCACCTTGCCGATCATGGAGTCGTAGTAGGGGGGCACGTTATAGCCCGTGTATACATGGCTGTCGACGCGAATGCCGGGGCCGCCGGGCGAATGCCACAGCCGCACCGGACCCGGGGAGGGAGTAAAAGTCTTCGGATCCTCCGCGTTGATGCGGCACTCGATCGCATGCCCACGGATCTGGATGTCGTTCTGCGTATAAGGCAGCGGTTCACCGGCGGCGATGAGCAGCTGAGCCTTGACTATGTCGATGCCGGTGACGAGCTCGGTGACGGGATGTTCCACCTGCACTCGAGTGTTCATCTCGATGAAGTAGAACTCGTTGTCCTGGTATAGGAACTCGAGCGTGCCGGCGTTGCGGTATCCGACCTGGTGGCAGGCGGCGGCTACCCGCTCGCCCATGGTCTTTCTAACTTTCGGGTTCAAGCCCGGTGCCGGGGCTTCCTCGATCACCTTCTGATGGCGACGCTGCATGGAACAGTCGCGTTCTCCCAGATGCACCACGTTGCCGTAGTTGTCGGCAAGCACCTGGAATTCGATGTGCCGCGGGCGCTCCAGGAACTTCTCCATGTACACCTGGGAGTTGCCGAATGCGGCGAGCGCCTCGGACTGGGTGACGCTGATGGCGTTCAAAAGCGAGGCATCGGTGTGCACCACGCGCATGCCCCGGCCGCCGCCGCCGCCCGAGGCCTTGATGATGACGGGATACCCGATGTCCTTGGCGATGCGGAAATTCTCGTCGGCATCGTTGCCCAGAAAGCCGTCAGAACCCGGCACGCACGGGACGCCCGCGGCCTTCATCACCTTGATGGCGGACACCTTGTCGCCCATCTGCCTGATGGTCTCGGCCCGGGGACCGACGAAAATGAAGCCGCTCTTCTCGACGCGCTCCGCAAAGTCGGCATTTTCCGAGAGGAATCCATAGCCCGGATGGATGGCCACCGAATCGGTGACCTCCGCGGCGCTGATGATGGCGGGCATGTTCAGATACGACAGCGCCGATTGCGGCGGTCCGATGCACACCGTCTCGTCGGCGAGCAACACGTGCTTGGTGTTGAAATCGGCAGTGGAATGCACTGCGACCGTTTTGATGCCGAGCTCGCGGCACGCGCGCAGTATGCGCAATGCGATTTCGCCGCGGTTCGCGATGACGACTTTTTCGATCATCGCGGTTATTCGATGATGAACAGCGGTTGACCGAATTCGACCGGCTCGCCGTTCTTGGCAAGAACCGAAGTGACCTTTCCAGCCTTGTCCGATTCGATCTGGTTCATCATCTTCATGGCTTCGATGATGCAAAGCACGGTGCCCACTTTGACCTCGGTGCCGAGTTCGACGAAGGGCTTGGCGCCGGGCGATGCGGCCGAATAATAGGTGCCGACCATGGGCGAGGTGACCGTGTGATCGTCTGCACGGCGCTTGTTGCCCTCAGCTGTCGTCGCGGCCGGCGCCGCGGTGGCGGCAGGCGCCGCATGAATGACCTGCGGCGGCGCCGCCATCATCGGGGCTTGCGCGCCGGGACGGGGATAGCGGCTGATGCGCACCGACTCTTCGCCCTCGGAAATTTCGAGCTCCGAGATGCCCGATTCCTCGAGCAGTTCAATGAGTTTTTTGACCTTGCGAATGTCCATCCGCGAACCCCCAAATAATTGTCTTACGGTTGTTTGAGACGCGAGCACGCGGCCTGCAAGGCCAGTTCGTAGCCGATCGGTCCAAGCCCAAAGATGCAGCCCGCCGCGATGTCCGACAGATAGGAGCGGTGCCGGAACGATTCGCGCGCAAAGATGTTGGACAGATGAACTTCGATGAAGGGCAGTGCCACGCCGAGAAAGGCGTCGCGCAGAGCGATGCTGGTGTGGGTAAATGCGCCCGGATTTATGATGGCGAACGAAATTTTGGACTTCGATGCCGTATGGATTGCCTCGATCAGTTCATGCTCGCTGTTGCTTTGTTTGGCGATAAGCTCGTGACCCAAGGCGCGCGCCTGCACCGAGAGCCGGCTCTCGATATGCTCCAAGGTATCGGTGCCGTAGATGCTCGGTTCTCGGCTACCCAGAAGATTCAAGTTCGGCCCATTTAGCAGCAGAATTCGCGCCATCTTGCTTAAAGTCCGGCCTATTCGCGTAGAAAAGGTGCGCGATAATAACCAGAAATGGAGGTGAAATGGCAAGCTTTGGCGCCGAACGTCGCCTTTTGAGGGCTATCCCTGCCCTGAATTGTCGCCCAGCCGACTCAAACCCGAGGCAATGCGTTCGCGAGCGGCCGGCAGGCCAATTTTGCCCTGATCGAGCTGCTGTACCAATTCCATGATGAGATTCGCCTGGCTGCGATGCAATTCGCCCACGTAGAGGGTTACCACATCGCCCTTCTGATCGGCGAAGACCGTGAAGGGAAAAACCGGTGTTTCCATGCCGAGCTTGGCGGCCAGATCGAGGGCGGGTTGCTCGCCGACCAGCAGGGGATAGCCGATCTTGTACTGCTGGGCGAATTCTTTGACCTTGTCGGGGTAGTCGACCGCAATGCCGACCACGGTAACCCCTTCCTTGGCCCACTCGCTCGACAGCGATTCGAGCAAAGGGATCTCCTGCCGGCACGGGCCGCACCAGGTTGCCCAGAAATTAAGTACCAGGGGCCTGCCTTGCCACCTAATGCTCGAGGTCTTCTCGCCGTCTAGGTTGTCGAGTTCAAACGTCGGCAAATGCTCGGGAATCTTCGGGGTCGGGGTGCTCAAGGACTGGGCCGACAGGTCGCTCACGCTGGGGGGACTTGCGCTGCCCGCCGGAACCGCCGTGACGACTCCGGCGTGCGAGGCGAGGTAGAACCTCGTTCCCGCCCAGATGGCGGCGAGCGCCAGCGCACCGATGACGAGGAGGCGCGACAGCGGGTTGTTCATTGAGGCGAAGCGAGCTTGCGATCCTTGCGCAGCGCGAAGCCGGCCAGCAGGAATGCCGCGGCCCCCGCGATCATGGCAATCAATTCCCAGGGCTTCGGGGCGTTGACCGGCGAGGCGAGTTCGCCCGAATAAACCTGCGGGAAAATCACCTTGGTGATGGGCGGATAGCAAAGTCCCGCTTCGGCGCACCCCTGGTAAGTCACCTTGAGCTGTACCGGATGGGCGCCCGCATCGGTGCGGGCGATGGGCACGCGCACCTGAACCTGTTGGGTGTAAATCTGCTGCGTGCCGAGATAGGGGTCGGTCTTGACGGTTCCGGCCGGCAGCTCGGCGGGCAGAACCGAGAGGTCGGGGCTTTCCGCCGCAAATGCCATCTTGCTTCTATATAGATAGTACCCGTCTGCAATTACCCAACGGACGAGGACGCTATTGCCCTGAATCTGCCCTCCGACCCGGAAGGCGACGTCCGGATTGAGGAAATCAGTCTCGTTGTTGTCCGTGCCTTTAAGCCAGTAGGGTCTGGCGTGGGCACTCAAGGTCGTCAGGACCCCGAATGCTGCGATTGCACATAAGAAGGCGCGGTGTCGTTGCATGGCGGCTCTTTATAGTAGGGTCCCGGTATGAATGCCAGCGGGCGAGCCATCTAGCGCGCTATAGGCCTTGAAACGGCAAAATCTGCCGCTATGATTAGCAGCCTCGCCGGGGGAGTGCTAACAAATGCCCTCGGTCAACCCTGAAACAATCTACTTTAGGAGCCTTGTCGTATGAAGATTCGTCCCCTTCATGACCGCGTGATCGTCAAACGCGAAGAAGAAGAGCGTAAGTCCCCCGGTGGCATCGTGATCCCGGATACCGCGACTGAGAAGCCGATCTTCGGAAAAGTCATCGCTGTTGGTAAGGGCAAGATCCTGGAAAACGGCGAAGTTCGCCCCTTGGACGTCAAGGTCGGCGACAAGATTCTGTTCGGCAAGTACAGCGGCACCGAAGTGAAGATGGATGGGGCGGAAATGGTTGTGATGCGCGAGGAAGACATCATGGCCGTGGTCGAAAGCAAGTAAATCCCCAATCTTATCAATTATTTAGAGGAATTTAGAAAATGGCAGCAAAAGACGTTCGCTTTAGCGACGACGCCCGTCAACGCATGTTCAAGGGCGTGAACATCCTGGCAAACGCCGTGAAGGTCACCTTGGGTCCCAAGGGCCGCAACGCGGTGCTCGACAAGAGCTTCGGCGCCCCCACCGTCACCAAGGACGGCGTGTCGGTCGCGAAGGAAATCGAGCTCAAGGATAAATTCGAGAACATGGGCGCGCAGATGGTGAAGGAAGTCGCTTCCAACACCTCTGATGAGGCCGGCGACGGCACCACCACCGCCACCGTGCTCGCCCAAGCGATCATCCGCGAGGGCCTGAAGGCCGTGGCCGCGGGCATCAACCCGATGGACCTGAAGCGCGGCATCGACCAGGCGGTCGCCACCGCCACCGAGGAGCTGAAGAAGCTCTCCAAGCCCTGCAAGGATCCGAAGGCGATCGCGCAGGTCGGCACCATCTCCGCGAACTCCGATGAGAGCATCGGCAAGACCATTGCGGATGCGATGGCGAAGGTCGGCAAGGAAGGCGTGATCACGGTGGAAGAAGGCTCGGGCCTCGAGAACGAGTTGGAAGTGGTCGAAGGCATGCAGTTCGACCGCGGCTATCTCTCGCCGTACTTCATCAACAATCAGCAGAGCCAGAGCGCCGAGCTCGACAAGCCGCTGATCCTTCTGGTCGACAAGAAGATCTCCAACATCCGTGAGCTGCTGCCGCTGCTCGAGGGCATCGCCAAGGGCGGCCGTCAGCTGCTGATCGTTGCCGAGGATGTGGAAGGCGAGGCGCTCGCCACGCTCGTGGTCAACACCATCCGTGGCATCGTCAAGGTCGCCGCCGTCAAGGCGCCGGGCTTCGGCGATCGTCGCAAGGCCATGCTGCAGGACATCGCCATCCTCACCGGCGGCACCGTGATCTCCGATGAAGTGGGTCTGTCCCTCGAGAAGGCCACTCTCAATGATCTCGGCGAAGCCAAGAAGATCCTGGTGGAGAAAGAGAACACCACCATCATCGACGGTGCCGGCAAGCAGACCGACATCAAGGCGCGCGTCGAGAGCATCCGTCAGCAGATCGAGGAAGCGACCTCCGACTACGACAAGGAGAAGCTCCAGGAGCGCGTTGCCAAGCTCTCCGGCGGCGTCGCCGTGATCAAGGTCGGTGCTGCCACCGAGATCGAAATGAAGGAAAAGAAGGCCCGCGTCGAGGATGCGTTGCACGCGACCCGTGCGGCCGTCGAAGAGGGCGTGGTTCCTGGCGGCGGTGTTGCGCTGGTGCGTGCGTTGAAGGCGGTCAATGCGTTGACCGGCGCCAACGAGGACCAGACCACCGGCATCAAGATCCTGGCTCGCTCCATCGAGGAGCCGCTGCGCCAGATCGTGGCCAACGCCGGCGAAGACGCCGCGGTGGTGCTGAATCGGGTGCGCGAGGGCAAGGGCACGTTCGGCTACAACGCTGCGACGGGCGAGTACGGCGACATGATCGAAATGGGCATCCTGGATCCGACCAAGGTGACGCGTCTGGCTCTGCAGAACGCAGCTTCGGTCTCGGGTCTCTTGCTCACGACGGAAGTCATGATTGCCGAGGCTCCGAAGGACGAAGACCACAGCCATGCAGCGCCGGGCGGCGGCATGGGTGGTATGGGCGGAATGGACATGTAATTACCCCTCAAAGGGTAATGTCCGAAAAGAGCGGGCTTCGGCCCGCTCTTTTTTTGTGCGAGCGCTCAGCAAACTTCGAAGCAGAATGAGCGCAGGCCAGCGCTCAGATCAGATTCGTCAGCGCGAAATAGAGCTGATTTTGCTGCTGGCACATGTGCCTGAACCTTGGCATCTTTGCCGTTGGAAACGATCGCCTGTTTCGGCAACTCGCGAGTCGCAAATACGAAGCGTCAGTTCACTCAGTTCCGAGCCGTTCGCCACCTCGTCAAGTTTCACCCTCATGGTCGTTTTGCGTGATGAGCCGTGCGCTGCGCGAATCGCGCGCATAGTTCCATAGCCAACTCAACGCCACGCTCAGCCGCGTACGCAAACCGATGAGAAAATAGATGTGCACGATGCCCCACAGCCACCAAGCGAGCATGCCTTTGAGCTTGATCCACCCGAAATCGGTCACCGCGCGGCCCTTGCCGATTTGCGCAAGATCGCCCTGGTGGTGATAGCGGAAAGGCGCGTCCGAAGGGATGCCGCGCAAGCGCTGCTTGATGCGCTTTGCGACGAATGCGCCCTCCTGTTTGGCCGCAGGTGCGATACCGGGCACGGGCGAGCCGTCGGCACGGTTGATGGCGATGGTGTCGCCGATGGCAAAAATGTTGGAGTGTCGCGGCACCGTGAGATCGGGATTCACCTGCAGGCGTCCCGCGCGATCGGCGGGTGCATTCAGCCATTGCGCGGCGGGCGACGCGGCGACGCCGGCCGCCCAGATCAGCGTGCGCGCCGGCAGGAATTCGCTGCCGATCATGACGCCATCGGCGCGGCAGTCCGTCACGGCTGACCCCAGGCGGATTTCGATGCCGATTTTCTCCAGGCTGCGCTGCGCATACTGCGAGAGGTCAGGTGCATAATTGGAAAGTATCCGCGGACCCGCTTCGATAAGGATCACGCGGGCCTTCTGCGTCTCGATGCGACGGAAATCGCGCGGCAGGGTGTCGCGTGCGAGCTCCGCAATGGTGCCGGCGAGTTCCACGCCCGTGGGACCCCCGCCGACGATGACAAACGTGAGCAGAGCCTCGCGAACTTGCCGGTCAGGCTCGAGTTCCGCATGTTCGAATGCCAGCAGAATGCGGCGGCGGATCGCAGTGGCGTCCTCGATGGTCTTCAAGCCTGGCGCAAAACTCTCCCAGTCGTCGTGACCAAAATAGGCGTGCCTCGCGCCGGTAGCCAGGATGAGCGTGTCGTAAGCGAGGGTGGTGCCGCCTTTCAAGACCACTCGATTCGAGTCTGCCTGCACACCCACCACTTCTTCCAAGAGGGTCATCACTTCGTGACGGCTGCGCACCAAGGTGCGAATGGGCCACGCGATATCCGACGGCGTCAGCGAGGCGGTGGCGGCCTGGTACAGAAGCGGCTGGAAAATATGATGGTTGCGCTGATCGACGAGCGTGATTCTCACCGGAGCGCCGGCCAGTTGTTCGATCGCCGTGAGGCCGCCGAAACCGGCTCCCACTATCACGACATGATGCAAGGCCGCGCTAGGTTTCATTGTGAAGCTCGCAAACGATGAGTTCGGGATCCGCGTGGATACGAAATGGGAGGGTACTGCATCCGACGCCGCGGCTCACAATGAGGCTCGCCGCGTTCCCAAGCCGAAAGCGGCCATAGGGATAGATCTTGCAGAGTGGGCCGTCCGGCAAGATGATGGGAGAACCGTCGCGGCGGGCAATTTGCCCTGCATGCGTGTGTCCCGCAAATGCAACGTCAAAGTGCTCACCGTCGGCGGCGAGCAGGCCGTCCGGCGAGTGCGTGAGGAAAAGCCTGACGGGTGCGCCGCCTTTGAAGGCCTGCGCGCCATCCGGTGCGCCCGACCACGGGTCGTCAATGCCGCAGACCGAGATCATGTCGAATGGCGCAGCCAAGGCTGAATTGCCATTCACCAACATGATGACGCCGGCCCCGCCAAGGGCGCAACAGATGAACGAGTCGTCGGCCCAAAGATCGTGATTGCCCAGCACGCCGAATTTGCCGAGCGGCGGCCGGCAGCGCTCGAGTCGCTTGGCCAGAGCCGTCACATGCCGTGCATGACCGGATACGAAGTCGCCGCCAAGAAACAGGACATCGGGAGCTACCAGATCAATCGCGCCGAAAAGATCGTCGAAGAGCTTGGCATCCGTGGTGGGTCCTGCGTGAAAGTCGGATGCAAAGGCAATCGTAAGGGGTCGCGGCAGGGGCTTGTCGACGCTGATGCGGTAGCGCACCAGCGAGAGGGAGCCCTGCAGACCCAAGGGATAGCAAAGCCGAGCGAGCCAGCCGCCCACAAAGACCACGTCGAGCAGTTTCTCGATCGCGCGGCGGATCGGTTCCTTGTGTTCGCTTCGGACGATGGTGGCGACCTCGATAGCGCTCTTCGCGGTTATAGTGTCAGCCGCGGGATTTATTGACCACGGTGAGTCGATGGCCAACAGGCACTATAGGCTAGGTATCGGGATAGTTCTTGTGGCGGGGCTTGCGTTTTGGAATGCCCGAGCCGCCGATCTAATACGGGAACAGGACGTCATGGTGCGCATGCGCGACGGCGTCGAGCTTGCGACGGACATCTATCGTCCCGCGGGCGCCGGCAAGCTCCCGGTGCTGCTACATCGCACGCCGTATGACAAATCGGACGCACCCGCCGTGGCCATCGCCGAAGCCCTCGCCGCCCATGGGTACGTCGTGATGCTGCAGGACACGCGCGGCCGCCATCATTCACAGGGTGTCTTCGAGAAGTACTACGCCTTCGATGCCTACGACGGCTACGACACCATCGAGTGGGCCGGCCATCAGGCCTACAGTGACGGCAAGGTCGGCATGTACGGCACCTCGTATGCGGCGCATACCCAGGCCGATGCCTCCAAGCTTGCGCCTCCGCACTTGAAGTCGCTGCTACTCAACATGGGCGGCATGTCGAGCGCCTGGGATCACAGCGTGCGCTACGACGGCGCCTTCGAAATGGGCCGCCAGCTTACCTGGGCTTGGATGGAGGCCCGTGACGACGCTAAGGATCCGGTCACGAAGGCGCTATTGGCTAAGGAAGATGTTACGGCCTGGTATCAAGCCCTTCCCATTCGCAAGGGGTTGTCGCCCTTGTCGATAGCGCCCAACTTTGAAGGCTACTACCTCGATGAAGCCACCCGCTCTGACTACGATGAGCACTGGGCAACGCTCGGCATGCAGTGGGAGAAGTACTACGGCCAGACTGCGGACGTGCCGATGATGCATGTGGGTGGCTGGTACGACATTTACCTGCGCGGCACGATCGAGAATTGGCGCACGCTCTCGACCCTGAAGAAATCTCCCATGCGTCTGGTCATCGGGCCCTGGACGCATCACGGCAATAAGGAGAGTTTCGCGGGCGACGTGGATTTTGGCGCCCAAGCGGCGATCACCGACTTCGACACCGAATTTCATCTGCGTTGGTTCGACTACACGCTGAAGGGCGCGAAAACACCCGCCGCGTCGCAGGCACCCGTGCGCTACTTTTTGATGGGCGGCGGCGATGGGCGCAAGAACTCCGCCGGACGCTTGAATCACGGCGGCGAGTGGAGGGATTCGAACGAATGGCCGCCGCGCGAGGCGCACGCAGCATCCTTCTATCTGCGTGCGGACGGCTCCTTGAGCGAGCGCCCGCCCGCCGCTGGTGAGGCGGAGCGGACCCAATTCATGTTCGATCCGGCGCACCCGGTCCCGACCATCGGCGGCGGGGTCTCGCGGCGCTTGAAGGACGGCGCGTACGATCAGCGCGAGCGCTCTGACATGCCAGGATCGCGCCCGCCCTACCTTCCCCTGAAGGCGAGGAGCGATGTATTGGTGTTCGAAACCGAACCCCTCGCCAGGGACTTGATCCTCGAGGGCCCGGTTGAAGTCGAACTTCGGGTGTCGAGCAGCGGGGTGGACACCGATTTCACCGCCAAGCTCGTGGATGTCTATCCGCCGAGCGTGGACTACCCCTCGGGGTTCGACATGAATCTTACCGATGGCATTGTGCGTGCGAGTTATCGGGACCGGTCGCCCACGAGGCGACTTCTGAGGCCGGGACAGATCTACGCCGTCACGGTTCGACCGTTCGATACGGCCAACATCATCAAGAAGGGCCATCGTCTGCGTCTCGATGTCTCGAGCAGCAACTTTCCGCGTTTCGACGTGAATCCCAACACGGGGGAGCCACTAGGGCTGAATCGGTTGACCCAGACGGTGGTGAACAGCGTGTATCACGACGCCGCGCACGTCTCGGTGATGAAGGTGTATGTCGCGAATCGGGACTGAGTGCGCTCAGTTTCTGACGTAGGCAATCTTCGCCTCGCGCAGCGCACAAGCTTCGTCGACCTGTCTGGCGGCATCGACGAAAAGATCGTCGCTGTCGAGGTGCATCATTTCGACGAGACGCCGCATGGTCGTGACATGCGCTTCGCGCTCGCCGCTGGCGAGAATGTGTTCCAGGTCGACCCCGCGCTTCTCAAGGGCGCGTGCCACCAGCAAGGTGCGATGGCAGTCCAAAGGCTCCTTTTCCGCGCACATCAGCGCCAACTGATAGTTACTCCGCCCTTGCAGCACCCGCTCGAGGCCGGCGCGGAAGATCTCGGTCTGCGCGAGCCTCTGGTACCTGACCTGTCCGTGCTCGTAGCAGGCAGGATCGTCGGAGCGCGCTCCCAGTTCTCGGCCGAGATGCACGTAGGCAATTCCCTCAGCCTTGAGCGCACGCGCCAGCGGTTCCTTGTTGAACTGCGGGTTGCGGCGGCTAAAGGGCACGGAGCGTACGTCGCCAATGGCCGTCACGCCGTTTTGCTTGAGGAGCTCGATGAACCGTTCTATCGAATGGTTCGAGTGGCCCACCGTGAACACCGGATTCAAGGGGCCGCACCCAGGGCATTGCAAAGATCGTGCTGGTAGACCCTGAAGTGCCGGTGGCCTCGCCGCTGCCAGCGACGATGAGGTTCGAAACGCTCGCGCAACATCGAACTCAAGTATAGCAATCGCCGCAGAATGCTCATCCCGTTGCAAAATATCGCGCTAATTCATGCGCTTACGGAGAATTCAATGGATCGCAATTCGCGCTTTGCGCTTACGGGGCGCCCGCAGCCGCGCGTCCCATGCCGGAATTAAAAATTCGAGAATCGAATGCCTGATGCTGTACGATCGTTCGAAAGCGCGCACGTCATTCAAGCGCCAGCGGGGAATTCCATGACAACGCGATTTCGACACTTGAGTGCTCTTTCGTTTGCGAGCGCGATGTGGGTGCTGAGTCTGTCTGCGCAGGCGCAGAGCCCCCCGGTGAAGAACGTGCCGCCCCCATTGAAGGCCGAAGTGAGCGATGTGGCCACCATCGCGCCGTCTTCATCCGTGCCGCACCGTTTTTTCTCGTCCAGTTACGGCGGCAGCATCGTCATTTTCGACGGGGAGACCGGCAAGATCGAGGGCGAAGTGCCGGCGGGCGATGACGGCAACATCGCGATTTCGCCGGATGGCGGCAAGGTTTACATCGCGGAGACCATGTGGTCTCACGGCAACCGCGGCAATCGAATCGACCTGCTGTCGATCTACGATTTGAAGACCCTCACCCTGCAAAAGGAAATCGAGCTCCCGGGGCGAGCCCTGGTGGCGATGAAAATCCGCAATCTCGATTTGAGTCCTTCCGGGAAGCGCGCGTTCATCTACAGCCTGAGGCCCGCCTCTTCAGTGGTGTGGGTGGACCTCGATACTCAGAAAGTGGGCGGGACCGTGGAAACACCGGGCTGCGCCATGGTGTTCGCATGGGCGGACGATGGGGTGTCCTCGCTGTGCGGCGATGGCTCGATGTCCATCATCACGCTTCCGAAGAGCGGTGCGGCGAAGATCACGCATACGAAGCCCTTCTTCGACGCGGCCAATGATCCGATCTTCGATAACTCGGTGATTGATCATGCCACCAACAGCATGGTGTTCATGAGCTACACGGGGCTGGTGTACAGCGCGAAGCTCGGCGCCGAACCGGTGATCGAGAAGCCCTGGTCGATCCAGGAAGCGGCCGGTATGAAGCCGGCGAGCACGACGGTGAGCGATCTTGCCTGGCGTCCGGGCGGGGTACAGCCCTTTGCAGTACACAAGGACAGCGGCCGATTGTTCGTGCTCATGCACGCGGGCGGCTATTGGAGCCATCTGGGGCCGGCAACCGAAGTCTGGGTGCTCAATCTCAAGACACATGCCTTGCTTGCGCGCTACGGGGTTGCGCAGAAGCCGCCGGCGAATGCCGTCAGCATCGCAGTAACGCAGAAGGCGAAGCCGCAGATTATTCTGATGACTCGCGGCGACGGCGATACGATTCTCGATGCGGACACGGGCGAGGAGCTGCGCAAGATCGATTTCGCGCGCGGCTCTGCGGCAGTAGTGCCGGGTCTGTAAGGTCGCTTCCTGCTATGAATGCGTCGTATCCTGAAATTGCCGCCGCCGTTCGCGTGCTGATGGCGCTGGTGTTCGTTACCGCGGCTGCATCAAAAATGCGCCACTGGTCGATTTTCGAGGGCGTGGTCGGCAACTATCGGCTGCTGCCGCAATTTGCGGTGCGAGCTTTTGCTTGGCTGCTGCCGCCATGTGAAGTTGCGGTCGCACTTGCGGTGCTATTGAACCTGCCATATGCGGCCCTCGCCGCCGCGGCTCTCCTCACGCTGTTCGCGGTGGCGATGGCGGTCAATATTCTGCGCGGCCGTTCGCACATAGACTGCGGCTGTTTCAATTCGGCCCTGAAGCAACCGCTGCGCTGGTCGCTCGTGATCCGGAACGCAGTGCTGGTCGGGTTGTTGATCTTTGATTCGGGCGCCTCGGCTTCGGTTACGGACAACGCGTTTGCGCTCGGCTTCCTGGGCGGCGTTTCTCTCTTTGTCATCGTGCAATGCGTAAACGCGTTGCTGGCAATTCCAGCGCTGGCGCCTCGCCACGCACATCGATAGGTGATCTTCATGACGGCGGTAACTATTTCGCAGCTTTTGCTCTGGGCGGTAGTCATTATCCAGGGCGTAGTGATTCTGGCGCTCGCGCGGCAAGTCGGCGTGTTGCACGAGCGAGTGGCACCTGCCGGAGCCCTGACCAGCGGTTCGGGCCCCGGCGTGGGCGAGAAATCTCCGAGGTTAGAAGTGCATTCAATGGCGGGCAACGCCGTCACCATCGGCGCGGAACTGGCGAGCGGCCGGGCGCTGCTGATGCTGTTCGTCTCCGCGACCTGCCCGATCTGCAAGAAGCTCATTCCGATCGCCAAGGATTTTGCGCGCAGCGAGCGCTTGGATGTGCTTTTCATGGGCGACGCAGAAGCCAGCGAGCAGCGCAAGCTGATCGCGCAGTTCGAACTCGAGGAGCGCAGCTTCATCAACGGCCCGGAGGTCGGGATGACCTATCGTATCGACAAGCTGCCTTATGCTGTGTTGCTGGACGATACGGCCACTATCGTCGCCAAGGGTCTGGTCAACAGCCGCGAGCATTTCGAGAGCCTGATCGTAGCGAAGGAAAGCGGCTATTCGACCATTCAGGCATATTTGAAGGCGCGCGCCGGCGCAGCGAACGAAGCGGCATAACAAGAGCGGGGGAACAATAGTGTCGAAATCACCATTCGATAATCTCAGCGAGCGCTTCACGCGCAGGTTGGCGGGCTTCACCTCGCGGCGCAGCTTCCTGTCGAAATTGGGCGTATCGCTCTTGGCGGCGCCGATATTGCCGCTCCTGCCCGTGGCGCGCGTCACTGCCGCTGAACCCTCGCAAAAGACCGATTTCGAGCGCTATGCGCAAGCCAAGGACCCGAACAAGTGCAACTATTGGCGCTACTGCGCGCTGGACGGCATCTTGTGCGGTTGCTGCGGCGGCGGTGTGCATACCTGCCCCGCGGGCGCCGAACCGTCGCCGATTTCCTGGATCGGCACGTGCCTCAATCCCGAGGACAACCGTTCATACGTGATCGCCTATCGCGATTGCTGCGGAAAACCGGCCTGCTCGGCCGGCAAGGATTGCGAATGCGACAGCGTGGATCGCGAGCTGCCGCTGTACCGTTCGCAGCTCAACAACGACATCGTGTGGTGTTTCGGTAATGCCGCGGCGACCTACCATTGTTCCACCGCTGCGCTGGTGGGCTTGAAGAACTGATTCGATGCGCCTCTGGTTTGCGAGTGGGTTCTGCGTGGCATTCATGTCGAGCGCATGGGCAGGAGACGGCGCGGCGCTGTTCGCGCAGAATTGCGCGCTGTGCCATCAGTCGAGCGGCGCGGGCTTGCCGGGCCAGTTTCCCCGCTTGGCCGGACGCGTCGGTGCAATCAGTACCCATGACCTAGGACGCAGCTATCTTATAGACGTTCTCACTTATGGGCTTTCCGGCACGGTCACGGTCGATGACCAGGAGATCATCGGGGTCATGCCCGCGTTCAATGCACTGCCGGATGATGTCGTGGCTGACATCCTGAGCTACGTGCAAACTCTTGGCGATCGTCCCGCGAAACCGAGCAAGTCTTTCTCGAAGCAGGAGGTCGCGAGTGAGCGCGCCAAGCAAGCTAAGTCTCCCGATGAGATGCAGGGCGAGCGACAGGAACTCAAGCGCGCCAAGGTGATCCCGTGAACCGCGCATGCATCGTTGCAGCGCCGGCAATTGCCGCATTCTTGCTTGCGGCGCACGCGGCGGCGCCCGCCGATCCATCTCTGATTCTTGATAAGCCGCAAAGCAACTACCTGTTGGGTTGCGGGGGATGCCACGGCCCGGATGGCCACTCCAATCCACGCTTGGTGCCTGACCTTCGCAACCAGGTGGGTTACTTCCTGCTGACTGAAGCGGGGCGCGAGTATTTGGTGCGCGTGCCCAATGTCGCCTTCTACACCGCCTCGAATGAAGAACTCGCCGCCATGCTCAACTATGTGGTGTTCAGCATCGGGGGTGTCGGTGTCCCCGCGGGCGCAAAACCCTACAGTGCGGCCGAGGTCGCGCGCCTGCGCAAGGCACCTCTGACCGAGGTGAGTCTGATCGACTACCGGGCGCGCATCGTCGAAGAGCTTATCGGCAACTACAATGCCCCCGCATCGCTGCGGGAATACGGCACGCACCGCTACGCGAACTAACGTTCCCCGTGATGCGCCGGGCGGCGTTGCGGCGGGCGGTGGGGATGCATGGACCTCGGACGCACCGCGTACACCACGGGATAGGGCTCGTAGGCCGGGGTTGAGTTGGCCCCCGCATCACCGCCGTCGTAGTCGTCCGGCGCGTAGTCCGCCGCAGGCGCTGACGGGTAGGAATAGCGACGGGGTGACACGGGCGCCGCGCTCATCCGATTGATCGCTGAAAGCTCCGCCGGCTTGGCATCGCTGCCGCACTGGAAATCGGCATACACCCGCCGACCGTCGATATCGCATTGCCAGATCTTGGGCGATGCGGGCGCCGGATCGCCGGCATTCACAGCGGCGGCGGGGCTCTCGGCGAGGCTCGGCGAAGCTTCCGAGGCCAAGACCGGCGGGTGCGAAGTCTGCCTCGCTTGGGCGGTCGGGGTAACGCCGGCAGGCGTTTCAACTGGGGATGCGCTCGCCATCCTGGGTGGCGGCGCGACTGGGAGGCTCGGTACGCGTTTCGTTTCCACGGCGAGGTACCAGCCGAAGGCGCCCGCGCTCGCGAGTGCGACACCCAGTATCAGCGGAAAAAGGTTGTACTCCGGCCGATCCATGCAGCCATTGTTATCCTCAACCCGCGCCTTGGCAACGAAACCATCCGCAGGTTTGCTGCGGAGGGCGGCTTCGCTTTACCTAATGCAGCACGGCGGCGGCAGCTCGTGGGCAAGCACTTCCTCGTGCACCCCTCGAAGGCGCGCGAGCCGGTACGCCCTTAAGCGTGAGCGCAACTTATAATGGCCCCATGCATAGCTTCCTGACGTTGCCGCCGTGGGGCCGCAGTCCCCGAAATCACGCATGAGTTGGTCGGCGAAACAGTATGTGGCTTTCGAGGATGAGCGCACGCGTCCGGTCCGGGATCTGCTATCCGCGGTGCCCGCCGGCACGATGGGCCGGGCAATCGACCTTGGGTGTGGTCCGGGCAACTCGACGGAGGTGCTGGCTCAGCGGTTTCCGCAGGCTGAAGTCAGCGGCATCGACAGCTCCGAGGATATGATTCTTGCGGCGCGGCAGCGCCTGCCGAAGCTGCGTTTCGAGGTCGCCGATGTTGCCGAGTGGCGCGATCCCGGACCCTACGATGTGATCCTTGCCAATGCCCTCTTCCAGTGGATTCCCCACCACGCCACGCTGTTCCCGGCCCTGCTCAGAAAGCTCGCGCCGGGCGGAGCGCTCGCGATACAGATGCCGGACAACCTCGAAGGCGCCGCTCACCGACTGATGCGTGAGACGGCGGCACAGGGACCCTGGGCTGCGAAGCTTGCGAACGCCGCCGCAGCGCGTGCCACGCTCGAAGGTGCCGACTGGTACTACGATCTATTGCGCCCGGCCAGCAGCCGCGTGGATATTTGGAGAACTACCTACTACCACTCGCTGACCGAAGGCGCATCCGGAGTCGTCGAATGGTTCAAGGGTTCGGGCCTGCGCCCTTACCTTCAGCCGCTCGACGATTCGGAGCGCGCAACCTACCTCGAGCGCTACACCGCAGCTGTGGCGCGCGCCTATCCCGCGCGCGCCGACGGCAGCGTGCTGCTGCCGTTTCCCCGTCTGTTCATGGTGGCGGTCCGCTAAAGGCTCGATGGCCGACTGCACGCAGATACCTCCGACCGCAGATTCGCTGCCCGCACTGCTGCGCCAACCCTTTGCGCTCTGGTGGGAGCGTGCGCAGTCCTCCGAAGCTCTCTGCCGGGCGATCGCGCAGCTGTCCGAGGAACATCGTTCCGAACTGGTGCGCGTGACGGCGGGAAGCGAGTTCGTCGCGGCGATGTTGATTCAGGACCCGGGTGCGCTCAGCTGGTTCGAACAGTGCGAGGTCTCGGGATCCGCCCGCTCTGCCGGTGAGGACTATGCGGAGCGCGTTCGCTCGGCACCCTCGGCCGCCGATGCGCAGCGGTTGCTGCGCGAATGGCGGCGGCGCGAGATGCTGCGGATCGCGTGGCGCGATATCGCAGGCAGGGCCGGCGTGCGCGAGACGCTGTACGCCGTTTCGGATTTCGCCGATCGCGCAATTTGTGCCGCCAGCGAGGCCGCGCGCCAGGCATTGCGCCTGCCGTTCGGCGAAGCACGCGACGCTAAGGGCGAGAGCGTGCCGATGATCGTCCTCGGCATGGGCAAACTCGGTGGCCGCGAACTCAATTTTTCCTCCGACATCGACTTGATCCTCATATACACCACGGGCGGGGAGACCGATGGTTCGCGCGTTATCGACAATGCCGAGTATTTCGACCGTCTCGGGCGCGAACTCATCCGCATGCTGGACGCGCGAACCGCGGATGGCTTCGTGTTCCGGGTCGACATGCGCCTGCGCCCGTTCGGTGACAGCGGCGCCTTGGTCGTGAGCGCCGCAGCACTGGAGGACTATCTACAGCAACACGGCCGCGACTGGGAACGTTACGCCTGGATCAAGGCCCGGCCGCTGGTGGGAGCCGCCGCTTATGAGACGGTTTACACCGAGTGCGTAAGACCCTTCGTGTACCGCCGCTATCTCGATTTCGGGGTGTTTGACTCGCTGCGGGAAATGAAGGCGTTGATCGAGCGCGAAGTGTCGCGCCATGAGCTCGATCAGCACCTGAAGCTCGGCAAGGGCGGCATCCGGGAAATCGAGTTCATCGTACAGTCGCTGCAACTGGTGCGCGGCGGTTCCGATCGCCGCCTGCAGCAGCCGCAGCTCCTCGACGTGCTGCCGCTGTTGGCCGACCCGAAACTCTTATCGCCGCAAGACATCGAGAATTTGAGCGAGGCATACCTGACGTTGCGCAAAGCGGAGAACGGACTGCAGATGATCCGCGACCAGCAGACGCACTCTCTGCCTGAGGATGCCGCGGATCGGGATCGCCTGGCCCTTGCCATGAACCTGTCGGACTGGCCCTCGACCTCGCGGCATATCGAGGTCGCACGCGGCACCGTCGCCGCCCACTTCGACGCGCTGCTATTCGGCGCGCGCCAGAGCGAGCGTGAAGAGACCGTGTCGTGGCTGAAGGCCGACATGGCGCGCATCGAAACGGAACTGCGGCGCTACGGCTTGGGCGAGGCGCACATGAAAGGGGTGTGCGCGGCACTCGCCACCTTCCGCGAGGCGGGCGCCGCTCGTCGCATGGACGATTCCGGGCGACGGCGGCTCAATGTCATCGTCGAACGCCTGCTCGCCGTCGCGGCGGGCAAAGCCGACCCGCTGCCGGTGCTGCAACGGGTGTTCCGCGTTTTGGAGACCATTGGCACGCGTGCCTCCTATTTCGCACTGCTCAAAGAGCAGCCCGCGGCGCTCGACCGGCTCATCGAGGTATGCGCGATCTCGGGCTTTCTGTCACGGCAAATCGCCGAGTTTCCACTGCTCTTGGATGAACTGATCGACTCCAAGGCGTTCGAGGAACTGCCATCACGCGCCGCCTTCGTGCAGCAGCTCGCCGTCCGCACCGAGCGACTGCCCGCCGATGATCCGGAGCGCCAGGTGGAAATGCTGCGCCAATTCCAGAAAGTGGCCGTATTCGGAGTGGCACTGGCCGACCTCACCGGCCGGCTGCCGCTCATGCGAGTGAGCGACCGGCTCACCGACATCGCAGAGTTGATTTTGCAATGCTGCATGGATCTCGGCTGGCAGCAGATGACCCAGCTCTACGGGGTGCCGTACTGCGGCGAAGATTCCGGTGCGCTTCGTCCGGTGACGGTTGCAGCCGCGGGCTACGGCAAACTCGGCGGGCTCGAGCTTGGCTACCGGTCGGATCTCGACATAGTGTTCCTGCACGATTCTCGCGGCTCGGTGCAGGTCACGAACGGCGAGAAATCCATCGACAACGGAGTGTTTTTCCTGCGTCTCGGTCAAAGAATCGTGCATCTTCTGACCATGCACTCGGCGGCCGGGCGTTTGTACGAAGTGGACATGCGCCTGCGTCCCAATGGCAAGGGCGGCTTTCTCATCACCGGGATCGACGCCTTCGAGCGTTATCAACAGGCCGAAGCATGGACCTGGGAGCATCAGGCGCTGCTTCGCGCGCGGGCGGTGGCCGGCGAGGGCACGCTGCGTGCCGAATTCGAAGCGGTGCGCCGCCGCGCCTTGGAAAACGCCGTCCGCCGGGACACCCTACGGTCCGATGTTGCAGATATGCGCCTGCGGATGCGCAAGGAGCTGTCCAAAGATGCCGCCGGCGTGTTCGACATCAAGCAAGGCGCGGGCGGCATTGCCGACATCGAGTTTCTGGTGCAGTTCTCGGTTCTCCTGCACTCTCAATCGCATCCCGAATTGCTCACTTATACCGACAACATCCGCCAGCTCGAAGGGCTTGCACAGGTCGGGGTGATGCCGGCGGCGACCGCTGAGTGGCTCACGGAGACCTACATCAGCTACCGCACCGTCTTGCATCACTTGTCGTTGGAAGTCGAGGGTGAGCGGGTCGTGGAGGACGCGCCATTCAAAGCTACCCGGGAAAGGGTGAAACAGATCTGGCGGGAAACCTTTGGATGAAACAAAATTCCGCACCTTAGGACGTCGAACTTTAGAGGGACCTTACGATGAGGCGCGAGATTTAAATGCATTCAAGAACCCGCGGACGGCGCGGCTGATGGTCAACGTGTCGCACGCAGCCGCTACCAGGCCTTTGAAAAATCCTCTTCTCGATCCCTGGCGTGGGCCCCACGGGGGAGTGCCGCCGTTCGACAGAGTGCATGTCGAGGACTTCAAGCCGGCGCTGGAATCGGCCATGGATGAGAATATCGCCGAGGTCGAGCGCGTGGCGGGCAATCCCGCGCCCCCCACCTTTGAGAACACCATCGTGGCGCTGGAGCGGGCCGGCCGCACCTTGAATCGGGTCAGTGCGGTCTATGGAGTGTGGGCTTCCACCATGAGTACCCCCGACTTCCAGTCGGTGGAGCGCGAGATGCAACCGAAGCTCGCGGCGCTTTCCGACAAGATTCATCAAAATGCCCGGTTATTTGCCCGGATAGCTGCTGTGTACGAGTCCGATGTGCCCCTGACGGCAGTCCAGAAACGCCTCGCTTGGCACTATTTTACGAACTTCGTGCGCTACGGCGCCAGGCTCGATGCGAACGCGAAAAGCCGTGTGGCCGAAATCAACGAGCGCCTCGCGTTGCTCTATGCCAATTTCAGCCAGAACTTGCTGGCCGACGAAAGCAAATACGTGCTCTTCCTGACGACGGAGTCGGATCTGGCAGGCCTGCCGCCGGCATTGCGTGCGGCAGCTCGGTCCGCTGCCGTTGCCCTGGGCCGTGACGAAGAGTGGGCGATTCTAAACACGCGCTCTTCCATGGATCCTTTTCTGACCTATTCGAGCCGGCGGGATCTGCGGGAGCGGGTGTGGCGCACCTATTACAGCCGCGGCGACAACGACGATGGCAACGACAATAAAAAGATCATCAGCGAGATTTTGAAGCTGCGTGCCGAGCGCGCCACGCTGTTGGGTTTTGCCTCTCATGCGCACTGGCGGCTTTCCAACAGCATGGCGAAGTCCCCGGAAAGTGCCATGCGGCTGCTAATGCAGGTATGGCCGGCGGCTCTGGAACGCGAGCGCGAAGAGGTCGCCGATATGCAGGTCATCGCCAATCGCGAAGCGGCCGGCATCAGGATCGAGCCTTGGGATTATCGCTATTACGCTGAGAAAGTGCGCAAAGCGAAGCATGATCTCGACATGAGCGACGTGAAACCCTACTTACAACTGGAGAAGTTGCGCGAAGGGATGTTCTGGGCGGCAGGAAGGCTCTACGGACTGGCCTTTGAGCAGGTCTCGGGGTTCCCACTCCACAATCCGGACGTCCGTGTGTGGGCAGTGAGCAATCGCAACGGCGCACACGTGGGTTATTGGTATTTCGACCCTTACGCGAGACCGGGAAAAATCTCCGGCGCTTGGATGAGCGAGTACCGCGGCCAGGAGCGGCTGGATCACGAGGTGTTCCCGATCGTATCCAACAACACCAACTTCGTGAAAGGCGACAGTGGCGCACCGACTCTGATCAGCTGGGACGATGCGGTGGCGCTGTTTCACGAGTTCGGTCATGCCCTGCATGGATTGATCTCCGATGTCGACTATCCCTCGTTGGCAGGCACCAACGTAGTCCGCGACTTCGTGGAGTTCCCCTCCCAGCTCAACGAAAATTGGTTGTCGACACCCGAGGTATTGTCCCGGTTTGCGGTTCACTACCAGACCGGAAGGCCCATTCCAGCGGCGCTCGTCGCAAAGATCAAACGCGCCAGCACCTTCAATCAGGGTTTCGCCACGGTCGAATACCTCGCATCGGCGCTCGTGGACATGAAGCTCCATCTTGGCGACGCCGCCGATCTCGATCCGGATGAGTTCGAGCGCCGTACGCTAGCTGAACTTAACATGCCGAAGGAAATGGTCATGCGTCACCGCACGCCGCAGTTCGCCCATATATTCTCCGGAGATGCCTATTCGGCAGGCTACTACAGCTATTTGTGGGCTGAAGTTCTCGATCACGATGCCTTCGAGGTATTCTTGGAGGCAGGTGGCCCCTTCGATGAGTCCGTGGCCAAACGGTTGCATGACAGCGTCATGTCAATTGGCAACAGTGTCGACCCTGAAGAGGCCTATCGAAATTTCAGAGGCTCGGAGCCGAAGATCGACGGATTGTTGCGGGCACGCGGTTTCGCGCCGCGACCCCAAGACTAAATAGATGAACTGGAGTGATGATGATGCCGGCGATGGTCCAAGAAAATACCCAGCACCAGCTGATACAAGCGAATGTGCAGAATCAGTATGTCGTGACGATGGCGGATCTGCCGCTGTCGTGTCCGATGCCTGGCATGTACCTGTGGAATTCTCACCCCAAGGTTTATCTGGCCATCGAGGCTACCGGCTGGGCGAAATGCTCGTACTGCGGCGCTGAGTACATCTTGAACCGCGGTGATGGCCCTGCTCCACGCGACGCATCGAAGGACTGATGGCCGGCGGTTAGCTCTTGTAGTTAGCGTAAGATTTCTCTTCGACGATCTTTGAGCCGAGAGTGACGTTGATGCGTCGCTTTATGGCCGCGCGTTCGTCGTTCTCGAAATAAACCGCGCGCGCCAATCGAACGAACTCCGCATCAAACGCCTGGGCCCGTTCCTTGTCGCGGATGTCATCTTCGATCACCCAGAGGCGTTCGTTTACCTCGTGCAATGCCGCGATGTCCGCTGTGATGGCGGCGCGCGCGTAAGGCCCGGCCGCCCAGGTCTCTTCGAGCGCCGTGAGCTCGGCGCGCACGTTGGCGAGTTTTCCCGCGTCCTTGATGCGCTTGGCCTTGATGCGAAGGATGGTGATCTTGTCGAGCAATTCGCCCGGCGAGATCGGCACTTTGATGTCGCTCATCGAGCTAGTTTAGCCAAACTTACGCCCCGCCAGCAGGGCATCGAGCTGCAGGATCACCTCTTCGACGCCAATTAGGTCCATGACGCCGGGTTTTTCGATCTTCAATGTCCAGGGCAATTGATCCGCCGATTTGCCGAAGTACTGGCGCGCGGCCTGATCGTACTTGTCGATGCACCAGGCGCGACTGAGGTAGGGGCCCGCTCGGGCCGTGCGCGTCGCGGCGTACAGCCCGATGACCGGCAATCCTACCATCGCGGCCATGTGGGCCGGACCCGAATCCGGCGATACCAGCAGGCTCGCGCCTGCCATGAGGCCCAATAGCTCCGGCAGCGTGTCCTTGCCGATCTGATTGATGGGACGATGGCGGCTTGCGGCGAGTATCTGTTCGCCCATGCGAGCCTCGGTGGGGCTGCGGCCTCCCACTAAAATTACCCTCATCCCGTGGGTCTCGAAGGCGTGGTCCGCGAGGGCGGCATACCCGCTCGCCGACCAGTTGCGAAGCGGGTGGCTGGAGCAGGGGCTGATGAGCAGCACCGACCGCGCGTCCGTCACCAGCCGTTCAGCGTAATCGCGCGCCTCGGGCGGCAGGACGGGCCGCCATTGCACGCTCGCAGGCCCGATGCCGCAGGCACGGGCGAAACCCAGGAACGAATCGAGCACATGCTCGTGCTGCGCCGGCGCGATCTTCTGGTTGGTGAACAGCCATTGCAGCTCGCGCGCGCGCGCCCGATCAAAGCCCAGCTTGATCGGAGAACGGATCAGCGTGCTGACCAGGCTGGCGCGAATCGAAAGCTGCAAATTCAGCAGCAGTTCGAATCGTCGCGTGGCAAATATGGCGCGCAGCCGCCGCAATTCGCTCAGCATTGCGCGCTTGTCGAAGGTGATAAACTCGACTTCCGGGACAATCGCCGTCATCAGCTTGGCTTCGACCTTGCCGATGACCCAAGTAAAGCGCGTCGCTGGCCAAGCGCTCTGGAATGCGCGCAACATCCCGAGCGCGTGGCAGGTATCGCCGATGGCTGAGAGCCGCAGCAGGCAGACACGCTGCGGGGGCGATTTAAAAGTTAGGGTGCTCATGATGACGAACGGTGGCCGTTTTGCCACTGCGCAAGGCGCAATGCTGGCCGATCCGGACCTGATTGGCAATTCACTGCGTGAGGCGGGGGAGACTCTGTTCGACCCCGAATTCTGGGCGGCGCGGGGTGAGCTCGATCCTGCGCGTGCCGGTCGCGGAGCCGTGTGGTTCGTCGGAGCCGATGCCAATTCCTGGGTGCTCAAGCACTATCGTCGCGGCGGTTTGGTGGCGCGCCTCTCGAGCGATCGGTACTGGTTCCGATCGGAAGCCCATGTCAGGGCCTTCGCAGAATGGCGCCTGCTGCAGTCGTTGCACGCCGCAGGGCTGCCGGTGCCGCGGCCGGTGGCTGCCGCCTATCGGCGCGGCGCACTGACCTACCGATGCGATCTTCTCACCGAGCGCCTCGCCGCGGTGCGGCCGTTGAGCGCTGTGCTGGCCGAGGGTGCGCTCGCCGATGAGCGCTGGCGGAGCATCGGCTCGACCATCCGACGCCTGCACGCGGCGGGTGCCGATCACGCGGATCTCAACGCGCACAACATCTTGTGCGGCGAGAGCAAAGACCGCGTTTTCATCATCGATTTCGATCGTGGCCGTTTGCGCAGCGGCGCCGGCGGATGGCAGCGGCGCAATCTTGAGCGCCTGCACCGCTCGCTCGTCAAAGTCGCTCCGGCGTCGCATTTCCCCGCCGCCGCGTGGCATCAACTGCTCGCCGGGTATGGTTGATGAAGCGTCTGTATTCGTTGTTGATTCCCTGTGTCGCGTGCTGCGCATTTTTGGTTCTGCTGTGGCGCGGGTTCAAGGATCGAGCCTATTGGCGCGGGCTTGCCGAGCGCTGGGGCGGCGGTGCGCGGCGTGACGGCTCGTCATGCATGTGGTTGCACGCCGTGTCGCTGGGCGAAATGTCGGCGGCGGCCCCACTGGTAAGGGCTCTGCACGCGCTACATAAGGGATTGCCGGTGGTGCTCACCAGCGCGACGCCAGCGGGACGAATGCGCGCCGAGAGTCTGTTCGGCTCGTTCGCCGACGTGCGCTACCTGCCCTATGACACGGCGGGCGCCACGAGGCGGTTCATCGGCAATGTGAAACCGAAATTCGCGATCATCATGGAGACCGAATTGTGGCCGAACTTATATGCCGCGTGCGGCCGCGGCGGCATTCCCGTGCTCCTCGCCAATGCGCGCCTGTCGGCGCGCTCTGTGCGCCGGTACCGTCGCCTCGGATCGTTGACCGCCGGCCTCTTCGGTGGGCAGGTGTTGATCGCCGCGCAGTCGGCGGACGACGCGGCGCGCTTTGTCGAGATCGGCGCGCCGCTCGACAGAATTTGCGTGGCGGGCAACATCAAGTTCGACATCGAGCTGAGGGCCGCGACGGCGGGCGAGGGGCGGGCATTGCGCACGCAATTCGGGACTCGCCCCATCTGGATCGCGGGCAGCACTCATCCGGGTGAAGATGAGGTGATGCTCGATGCGCATCGCGAACTCTTGACGTCGAAACCGGAAGCCTTGCTGATCTTGGTGCCGCGTCACAAGGAGCGATTCGATGAGGTGGCGGCGCTGCTGCAGGCAGGCGCGTGGAAATTTGCCAGGCGCAGTGATCCAAACGCGCGCCCGGCCGAATGCCAGGTGCTTCTCGTCGATACCCTGGGCGAACTGCAGCGGTTGTATGCAAGTGCGGACCTCGCCTTCGTGGGCGGAAGTCTCGTGCCCATCGGCGGTCACAATCTTCTGGAGCCGGCCTGCCTGGCGTTGCCGGTGCTCAGCGGTCCGAGCAATGCGAACGGCAAGGACATCGCCGCCGCGCTCGAAGCGCACGGCGCGCTCAAGATCGTAACGGATGCCACGCAGCTGGCGGAGACGCTCAAGGGGCTGTTCGCGGACGCTTCCCTTCGCAGCCGTATGGGAGCCGCCGGACAGGCGCTCGTCGCTGCCAATCGCGGCAGCGTCGAACGCCTGCTCAAGCTCATTGAGCCTTGGGCGGCTGGTCCTTGAGCAGCGCGTTCAAGCGCTGCAGACTCTGTTCGGACAATATGCCGGCCGCCTGCTCGAGCTTTATAACATTCATCATGTAGTCGTAGCGGCTGCGTGCGTAGTCAGTCTGCGCCTGTACCCACTGCTGACGAGCCTGCAGCACGTCCACGGCCGTGCGGGTACCGGCCTCATAGCCCGATTCAGTGGCCTTGAGCGAAGTCATGTTCGACTCGGCCGCCCGTCGCAGCGCCTTGACGCGCGAGATCTCCGAGAGCACCCCGAGGTAGGAATCGCGCGCATCGTGCTCGGTCTGGCGCGCCACCCGTTCGAGCCGCTCTTTGGCCGCACGATGCTGGTAGGTGGCCTGGCGGACCTGCGAGGAGACCATGCCGCCGGAGTAAATCGGGAAAGTGATCTGCAGGCCGATGGAGCGCTGGGTCTGGTCGAGCAGCGTTCCGCCCGCGGGGCTGCCGTCGTTGAAGGTGTCGACGCCGTCGGTCTTCAGTTTGCCGCCGCTGGCCACCAGGTCGATCGACGGAAAGTGGCCGCCGCGTGCTATGCCGATGTTCTCGCGCGCGATGTCGGCGGCGAGGCGGCTCGATACCAATGACAAATTCTGCTGGAGCGCCATGTCGACCCAACGATCCTCGCTCACAGGGTCCGGGTTCGCCAGTTCGAACGGTTCGTTTGGCCGTGCGAGGAAATCGAACATGTCGCCGGTGATCTGGCGCAGCGCTTCCTGCATGGAGGCAAGCGATCGCTTGCCGGCAATGACCGCGGCCGCAGTGCTGTCGTGTGAGGCCCGGGCCTCCTCGACGTCGGTGATCGCGATGAGGCCGATTTGGTACCGCGCCTCGGCCTGCTCCATCTGCCGCGTCACCGAGGTGAGGGCGACCTCGTTGGCCTCGACCTCGTCCTGGGCGGAGAGCACGTTGAAGTAGGCCTGGGCGACGCGTTGCATCAGGTCCTGCTGGGCGGCCTGATAATCCGCCTCCGCCTGCGCCACCTGCGCATCGGCACGCTTCAAGGCAACCCAGTTGTCCCAGCGGAACAGGTTCTGTTTAAGGTCCAGGGTGTAATGATGGGTGGTGGTTTCGACCGTCCCGTTGAACGGAAAAGTCTCGAAAATCGTGTTGGGGCTGCCTGCTGGCGCGCAGGGAATGCCTTCGGCGGTGCTGGTGGGCGTACATACCGGCAGGCTGACGGCCTGAGTGGTGTTCTGCGGGCCTTTGTCGCGTTCCCGGGAAATGGCCCCGTTGGCCGCTAGCTGGGGCAGCAGGGCCGACAGCGCCTGCGGCTTCGACTCCAGGGCGGCCAGCCGCGTGTCCTCCGCCTCCCGCAATTGGGGATCGTTTTGCAGGGCCCGCTGATACACGGCCACGAGGTCCGTGGCCATGGCGCTTGCGCTCCCCATCCATAATGCCAGTACAAACAACAGTCGCTTCATGACTTACCCATAGACGGCCGTGTCTACGACCCGGTTATATAGTGTTGTATAACACTATATAACCCTGATTGATTCAAGGTCAATACGTTGGAATCGTGGGATCAAGCTCCCGCGACCATGCGAGGATGCCGCCCTCGAGGTTGCCGACGGCGGCGAATTTCTGCTGTTCGAGGTAATTCGCCACTTGCATGCTGCGTCCGCCGGAACGGCAAATCACCACGATTTCCTTATCAGGATCCAATTCCCCGACCCGCTGCGTGATTTCCCCCATGCGAATATGCAGGTAGTCGGTCGGCGCAGGGGCGAGACTGACCTCCCAATCCTCACGGACATCCAGCAATGTCATGGACGCGCCCGCCGCGCGCCGCTCCACGAATTCCCGCGGGCTTATCTGTTTCACCATCTAGAACACAAACCGGGGGGCCTGAGTTGCATTGACGAGCGGGTCAATCACGGTTTCAAACAGACTCTCCCGAATCCATTCGGCGTTGTCGACCCGCCGCACCAGCACCGCGTCCATGACCGGCGCGCTGCCGACTACCGCAAACAGGCGCCCGCCGACGCGCAGCGCCTTTTCGAAGCGCGCATCGTACACCGGCAACGAGCCGGTCAACGCGATGATGTCGAATTCGCCCAACGGCGCGGCGCTGAAGGCATCGCGGGTCTCCAACGTGACTCGGGCGGCGGGAATGGTACGCAGGTTTGCCGTCGCCGACTTCGTCAGTTCGGGCTGGATATCGATGCTGTGGGCGTGCGAGCCGAGCAGGCCCAGGCACGCTGACAAATAACCAGTTCCCGTGCCCACCTCGAGCACGCTTTCGTTAGGGGCCGGCGCCAGTGCTTGTAGGATCCGACCCTGCAGCTTCGGAGCGAGCATCGATTGACCATATCCAATCGGAATCTGTGAATCAGCGAACGCTAATTCACGATACTCGCGCGGCACGAAGACCTCACGCGGCACACTCGACAGGACGTCGAGCACGCGCGGATCCAACACTTCCCACGTGCGTATTTGTTGATCAACCATTTGCTGACGAGCGGTCAACGTATCCATGATTTCTCGTGCCAATTTAAGGCCGTTGATTATGGTCAATTTCTACAGGCGGCGCGAGCCCCTTGCGTTATTCTTTGTATACGGTGGTTCGCGGCGTGACGACTCCATAAGGGGCACACAAACATTTAGCGTCGTCAGGGCTCATCGTTATCGAGGTCCGTGTTGAGTCCTTCCTCCCTCCTCATGTGGTTGAGCACTGCCGCTATCTTATTGGCAGGCTTGATCGCGCTCGCGGTTTGGAAGCGCCGTCAGGAACGCGCCGTCAAGGAGCTTTCCAACCAGGTCTGGCAGCTCTCGAGCGAGGCCGACGGCAGCGGGCGCATCGACCTCAACGACAAGCCTGGTGCGTTTGCACAATTGGGCTCGGCAGTGAACAACCTGCTGGAGAGTCTGGAGAAGCGCGGTGCGCGCCTGCAGGACCGCGAACAATTGTTCCAACGCCTGGTTGAGACGGTACACGATGCAGTGCTCGTGCATCGCAATCAGATCCTTTTCGCCAATTCCCGGTTCCTCTCCCTGCTCGGTGCCAAGGCCATCGAGGTGGTGGGCAAGCCGCTCACCGATTTCGTCAGTTCTGAGTACGTCGAGCTGGTACAGAATAATCTCAGGCGCCGACTTGCCGGCGAGCCGGCGGCGGAGCGCTACGAGGTCGAACTCACAGGTCCGAAGGGACAGGTGACGCGGGTTGAGCTGTCCAGCATCGTGATCGACAGCAGCGGCGAGCCGGCGCTGCTGTTGACGGCGCTCGAAATGCTGCCGGGCGTGACTCAGGAACTGCCGGCGGCGAAGCCCCGCGCCATGGTGACACTCGATGCGATGGGGGAGAGTGTCGTTACGGTCGACATCGACGGGCATATCGACTACGTCAATCAATCGGCCGAGTTGCTCCTCGGCACGAATTTCGACCAGCTGGTCGGCAAGGCATTCTCCGAGGTCGCATCGCTCGTCGATGAGAGCGACCGGCACGCGTTGGGCGACCCGGTGCGCAAGGCGCTCGCCACCGGCGGACGCGTCTCGATGGGCAGGCGCGCGGTGCTCGTCCCGGCGAACGGCGCGGCCGAGCGCTCGATCGAGATCAGCGTATCGCCGCTGCGCTTCGATACGAAGGATATCGCCGGCGTGGTGCTGGTGCTTCACGACACCAGCGAACTGCGCGGCTTGACGCGGCAGATAACCTATCAGGCGAGTCACGATGCGCTCACCGGCCTCGTGAACCGGCGCGAGTTCGAGCGGCGTCTGCAGGAGGCGATGGATCAGGCGCAGACCGGCGATACCGCCCATGCCCTCTGTTATCTCGATCTTGATCGTTTCAAGACCGTCAATGACACCTGCGGCCACACCGCAGGGGACAACATGCTGCGCGAGGTCGCATCGCTCATCAAGGATGCGGTGCGCGACTCGGACACCGTCGGCCGTCTCGGCGGCGACGAGTTCGCGCTGCTCCTGGTGGGTTGCCCGCTCGACAAGGCGCGCCAGATCGCCGATGACGTGGTGCGCTCGGTGAACGAGTACCGCTTCGTCTGGAAAGACAAGATCTTCAACGTCGGTGTGAGCATCGGGCTGGTCGAAATCGGTCGCGACGGCGGCACCATAGAGGATCTGATGAACTCTGCCGACTCGGCCTGCTACGTGGCGAAGAAGCAGGGCGGGCTGCACGTGCACGTGTATTCTGCGCGCGAGGAGGCGAGTGCCCGCCACAGCGGCGAGATTCACTGGCTGCAGAGGCTGCAGGGTGCGCTGCGCGACAACAAATTCGAACTGTATTATCAGCCGATCGCGCACGCGCGCGCCGGGGGCACGCACGGCCCGGCGCTCGAGGTGTTCGTGCGCCTGGAGCCCGAGCCCGGGCAGCCCTCGGCTCCGCCGATCGAATTCATACGCGCCGCAGAGCGCTATCGGCTCATGCCGCTGGTCGATCGCTGGGTGGTGCAGGCGGTGCTCGCCGCACTCGGCCGCGGCGGCTTGAGGCTGCCCGTGGGCCGCAGTGTCGCGATCAACATCGCCGGACAGACGCTCGCCGATGCAACCTTTCTCGAATTCGTGGTGGAGTGCTTCGATCATACCGGCGCCAATCCGCGCGACATCTGCTTCGAGGTGACGGAAAGTTCGGTGGTCGCCAATCTGGATCACGCGCGCCGTTTCATCGAAGTCCTGCACGGCATGGGGTGCGAGTTTGCGCTGGATGATTTCGGCAGCGGCATCAGCTCATTTTCGACCTTGCGCACGCTGCCGATGGACTACCTCAAGATCGACGGCTCCTTCATCAACAACCTCGCGGGCGACTCGGTAAACCAGGCCATGGTGGCCGCCATGATCGAGCTGTCGCGCAGCTTGAACTTTCGCATCGTTGCCGAACAGGTGGAGAGCCAGGAGTCGCTCGACACGGTCACCAGCATGGGCATCGACTTCGTGCAGGGGTTCGTGGTGGGCCGCCCGCAGCCCTTGTCGATGGTACCGATCCCCACCTAGACGACCAGCCTCAATACCTCAGGCTTGCTCACGAGCGCGGGCAGCACTGCTTCCTTCGCCGTATCGCGCCAACCGCTCGCTGCGTGCAGCCGGGTGCTGAAAGCGCGTTCCGCCTCGAGGTCTGCAAAGTGCGCGCACCAGACGAACACCCTGGCGGCGCGCACCGGCAGTTTGGGAAAGTTGTTGGGCGCAGCCTCGCTCGCGAAGCGCGCGCTCACCGTGGCGCCGCAAGCTCGCACCAGCGGCGCATAAATCGCATCGAAGAACTCCGTGAAACGCGCCGCTGCGACCTCGTTTAGCGAATGAATGGCGACCCGCAGAACGCCGCCCGTGCGCGGTGTCAGGTCGGGCGCAGAATCCAAGGATTCGAGCAGCAGCACGTTGTCGGAATCGACCATCGTGGCATTGGCCGCGGCGCGGTGCTTGGTCCACACCTCGCCGCCGTAAAAGGCTCCGAGCGCCTTGAGGCGCGAGTCCATGTCGGCAAAGCCGCGCCACCAAACGAATCTGTCCGGATCATCGAGATCGCGGAACGTTGCCAGTACGGTGGCGCCCACCGCGGCTTGCGGCACGATGAACTCGTGCCGGAACAGCCGAATGAGTTCGTCTCGCCGGCCGCCGTACAGGGTGTACTGGCGCAGCTCGATGACCCGCAGCCTCACGCTTCCCGCTCGAACTGCATCACCCAGTTCACTTCCCAGTGTTTTTCTTGGTCCCATGAGAATGCCTGCTCCCAACGCGCACGGCGCGCACCGATGTCGGACCAGAGGAAGCGCACGCGAATCGGCTTCCCCTCATGGCTGTCATCGCCGTAGAAGAAACCGACGCCGTCCTTGAAGCTCCCCGTCACCGGCGGTTCAAACCCGTGCGCGCGTTCATCGAGCCACCAGATCGACCAGAGTTTGGTGGTCCTGTCCTTGCGGCGTACCGAGATGGCCCGATAAGTGCCTTGGGGTGCGTGCAGGAGGTTGTCGTCGACATTCGCGCCGCCCCCCAGCACCGGCCACGCGCGGCAGGTGCCCTCGAAGTCGTCCCAGCGGTCATCGCCGGCACCGCGCCGTTTCAGGCGGTGGTGGCGCACCCGCCAGGAGCCGATCAGGAAGGCGAATTCGTCCGCATCCTCGCTGTGGGCGCTTAAGGCCGGGATGTTGGCGAGCAGCGCGCCGCCCGCCAGGCCGAGGCTAGAGAGCGCCTTACGGCGGTTGAGGGGCAGGGTGCTGAAGCTCATGCAAGAATTCCTACTGGTTGATTTGTCCGCCCAATGTACTGGCCCATAGATGACAGTCTATGTCAGCATTCAAGCGTGCGAGCCTCCCGCCTGTTATCCATCCTCATCACCCTGCAACTGCAGGGCCGGGTGTCCGCTCGCGAGCTTGCACGCCGGTTCGAGGTCTCCAAACGCACCATTTATCGGGATGTCGAAGAACTCTCGGCGGCAGGCGTGCCCATTTACGCGGAGCACGGCGCCGCCGGCGGCTTCGCGCTGCTCGACGGCTGGCAGACCCGCCTGACCGGGATGACGGCGCGCGAAGCCGAGGCGCTCGCCTTTTCGCATCTGCCGGAGGCGGCCGGCGAACTCGGGATGGGCGACGAGGCGGCGGCGGCGCGTCTTAAGTTTCTGGCCTCCATGCCTTCGGATTCCTCGGATGCGGCTCGCCGGGTTGCGGACCGATTCCATTTGGATCCGACGCCCTGGCACCGACGCGCGAGTGCCAGCCAACCGTGGCTCAAGGAACTGGCCCGTGCCGTTTGGGAAACGCGTCGCGTGCTCGTCCAATATCAAAGCTGGCGCGGCCGCTCGCAGCGCGAACTCGAGCCGCTCGGCATCGTCATGAAAGCGGGCGAGTGGTATTTCGTCGCCCGACGCGAGGAGCGCCACGCCATCTACAAGCTCGCCAAGGTTGAGGAGTTGTCGGTGCTCGGCGAGCGCTTCAAGCGCCCGCGTGGGTTCGATCTGGCGCAATGCTGGCAGAGCTCGGTGGAATCCTTCGAGAAGAGCCTGCGGGTGGGCGAGGCCCAGCTGCGCGTCAAACCTAGCGCATTGTCACGCATCGAGCGGCTGGGTGCGGACATGTCCGAACCCATACTCGGTGCCAAGCCGGACCAATTCGGCATCCGCGAGGTCCGCGTGCCCATCGAAGATATATCGCATGCGGCAAGCCTGCTGCTGGGCTTTGACGATGATGTCGAAGTGCTCGCACCCTTGGCGCTGCGCGAGGAACTGAAGCGCCGTGCTGCGGCAGTGCTTGCGCTTTACGGCTTATAACCCTTAAGCAGCGCCACATAACAACTTACTATGGCGTTTCCCCCGCGCTTGGGAGGAAAATCGTTCCATACTTCATGAACTTAGAGGCATAACCATTCTATGCGCGTCTACGAAGACAACACGAAATCCATTGGCCGCACGCCGCTGGTCCGCATCAATCATCTGGATCCCGGCGGCCGTGCGACCATCCTGGCGAAAATAGAAGGCCGCAATCCCGCCTACTCGGTGAAGTGCCGCATCGGCGCGGCGATGGTGTGGGATGCCGAAGAGCGGGGGCTCTTGAAGCCCGGCATGTCGTTGGTCGAAGCCACCAGCGGCAATACAGGCATCGCGCTTGCCTACGCCGCGGCGGCACGCGGCTACGGGTGCGTACTGACCATGCCTGAAACCATGAGCATGGAGCGGCGCAAGGTGCTGGTGGCGCTCGGCGCGAAACTGGTGTTGACGCCGGGCACCAAGGGCATGAAAGGGGCGCTCGCCAAAGCAGACGAGATCGCCTCGTCGGATCCGGAGAAGTACCTCTTGATGAGGCAATTCGACAATCCGGCGAACCCGGCCATTCACGAGAAGACCACCGGACCCGAGATCTGGGAAGACACCGACGGCAAGGTCGATATTTTCGTTTCCGGCGTTGGCACGGGCGGCACGCTCACCGGCGTGTCGCGTTACATCAAGAAAACCAAGGGCAAGAAGATCGAGACGGTGGCGGTGGAGCCGTCCCTCTCGCCGGTGATCGCCCAGACCCTGGCCGGACAGCCGCTGCAGCCGGCCTCCCACAAGATCCAGGGACTCGGCGCCGGATTCATTCCGCAAAATCTTGATCTTTCCATGATCGACAAGGTCGAACAGGTCACGAACGAGGAGTCCATCGACATGGCGCGGCGCCTGGCGCGCGAGGAGGGCATCCTCAGCGGTATCTCCTGCGGCGCCGCGATGACGGCAGCCCTGCGTTTGGCGCGAAATCCCGCCAACGCCGGGAAGCTGATCGTGGTGATCCTTCCGGATGCCGGCGAGCGCTACCTGTCGGGCGCGCTGTTCGAGGGACTTTTCGAAGAAGTCGAGAAAATGCAGGCGGTTTCCTAGGAGAGGCAACATGAACGCCATCGCGCATCCAAAATCGAAGGTCTCGGCGCTCGAAGAAGTGATCGGCGATCTGCTCGACAGTTATCGCGGCGACGAACGCGCTCTGCACGTGGCGCGCCACTATCTTCCCTCGCGCGAAGCCATCGTGCAGATCCTGGAGTCGGTGTTGGATCTGATGTACCCGGGCTATTTCGGGCGGCGCGATCTCACCCACGAAAACCTTGCGGCCTACGTCACCGAAAAAGTCGCGGCCTTGATGCCGCGTATGGAACGGGAGATCGAGCATTGCCTGTGCTACGGTCGCGAGCGCGAAGCGCAGCATCCGGAGTTCGGCGCGTGCGCGCCGCGTGCACGCGAGCTGGCGGAAATCTTCCTGCGCCGCCTGCCGGAGATCCGCGGCCTGCTGATCCGAGACGCGCAGGCGGCATACGACGGCGACCCGGCAGCGCTCAACATGGACGAGATCATCCTTGCCTATCCCGGCGTGCTGGCGGTGAGCGTCTACCGCATCGCGCACGCGCTCTACGATTTGGGGGTGCCGATGATGGCGCGCATCATGACCGAGTGGGCGCATTCCAAGACCGGATGCGACATCCATCCGGGTGCCAACATCGGCGCGGCTTTCTTCATCGATCATGCCACCGGGGTGGTGATCGGCGAGACCACGCACATCGGCGACAACGTCAAGCTTTACCAGGGCGTGACCTTGGGCGCGCTTTCGTTCCCGCGCGATTCCACCGGCAATATCATTCGCGGCAAGAAGCGGCATCCCACGGTTGAGAGCGGCGCGACTCTTTACGCCAATGCCACCGTGCTCGGGGGACAGACCGTGGTGGGCGCGGGCAGCGTGATCGGTGGTTCGGTGTTCCTCGCGCGCAGCGTGCCGCCGCGTTCCCGTGTCTCGTTGAAGGAGCCGGATCTTCGAGTCGCGACGCGCGACTCCACGGAGGATTCGGACGCAACTTTCTTCGACATCTGATCGGGTCCGCGAAGCCGCTATTTGAACTCGCCGATCACTTCGATGGGCGGGAGGATGTGGCGGTTGAATTCATCGAGATCTTCGGCCGGAATCTAATACTCCGTGTGCTGCGAACCCCCAACTGTTGCACTTGGTGGCGGGATAAAAAAGCAGCGTCCACCTCGAAGCGTGTGACAGTCTGCGCCGCCTAAGCCTCATTGGTGACCGGATGGAAAATCGGCTCGTCGGGAGGCCGCGGAGGGAATCTTCGCCAATCGGACTCTTCGATGAGCTTAAGTTCGCGTGGCCCCGCCGGGCGAAACAGCGTGATGGGGAAATGGAGCGACGGCGGCGCCGTCGCTCCAGGCGAGTTACATGAGCTTGCCCAACAGCGGCACCAGCAGCAGTGCGACGATGTTGATGATCTTGATCAGAGGATTGATGGCGGGACCCGCCGTGTCCTTGTAAGGATCGCCGACGGTGTCGCCCGTCACTGCGGCTTTATGGGTATCCGAACCCTTGCCGCCGAAATGACCTTCCTCGATGTACTTCTTGGCGTTGTCCCATGCCCCGCCGCCGGTGGTCATGGAAATCGCCACGAACAGCCCCGTGACGATGGTGCCGATCAAGAGGCCGCCCAGCGCCTGAATGCCGGCACCGGAACCCATGAGCCAGTTCATGATGACCACCAGCACAACCGGCACCAGAATCGGCAACAGCGACGGGATGATCATTTCCTTGATGGCCGCGCGGGTCAGCAGGTCCACGGCCTTGGAGTAGTCGGGCTTTGCGGTGCCCTCCATGATGCCCTTGATCTCGCGGAACTGGCGGCGCACTTCATTGACCACCGAGCCTGCGGCGCGACCCACCGCTTCCATTGCCATGGCGGCGAAGAGATAGGGCACCAGGCCGCCGATAAAGAGCCCGATGATCACCGCGGGATTGGAAAGATCGAAGGTGGTCGAGTGACCCAAGGTTTCGCCGAGCTTGTGGGTGTAATCGGCGAACAGCACCAGCGCCGCGAGGCCGGCCGAGCCGATGGCGTAACCCTTGGTCACGGCCTTGGTGGTGTTTCCCACCGCGTCCAAGGGATCGGTGATGTCGCGCACCTTCTTGTCGAGACCCGACATCTCGGCGATGCCGCCGGCGTTGTCGGTGATCGGGCCGTAGGCGTCGAGCGCCACGATCATGCCCGTCATCGAGAGCATGGCGGTGGCCGCGATCGCGATGCCGTACAGGCCCTCGAGGCGATAGGAAGCCCAGATGCTCAATGCCACGGCGATCACCGGCAGCGCGCAAGCCTTCATGGAGACGCCCAGGCCCGCAATGATGTTGGTCGCATGGCCGGTCTGCGAAGCGGCGGCGACATGTTTTACCGGGCTGTACTCGGTCGCGGTGTAGTACTCGGTGATGACGATCATGGCGGCCGTGAGCCCGAGGCCCACCAGGCTGCACAGCCACATCGACATACCCTGCTCGCCCATGATGTTCTTGGCGGCGAAGTAGAAGGCGATCGCAGATATCACGGCCGAAACGATCACGCCCCGGTAGAGCGCGTTCATAATCTTGCCGCCTTCGCGCGCGGACACGAAGAAGGTGCCGACGATCGACGAGACGATGGAGATCGCGCCAAGCACCAGGGGAAAGAGCACGGCGCGCTCGCCCATGTCGGTCATCACCAGTCCGCCCAGCAGCATGGTGGCAACCAGCGTCACTGCGTAGGTCTCGAACAGGTCCGCTGCCATGCCCGCGCAGTCCCCGACGTTGTCACCCACGTTGTCTGCGATCACCGCGGGGTTGCGCGGATCATCTTCCGGAATGCCGGCTTCCACTTTACCCACGAGGTCGGCGCCCACGTCCGCACCCTTGGTGAATATGCCGCCGCCCAATCGCGCGAAGATGGAAATCAGCGAGCCGCCGAAGGCGAGTCCGACCAGTGAACGCAGTGCCGCGTCGCTATCCCCGAGCACGCGCTGCATGAGCAGCAGATAGCCTGCCACGCCCAGCAGTCCCAGACCGACCACCAGCATGCCGGTGATGGCACCGCCGCGGAACGCCACTTTCAGCGCCGCGTTCAAGCCGTTGGTCGCCGCCTGTGCGGTGCGCACGTTGGCGCGCACCGAGATGAACATGCCGATGTAGCCCGCGAGGCCCGAGAGAATCGCGCCCGTCGCGAAGCCGCCGGCGGTCGCCCAGTCGAGCGCAAATCCGATGATGAGGAACAGGATGACGCCGACTAAGGCGATGGTGGAGTACTGACGATTCAGATAGGCACGCGCGCCTGCTTGAATCGCCGCTGCGATCTCCTGCATGCGGGAATTGCCGGCCGGCTGCGCAAGGATCCAGCGCACCGAAATTACGCCGTAGAGGATTGCAACAACGCCTGCTGCAATGGCCGCCCATAGCGCATTGTCGAGAGTCATGTAGTTCTCCGTCGGGGTCTTATGTTATTGAAAAGTATGGTTTTATCGTCGAAAACGGCGACGCACTATATCACAAAGGGTTTGTTGAGGCGCTTCGGCACCGGAGCGCCTCTGAGGGCGACATAGACGGGCATCCCGTTTCGATACGGAGGGTAACCTTCGCCGCCGATGAGGGGCAACAGGTAGTTTCTACACGCCGCCGTGATGCCGAATCCATCCGCGCTGATGAAGCTGCGCGGCACCTTTTTTTCCTGGTTGGCAACGGCGGAGAGCGGTGCCTCGCCGATCGCCCAGCGATAAGGCTTGGCGGATTTTCTGACGATAACTGGCATGACCGCCGTCTTACCCTTCACGGCGAACTCCACCGCGGCCTTGCCCACGGCGTAGGCCTGATCGACGTCCACCTTCGAGGCGATATGGTGGCCCGAGCGCTGCAGATAGTCGGCGACAGCCCAGTGGAATTTGTAGCCGAACGCCGCCTGGGTCATCTGTGCAACCACCGGTCCCACACCGCCCAATTGGGCATGGCCAAACGCATCCTTGGTGCCGGCCTCGGCCAGGAATTTGCCGTTGGCATCCTTGACCCCCTCGGACACGACGACCACGCAGTAGCCGCGTTTTTCCACCGTTTCCTTGACCTTGGCGAGGAAGGCTTCGCGGTCGAAGGCGATTTCGGGAAAAAGAATGATGTGGGGGGCCTCGCCTGGCTTGTCACTGGCCAGACCACCGGCGGCGGCGATCCAACCGGCATGGCGGCCCATGACCTCGAGCACGAACACCTTGGTGGAGGTGCGCGCCATCGAGGCGACATCCAGAGCCGCCTCGCGGGTCGATACGGCGATGTATTTGGCCGCGGAGCCGAAACCCGGGCAGCAATCGGTGATGGGCAAATCATTGTCCACGGTCTTGGGCACGCCGATGCAGCTGATGGGGTAGCCCATCTGTGTGCCGATCTCGGCCACCTTTTGGGCCGTGTCCATGGAGTCGTTGCCGCCGTTGTAGAAGAAATAGCCGATGTTGTGCGCCTTGAAGACCTCGATCAGCCGCTCGTACTGCGCACGGTTCTTCTCGATGGAAGCAAGCTTGTAGCGGGCCGAGCCGAAGGCACCGCCCGGCGTATGCCGGAGGCCCCGGATGGTGGCGGCGCTTTCCTTGCTCGTATCGATCAGATCTTCTGTCAAAGCCCCGATGATGCCGTCACGGCCCGCATAGACCTTGCCGACCTTGTCCCGATGCTTGCGGGCGGTCTCGATAACCCCGCAGGCCGAGGCGTTGATAACGGCCGTGACGCCGCCGGATTGAGCGTAAAAAGCGTTCTTTTTCATGGGGGTCCCCTGGGGATACGAGCGGCGCAGAATAGCCGATCGCGGTTACCTCGGCACGAAATTAGGGCAAATTCAAGCGTTATTGCGGTTTGACGCTGAGGTCCGCCGAAGGTAGGTTAGCGCGCTTTGAAACTACCAAAAGAAGCATGCGAATAGTTTTATTGGGGGCGCCGGGGTCGGGTAAGGGCACGCAATCGCAGCTGCTCATGAAGGCCTACGGTATTCCGCAAATTTCCACCGGGGATCTTCTGCGCAAAGTCCGCGTCGAGGACAGCGATCTTGGCCGCAAGGTGCGCGGCATCATGGATCAGGGCAAGTTGGTGGACGACGCCACTGTGTTGAGCATGATCCGCGAGCGGTTGGGACAACCGGACGCCGCCAAGGGCTTCATTTTGGATGGCTTTCCCCGCAACATCGCCCAGGCGGACGCCCTCACCCGGCTCTTGGCCGAACTCGGCACGCCCTTGGACGCGGTGGTGCTGCTCGAACTCGATCTGAAGGTGCTGTTCAGGCGGCTCACCGGGCGGCGGGTCTGCGAGAAGTGCGGGCGGGTGTTTAACATCTACACCTCGCCGCCCACGCAGAAGGATGTTTGCGACCACTGCGCCGGCAAACTGATTCAACGCCCCGACGACAAGGAAGAGGTCATCAGCAAGCGGCTCGAGGTGTACGAGGCGGAGACCAAACCCCTCATCAACCATTACACCGCGGCAGGGCTGCTGCGGGTCGTGCAGGCGGATGCCGACATGAACAGCGTCTACAAGAACATCGTCGATTCGGTCGAGGGCAAGCTCGCGAACCGAGCTTAGGCGGCTTCGGGCAATGCGGCCAGCAGTCGCGTGCCGATCTCATCGGCCCTCCAGCCCGACAGTGCGGGGCTGGTGCGGTTGCCGAGCGCGATGGACTTGATCTCACCGCGCGGTGCCAAAACTTCCGAACTTAGCTGCAACTCCTTGGCGCGGGCATCGACCACTTTGTTGAGCCGGTCGATGAGCGCCTTCTGCTCTGGCGTCGGCCGCAGATCCATCGGCGGCGCGTCATCCGAGTCTTCCGTCGCCGCCGCAAGCGTCTCGAGCAGGCTCGCCGCGAAGCGGGCATTCAAGGGCTTGATGCTTTCGAGAGCCGCGGGACTCTTGGGTGCTGCGTGCGCCACTGCGAAGAGCGCGGCGTCGTCGAGAATCCATGAGCGCGGCAGGTCGCGCTCGCGCGCCAGGCGTTCGCGCCAGACGGCAATGGCTTTGGCGCGGCCGCGCGCCGCGGCGGCCAGGTTGCCGATGCCGCGCATTCGCTGCCAGCTTTTCGAGACATCGGGTTCGTACAACTCCAGCGCTTCGAGCGCCTGGCAGTCTTGCCGCGCCCACTCGAGACGGCCGAGGCGGGTGAGTTGCTCGGTGAGCTTGGCCGCGACTTCGCCCAAATAGCGCACGTCGTCGGCCGCGTAAGCGAGCTGCTCGCGCGTCAACGGCCGCTTCGACCAGTCGGTGCGCGTCTGTCCTTTGGGCAGATTTACCTCGAGGAGGGTCATGACCAGTTCCGCGTAGCCGATCTGCGGTTTCAAGCCGACGCAGGCCGCGGCGATCTGCGTGTCGAAGATCGGCGACAGCACTTTCTTCTCGACCAGGTACAGCGCCTCGAGGTCCTGGCGTGCCGCATGAACCAGCTTGTGACTGGAAGGCGCGGTCAGCGGACCCATCAAGGGGGCCAGAGAGCCTACGCGCAGGGTGTCGATGCACCAGATTTCATCGCCGGCCGAGAGCTGCAGCAGGCAGAGCTTGGGAAAGAATGTACGCTCCCTCAAGAATTCGGTATCCACGCCGATCCTTTCATGCGTCGAAAGCTTGTCGGCGAGCGCCGGCAGTTCATCGCTTCGATCGATCCAAATCGCGTCGGGCATCTTGCGGGTCCACGTGTACAATTTGCCGAGATTATGACTGAAGCGGACGCCTGACGATGCACGTTCACATTCTCGGAATCGCCGGTACCTTCATGGGCGGCATCGCCGCCATCGCCAAGGCGGCGGGATTTCGCGTCACCGGCTCGGACCTCAACGTCTATCCGCCCATGAGCACGCAGCTGAAGTCTCTCGGCATCGAATTCGTGCAGGGGTACGGCGCCGAACAGCTCGATCTGAAGCCTGACATCGTGGTGGTCGGCAACGCGCTGAGTCGCGGCGCGCCGGTGGTCGAGGCCATGCTCGATCGCGCCATGCCCTACACCTCCGGTCCCCAGTGGCTCGCCGAGCACGTGCTGCGCGAGCGCCACGTGCTTGCCGTCACCGGCACGCACGGCAAGACCACCACGACCGCCATGCTCACCTGGATCCTGGAGCACGCCGGACTCGAGCCCGGGTTTTTGATCGGCGGCGTGCCGGGGAATTTCGACACCAGCGCGCGCTTCGGCAAGGCGCCGTGCTTCGTCATAGAAGCGGACGAATACGACACCGCTTTCTTCGACAAGCGCGCCAAGTTCGTCCACTACCGGCCGCGCACGGTGATCCTGAACAATCTCGAGTATGACCACGCCGATATCTATCCCGATGTCGCCTCGATCCGCCGCCAGTTCAATCAATTGCTTCGTACCGTGCCCGGAGGCGGCCGCTTGCTCGTCAATGCGCGCGACGCCGAGCTCAAGACCGCGCTTGCCATGGGCTGCTGGACGCCACAAGAGACTTTTGACTTCGGCGTGGAGAATGCGAGCGGTTGGGGCGCCCGCGGCGACGCCGGCAAATTCGTGGTCTACCACAAGGGCCGTGAAGTCGCGCAGGTCGCATGGGATTTGCTGGGCGAACACAACGTGATGAATGCGCTCGCCGCCATCGGGGCCGCACACCAGGCGGGCGTCGAACCGGCACGCGCCATTGCGGCGTTGAACGTCTTTCGCGGGGTTAAGCGGCGCATGGAGATCCGCGGCGTGATCGGCGGGGTAACCGTGTACGACGATTTCGCCCATCATCCCACCGCCATTGAGACCACCTTGAAGGGTCTGCGCGCGCGCGTCGGCAACGCGCGCATCGTCGCGGTGCTCGAGCCGCGTTCCAACACCATGAAACTCGGCGTGCATCGCGACTCCATGGCGCCCTCGCTCGATGTCGCGGATCACACCTGGTTCTACAGCCCCAAGGACCTGGGGTGGGACCTCAAGGGTGCGGTGGCCGGCATGGGTGGGCGGGCGAGCTTTGCCGACAGCATCGAGGATTTGGTGAAGGGCCTGTTGCAGGACGCCCGCAGTGGCGATCACATTCTGATCATGAGCAACGGCGGTTTCGGCGGCCTGCACGAGAAGCTGCTGGCAGCGCTGCAGGCGCGCGCATGAAGATTGGCGGCGAGGACAAGAATGCGGGCTCGGCCATTTCCCTGTTTCCCTTGAACCTGGTGTTGTTTCCCGGCGGCCCGTTGCCGCTGAGGATTTTCGAAACGCGCTACCTCGACATGGTGCGTCGCTGCATGCGCGAGTCCTCGCAGTTCGGCGTGGCTCTCATCCGTTCAGGCAACGAGGTGGGCCCGGCCGAGACTTTCGACGTCGGCACCATGGCCTCGATCGTGGACTTCCACCAACTCGCCGACGGGTTCCTGGGGATCACCTGCACCGGGCAGCAGCGCTTCCGCATCAGCGGTCGCGGTTTGCAGGCCGACGGGCTGCACCTCGCCAATGTGGACTGGATCGGCGCGGAAACGACGTTGAGCATACCTACGCGGCATACGCGCCTGTCGGAGCTGCTGGAATCGGTGTTGCCGCAATTGGGCGAGTACTATGCCGAAATGCCCTTGAAACTCGACGATGCGGCGTGGGTGGGTTACCGCCTCGCGGAGATCCTGCCGATCCCAAGCGCGCAGAAGCAGTTTTGTCTGGAGCTCGAAGACCCGATCGAGCGATTGGATTTCTTAAGCCCGCTGACTCAATCAAACACCTGAGGGCCGCCGGCTCGCGTGTTTGGCCCAATGGGAGCGCGTGAGCCAGAGCGAGGCGCCGAGCGCGATCGCCCAGGGCACCATCCAAAGCCCCAGCAGTCCATCGAATCGCCCCACCCAGATCGACTCGCCGGCGGGCGCCGAGACCGTCGCCTCCTGCAGCATCCTCAGCACCAGCACCCAACCGGCATGCAGGCCGACCGCGACCGCGATGTTGCCGGTGAGGATGCGCGTCATGCTCAGAATCAGCCCGATGGCCAACCAGGACAGGAGCGAGTCGTAGATGAGCGCGGGGTGGGCGAGGGGCGCAAAGGAGCGGGCGATGAGATCGAAACCGGAGTGCCAGGCAAGTTCATCGGCCTGAATGCGCGCCTTGGCATAGAGGTGCAGAACCGCGAACAGGCCGGCGGAGAGCAGCGCCGCGCGCCACGGGCCGGATTCGCGCGTCACGGCCGTATGCAGTCCGCCGCGAAACACCGTCTCCTCGAGAAGCGCGACGGCGATGCCGGAGCTGAGGCCAATCCCGAAGATGCGAAGGTAGCCCAGGAGGCCGCCGACGAAGGCGGGATCACGCACGCGCCAGCCGCCACCCAGGAGGAATGCCGCCCCGAGAAGCGCCGTGAGGGCACCGATCGCGCCCCACAGCACGCTCTGCGCGAGGAAGCGCCGCCACGGCAAATCAAAGCCGAAATCCTGCTTGCGGGTGATGCCGAGGTGGCGGCAAAGGAATATGAGTTCCACGATCAGAAGCAGCATCGCGATGCGGCTCGTCACCCGATGGAACGCGAAGTGCGCGAAATGCGTGGTCAACTCGTAGAGTGGATAACCCAGCAGCGCGGCGATGATCCCCGCCAGGATAATTGCGCCCAAGAACCATGCGAACGCGCGCATGGGGCCGCTAGCGGACCAGTCTCGCGAACACCCGCCCAGCTGCCTCCACGGTGAGGGCGATGTCGCTATCGGTGTGCGCCGAGGAGACGAACCCCGCCTCGAAAGCCGAGGGCGCAAGGTATACGCCCTCCTCGAGCATGCCGTGGAAGAAGCGCTTGAATTGCTCCACATCGCAGGCGAGCGCCTGGCGGTAGCTGGTCACCGTTTCGCTGCTGAAGAACAGGCCAAACATGCCGCAGACCTGGTTCACGCTCAGGGCTACTCCGGCCCGCGCCGCCGCGTCCTTGAAGCCGCGCGCCAGCTTTTCGGTTTGAGTGGCGAGGCGCGGGTGGAACTGGGGCGTGGAAATGAGCCCGAGCGTGGTGAGGCCGGCGATCATGGCCACCGGATTGCCCGACAGCGTGCCCGCCTGGTACACGGGGCCTAGGGGTGAGAGCTTTTCCATGATCTCGCGGCGGCCGCCGAAGGCGCCCACCGGCATTCCGCCGCCGATGATTTTACCGAGCGTGGTCAAGTCCGGACGCACGCCATAGAGCTGCTGCGCCCCGCCCAGGGCGACGCGAAACCCCGTCATGACCTCGTCGAGAATGAGAAGCGCGCCGACGCGGTCGCATTCACGGCGCAGTGTCTGCAGAAAGTCCGGCGCGGGCGGAATGAGGTTCATATTGCCGGCAATCGGTTCGACGATCACGCAGGCGATTTGCTCGCCGAGTTCCTGAAACGCTTCTCGAACCTGGTCCGCGTCGTTGTAGGTGAGCGTGACGGTGTAGTTGGCGAGCGCCGTCGGCACCCCAGGCGAGGTCGGCACGCCGAAAGTCAGCGCGCCGGAGCCAGCCTTGATGAGCAGGGAGTCGGCGTGGCCGTGATAGCAGCCTTCGAACTTGATGATGGTGTCGCGTCCGGTGAAACCCCGCGCCAGGCGGATGGCGCTCATGGTGGCCTCTGTGCCGGAACTTACGAAGCGCACCAGCTCGATGGCCGGCATGAGCTCGATGACGCGTTTTGCGAGTTCGGTTTCCAATTCCGTGGGAGCGCCGAATGACAGGCCGTCGGCCGCCGTTTTCACCACGGCATCGATGACTAAGGGATGGGCGTGGCCGAGAACCATGGGGCCCCAGGAGCCGACATAGTCGATGAAGCGGCGCCCGTCGGCGGCATAGGCATAGGCGCCCTGCGCGCGCTTGAAAAATACGGGCTCGCCGCCGACGCCGCGAAAGGCGCGCACCGGGGAGTTGACGCCGCCGGGAATGTACTTGCAGGCTTCTTCGAACAGGCTCAAAACGCTATCTCCCGCCGATGGGTTCGGCGGGCGTCACTCTAAACAGCGAGTGCGGTGGCGGGCAAGCTCAGTCGGATCTCGAATCCCCCGGGGCGATTGGCCGCGCGAGCGCTGCCCCCGTGTGCCTTCATGACCTGCGAGGTGATCGCCAGGCCGATGCCCTCGCCGCCGCTGTCGCGGTCCCGCGACTCGGCCACCCGGTAGAAGGGCTCGAAGATGCGCTCCAAGTCGGCGGCCGGAACCCCGGGGCCGCGATCGCGAATAGCGATCTCCAGCCCCTGCGGCGCGCGTTCGATGTCGACTTCCACCGGCGTTGCCTGCGGGCTGTAGCGAACCGCGTTGCGCAGCACGTTTTCAATCGCGCTGCGCAGCAGTTCGCGATTGCCCATCACCGCCGCATGCGCATCGCCGCGCACGTTGACCTTGCAGTCCTTGACCGCGCCCTCGAAATTAGCGTCCCGCACCAGTTCCTCGATCACATCGTCGAGCTCAAAGCTCTCCTTCGCCAGCGTCGCCTCGGTCCCGTTCAGGCGCGCGAGCTTCAAGACCTGCCCGATCATGCTGTCGAGGCGCTCGACTTCACGCTCCAGCCGGTCGAGCTGGCGGGCGAGGTCCGCATTCGGCTGGCGCGCCAGACCGAGCGCCACCCGCATGCGCGCCAGGGGCGAGCGCAGTTCGTGGGAAATATCGCGCAGCAGCCGGGTCACCGCACCGCGACTGGCGCGCAATTGATCGGCCATGGCGTCGAAATCCCGCGCCAGCACCGCAAGCTCGTCCTTGCGGTCCTCGAGTCCCGCGCTGACGCGCACGTCGAGGTTCTCCAGCGTGAGCGAGCGCGCGCCGGCCTGGATGCGGCGGATCGGCGCGGTGAGGTGTTCGGCCAGCCACCAGCTGGCGAGCGCGCTGACGATGAGCGCTATGGCCAAGATGGTCGAGGAGATCGCCGGCAGACCGAGGGCGCCGAAAATGCTCGGCCGGCGCGCCGTGAACAGCACCGTATAGACCGTACCGTCCGCCGCGACGATCTGCGGGGCCGAGCGCGACGGACGGTAGTTTCCCGGCGGCGCATTCAGCTCGTGAGGCTCGCCGCCGGGCACAAGATCCCGATTGAAGTAGTCAAGATGCCGGGCGACGATGTCCGGGAGCCGCCGCCCGAGCAAGTCGTGACCATCCGGTCCAATGATGTAAAGATCGCGGCTCGGAAAGCTGTTCTTGTTCGAGTCGAGCCAGTTCTTGAGGGCACTGACACCGCCGCGCGCCAGCACCTCGGAGGCGCGGATGGCCACCTGCGGACGGCGCTGTGTTTCCGGAGACTCGTATTCGCGCGAGGCGATGGTGAAGGTGGTAGCCATGCTCGCCCCGACGATCAGGGCCATGGCGAGCCAGAAGAGCAGGAAGATACGAAGAAACAGGCTATGCATTGGCCCAGGTGATGGTGTAGCCCGCCCCGCGCACGTTCTTGATTTCGGGATTGCGGCCCGCTTCCAGATCGAGCTTGCGGCGCAGATTGCTGATATGGGTGTCGATGCTGCGATCGTAAGCGACCAGTTTCCGGCCGAGCGCCTGTTCGGTCATGGCCTCGCGGGAAATGACTTGTCCGGCCGAACGCATCAGTAGTTCCAGCACCCGCAGTTCCGCGCCGGTCAAGGGCACCAAGCGCTCCGCCACATGCACCTGGTGGGTGCCGGTGTTGAGCACGATGGGACCGACGGTGAGTTCATCCGGAGCGTTGGCGCGCGCGCCGCGGGCGTTGGCGCGGCGCAGAATGGCGCGGATACGCGCGACCAGTTCGCGCGGATTGAAGGGCTTGCTCAGGTAATCGTCGGCGCCGAGTTCCAACCCGACGATGCGATCGATGTCGTCGCCGCGCGCGGTGAGCATGAGAATGGGCGTCTGGTAGGAGGCGCCGAGCTTACGCAACACATCGAAGCCGCCGATGCTCGGCAGCATGACGTCGAGGATCAGGATTTCGAAGTGGTTGGTTTCGAGCTCGGTGAGCGCTTCGCCGCCGTCGTGCACGCAGCTGACTTCGAAGTGCTCGGCCGAGAGGTATTCGGTCAGCATCTGACAGAGTTCGCGATCGTCGTCGACGATCAGCACCCGCGCTTCGCGGATCGCGCTGTCGTTCGCAGTGGGGGCGCCGGTGTTGCTCATAAGTCTTTGCATACTTTAATACCTTTCCTCCTGGAAAGGCTTGCGCGGCGAATCCTCGCGCCGATTTTGCAATTCTTAACAGAACCCTTGCCGGCCTCTGACACTTGTTTGCACAGGTACGGCTTAGCATGGGACCGTCAAATTTCATCCACCCTGGAGCAATGAACATGAAATCGATTCGCAATTTGCTGGCCGGAACGGCTTTGGCGGCCGGCGCACTGCTGGCGACGGGCGCCACCATTTCGATCGCGACTGCGGCCGATGCGACCACCACGCCGCCCCCGGCCGGAATGCACGGCGGCTGGCACCATCATCATGGCGGCCCCATGCATATGTACTCGAAGCTGGGCTTGAGCGACGCACAAAGGGCGCAGATCAAGACCATCTTCCAGGCCGCCGGACCGCAGATGAAAACCATCCACGAACAGATGCGCACCAACTCGTTGAAGCTTGCGCACACCCAGCCGACGGACGCGAACTACAGCGCGGTGGTCGCCGAGGTGAGCCAGGCGAACGCGACGCTGCATGCGCAGATGACCACCCAGATGGCGCAGGTGCGCCAGCAGATCTACACCACCGTGTTGAATGAGGGCCAGCGCACCGAGCTGCAGACGCTCGAGGCGCAGATGGAAGCGCGCATGCAGCAGCGCATGCAACAGCGTCAGCAGGGAGCGAGCCCGAACTAGAGTCCCATTTCTGGAGAAACGGGGTCGGCGTTGATCAAAGTTGCGTAGCGCCGATCCCGTCTTTTTTTAGCAGTTCGATCACGCTTCCCTGCCCCACCAGATGGCCGGTGCCGACGATCACCAAATAGTTCTTGTTGTCGTTGAGTAGCGCTTCGATCTTCGGCACCCACTTTTTATTGCGGGCGACCAGCACGCTTTGATAAAGCTTCGGGTCCTTGCCGAGTTCCGATTTGATCTGCGTTGCGAACCAGCCGGTATCGCCGCGCTGCCAAGCCTGCACCATAGCGTCGACTTCCTGCGGCAGATCATGAACCTGTTCGAGGCTCGAAATCAGATAGTCGGCCTGTGCGTCGAGCGGCATGTCCTGGAACAGAGAGATCTGATCATGGATGGTTTCCAAGCCTGCGATGCTCTTGCCGTCGCTTCTGGCCTTCTCCAGAAAGTACATTTCGACGCCGGTCTGGGGCTGAAAACCGAGCTTCATGAGCTGCAGCTGAGAAATTGCCTCGGCGGCAAACCACGGTGCGAACTGATCGAAGCTGGGCAACTCGATGCCGACGCTGTGCGCCAGCGAGTAGGCATGGGTGTAGCGTTCCTTGCCAAGAACCGCCGGCAGCTGCTTATCCTCCGGCATGATGGCGGAACTCAACATCTCGGACCGCACCGCCTCGCCGTTCATCTCCTCCATGTTTACTTCCATGTAGATCGCCTTGGCATTGCTGTAGGCGGTGATGACCGCCGGCGCCAAGGGATAATCGGAAGCGCGCAGCACGTGGATGGAGCCTAAGAGGTACACCGTATTGTGCTTGCCGTGGACTTCCCACAGCGAGTGCAGGGCGGTGTCGGCGCTCGCCGAGCCGATGAGGCAGGCGCAACTGAGCGTCAGCCCCAAAAATCCCAAGGCTGCTCGAAGGAAATGTCGCATCGAGGAAGTTTAGCGCGCCGCGGTCCGTTGCAGGGGGACGGAGTCGACCCACTGCACGGTGGTTTCAATCCGCCCGTCGTCATGGAGTTCAAAGGGACGATAGGCGGGGGGACGCGCGTCGATGGCGAAGCGATCGCTGCCGGGCACGAACTGGGCGCCGGTCGAGGGAGTCGCGAACAGGCGCACCGCGCCGCGCGTGCCCTCATAGGCCTGGTGCACGTGACCCCAGCTCACCGCACGCACATGCGGGTGTGCATCGAGCACGCGCCAGAACTCCTCGGCATTGGCAAGTCCCACCGTGTCGAGCCAGCGCGACCCCATGGCGATCGGATGGTGGTGCAGGCAAACCATGGCGTGTTTGGGCGAGCGTGACAACGCCTGATCCAGCCGCGTGAGTTCCGCCGGGGTGAGGCGTCCCCCGACGCAGCCCGGATCGTAGCTGTCGAGCATGATGAAGTTCCAAGCGCCGAACTCGTGCGCCCCGCAAATGCGGAACGGGTCTTGGTTCAGTTCGAGACGCATCGCCTCGGGATCATCGTGATTGCCGGGAATGCATAGCACCGGCTTTTTAAGGTTGCCGAAGAAGCTGCGGAAGCGCAGATATCCCGTGTTGTCGTCCTGGACCAAATCACCGGTGACGAGCAGCGCGGCGTAATCCGGAACGCGTGCGAACGCGTCTTCCAGTGCCGCGCTCAGGCTCGAATTGGTCTCCACACCGCGCAGCCGCGCGTTGGCGCTGCCGTACAAATGCGGATCGGTGATTTGTAGTATTTTCATCCGTCACATGCTAGCAAGAACGCCTTTTTGCGGAGGTGAACTGGGTCAAGAGGAAAGGCAAAATTGCGATACATAGAGAGACTACGATTATGTGACGGTGTTCCGTCGGCAACGGCCTACGCGCAAGATCTGCGACCGGGGTCACGTCCATTTGATGGCGGGGGGCGCATCAGGGACAATAACCGGCTGGTCTTTGTTAAATAAGAAGCCCCCCTTAATGCCCACTCGCCGAGAACTAGCCAACGCCATTCGTGTCCTCTCCATGGATGCCGTCCAAAAGGCGAATTCGGGGCATCCCGGCGCGCCAATGGGCATGGCCGACATCGCCGAAGTCCTGTGGCGGGACGTGCTTAAGTTCAATCCCGCCAATCCCGGTTGGATCGATCGTGACCGCTTCGTGCTTTCCAACGGGCACGCCTCGATGCTGCTGTATTCGCTGCTGCACCTCACGGGATTTCCCCTGTCGATGGAGGAAATCAAGAACTTCCGGCAGTTCGGTTCGCACACCGCCGGGCATCCGGAGCGCGAACCGCATCTTGGCATCGAGACCACCACGGGACCCCTGGGACAGGGGTTTTCAAACGCCGTGGGCATGGCGCTCGCGGAGCGCTCGCTGGCGGCGAGCTTCAATCGGCCCGGCCACTCGATCATCGACCATCACACCTACGTGTTCATGGGCGATGGCTGCATGATGGAGGGCATCTCGCACGAAGCCGCCTCCTTCGCCGGGACGCAGCAGCTCGGTAAGCTGATCGCGATATACGACGACAACGGCATTTCCATCGACGGCAAGGTCGCCGGCTGGTTCGGCGACGATACGGCCAAGCGCTTTGCGGCCTACGGCTGGCATGTGCTCGGCAATGTGGATGGTCACGACAGCGATGCTATTGCCAAAGCGCTGGCCGACGCACGCCGCGTTGCGGATAGACCGTCGCTGATTTGCGCCAAGACCATCATCGGATATGGCGCGCCCAAGCAGGGCACACAAACCATGCACGGTGAACCCATGGGCGCCGAGGACATCGCCGCGGCCCGCAAGAATCTGAATTGGCCCTACCCGGCCTTCCAGGTGCCGGATGAGATCCGGGCGGCGTGGGACCACCGGGAGCAGGGCGCCCGTGCGGAAGCCGATTGGCGCGGCCGCTTCGCCACCTATTCGACCGCATTTCCAGAACTTGCCCGGGAACTTGAGCGGCGCATGGCGGGCGATCTGCCTGACGGATTCGATGCCCTCGCCAGGACATTCATTTCCAGGCAGCAGGCCGAGGGGAAGGCGCTGGCGACGCGCCAGTCATCCAACGCCGCACTCAATGCCCTCGGCCCGGCCGTGCCAGAGCTCCTCGGCGGCTCGGCGGACCTGACCCCCTCGAACGGGACACTGCGCAAAGATTCGACCGCCTTGGGGCCCGCCACGCCCGCAGGCAACTACATCCACTATGGGGTGCGAGAATTTGGCATGTCGGGGGTCATGAATGGCCTCGCCGCCCACGGCGGCATCATTCCCTACGGGGGCACGTTCCTGACCTTCTCGGACTACGCCCGCAACGCGGTGCGCATGGCCTGTCTGATGCGCCTGCGGGTGATGTTCGTATACACCCACGATTCCATCGGCCTGGGGGAGGATGGTCCTACCCATCAGCCCATCGAGCACCTTGCGGCGTTGCGCGTCATCCCGCATATCGATGTCTGGCGGCCTTGCGATGCGGTGGAGACCGCGGCGGCTTGGCGCAAAGCGCTCGAGAATCGGGAGGGTCCTACGCTGTTGGTGCTCACGCGACAGGTTTGCCAGCATGAAGAGCGCGATGAGAGGCAAATAGCCAACATCGATCGTGGCGGCTACGTGCTGATCGATGCGCCTTCGCCCGAGGCAATTGTCATCGCCACCGGTTCCGAGGTGGGCATCGCCGCCGAGGCGGTGCGTGCCGCAAATGCCAAGGGCCGCAAGATCCGACTGGTATCCCTGCCGAGCACCAATACCTTCGATGCTCAGGATCCAGCCTACAAAGAAAGCGTGCTGCCGTCTAAAGTCACGCGCCGGGTGGCTGTCGAGGCGGGCGTTCGCAACGCCTGGTGGCAATATGTGGGGCTCGACGGCCAGATCATCGGCATCGATCATTTCGGCGCGTCGGCGCCGGCCAAGGTATTGTTCGACAAGTTTGGATTTACGAGCGCCAAGGTGAGCGAGGCGATCGACAAAGTGCTGGCTCGGTAGGTTTTAGACAAAAGAGGTCTCAAAGACGATGGCAATCAAGGTGGGCATTAACGGCTATGGACGTATCGGTCGCAACATCCTGCGGGCACTCTATGAGGGCAAGCATGGCGCTGACATCAAAGTGGTTGCCATCAACGATCTGGGCGACGCCAATACCAACGTGCATCTGACCCGATTTGACACCGTTCACGGACGCTTCCACGGCGATGTGCATGTGGACGGCGACTCGATGGTGGTCAATGGCGATCGCATCCGCGTCGTGGCGCAGCGCGATCCCGCAAAACTGCCATGGGGCGAGTTGGGGGTCGATTTCGTATTCGAATGCACAGGGCTCTTCACCAGCAAGGCGAAGGCTGCGGCGCACCTCACCGCCGGCGCCAAGAAGGTGGTGATTTCCGCTCCGGGCGGCGATGACGTCGATGCCACCATCGTATTCGGGGTGAACCACAACACCCTGAAATCGGGTTTCACGGTCATTTCCAACGCATCCTGCACCACCAACTGCCTGGCCCCGCTGGTGAAGGTGCTGCACGAGAAGGTCGGCGTCGTGGCGGGCGTCATGAATACCATCCACTCATACACCAACGACCAGGTGCTGACGGATGTCTATCATTCCGATCTGCGGCGCGCCCGTTCGGCCACCATGTCCATGATTCCCACCAAGACCGGAGCCGCCGCGGCGGTGGGTTTGGTGCTCCCCGAGCTCAAGGGCAAGATCGACGGCTTCGCCATCCGCGTGCCGACCATCAATGTTTCACTGGTGGATTTGAGCTTTACCGCCGCCCGCAAGACCACCGTTCAGGAAATCCACGATGCGGTGAAGGCGGCGGCGACGGGCCCGTTGAAGGGCATCCTTGCCTATAGCGATGCGCCGCTGGTGTCGGTCGATTTCAACCACGATCCGGCCTCGTCGACCTACGATGCCACCCTCACCAAGGTGATCGAAGGCACGCTCGTCAAGGTGTGCTCGTGGTACGACAACGAGTGGGGCTTCTCCAACCGCATGCTCGACACCACGCTTGCCTGGTCCAAGGCGTCGTAAGAGAACCGCCCCGTGAAGATCAAAAAGATGTCGAGTCTCGATCTTCGGGATAAGCGGGTGCTGATTCGCGAAGATTTGAACGTGCCCATCCAGAACGGCGTGGTGACGAGCGATGCCCGGATCCGCGCATCGCTGCCCACCATCCAAGCGGCCGTTGCCGCCAAGGCCCGGGTGCTGGTGATGTCGCACCTCGGGCGGCCGGACGAGGGCAAGTACGCCGAGGAGTTCTCCTTGGCCCCGGTGGCCAAGCGGCTTTCGCAGCTGCTCGGCATGCCGGTGGCGCTGCGCAAGGACTGGCTCGACGGTGTCGAGGTCGCTCCCGGCGAAGTCGTGCTCCTGGAAAATGTGCGTTTCAACAAGGGCGAAAAGAAGGATGCCGACGAGCTGTCGAAGCGCATGGCGGCACTCTGCGATGTCTACGTGATGGATGCTTTCGGGACTGCACATCGCGCCGAGGCGAGCACCCATGGAGTCGCCAAATACGCGCCCGTGGCTTGCGCGGGGCCGCTGCTGGTGAACGAGCTGTCCGCGCTGGAGACCGCTCTTGAGAAGCCGGCCCGGCCGCTGCTGGCCATCGTCGCCGGCTCCAAGGTGTCCACCAAACTCACGGTGCTAGAGACCCTGCTCACCAAGGTCGATCAACTGGTGGTCGGGGGCGGGATCACCAACACCTTCTTGGCTTCGCTCGGCTTCAACGTCGGCAAATCGCTGTATGAACCGGCGATGCTCGACATCTGCAAGCGCCTCTTGGATCTGTCCAAGGCGCGCGGCATCGCCATCCCCATGCCCACCGACGTGGTGGTCGCCAAGGAGTTCTCGGCGAAGGCGGAGGCCGACGTCAAGGAGGTCAAGGCCGTGGCCGCCGACGAGATGATTCTCGACATCGGTCCGGATTCGGCCGAGGCCATAGCCAAGCTGATCGGCGGGGCCGGCACAGTGCTGTGGAACGGCCCGGTCGGCGTATTCGAGTTCGATCAGTTCGGCGAGGGCACCCGCACGCTCGCGACCGCGATCGCGCGCAGCAAGGCCTTCTCGCTCGCTGGCGGGGGCGACACGCTGGCCGCGATCGAGAAGTACGGCATCGAAGACAGCATTTCTTACATCTCCACCGGCGGTGGGGCGTTTCTGGAGTTCGTCGAAGGCAAGAAGCTGCCGGCCGTCGAGATCCTGGAGCAGCGCGCCGCATGACCACCTCGCTGCGCAGAACCAAGATCGTGGCGACGCTGGGTCCCGCCACCGATGATCCTAAAGTGCTTGCCGACGCGGTACGCGCCGGCGTCGACGTAGTGCGCCTGAATTTCTCGCATGGCGCGGTCGGCGATCATGCGCGACGCGTGCAGCTGGTGCGCGAGGCTGCCCGTCAAGCGGGACGCTACGTCGGGGTTCTCGGTGACCTGCAGGGGCCGAAGATCCGCATCGACCGGTTCGTCAATGGCAAGGTGGAGCTTGCCGAAGGCGCGGAGTTCACGCTCGATGCCTCGCTCGCCGTCGATGCGGGCACCGAAGCCAGCGTCGGAATCGCCTACAAAAAGCTGCCGACCGATGTTTTCGCCGGCGACGTGCTGCTGCTCAATGACGGCCAGATCAGCCTGCAGGTGATTTCGATCGACGGGCCGCGCATCAAGACGCGGGTGCTGGTGGGCGGGGAGCTTGGCAACAACAAGGGCATCAACCGTCAGGGCGGCGGATTGTCCGCCGGTGCCCTGACCGACAAGGACCGGGAAGACATCGCCACCGCCGCCAACCTCAAGGTGGACTATCTGGGTGTCTCGTTCCCGCGCGATGCCGCCGACATGGAGGAGGCGCGCATCCTGCTGCGCAAGGCCGGCGGACACGGGCTGCTGGTGGCGAAGATCGAGCGCGCCGAAGCCATCAAGAATCTCGCCCAGGTGGTCAAAGCGAGCGATGGGGTGATGGTCGCGCGCGGCGACCTTGGGGTGGAGATGGGCTACGCGGAACTCGCGGGTCTTCAGAAGCTGGTGATCCAGGAAGCGCGCCACCAGAACCGCGTGGTGATCATGGCGACCCAGATGATGGAATCGATGATCACCCACACCATTCCGACCCGGGCGGAGGTTTCCGACGTCGCCAATGCGGTGATGGACGGCTCCGATGCGGTCATGCTGTCGGCCGAAACCGCCTCCGGCAAACACCCGGTCAAGGTGGTAGAGGCCATGTCGCAGATCATCGTCGGTGCGGAGAAGTACCAGGTGGCCCACGTACGGGTGCGCCAGCGCATGAGCGGCTACTTCAACCACACCGACGAGGCGATCGCCTCGGCAGTCATGTACACGGCGAATCACCTGCACGTGAAGGCTATCGTGGCGCTCACCGAATCGGGATCGACCCCCCTGTGGATGTCGCGGGTGCGCTCTGACATACCGATCTACGCATTCACGCGGCACGAGTCGACCCGCAGCCGCGTGACCCTGTACCGCGGCGTGTACCCGGTGGCCTACGATGTCCCCGACAAGGGCGAGACCATGTACTTCTCGATCTTCCGCCTGCTGCTCGACTTGAAGCTGGTGGCCGAGGGCGACTCGATCATCCTCACCAAGGGAGAGCTCTCGGGCGTCTCCGGCGGCACCAATTCCATGCAGATCCTGCGCGTTACGAGAAAGTAGCCTAGATGCCCAACGCATTTCGCGGTACCGACCGCTACATCGCCACGGACGAACTGATGTCGGCGGTCAATGCCGCGGTCACCTTGTCGCGGCCGCTGCTGATCAAGGGCGAGCCCGGCACCGGCAAGACGCTCCTCGCCAACGAGGTCGCGCGCGCGCTAGAGAAGCCTTTCTTCGAATGGCACATCAAGTCGACCACGAAGGCGCAACAGGGGCTGTACGAGTACGACGCGGTGTCGCGCCTGCGCGATTCGCAACTAGGTGACGCCAAGGTCAAGGATATCCGCAATTACATCGTCAAGGGCATGCTGTGGGAAGCCTTTGCCTGCGACACCCAGCCGGTGCTGCTGATCGACGAGATCGACAAGGCGGACATCGAGTTCCCCAACGATCTGCTGCGCGAACTCGACCGCATGGAATTCTATGTTTACGAGACCCACGAAACCGTGCGTGCCAAGCACCGGCCGGTCATCGTCATCACCAGCAACAACGAGAAGGAATTGCCCGACGCGTTCCTGCGCCGCTGCTTCTTCCACTACATACGCTTTCCGGATGCGGCCACCATGACGCAGATCGTGGACGTGCATTTCCCGAATTTGAAGCGCGAGCTGCTGCACGAGGCGCTGACTACGTTCTTCAAATTGCGGGACACGCCGGGGCTCAAGAAAAAGCCGACGACTTCCGAACTGCTCGACTGGATCAAGCTCTTGGTGGCGGAGGACATTCCGCCCGAGGCGTTGAAGAGCGATGACGCGAAGAAATTGATTCCCCCTCTCTACGGCGCGCTGCTCAAGAACGAGCAGGATGTGCATCTGTTCGAGCAGTTGGTGTTCCTGAACCGCCGGAATGCTCGTTAAGTTCTTTTTCACGCTGCGCAAGGCCGGCGTTCCGGTCTCAATCACGGAGTTACTGTCGCTGCTCGCCGCCCTCAAGGCGGGGCTTGGCGATTTGAGTGCCGAGCAGTTCTACTTTCTGTCGCGAACTTGCTTGGTCAAGGATGAAAAGTACTACGACCGCTTCGACCGGGCGTTCGCCGAGCATTTCAATGGAATCGAGAACGCGTTCGAGCATCTGCAGCGCGTATTGCCTGCCGATTGGCTGGAGAAACTCGCGGTCCGCGATCTAACCGACGAGGAGAAGGCCGCGGTCGAAGCGCTCGGCGGCTGGGACAAGCTCATGGAGACGCTGAAAAAGCGCCTCGAGGAGCAGAAGGAGCGCCACCAGGGCGGCAGCAAGTGGATCGGCACCGCGGGGACCTCGCCGTTCGGCGCCTACGGTTACAACCCCGAGGGCGTGCGCATCGGGCAGCAGGGCGGCCGCAACCGCAGCGCGGTGAAAGTCTGGGACAAGCGCGAATTCGCCAATCTCGACGACAAGGTGGAACTCGGCACCCGCAACATCAAGATCGCGCTGCGCAGGCTGAGACGGTTTGCACGCCAGGGCGCGCCGGACGAGCTTGCGCTCGCCGAGACCATCGACTCCACCGCAAGGTCGGGCGGCTGGCTCGACATCAAGATGCAGGCGGAGCGCAGAAACGTCATCAAGATCCTCTTGCTGCTCGACATCGGCGGTTCCATGGACGACCACGTGCGCACCTGCGAGGAGTTGTTCTCGGCCGCGAAGAGCGAGTTTAAGCACCTGGAGCATTACTACTTCCACAATTTCCTCTATGAATCGATGTGGAAGGACAATCGGCGCCGTTTCAGCGAGCAGAAAAGCACGCTCGAGATCATGCGCACTTATGGGCACGATTACAAACTCATCATCGTGGGCGATGCCACCATGAGTCCCTACGAGATAACCCATGCCGGTGGCAGCGTCGAACATTGGAATCAGGAAGCCGGAGCGGTCTGGCTCAAGAAGCTGACTGAAAAATATCCAAAGTTCGCATGGATAAATCCCGTGCCCCAGAGCCGTTGGCGGCACACTGCGTCGATCGACATCACGCGAGAGATGCTGGAAGGGCGGATGTATCCCCTGACCTTGGCGGGTCTCGATCAGATGATCGACGCGCTCACCTAGCTGCGGCTAATTGCCGCTAACAAGCCTGATATTTGCTTTATTATCATGCTGGTCGCGATAGATTTACGTTCGAAATGGATGGTTCACAATGATTGGCGACCTTCTCAAGCAGCTTTTAATAGCGCTTCTTTGGCACGTGCGCGCTGTGGTTGCGCGCTTGTTCGGACGCAAACCGCCTGAGTCCATCACGGTCGGGCCGCAATCCGCAGCCGCTAGGCGGCCTGAGAAGATAAACCTTCGCAAGCTGAGCGCGCTGCCGGGACTCGACGCGCAATACCTAACGCCGATCAAGTGGCCGGTCAAACGCGAAAATACGTTGCCACCTGAGTTGCTGAATGATGAACTGTACAAAATTTGGTGGTCTGTATCTGGGGGTCTCAAATGGTCACAGTATTTCTCGGTATATAACGAGATTTTTTCTCCCTATCGTTCTCGACCCATTCG
>DASXOQ010000147.1:0-104086 GCA_036494165.1 Steroidobacteraceae bacterium
GCCCGAGAACCGAGTGCAGCACGCACGCAGACCAGCAACTCAGATTCTAAGAACCGAGCGGTGAGGCTACCGAAGCTCGCATCCACGCGGTCTGCTGCAACGTGTGCCAAACGAAGCGCAGCCATTTGGAACGCAGCACGAAGTAAAGAATTGCAACGAAGACCAGGGCGACAACGAAGGCGGTACCCACCGGATCGCCCTGGCTGCGCACGCTGAAGTAGAACATGCCGAGAAACGCCAGCACGAGGCGCAGCCATCCGCGCAACGCCTTGTACGCGGGGTTTCTCTCTTCAAAGTTCGTCTCAAACTTCATGAAAGCCACCACGCCGAGGAAGCAGCCCGTCCACGCCCAGCCGTGAGTGGTGTCATATCCCCCACCCAAGAGCCGCGCGATAATATAAAAGATTGCGGCTCCTACAAGTCCGGCGATACCCGCGATTGGGTACAACGCGCACTCGATCGGCGCGGTGAGATACACCCAGAAAAAGAAGAATACTCGTCCGACCCCGTTACCGAACCATGCCGGCAATCCAGGCCCCGAGTAGGCGGGATTGAAGCCGCCATTGGCAGGCGTGGGCTGATCTGCACCCCCGATGGGCTGGTACTGACCGGGCACATGGCCGGGAAGCGCAGCGTCATGACGGGGCGCACCCGGGGCGGACTCTCCGATGGGATTGTAGCCACGGGGGGTGTTCATGGGATCTCCCTTTCTTATTATTGGCCGGTTTATGCTGGCACGAGCGCAAGCTAGCTTCAAGCCTCTCCGGGGTGCTCCTTTATCACTTATATCGGTCCCGCGATTGAGGACCGGCCGCCATCAAGAACAGCGGTTATGTCTGGGTATCGGTGCGCGGCTGGGTCGGGATTTTGTTGGCTTCACGCCGCATGATGGCCCAATACAAACCCGCCTGCGTCACCGCCTCGGCAAAAGCGCCGAAGCTTACCGGCTTGATAAGGTAACCGGTCGCGCCGAGCTTGTAGCTCTGCAGCAGGTCGCGCTCCTGCGCGGAGGCGGTGATGACCACGATGGGGATCGAGCTGGTCAATGAATCGGATTTCAAGGTGCGCAGCACCTCGTGTCCGTCGACGCGCGGCATCTTGAGATCCAGCAAAATCAGTTCGGGCAGCGAGCCGGGGCGATTCTGGTATTCCCCTTCCCGATAGATGTACTCGAGCGCCTGCAGTCCATCACGCACCCTGACGGGAGTATGAATGAGACAGCTTTTCCGGAGCGCCCGAACGATTAACTCGGCATCCTCATCGCTATCCTCGACCAGGAGGATATCCAGCACATCACCATTGCTCATCCGTAAATTCCTCAATTGCCGCGCACATGTAACCGCAATTGTGCGCACGCTTCAAGGAAAGATGCCCGGTCCTGGTCCTTGTAGGAATTACACCCAATTGGAATTCAGCTAAGCTCTGCATCCGCTACTTATCAAGCCTCAATCCCGTTGGTGGTACGGCCGATGCCTAGAAATGCCCGCTGGTTGATGTTCTCCCCGTTTCTCTTAAGGGGGAGCGCACTCGCCCGGAATATGTTGATAGCCTGCCTCTGCTTCCTCGCGACCCCCGCGCTGGCGGGACAAACAAAGAACGTCGTGCTGATCGTCTGCGACGGACTTCGATGGCAGGAAGTATTCGGCGGCGCCGACCCTCTCCTGCTCGAGGAGGCCGCACGCAGCGGCTGGACTTCGGCGCCCGAACTCAGACGCAAATTCGGTGGAACCGATGCCCTGGCGCGACGCCAACTGCTCTTCCCGTTCCTCTGGGGCACGCTCGCCAAACAGGGTCAGCTGTTTGGCAACCAGCGGGAAGGCAGCGCGGCGCGAGTCACGAATCCGATGTGGTTTTCGTATCCCGGCTACAACGAGATGGCGAGCGGCATCGCGGACCCCGCCATCGACAGCAACGGCTATGGCCCCAATCCCAACGTCACGGTGTTCGAGTGGCTGAACGGCCTCCCCAGCTTTCATGGGCAGGTGGAAATCTTCGGCACCTGGGGTGCGTTCCATCGCATCTTCAACGGCGCCCGAAGCAGCCTTCCCATCCGCGCGGGAGCCACCGTGGTAGACACCAAGGACCAGAGCCCGCGCGGGCGTCTCTTGAGCGAACTCTATGAGACCTCGACCAAGCTCGAGGATGACAACGCCACCGATGCCATGCTCCGTATCGCACTCAAAGAGCATCTGCAAACTCATAAGCCAAGGGTGCTGTTTGTGGGCTACGGGGATGTGGATCTGTGGCAGCACATGGGCCGATACGACGCCTTCCTCGAAACCGCGCACACGTTCGATCAGTTCGTGGCGGATCTATGGCGGCAGATGCAGGCCCTGCCCGCCTATCGCGGCAAGACCACCTTCATCGTCACGGCCGACCACGGGCGGGGTGGGGGCGCCGACTGGCGGGATCACGGCGTCAAACAACCAGGATCCGATCAGATCTTCATTGGCGTTTTGGGGCCGGATACACGGCCCCTCGGTGAACGTCATCAGGTTCCCGAGGTGCTTCAGTCGCAGATCGCCGCAACGGTGGCGGCATTCCTTGGCGAGAACTTCGCCTCGTTCAAGCCGGGTGCCGGCAAGCCCCTCACCGACGTGCTGCATTGAAGCCGGGGCGCTGCGCGTCGCGACCGCCGGAGAAATGGCTGCGGCACGCCGCGCCGGCACGAGTACGGCGAGTATGCCCACGACCCAGACCTGATCCAAAAAGACGACGCCACATCCGCGAGAGCACGCGGTCGGCATCGGTCCAGGGTCTCTTCAAGGATCGTTCCTATCAAGGCGCTCAATAGCTGTGGAGCGCAACCGCGCGGCCGTGCAGCCTCGAAGGTTTGCATGGCATGACGGCGCGAACGGGACATGCGGACGATACTTTTAGGGAGTCATCTCGGGATTGTAATAGTCCAGAAAAACTATGAAGTCCATTACTTCCGCCATGTCGTGACCGACGAAGCGGATGGAATGGGAATCCGTGCGTTCCACCGAGTGCAGATAAGTCACGATTTCCGCGGACGTGTAGCTCTTGAACGAGATGTCCAGCGTCACCGGCGTCGCAATCACGTAGGGCTTGCGCTGATCGCGGTGCAGGACCGCCTGGCGCGCTCCCTCCAAAATCTTGTCGCAGGCAGCGGCCGGCGTGAGGGATTCCGCGGAATGAAACCCGAGCGTCTTCTTGGTGACCACCGACTCCATGTTGCCCAGACGCGAGGTCACCTCGGCGATCGCCGCATCGTCGCCGGAAATAAACACGATGGGAACGCCGAGCGCCCCTGCGTAGGCCGCATTCAGCTCCGCCTCGGTCACCGCGGTGCCGTTCAAGCCGACGCGCGTGAAATGCGCGCTTGATATGGTGTGAGCGCGTACGCCCTTGGGGTTTGTGGTCGAGGCGTGATAGCCGACGAACAGGGCCGCGGCAAAGCTCGAGTCGAGGCCCGCCATCATTTCGCCATGCCGGGGCCAGGAGCGCACGATGCGAACGTCTTTCGGGAAGAGTTCGATCAAAAGGCTTTCGCCGTTGCCGTGGGAATCGCTGACCACCACCTCGGTTGCGCCGGCCGCCTGGGCGCCTTTGACTGCGGCCACCGCTTCATCGGTCATGAAGCGGCGAAACCGCTCGTATTCGAAGTTGCCGGGCGTCAACTGGTCCGCGGTCACGACGCCCGCGATCCCTTCCATGTCGACCGAAATGTAAACCTTCAGCGGCTGCGCCTTGGGGGGCGCGGCGTAAGTGACGTGGGCCGCAGCCAGCATCGCAGCGATCCCCAGAACCCATGGGCGCAGCGTGCGTCCGGGCCTCTTTTCATATCCAAACATGGTCAACATCTCCCTTGGGTGCCTTAAACGGCGAGAAAAACCTCCTCGAGTGTAGTACAGACGGATCTTTCCATGTTCTTCGTCAGGGTGAGCAACTTGATTGCCAGGCGGTGCGGACAGCAAACTAGCCACTGCAGAAGCTGCAGGGTAAATCCCGGGTTTGCTCCGACGCTTCGACCGCTTGCTAGGAAACATATGAATCCCTTGACTCTGTTGTTCCTCATCGCACTCGGCGCGGAATCCCTCCTGCGCCTTTGGCTCGCATCGCGCCAGATCGCGGCAGCGGATAAGACCCGCGGCGAGGTGCCTGAGCCTTTCGGCGGCCGCTTCACCGCCGAGGACATGACCCGCGCGGCCAACTACAGCAAGGCGCGCCTGCGCCTCGGCTGCGTTTCGGTAATCTTGGAGTTTGTCCTCAAGCTGCTGCTCACCTTGGGAGGGGGCATCTTCGCAGCGCAAGTCTTGATCGCGCGATTCGCCCTTCCCGGCATCTGGTCCGACGTCGCCGTCATTGCGCTCGTCGGGGTGGTGGTGGAACTCGTCGGCTTGCCTTTTTCCATCTACCGCACCTTTCACATCGAGGCGCGCTACGGATTCAACCGCACCACCCCCGCCCTGTATCTGCTCGATCTGCTCAAACAGACGGCGCTTGCCATCGTGATCGGACTGCCCATTCTGGCCGCCGTGCTCGCGCTGATGCGGCTCGCGGGGCCGGTTTGGTGGTTGTGGGCATGGCTTGCGTGGCTCGCCTTCAGCGTGCTCTTGAGCTGGGCGGCACCGCGCTTCATCGCGCCTCTCTTCAACCGCTTCGCTCCGCTCGAGAACGCGGAACTCAAAGAGCGGCTGAACGTATTGTTGGACCGGTGCGGGTTCAAGGCAGAAGGCGGCCTGTTCGTTATGAACGCCTCGCTCCGCTCCGCGCACGGCAACGCCTACTTCACGGGCATCGGGCGCAACAAGCGCATCGTATTCTTCGACACCCTGCTCGCGGCGCTTTCACCGCCCCAGCTCGAGGCGGTCCTGGCACACGAACTCGGCCACTTCAAGCTCCATCATGTGCGCCAGCGCCTTCTGCTGTCGTCCGTGATATCGCTGCTGGGCTTCATATTGCTCGCTATTCTCCTGCGGCAGCCCTACTTCTACACTGCCTTCCACGTGCAGCCTTCGAACGCGGCTGCATTGCTGCTGTTTTTTTTCGTGCTGCCCGCCTTCACCTACTTCCTGACGCCGATCGCATCCTGGTGGTCGAGGGTCCACGAGTTCGAGGCGGATCGTTTTGCCGCCCGTTACGCCGATGCCGAGGAACTGGCCGCTGCCCTGGTCAACATGTATCGCGACAACGCCTCGCTGCTGGTGCCAGACCCCCGCTATTCGGCGTTCTACGATTCCCACCCGCCGGCGCTCGCGCGCATCGCGCGACTCAGGGCGCTGAAGATCTAACCAAGCCCCGAGATCGAGCGGTTTTTACGCGCGTCGCACAAGCGCGTCATCCGCGCACCGGCACGCGTGTCGTGATTTCCTCACATGCGCTAGGCCGTAATTCCTAATGTTCACTGACCGCAAGCCCCCGAGAATGCCGGGACACTTCAGGAGCAGCACTATGGATAAATCCACCTCCCTTTCACGACGCGATGCCATCGGATTTGTTGGCATGGGGCTCATGGCGGGCGTCGGTTCCGCGGATGCGCAGTCATCCAGCGCTACACGGGACAGCGCACCAAACGCATCCGCTATGGATGATCCCCGCACCAAATACCCGAAGCCTCCCTTCAAGGAACAAAATCAGCCGTGGCCGGGTCTTGCGGGCAAGATGGACCCCAAACCCGACCATGGTGAATCAAGTTACCGCGGTTCGGGCCGGCTCCAAGGCAGAAAGGCGCTTATTACCGGCGGCGATTCCGGGATGGGACGGGCGGCGGCCATTGCGTACGCCCGCGAAGGCGCGGATGTTGCGATCAACTATCTGCCGGCCGAGGAACCCGACGCGAAAGAGGTGCTGCAGCTCATCAAAGAGGCCGGTCGCTTGGGCGTGGGCATTCCCGGCGACCTGCGAGAGCGCGAATTCTGCGAACGCCTCGTCAGCGAAGCGGTCCAAAAGCTCGGTGGTCTCGACATCGTGGTGTGCAATGCAGGGCGACAACAATCCCGAACCTCGATCCTGGAAGTCAGCGACGAGGACTTCGATGCCACCATGAAAACCAATATCTACGCGCCCTTCTACATCATCAAGGCGGCCCTGCCGCACCTGAAAGCGGGCGCTTGCATCATCGGCACCACCTCCGAACAGGCATACGATCCTTCGCCGGAGTTGTATGACTATGCCCAGACAAAGGCTGCCACCATGAATTACGTGAAGTCCCTGGCGAAGCAGCTCGGCGGCCGCGGCATCCGCGTCAACGGCGTGGCGCCCGGACCTATCTGGACGCCCTTGCAGATCAGCGGCGGCTCGTCGCCTCAGAAGTACGAACACTTCGGGAGCCAGACCGCCTTGGGACGCCCCGGGCAGCCGGCCGAACTCGCCTCGATCTACGTGCAACTCGCAGACGCCAAGGCGAGCTTCGCGACCGGCAACATCTATGGTTCGGCAGGCGGAACGGGGCAACCCTAATCCCATCCCGGCGGACTTTGCATCAAAGACGAGGAGGCAATCATGGATTTAAATCGAATGATCGCGGAGCGCGCTTACCAGCTCTGGGTGGATCGCGGGCGTCCCCATGGTTCACACGAAGATGACTGGCGGGAAGCGGAACGGCAGCTGGCGGGCGAGCAACGTGCCGCACCTGTCCGCACCGACAGCGATCAGCGCGACTCATCGCTTGCGCACACCTTCCCCGCAAGCGACCCGCCCGCCAGCCGGCTGCCGGACACCCCGCCGTCAAACGCCGCCGACAAGTGGGCCGCGGCGCGCAAAAAGGACGCGCCGCGGCAGACGGATGCGGCAGCACGCAATGGCAAGAAGCCGGAAAGCGGTGCGCGGCGGCCCGTCGATGAGACCGACAACGGTCCGCCCACCGCGCCCAACGACATCGGCGAGGGCTGAAGCGGCATAATCGTCGGCGCCCTGTTCGCCCGCGGACCGTAGCGCGGGTTCACGCGCTATGGGACTGCGACCGTAGGGCGGCTCCGACCCCGCGACCCGAAGTGCTCCGATGGCCTCGCGGGGAATTCCCTGCAGAGTAGCGGCAAGAATGAACGATACTGCCGCTGCTCGCGCCCCGAGGGCAACTACCAAACGTGGTTCCAAATGGCTTCGGGCATTGGGACCGGGCCTCATCACCGGCGCCGCGGACGACGATCCCAGCGGCATTGCAACCTATAGCCAGGCCGGCGCCCAATTCGGCTACCAGTTGAGTTGGACCATGCTCCTCACCTATCCGCTGATGGTCACGGTGCAGGAAATCAGCGCGCGTCTGGGACGAACCACGGGCTTAGGCATTGCCGGCAATCTTCGTCTCCATCATCCGCGCTCGGCCCTGGCGATCGCATGCCTGCTGTTTGCCGCAAACGTCTGCAACATCGGCGCGGACTTGGGCGCCATGGCCGCCGCGACGCAGCTGCTCCTTCCCCGGCTGCCCACCGCCGCCTCGCTTCTTTGCTGGGGTGCGATCTGTGCGATAAGCCCGCTGCTATTCTCTTATAGGCAGTACTTGTCGGTGCTGCGCTGGCTGACTCTTTCCCTTTTTGCCTATTTCGGCGCCTTGCTGTTCGCTCACACGGACTGGTCGGCGTTGCTTCATAGCCTGGTATGGCCGACCATCGGTATACACGACAAGGATGCGTGGCTCACCTTGGTTGCCGTGCTCGGCACCACCATCAGCCCGTATCTTTTTTTCTGGCAGGCCTCCCAAGAAGTTGAGGCGACTCGAGCCAGCCGCTCGCGGCAACCGTTGCGCAACTCGCCCGGCCAAGCGCTCAGCGCGCTATCCCGGATCCGCATCGACACGCGTATCGGCATGGCCTTCTCCAATGCCGTTGGACTCGCCATCATCACCACCGCCGCGGCCACGCTGCATGTTCATGGCGTCACGTCCATCGACAGCGCACCTCAAGCGGCCGAAGCATTGCGGCCGATCGCCGGCAGGTTTGCATCAGCTCTGTTTGCACTCGGCATTCTAGGCACCGGCCTCCTGTCGGTCCCGGTGCTGGCGGGTTCGGCGGCCTATGCCGTGGGCGAATCCCGCCGCTGGCGCGTAGGACTGAATCGTCGCCCCATGCAAGCCAAAGCCTTCTACGCCACCATGGTGATTGCAACGCTCGTGGGCATGCTCGCCAATGTCTCGGGTATTAGTCCCATGCGCGCATTGATCCTGTCCGCCGTCATCAATGCCCTGGTGGCCGTACCCGTGATGGTCTTCCTCATGATAATGGCTGCCGACGGTCGCATCATGCGTCGTTTCGTCGTCAAGGGGCCTTCGCGGGCGGTGGGTTGGCTGGCAACCGCCGTGATGGCATTGGCCTCCTCGGCCTTTCTGGTTTCGCTGATCCCGAAGTAGCGTCCGGGAGAAGCATTTGTGCGACGGTTGCTCGCTTTTTGCTCATCTCAAAGAAAATCGCGCCGCTGTCGGAAATGGCCGACGCAAAGGCTTGGGTCGCATGCACTGTCCGCCGCTGCCGCGAGCTAGATAATGATACCCCTCGAGTTCTGGACGTTTCCAAGCGTCATCAACTTTCACCCCATGCGAACAGGAGCTTCATCATGACAACCATGACTGATACCGATCTTGGCATCATTTCCTCCGACAAAGTCGAAGGCACCTCGGTCTACGACACCGGCGGACACAAGTTAGGATCCATCGATGACTTGATGGTCGACAAGCTATCGGGCCAGGTGCGTTACGCCGTGATGGAGTTCGGCGGCTTTCTCGGCATGGGCACCGAGCGGTTTCCGATCCCCTGGAAGGTGTTGAAGTACTCCACAGCGCACAACGGGTACATCGTGCCCCTCAACAAGGCCATCTTGGATGAGGCGCCCCGCTATAGCGAGGACGAGATCCCGCTCTACGATCAAGCCTATGGAAGTCGCGTCGACTCGTACTATCGGCCGTACGTCTAAGGGTCGCGGAGCGAGACGTGGAGAATCCGGTCTCGCTCCTTTTTGCTCACGATGCTCGCTTATCAAATCGGATGATTCTCACAGCGACTAGGGCGGCGGCGCGCATTGCCGCTGGAAATGTTTGCAGGCCAACTGAAGTTCGTTCCATTTTCTCTCCAAAATGAGGTGTTTCATGGCTGCTAAGAGAAAGAAGCCCGCTAGCAAAACATCGCGGGCCGACGCGATAAGCCTACTCAAGGCCGATCACCGGCAAGTCGAGGCCTGGTTCTCGCAATTTGAAAAGGCAAGGGATACCAACCGCAAGCAACGGCTCGCCAATCTGATCTGCGACGCGCTGACCACGCACACCAGCATCGAAGAGGAAATCTTCTACCCGGCCTTCATCGAAGCCACGGGCGAGAAGGACATACATCACGAGGCCGTGGTCGAACATGATGGCGCCAAGAAGCTCATCGCCGAAATTCGCGACATGTCGGCGGACGACGATTACTTCGATGCGAAGCTCAACGTGCTCTCCGAAATGATCAAACACCACGTCAAGGAAGAAGAGAAGCCGGGTGGGATGTTTGCGGAGGCCAAGAAGTCCGATATGGACTTGAAGGAATTGGGCAATGAGCTCGCGGCGCGAAAGCAAGAACTCGACGCGCACTCCCAGGCCGCCTAGGCAATCATGGCGTGATGAAATTGCGCACCTGGGCCGCGCGCTCTGGCAGGCGGCCCAGTATTGGAGCAGCGACAACGTTTCGACGACCGGCGCTGCGCTCGCCTTTTATTGCGCATTTTCTCTCGCGCCACTCATCGTCATTCTGCTGAGTCTCGCGGGGCCGATACTCGGCGCCGCCTCGACCCAGGCGGCCCTCACCGCGCAGTTGTCCGCGCTCTTCGGCGCCTCGACGGCCAAGATTCTGTTGGGTGCGGCCTATTCCTCCACGCAGCAACACGGATTCATCGCCACTGCCACCAGCATCGTATCGCTGCTCTTCGGGGCAACCACGGTGTTGAGCGCGCTGCAGACGGCCCTCGATCAAATCTGGGAAAGCGGCTCGCTGGTTCAGGCCGGCGTATTCGCGTGGATCCGGGCGCGGTTCCTGTCCCTCGGATTCATCCTCGCCTTGGGCTTCCTGCTGCTCGTCTCACTCACCGTTTCGACGGCCCTGACCCAGGCGCAGCGCCAGGTCGCCGATGGCGGGGCGGGTCATTGGATCGTTCTCTTCGGTGTCGTGGACTTTCTAATGTCCTTGTCGATCATCGCGTTCCTATTTGCGCTCATCTTCCGCTACATGCCGGCGCGCCGTCTCGAATGGCGCCGCGCGCTCTTGGGGGGCGCGGTCACCGCCGCGTTGTTCGAACTCGGCCGGTGGCTGGTGGGGCTGTATCTTGCGCATTCCACGCAGCCGAGCGCCTTCGGCGCGGCGAGCTCCTTCGCAGCCCTGCTGCTGTGGCTTTATTACACTGCACAGATTTTTCTCTTTGGCGCTGAATTTACCGCGGTGCTCGCCGAGTTGCGGCACGTTCCGTCCGGCGCGAAAGACAAGACGCAAGCCGCGGCCGCGCCAGGCAAACGCCGGCTCACCCACCAGCCCGGATAAGCGGCGAGACGGTCCACCCCGAAAAAAGCCCGTCTCTCGCCGCCTCTCGCCTAAGCCCCGCGTTTGGAGGAGACTTGAGGGCGCCAAAAGGGATGGGCGGTACGCGCAAAAACATGGTGGTCACTCCTAAAACCATAGCGCCGAGCTGGACTTACCGTCAGGGACGCGATTTCTTGCGCCTCGGTTATCCCGCGATCAATTGGGCGCTCCTCACCTATGCGGTGCTGGCCGTGGCACTCGGCTGGGCCTATGTGGTGTCGCGGATACATGCCGATTACGAGCAGACCCTCATGGCCGAGCGCAACCGCCTGCAGGCCGTGGCGACTGCGCTGCAGGACGGCATGTCGGCCATGTTCAATGACGGCGTGGGCGCCGCCGTCGCGAGCGCCAACGAATTGCAGGCGGGCGGCGGCGTCATCAACGCCAGCCGCGAGCAAATCGTCTCGACGCTCCAGAAGCAGCTCACCGGCGGGGCATACGTGCGTTTCCTGTTCCTCACCGACCACAACAGGTTCGCGCTTGCCAGTCGCGAGCGCGCGGTGCCCGGCGTTGTCACCCCGCCGTGGTTGACGGTCGGCGCGTTGCCGCCGTTGGCGTCCACCTGGGTGGGGCGGCCGATCGCCGATCCGGACCGGGCCAATTCCCTGGTGATCCCCATTGCGCGACGCGTGCCCTGGGGAGAGGATCAAGCCTTGTGGGCGGGCGCTCTTTTCAGCTTCGACGGCCTGGAGCACCTGTACAGCCAGTTTCGTGATCAAGTGCTGATGCTCGCGGTCATCGGCAGCGACGGCACCATTCTCGCACGCATCCCCAAGGTTCAGAACGAGGGCCAGAGCGCCGGCGACAACGTCGCCGCCTCGGAACTGTTTCGTCGCGCGCAGCAGCAGGGCAATGCCGGTGTCGTCGAAGGGTACGGCCCCGCCGTCAGGAGCGACATGATCTATGCCTACGACCTCGTGAACGACTATTCCGCCTATATCGTCGCCGGGCAGACGCGGGATGTCGCGCTCGGGGCATGGCAGGAGCGGCGCAGGCTGAGCATTGCGGCCACCGCCGCCTTCAGCGCCCTGGTCATGATCATGACGGCGCTCCTAAATCATTACATCCTGACCCTGAGGCGTCGCGAGCAGCACTATCGAGCGCTGTTCAACAACGCCCAATTCAGCGTGTTCCTGCTGGAGGGCAACCGTTTCGTGGATGCCAACCGCACGGTGGCGCGCATGTTTGGCCTCGACAGCGAACACGCGGCCGTCGGCCGCGCGCCCTGGGAGCTCTCCCCCGAACATCAGCCGGAGGGACAGCGCAGCGAAGATCTTGCGCAGGAACGCATTCGAACCGCCCTCAAGGAGGGCGGCACGACGTTCGAGTGGATGCACAAACGCGAGAACACCGGCGAGGTGTTTCCGGCCGAAGTCGACCTGTCGACCATCTCAACCGGCAACTCGGTGCTGGCGCTCGCCGTGGTGCACGATGTGACCCAGCGCAAGCGCGCCGAGCGCGACCTGCACGTGCTCTCGGCCGAGCTCATGCGCCTTCAAGACGAAGAGCGGCGGCGCATCGGCCGCGACCTGCACGACTCCACCGGGCAACTGCTCGCGGCGTTGGAGCTCGCCTTGTCGCAAGCCATGCATGCGGAAAATTCGAATTCGCCCAACCGGCGCGAGCTCCTCGAGCATTGCGCGCTGCTGGCGAGCCAGTGTTCCGCTGAAATCCGAACCGCCTCCTACCTGCTGCACCCGCCCCTGCTCGACGAGCTCGGCCTGCTGAGCGCGCTGCGCTGGCTCGCGGACGGCTTTCGCGAGCGCACCGGCATCGATGTGCGGCTGGACCTGCCTGAAAAGGCCCATCGAATGCCGCCCGAGGTCGAGCTCAGCTTGTTCCGCATCGCGCAGGAAGCCCTGACCAATGTCCACCGCCACGCGGCGAGCGCCTGGGCCGCCATGCGCCTGAAGCTGCAATCCAACAGCGTCATGCTGGAAATCGAGGACGGCGGGCGGGGCCTGTCGGCCAATTCAAGTGCAGCGGACGGTCAGCCGAAACTCGGTGTCGGCCTCGCGGGCATGCGCGAGAGAATCCGCCACATCGGCGGCTCCTTCTCGGTGGAGTCCACGCCCGCCGGCACCCGCGTGCGCGCCACCATCTCCCTCTCGACAGGCATGCCTTCATGAAATCGGTACGCATCTTGATTGCAGACGATCACGAGCTGTTCCGGCGAGGACTGGCGGCGGAACTTGCGCAAGTGCCGGAGTGGGAAATCGTCGGCCAAGCCGACAACGGCCGGCAGGCGGTGGAATTGGCCGCGGCCTTGAAGCCCCACATCGTGATTCTCGATCTGACCATGCCGGAGCTCAACGGGCTCGAGGCGGCGCGCCAGATCTTGAGCGCCGCGTCCGATTGCCGCGTACTCATCGTGACGGCGCACGAATCGGAGCAGCTGGTGCGCGAGGTGTTGAGCGCCGGCGCGCAAGGGTATTTGCTCAAGTCGGACGCCGGCAAGACGCTGTTGACGGCGCTGCGCGCGCTGCTGGCTGGAGGCCTGTTTTTCACATCGAACGTGGCGAAGCTCGTGCTCGATGGCTATTTGCGGAGCGAGCCGCTAGACTCCGCCCCCGCTCAGGCGCTCTCCTCCCGGGAACGGGAAATTGTGCAGCTGCTCGCCGAGGGCAAGAGCAATAAGGACATTGCGCGGTTGCTCGACATCAGCGTCAAAACCGCCGAGACGCATCGCAGCAACATAATGCGGAAAATGGCGTTTGAGTCGCTGCCCGAGCTGGTGCGGTACGCGATCCGCAACAAAATCATCGAACTGTGACCGCAGCGCGGTGAAGACCCGCACCGCTACAGAATTCCCTCTGCGCTGATACCCAATATTGGCGATTCCTTGAGCCGCTGCTTGCGGCTACCTTGCCCGGCCCGATTGGCAAGGGCCAATTACAAGGATCGTTATGACCGTCCATTCAATGGATCCGTGGGCGCTGGCGCTGCTGGCGTTCATGGCGGCGCTGGTTGCGTCGACCATATTTTCGCTTACCTCCGCGGTGTCGGCGGTAAATTCTCAGCGCCGTGTCTGCGCCGTGCTCATGAGCGCCTCGGCCTCCGGCTTTGGCGTGTGGACCATCAATTTCTTTCAGGCGCCGCGCTCAGAGGGAGGCGCTTGGCTGCTCTTGCCGCTCGGCATTGCGATCGCGGGACAGTGCTGTGCGCTGCTGTTCATGGCGCGTAGCGAGCCCGACACCACCTCGATGATGGGCAGCGCCTTTTCGCTCGCGGCCGGCGCCGAGGCGACGCACTTTGCCATGCTCGATTCCCTTACCGTGCAGGCCGGACTGCGCGGGTGGGCCTGGACCGGCGGCAGTTTCCTCTTCACCTTCGCAGCCTTCTTCGCCGCGCTGTCGATCTGGATCCACCGGCACCAGGACTTCGGCCGTTGGTCGGGCTCGCTCGGCATCGCGGCGGTGCTTTTGGGGGCGGCGGCGATTTTGAGCTCCAACGCAGAAGCCTTGCTCGCGGCTCCATGGACCTTGCGCTTGGCGCCGCTCAATCCCGAGCGGCTCGTAGGCTTCAGCGCGGCCATCTTAGGCTGCGCTGTTTTGGCCGTGGCGCAAACCATCGCCATCTGCCACGCGAAACTCAACGAGCGCGCGCGCCGCAATGCACGGGAACTGGAAGAGGTGCACGGACGGCTGCAATATCTTGCCACTCACGATTCGCTCACCGGACTTCCCAACCGGCAACGCTTCAAGGACCGCCTGGCCAAGACCATCGATGATACCCAGCGGCCCGGCCGTTCCATAGCCATCGCCATCATCGATTTCGACCACTTCGGCACCGTAAATCATTCCCTCGGGCACGGCGTCGGCGATCAGGCGCTGGTCGAGATCGCACGCAGGATATCCGCGACCGTGTCCAAGACGGCGACCGTGGCACGCTGGGGTGGAGACGAGTTCGCCATCCTCATCGACGATGTGGCCGCGCGTCTCGAGGCGCAAACCGTCGCCGCCGCGGTGCGAGACAGCTTCGAGGAGCCAATGCGCTTCAACGGCGTCGAAGTCCGGGTGCGTTCCACCATGGGCATCAGCGTATGGCCGGACGACGGCCGCAACAGCGACGATCTCATGGCGCATGCCGAAGTCGCGATGAAGATCGCAAAGGAGAGCACCGGCGAACGGGCGTTGTTCTTCAGGCACGGCATGAACGACTCCCTGCAGGAACGCCTGGCGCTGGAGAACGATCTGCGCCGTGCGCTCACTTCGCATGAGTTCGAGCTCTTCTATCAACCGCAGATCTCGGTGCGCACCGGCAGGATCGCGGCGGTGGAGGCGCTGTTGCGCTGGCGGCATCCGGGCAAAGGCTGGATTGGGCCCAACTCCTTCATTTCCCTGGCGGAGGAGACGGGGCTCATTATCCCGTTGGGCGAGTGGGTGCTGCGCGAGGCCTGCCGCCAGGCGCGCTCATGGCAGACCGAGTTCGGCATCACCTTCCCTGTGGCGGTCAACCTGTCAGCCGCGCAGTTCCGCCACCAGAACATCCTGCAGACGGTGGATCGCGCGCTCAGCGACGCGGGCCTGCATCCGAGCGTGCTCGAAATCGAATTGACCGAAAGCGCACTCATGACCGACCCCGAGGAATCCGCGGGCGTGTTGAAGCAGCTGCGCCGCATGGGCGTCAGCGTCGCCATCGACGACTTCGGCACCGGCTATTCGAGCTTGAGCTACCTGCGCCGCTTTCCAATCGACAAGCTGAAGATCGATCGCAGCTTCATCCGCGAGCTGACCATCAGCCGCACCGACGAATCCATCGTGCGGGCCATCGTGTCTCTTGCCCGCAGCGTGGGTCTCAAGGTGGTCGCGGAAGGCATCGAATCCATGGAGCAGCTCACCTTCGTGACGCAATTGGAGTGCGATCAATGGCAGGGCTATCACTGCTGCCCGCCGCAGTCGGCCGCGCGCTTCCAGGCGATGCTGGTGGATCGGACCGAGACGCGCACGGGCATCGTCGCCGCACTCGCGGCACTGGTAACACGGGCAGGTGACACATGAATCAGACCGATATCGAGGCGTCCTGCGTCAACGCGGGCGCTGAGGATTTCCCCGAAGGAGTCCGCCCACGGCGGATCCTCATCGTGGATAACCATCCGGTGGTGCGCCTCGGCCTCATGAGCATCATGAAAGGTGCGGCCGACCTGACCGTGTGCGGCGAGGCGGAGACGGTCAACGACGCCCGGGCGGCGATTGCGCAGCTTGGGCCCGATGCGGTCATCTGCGACATCAGCCTGAACCAGTTCGAGGGGATCGAGCTGGTGCGAACCGTTCGCGCGCACCATCCGCTGCTGCCCATCCTGGTGCTTTCCACCCAGGACGAAGCCCTGTACGCGGAGCGCATGCTGTCGGTGGGCGCCAATGGCTACATCATGAAAGATGCGAGCGGCGAGGTGCTCTTGACGGCGTTGCGGCGGGTGCTGGGCGGACAACCCTATGTGTCCGCGGCGGTCGGCAACAGCATCGTGCTCAAGCACACCAAGAAAAGAGTCGAGGCCACCGACCCCATGGAGCGTCTGAGCACCCGCGAGTTGCAGATCCTGCTCATGATCGGCAAAGGCCTGAGCACGAGGGAAACCGCACACGCCCTGCACCTCAGCGTCAAAACCATCGAATCGCACCGTCAGCGCATCCGTAACAAGCTGAACCTGCGCAACGGATCGCAGCTGTTGCGATTCGCCATGGCGGACATTCACAAAACGGTCTAGGCGTCCTCATCCGCAGGCTTCGCAAATTCCCTCGTCCCGTTTGGTGACCGGCCTTAGGGGAACTACAATACGTCCCAGGGGGAAGCTGCATGATGAAGAGCAAGGCGAAGAGTCTGGCTGAGTTGCGGGCGCGATTCGGCGGCGACAATACCACGGCCTTTTATGACCCCGAATTCTTAAGAGCCTCCAAACTCGCCTTCTCGAGTTCAGGCACCCGGGCGGCCCCTTACGCGGGGATTGCAACGCTCCTGAATGCGCCCTATCGCAACGTCAGATGGGACTCGCCGGATCTGAAGGACCTGGACGTGGCGTTGCTCGGCGCACCGACCGACCTCGGCGTCACCAACCGGCCCGGTGCGCGCTTCGGTCCGCGGGCGTTGCGCACCATCGAGCGTATCGGCCCTTACAACCATGCATTGCGTACCATGCCGGTAACGGAATTGCGGGTGGCGGATGTGGGGGATGTGCCATTCCGCAGCCGCTACGACCTCGAGGGCAATCATGCCGACATCGAGAAGGCCATCGGTCTCATTGCCGCATCCGGCGCGATTCCGCTCACCGCGGGCGGCGATCATTCCATCACGCTGCCGATCCTGCGCGCGCTCGGTAAGGATGGACCGGTCGGCTTGGTGCACATCGACGCCCATTGCGACACCGGAGGCAGCTTCGACGGCTGCAAATTTCATCATGGCGGTCCGTTTCGGCACGCGGTATTGGAAGGCGTGCTCGATCCGCTGCGCACCATTCAGATCGGCATCCGTGGCTCCGCGGAATACCTGTGGGAATTCTCTTATGAAGCCGGCATGACCGTGGTGCACGCCGAGCAGCTCGAATCCCGAGGCGTCGAAGAGGTCGTCGCACAAGCACGCGCGGTGGTCGGCCCGGGCAAGGTCTACGTGTCGTTCGACATCGACGGGCTCGACCCCAGCTACGCGCCGGGCACCGGCACCCCGGAGGTCGGCGGCATTTCGATGCGCGAGGCTCAAGCGCTGGTTCGCGGTCTTGCGGGCCTGAACATCATCGGCGGCGATGTGGTGGAGGTGGCGCCCGAGTACGACGCCAACACCAATACCGCGCAGTGCGGCGCGCAGATGCTGTTCGAGATCTTGAGCTTGATTGCGGTCCGCCGGCGCGAGCCTAAAGCGTAACCTTAAGACTCGCCGCCCTTGGCGGCAGGGCCGAGCGTGGAGAAAGACCCTCTTCTCCACGCCCGTCGCAGGCGGTTAAAGGCTGATCAACATCCATTCCTCGCTGTAGGGCACGCGGGACATGCCGAGCGAGGGACCGCTGGGTTCCACCACAAACAGATCGGAAAAGTTCGAGCCAATGCCGTTCTCGGGGTCGAACAAACCCGGTTCGACCGAAAAACTCATGCCGGTGTCGAGCACCGTGTGACCTCCGAGCGCAAGATACGGCGGCTGATGGCCTTCCATGCCCTCGCCGTGAGCCGGCCGGTGATAGATGTACTTCTGCATCCCTTCCTTCACCTGGTATTGGTGGATGGGAAAGGCCACATCGGCGCATTCGGTGCCCTTGCGCGACAAATCCTTCTGCATCAGGCAGCAGTTGCGGTTCACGGTCCAGAGCTTCTCCATGTGCGGTGTGCGCGGCGCGATCATGTAGGGCCGGTAGAGTTCCCCGCCGCATCCGCCGATAGTCACCACGCCCTCGACCTGCAGGGCCTGGCCCTTCGCCACCTTGTTGTAGAGAAATTGATTCGGGTGCGGGTAGCCGGTGATGCGCCCCGCCCTGCAGTTCACATCGACCGTGATTCCGACCGCGGTGTGCGGAGAGCCGTCATGCTTGATGTCGGCCATGATCATGTCGACGCCGAACTTGGTCGCCGCCGCGCCGATCTCGTAGTCGGTAAGATCAGTGCCCTTGCTGAGCAGCAGATCGCGCGCAAAGGCGTGCATGCGATCGAAGTAGGCGTAGGCGCGACGGCTCAAGGCTTCTTCCTCGGGCGTCTTGCGCATTCTGAAGTACAGGCAGTCATCGGCGGCCGACGACATGGGCTTCTTCAGTTCATCCACCACGACCTGCTGCGAGGAGGGGACCAATTCCTTGTCGGCCGCGAGCTTCTTGTCGGCAAATCCGCGGCGCTTCAGTCCCTGCATCGCCCAGCGCCACAAGTCCTGCTTCGGCCCCTTGATGACCTTGCCCTCGTTCGGCATCGCACCGGCAACGTTCGGAAAGTCGAAGTAGGTCTCCCCGTCGTCGTACCACCAACTGTGCACCAGATCGCGATCAAGGGCCGGGTAGAACCACACCGGATGTTCGCCCTTGGTAGGGATGAAAGCCCAGAACGGGCGTTCGGTGTTGGTGTGGAACAGTCCCGTAAAATAGATGATGTTCCACTGGTCGGTGAGGAAAATGCCGTCGATGCCGGCATGCTCAAGCCGGGTCTGCAGCGCCTTGAAACGCTCCTTGTGCCAGCTCAACGGCAGCCGGTCGAAGGTGGCGGGCGCCAGGTGATCCGGCGGCATGAAGAGCTTCGAAGATTCGGCACCGGTCGCGGCGCTCGCGAGCTCCGATTTCAACGAACCTGCGGCCAACAACACGCCGGCGGCGCCGGCCGTGGAAATCAATTCTCGTCTGTTCATCGTGTCCCCCTGAATGTTTTCGGCGGCCCGTCGTCTTTCGTAGATCGTATACGATATCCGATCCTAGCGCGCATGCCCGGACGGGACAAGGCCTGAGTTGCACGGCCGGAGGAATGGCGGCATGAGAGCCGGCGAAATCGCCGGTTGGGCGGCCTCGCTGCTATTGATACCGCAGCGCGAGGGTCGGGGGCGCCGCAGCCACGCTCCAGGTGTAGCCGGTGACCGTGGCGAAGTTCGCCAGGAACGCCACCGCGGTCGCTTGGACGAACAGCCAGGGCCCGAGCTCAATGTGATTCGCGAAGCCCTCCAGCCAACGATGCAGCAGCCACGCGCTGACGGGCCAGGCGAGCAAACTCGCCCAAAGCACTGGGATGCTGAAGTGCTTCAGCAGCAGACTCAGTATGTCCCATCGCCCGGCGCCGAGCGCCTTTCGCACCCCAATCTCCTTCATGCGCTTCTCGGCAGTGGCCGCCGCAAGACCGAGCAATCCTAAGCAGGCGAGCATGACGGCGACGAGCGAAAACGCGGCGAAGGTCTTGGCCTGGCTCAGCACCGTCTGGTAGAGATTCTCGACGTACTGCTGCACGAAGAATCGCCTTAAGGGTGTTGGGTCCGAGCCGGCGCTGCCGAGCAACGCCTTCCAAGTTCGATCGATACCCTTCAGGGTCTCAGGAATGTCATGACCTTTGAGTTTGAGATGAATCAGCGAGGGCGTCCAGGACAGATCCTCGGTGGGACGATCGAGGAACTCGATGTGCGTGGATTGATGCGGGACCGGCGAATATACGGTCGGCCGGATGGCCTTGACCACCTCGAGGGCGAAATCCGGTATCACGGCCACGACGATGCGCTCCGGCGCCGGCGCGGCGCCCTCGCCGACCTCGTCCGCGATCGGCAGCACCTGGCCCACGGCAGCTTGCGGCGATGCGAAGCCGAGTGCCTTGACGGCCGATTCATTGATGATCACCCGGCTGCCGGTGGCCGCGCGCGATCCATCGGAGTCACGCGGCTCGATGGCGCCGGCTAGAACCTGGATCCCGTAGGCCTCGAATGTGGAAAAGTCGACCGCAGTGACGTTGAGCACGATCGGGTTGCCGTCGAGGAGCCGGGTGCGGGTGAACGCCTGCGCCGTGAAGAGCGAACTGTCGGAACAGGAAGCACTCGCAACACCGGGGAGTCGGCGCAGTTCAGTAAGCAAAGGATCCGCGCACGGCGCGGCGAGCGCCAGCATTTGGTCGGTGCGAAGCCGCAGCGCCTCATGCGTCGCATAGTCCCGCTGCCGGAACACCACCAGCGCAGCGATGACAAGCGCAATCAAGATGGCGAACTGCACCACGACCAAGGACTGACGCACGAAGGTCGCATAAGGCAATGCGATCAGTCCCTTGAGCACATCTTTGGGACGGAATGCCGAAAGCACGAGTGCGGGATAGATGCCGGCCGCAATACCCACGCTGCATCCGCCCAGCGCAATCCACGCGAGCATGCCGGGCCTTCGCCAGTACGAAAATTCGAGATGCCTCTCGAGCACCCGGTCCACAAAGGGCAGCATGAGCTCGGTGAGCGACACGGCCAGCAGCGCCGCGAACAGGGCGAACATGAGCGCTTCGCCCATGAACTGAACGAGCAGCTGGCCGTTCGAAGCACCGCAGACCTTGCGGACCCCCACCTCCTTGGCCCGCCGCGAAGCACGTGCAGTGGCAAGATTCACATAGACCACTGCGCCGGCAATGAGGATGAGCAGACCCACGGCACCGATTTCCGCAAGCCGGCTGCGCGCGCCCGGGCTCAAGCCCTCGAAGAGATTGACCTCATCGATTCGAAACGATGGATAGCCCGCGCTCATCATCGGTCCGAACGACGGCAATGACTTCACCAGGGCCTCCTCGCCCTGGTGAACGAGCCCGATGTCGGCACCGGGGCGCAGGCGGAAATAGGTGAAGCCGCACAACGTGATGGCGCCGTTCTTGAGATTCTCTACATCGTTCCTGTCGCATTGGGAAACCTCGGAGAATTCGCCGAGCCCGCTCAAGAAAATGCCGCTCTTGAGATTGGTGGCATTTGATGGCAGATCATCGATCACGGCGCGAACGGTAAAGAGGTGGTCATTCACGTTCAACGTGCGGCCGATCGGATCTTCGCTGCCGAAGAACTGCGCGGCAACGCTCGCCGGCAGCACTGCCCCGTCGGGTCTGTGCAGTGCGTCGCGCAGACTTCCGCGGCGCACCGGCAGCGGCAGCACCTTGAAAACCGCAGGATCGGCCCAGTACACCTCGCGCCGGGTCAGGCGGTCACCGTATCGAATGCGCACTTCGCCCGGAACAAGGCGCGCGACAGCTTCGATCTCCGGAAAGCGGTTCTTCAGGCCCGCCGCCACGAACCCCGGAGTTTCCGGTCCGTACATGGTCTGGCGGCCGGCCGGCGTGAGGCTCGAGGCGGCAAGATAGGTTCGCGCGTAGCCCGGAATGAAATGCTCGTAGGACAGATCCTGCCGTATCAACAGCGCGCAGATCAGAGCCACCGCCATGCCGATGCCGAGCGCGAGGATGCCGATAGACGAAAACAGCCGGTTGCGAAGCAGATTCCGCACCGTCGCCGCCAAATAGTTCCTAAACATGGCGTCATGCCGCCAGAGTGGTCTCGCTCACCAGCCGGCCGTCCAGGAGGCGCACGGTGCGTTTGGCGAACGACGCATAGCTTAAGGAGTGGGTCACCATCACCACGGTGGTGCCCCGCGCCACGGCCCGGGTCAAGAGCGCCATGACCTCATCGCCGTTGCTCGAATCAAGGTTTCCCGTGGGTTCATCGGCCAGGATCAGCGCGGGGTTCGAGACGAGCGCCCGGGCGATGGCGACGCGTTGTTGCTGGCCGCCGGACAAGCGGGCCGGCAGGTGTCGCGCCCGATGGCTCATATCGACCTGTTCGAGCGCGAGCTTAACGCGCTGCCGCCGCTCGGCCGAAGACACGCCCCGATAGATCAAGGCAACCGCGATGTTCTCCTCCACGGTAAGATCATCGATGAGGTTGAAATCCTGGAACACGAATCCGATGGCGGCGCGGCGCAACGCGGTGAGCTTTCGTTGCGACGCCCGGGCGACCTCCTCGTCCTCGAAGCGGTAGATCCCGGCCGATGGCGAATCGAGCAACCCCAGGATATTGAGGAGGGTGGACTTGCCGCAGCCGGACGGCCCCATGATGGCGACGAACTCGCCGCGGCCGATATTGAGCGATACCTCGCTCAAGGCATGGGTCTCGACGTCTTCGGTCCGGTAGATCTTGCTCAATCTCTCAAGCTGCAGCATATGGTTTTTATCCCCTAGAAATCGATTCGATCGGCCCGATTCAGGTTCTCGTAGCTGGAGACGATGACATTGTCGCCAGGAGCGAGGCCTGCAAGGATCTCGAGCTGCTCACTGCTGTGCCGGCCCAAAGTGATTTGCCGCCTTGCCGCCGACCGACCGTCGGCCGAAACCACGAAGACCCAGCGTCCGCCGGTCTGCTCCATGAAAGGCCCCGCATCGAGGACGACGGCCGGCTGCTCGCTGCCGAGAGTAAGAATGCCCTCCACATGTTCGCCCGGAACAAGTGCATTGGACCGATCCTTCGCGAACGCGAAGTCCACGGCGAAAACGCCATCCTTTATTTTGGGATGGACGCGCGCCACCAGCACCTCAATGTCGCGGCCGTCGATCTGCATCCTAGCGCTTTGCTTCGGCTTGACCCGCTGTAAATAGTACTCGTCCACCGCGGCGGTGAGCTTGAACCCCTCGTTTGGCATGATCTCGCCGAAGCGGTCGCCGGAATTGTGGTTCTCCCCCACCTGTACGTCGAAGGCGGTCAAGGTGCCGGCGATGGGCGCGCGGATTTCGAGCTTCTCCAGCTGTGCGCGCGTCAAGAGCAGATCGGAATTCAAGGTCTTTAGTTGCTCGCGAATTTGCGGGATCTGGTCGTTTCGCAGCTGTTCCTGGCGCCGATTGGACTCGGATTGCAGCGGCTCGATCTTCAGGTCGTAATCGAGTTCATCCTTGACCTGGTCGAGCTTCTCCGCAGGCTCCGCCGAACGCGCCACCAATTCGCTGCGGCGTAACAACGAGCGCCTGAGGCGAATCACTTCATAGTCGATCTGCGCCAAGGTCCTCTCATTGTTGATGCGGTTTTGCTCGAGCGTGGTTTGATAACTTTCGAGCTCGGAAATGGATTCGACCAACCGCGCCTCGCGCTCGAGCACATCCAGCTGCCACTGCGAGTTGCTCAACTGAGCCAACAGTTGACCTTGCGCGACGTGGTCTCCGGCCTGCGCCAGCACCGTTTCGATGCGTCCACCCGCCTGCGCATCCAGGAAGACGGAATTGAGCGCCGTCACTCGCGCGCGCACCGGCAGAGTGTCGCGGAACGTACCGGCTGCCACGCGGGCGATGGTGAGCTGCTGTTTGTCTACCCGCAGCTCGCGCACGCCGGCATGACGTTCGGCAAAATAGACCAAAGAGCCCACGGCCACGATAAGCAACAGCGCGCCGGAGCGAATTTTGTGACCGCGCCAGAAGGATTTCGACCGAGGCCGGTCCATGGAAGACAACGCGGAGTCCATGGAATAAAGTGTAGGTAACCTCCGCGTTCGTTAAAAGCGCATATCAATCAATCGGATAGGCCATGTGCAAGCACTCGGCGGCGTGCGCGCTGTCCGGATTCGAACACTTGAGTCCCGCCTGGCAGGGTCTTACCCTGAAATCAAGATGAGTCCCCATTCCACCGTTCTCGTGGTCGACGACGACAAGGATGTCCTGCACGCCGCCGAGCTCGTCCTGTCGAGCGAGACGATGCGCGTGAAGGTTTTGGAGTCGCCCGGTGAAGTCGAGGCAGCCATTGAACGCACCATGTTCGATGCACTGCTCGTGGACATGAACTTTGCCGTCGGCAAGCGCGATGGAGGACAAGGTTTGGGGCTGCTCGCACTCTGTCGGCGCTCGGATCCCACTTTGAGCGTGGTGCTGATGACGGCTTATGCAGGAGTCGCGCTGGCCGTCGAGGCCTTGAAAGGCGGCGCCGTGGATTTCGTCATGAAGCCCTGGCGAAACGAGACGCTCCTCGAAGCCGTTCGCAGCGCCAGCGCGCTGACCCGTCAGCGCCGCCAGGAAGAACAGATCACGCTGGATGCGCTCGAACGGCAAACCATCGAACGCACGCTCGAGCGGCATCGCGGCAACATCTCGCTCTCGGCTGCGGCCCTCGGGATCAGCCGGGCCGCCTTATACCGACGCATGGCCAAACATGCGCTTTGAGTTTCCTCTCCATGCCCTGCAGGGACTGCCGCGTCTTACGGTCGTGGTCACGCTGTTCACGCTGGCGCTCACCCTGAGCATTGAGACGCACTTGTATGCCACCGCCGTCGTGGCCGTCATCGTGGGCATGGTGCTCCTGTCCGGCGGAACCCGAGCACTCGGCTCAGGGCGGCCTCTCGAACGCACCGCCTTCGAGTCATGCGCGAAGAGCGACTACCTGCAATCGATGCTCGACACCGTCAACGCGGCTCTGATCGTGCTCGACGAGGATGGCCGCGTCGCGCTGGTCAATCGGGGGGCCCAACGTCTTGCCGGAACGCCGGTGCATCGACTGGCGCAGGTGCCGCTCATCGGCCCATCCACCGCCGCGCGCATCGAGGTCATACCTCCAGGTCAATCCGATGTCGTCGAACTCGTCGACGGTCAGGCCGTGCTTGCCACGGTGAGCGAATTTCATGCCGAGGGGCAATCGAGCCGGCTGATCGCCCTGCAGCGCATCGCCTCGGATCTCGAGCGGGTGCAGCTCAGGGCGTGGCGCGATGTCATGAGCACCCTGTCCCACGAAATGATGAATTCGCTGACGCCGATTGCATCGCTCGCCGAGACCCTTCATGACCGAATGCAGCGGATGCCGGTCGATTCCGAAGCGGCCGCCATTGACGCGCCCGCCATCGAAGCCATCGCGCGACGCAGCCGCGGCCTCTTGGAATTCGTGCAGCGCTATCGCGAGGTCGCCGAGTTGCCCGAGCCGCGCATTGTTACCATCGAGGCGTCGGAATTCGCTTTGCGAATGGAAAGGCTGATCGCGCCCGCCGCGGCCAAGCGGAACATATTATTCGAATGCCGGCTGGATGCGACCGCTCAACGCCTGGCTCTCGATCCCGTGCTCACGGAGCAAGCCGTGGTCAACCTGCTCTTCAATGCATTGGATGCCGCGGAAGGCATCAACGGTGCGATGGTCGCCCTGCACGTACGTGTCACGCAGGGCGATATCGAGCTTGCGGTCATCGACAACGGGACGGGCGTGGATCCTTCCAACCGCACGCAATTGTTCGTGCCTTTCTTCACCACCAAGGCCCAAGGTTCCGGCATCGGATTAAATCTCGCGCGCAACATCGCCCTCGTGCACGGCGGTCGTCTCACCTATGAACCCAATGTACCGCGAGGAAGCGTGTTTACGTTGGTCTTCCCCAGATCCGATTGACTGCGTGCCCGACCGTTTCAGCGCCTGCCCAACCCGAACACGTCACGGCCATCGCGACTTCAGACACTCAGTGCAGAGGCACTCATCTTCATGATCGTCGTAGAGAAGGTGGGTTAGCGCGATTATCCCAAGCAGAACAACCAAGCCGGTCCCTAGTAAAATTCCATCCATGTTCCTTGCTTCTTTTCTAGCTGAGAACCAGCTTTTGGTCAGACTAGTTTATCTACTCCGATTTCTACTGAACAGTAAGGCGACCATTGCATGCCGGCGCATTGCCAGTACGATCATATGTATAAAGCAAAGCTCGCACGGGCTTGGCATGCCACCAGGAGAGTCAGTTGAGTCACGCTTTCAACCGTGCATTGCTCGGGAACCCCTCAGTTCTGCACTTCGCTGCGGGAGCGATGGCCGCACTTCTTGCCATAACGCCAGCTCCAGCTGCTACGGCGCCTGCGGAACTCAAAGCCTCCGACTATGCCGGCGCCGGAACACTGGTCCGGTTGAACAGCGGTCGCGCGCTCGACATCCGTTGCATCGGCACGGGCTACCCCACGGTGATATTGACCGCCGGTGCCGGCGAGCAAAGCCTCACGTGGCGGTCGCTGCAATCCGAGCTTGCGAAAACCACCCACGTTTGCGCGTGGGATCGTGCGGGGTTCGGATTCAGCGACCCAAGCCCCGAGATACAGGATACCGAGCACACCACCCGAGATCTTGAGGCGATCCTGTCCGGGGCGAAGATTTCACCGCCGTACGTGCTGGTTGGCCACTCTCTCGGTAGCTACGAAACCTTGATGTTCAGCTTTCATCATGCCAAGGAAGTGGCGGGAGTGGTCTTGATCGATCCGTCGGCGCCCTTTCAAACCCAGCGCCTCAAGGCTGCGGCGCCGGCCACTTACGCCGTGATCGATGGCTACCAACAGAAGCAGGTTGCAGACCTCAAATCCTGCATCGGCTGGCTGGGCGAGAAGGCAAACGATTCCCTGGTGGCAGCGAACTGCATTTCGCCGCCAGATCCCGCGTACCCCGAGAGCCTGCAACACGCGGTAGCGCAATGGGAACACAATGCTGCTGCCCAGAAGAATGTGTTGTCGCTGCTCGAGAGCATCTTTAACGGCAGGGACTCACAGGAGCTCAAGGCATCATGGAAACATCTCGATGCCATGCCGCTCATCGTTTTGACCGCCGGCGCACCGCCGCCCGTTCCCCTGCAAGGAGAGGCCAAGATGCAGCTGCCAAAGCTTCAATCGGAATGGTCGAAAATGCATGATGAAATCGCCGCGCTCTCGACACACGGCACTAATCGCGTGGTGAGCGGGGCGACTCACTACATCTACCTCGATCGTCCCGCCGTCGTGCTCGCAACCGTCCGGGAAGTCCTCGCCGGCATCAATTAAGCGCGGGCAGGATGTGCTCCGTGAGGAGCGCGTCGGTCAAATCCCCGGCGTGCGGCACGGCATAGTTGACGGTGGTCACCACCACCACCGCATCGAGATCCGGCAGGATATAGACCTTGTTGCCGCCGGTGCCGTACATCCCGTAGGAATGCACGTCGCGGTTTTCGGCGTGAAAAACCTGCAGCCACCACAAATAGCCGTAATCCGTGTCGGGTCTCACGTTCGCGTGGGGCGCGAGGGACGCACGCACCCAGGCCGCGGAGATCACCTGGCGGGAGTTCCACCTCCCGCCGTTCAGATACAGTTGACCGAGCTTGAACAAGTCCCGGCTCGCGAGCTGCAATCCGCCGCCCGTCATGGCCTCGTGTTGCGGAGTGAACTGCCAGCGGGCATCGGTGATGCCGAGCGGTTCGAACAGGGTCTGCTGCGCGAACTCCGGTACGGGCTTCTTGGTGGCGCGATTTAAAAGGGAACCCAACGTCGTGGGGCCCGCCGTGCAATAGCTGAACGCCCGTCCATAGGGAGACTGCTCGGGCGTGGGCTGCCATTCCGGGAAACCTCGAATCGGCAGATCGAGCGTGAATTTGACCCAGTCCTCGACCAGATACATGCGCTCCTCATTGCCGCGAGAGAAGGAGTTCTCGTCGTCGCATTCCAAGAGCGAACTCATGGTGAGGAAATCCTCGACCGTTATTTTCGATTTCCTGGCATCGGGATACTGCAGGGGCTGCTTGTCCTTGAAGTAATCCAAGATGCGGCTTTGCACGCTGAGCAGACCGCGATCGATGGCGGCGCCGATCAGCATGCCGGTGATGGTCTTGGTCGCAGAGCGGGTGTTACGCAGCGCCGCAGCGCCTTCCTTATCGAAATACTGCTCGTACACAAGCTCGCCCCGACGCGCAATCACGATGCTGGTCACCTTCTTGTAGGTGCCCGCATTCACCGCGGAGGTGATGGCGTCGAAATCGCCGGCCGTGCTCAAGATCGGCATCAGTCCGGCGAAAATCAGCACGAGCGCTGAATGCTTCGGCATGGTCCAATCCCACGAAACTCTTTAGGGGATTCTAGGACGCCGCGAAGTGACGGGATTGTATCGGCGCAACATTCGGTGGCGGCATTCGCCGGGCGTCATCCCGTATAGCGATTGCAGCGTGCGGGACAGGTGACTCTGATCCACAAATCCCACCGCACTGGCAATCTCGGCGGCGGATTCGCGAGTCTTGATCAACAGGTGAATCGCCCGCTCCGTCCGTCGCCAGCGAAGCAATTGAGCGGGCGATTGACCCCAGGCGGCGCGAAATACCCGGGCCAGGTGAACGGGATGGACGCCCGCGGCCCTCGCAAGATCCTCAACATTAAGATCGGGTCTCGCCGCCTCATCCATCAACGCTTCATAGGCGACGTGAGCCCAACGCGGTGCGCTCCTGATCCTCGGGGAACGACTGGTTGTCTTTGCCAGCAGGTCCCAACCCGCGAACTCGACTGCCGCGCCCTCTTGCCGACGCACGGAGCGGGCAAGGTGAAATGCCGCGCAGAGCACCGAGGATCCATCAAGCGCGGTGGCTGCCGTATGCAGCCGGTCGGATGCGTGAGCCTCATCGAATGAAGCACGGCTCAAGGAAACGGTCATGAAGGCACCGATGCCGTTCAGAAACCGGTCCTGGTGAGTCGTGCCCGGCGGATTGAACACGAGAAACGGCGCAGGAGCGTACTCGGGCGCGCCCAAGGCACTCGATCGATAAACGCCGGAAAGCACCAGGACGAAGTGCGCGTCGGCGTGCGCATGGAGTTCCACGTCCTCCTCCCGGGTGGTGGCATTGAGCAAGCGGACATCGAAGATGGTTCCGCGACACGTCGCTTCCGGGGACCCGTAGAACTCGCCGAGCCTGAAGCCCAACGGCCGCTTCGAAAGGCTGGGCAATCGGGCTTCGTTCGCGCGTTTCACAGCGCGACTTTAGCGCACGAGCACAAGGATCACACCGGAGACATGAGTCTCGGGTGTGATCGATGTCCAACCGGCTAGTAGTTCAAATTGAAGGAGATCAGGCCGCCGACGACGCCGATCCATACCAAACCCAGCAAAGACGCGGCGATCAGCCCATTACCGAGCTTGGCGGGCCAGGTCACTGCCGGCCGGGCGAGACGCATTATCCCGAAGAGTCCAAGGGCGGCGCATACGATGACCCCCAGTCCCGCGATTTGCAGGGTGCGAATCAGCGAATCGTGCGCCCTGCCGTAGAAATCCAGCTGCACGCTCAAGGTCGGCGCGAGCGCCGCGCTCCAACCCAAGACCCATAGCAAGTCGAAGGCCGCTGCAACGCGCAGGATGGTGCGCCAGCGCCGCACCTCTCCCGGTTCGATGGCGGGCGCGCGGTAGTGCTTTCTCAGCCAATAGCCGACCGGCCAAAGGATGACCGCCAGCGCGAGCACCGCAATCGATGCCAGCATCACGCTCAAGTTCAAGGGGGCCGCCCTATGGGCCGGCACGGCCTGAAGCACGGAGGTGGGATCGTCGCTCTGCAAAACCGTTTTGACGCCATCCACCTCGCGCAGCGCGAGCTGCCGGGAGCCATCGATTTCGCGCCAGACATCCGGCGCCACCTCTTTGAAGCGCGCCTCGCCGGGCTCGAATTCATTCGGTGCGGAAATGGTGCCGTCGGGGCCGGCGCCGATCACCGTCTGCTGCAGGAGATAAAAAACACTCAAAAGCCCATGTTCGATCCGGCGCGAAGATTCGTAGCGACCCGCGATCTTTTGCGCATCGGCGGCGGCCGATGCGAGGGCGGCAGTCTCCGCCGCGGGGGCGGATTTCGGAAAGTATCGATCCATGAACTGATCGAGCACCGCCTTGCGCAAACCGTACACCGACTGGTCGCGACCGCGGCTGTTGAAGCTGTAAAAGATGCCGGCGGCATCGTTCGGCAACAAGTCGAATTCGGTGTGAAAGAACAGCGTGTCGCCGCCGTGGCCGATGACCAGGTGCCCGTTCCTGGTTTCATGGAAGAAACCGTGCGCCATGGTGGCAAATCCCGGCGGCGCCTCCTCCGACGGGGTCTGCATCAACTGTTCGGTCTCGGGCTTCAGCACGTCGTAAGAGCCGAAATGCCCCTGCTGCAGATTGGCGAGCATGAAAGCGGTCATATCCGCCGCGGTGGTCGCCACCGATCCGGCAGGTGCGGTCATCACGAGTTCATAGGGTTGCGGAGGTTGCGAGGCGGATCGGTAGCCCCGGCTCATGTCGCCCTTGAAACGCTCCGGCAAGGGTTGCTCGAAGGTCGAATGCTGCATTCCCAAGGGCTTAAAGATATGCCGATCGATGTAATTGGCAAAAGGTTCCCCGGACACGCGCTGCACGATGTAGCCCGCGAGCGCGGCGCCGTAATTCGAGTAGGCCGGCACGGTCCCCGGCTTGAACAGTCGCGGCCGCGGGTGTTCTTTCAAGTAGGTCTCGGTCGATTCCAACTGAGTAGGATCCAAGGCGAGCACATCCTTGAGGCCTTCCTCGAAGCCGGCCTTGTGGTTCATCAGGTCCAACAGGGTGATCGGCGGCCCTCCGGCGGGCGACACCTTGAAGTCGAGGTAATCATCGACGTTTCGATGCAGGTCGAGCTTGCCCTGCTCGACCTGCTGCATGACCGCGGTCCAGGTGAAGAGTTTCGAGGTGGAGCCGATCCGGGTCATGGTCCGCTCGCCATCCATTGGAATCTTGCGTTCCACATCGGCAAAGCCGTAGCCGGACTGCAACAGCACCTTTCCGTCCTTCACCACGGCGATGACGACACCGGCGATATCGCCGGACTTGAGGCCGTAGTTCATGAGTCCGTCGAGCCAACCGGAAACATCGGCGGTGCTGAGTTCATGGGAGGCGGTGGCAGGGTCTGCCGCGGGAGTCGGGCTGCCGGGAGCGGCAGGCGCGGGACTCTCGGCCGGCACCGGGGTGGGCTTGGGGGCCGACGCGAGGCTGAAAGCCGAACCAAACGCGATGGAGGCAGCGATCAGGGCTGCCGAAATCCGAACGATGTTCATCCCGTGCCTCTTTCCAATGGTCCTGGTGGAGGCAAATTATGGCGTGCCACCCCCAGCGCTTCCCGCCCATGTGACGAACGGTCGGCATCAGGGGTCAGAAGGTCGTTTTTAAAGATCAGACAGGGTTCAGACTACCGCCAATAACATGTAGCGGACAATGCCCGCTCGTCCCCAACCGATCAACGGCGGGCGGCTTTCATGGCCTGTTTTACGGCTTTGAGGGCCGCGTCGGGCCCCTTTACCGCCAGAACAACAGCGTACTTGTTGCGGCTGCCTTTGGGCGTCTCGATCACGACCACGATAAGGTCGCTGTCGTCCTTATCGAAGGTGCGAGCTGTGCCGGGTCGGCCAGTCCCTTGGGCTTTTTGCCGGGCATGAACCCGGGGTGCACAAGCTTTCGCGCGGGCGCTATCAGTGCGCACCTACAGACTTGCGCTGGAAGCGATACCCCCGTCGAAGCGTCCGGTGCGTTCACAATAGCCCGTCATGCTGCAGATGGCGCTCAGATTCCTCATCGGCGGAGCGGCGGTCAGCCTCTTCGCGCTGTTGGCTGATCTGCTTCGACCCAAGGGTTTCGCAGGACTTTTTGGGGCGGCTCCCTCCGTGGCTCTCGCCACCTTGACCCTGGCGGTGATATCCGACGGGCCCGGCTATGCCGCCACCGAAGCTCGTTCCATGGTGGCCGGCGAGATCGCCTTGGTGGTCTACGCCGCGGCCTGCGTGTACCTCCTCGCCATTCGCCACATGAAGGCGGCGCAGTCTACCCTGCTGGCCCTTTCCATCTGGGGAGGAGCGGCTTCAGCGCTCTATCTCTGGGTGCTCAAATAATGGTCATCAAGCTCAACCTCAACGCGCTGAGGGAAACGTCCGCCCATGAGTATTTGATCCGATTCGTCTTGGGAGGCGCCATCACCGTCATTGCCGGATTGCTCGGCAGTCGCTACGGGCCGGAGATCGGCGGTCTGTTTCTTGCCTTTCCGGCGATCTTTCCCGCCAGCGCCACGCTGCTCGAAAAGCATGAACGGGAGAAGAAGCGCGAGGCCGGCATCGCTTTCACGATCCGCGGCCGTTTGGCCGCGGCGCTGGATGCGCGCGGGGCGGTCATGGGTGCACTGGCCGGCACGCTCTTCGCGCTCTTGGTTTGGAAAATGCTGCCGAAGTTTCCTCTGTGGGAGACTCTGCCGCTCGCGCTCGTCCTCTGGCTTGTTGTCGCCACCCTGTTTTGGTACGTGCGCAAACATCATCCCTGGTCCCGCCCGTCCCAAAGCGGGGGCAAACGGCGCCGCGAACGCCGTTCTTCCCATCGAAGAAAAACCTGCGGCGCCCATAAAAGCGGCCGCAAAGCACTATAGAACGCCGAATGCTGTCGCGACCCGGCTGATGCGTGTTTGGCCGACGCCAAGGTCTGCATTGGCCTACCCGATCGGCGGTCCTGCGACGACAGCGCCTCGATTAGCCTTCTTGTAGCGTCGCCCCATTACTCGTCAAATCCCCAACTTATCGTGCCAGATTCCCAATCCCGCATGCCCGTCGCCGTCCGTCGTCTGCTGCAAGTCATTGCAGGGGTTATCGGCCTGTTCATCCTCATTCTCATCGGGATTTCGTTGATCCCCGACAGCACCTGGAAGCGCCTGATCGCGAAGGAGATTTCCCAGAAGACGGGACGCGAGGTCACCATTGAGGGGCCTTTGCATGTGCACATATTCAGCCTGACGCCTTCGATTTCACTCGATGGGTTCAGTCTGCAGAACGCCAGCTGGGCGCCTGCGAAGCCCATGGTGCAGATCAAGCATTTCGAAGCCAATGTCAGGCTCTTTTCGCTATTGAAGTTCAGCCCCGTGTTTCCCTTGGTGCGCATCGAATCCCCCGACATCGACTTGGAACGTGATGCAAAGGAGCGGGCCAATTGGGACTTCTCATCTCCGGGGGCCAATAAGCCGGCGCCATCGACCCCTTCCGGGCCGATTCGTCTGCCGGCCATCCAGCAACTCGTGTTGAGCGATGGACATCTGACGGCGATCGATGCCATCCGCAAGCTCAAGTTTCAGGGCCGAATCTCGATAGCCGAAAAGGTCAAGAAGGAAGGTGAGCACGCCTTGAATGTGGAGGGCACCGGCTCGCTCAACGCCAAGCCCTTCGACCTCAATGTTTCCGGCGGCCCGCTGCTGTCGGTGGACGCGGGCAAGCCGTATGAATTCGATACGGCCATGACGGCGGCCGATATCAAGCTCGATGCCCACACCAAGATCCTGCGCGCCTTCGATTTCGGCGGGTTGGATTCGACCTTCCATCTTCGCGGCAAGGATCTTGCGGACGCGTACTACCTGACTGGACTCGCGCTGCCGAACACACCCGCATACGACGTCGCGGGCACCATCCATCGGCATGAGCTGAAATTCGACGTCGACGACTTCAAGGGACGTCTGGGAAAGAGCGACATTGGCGGCAAGATCGCCATCGATGCGGGGCGGCCGCGTCCCTTCTTCCAGGCGGATCTTAAGTCCTCGCTTCTCAATCTCGCCGATCTCGCCACGCCTTTGGGCACCCAGGCGTCCGCGGAAAACAAGTCCGGCACCTTGGCGCCGGCGCAGGGCGGCAAGGTCAATCCTCGCTCCAAATCCTCGGCGCGGGCCCGCCCGACGGTTTCCTCGGTCGACGTGCAGGCCAAGGAATCGGGTTTCCTCCTGCCCGACGCCGATCTGCAGGTCGCTCGGGTACGGGAAATGGATGCCGACGTGCGCTTCGACGCCGAGTCGATCGAGTCGCAAAAGATGCCGATGAAAAAGGTGCGATTCCATCTCACGCTGAATGACGGGCATCTCAAGCTCACGCCGCTCGAGTTCACCCTGCCCGAGGGGCAGTTCTCCGGTGAGGTTTCCATCGACGCGCATCAGCCGGTGCCCGTCACCGACATCGACATGAAGTTGTCGAATCTGGATCTTTCGCAGTTCAAGACCAAGGGCAGCACCACGGCCCCCTTGTCCGGCGACATGGTGGGTCGAATACGGCTGCACGGCAAGGGCAGCTCGCCCCACAAGGCCGCCTCGGATGCAGACGGCGATGTGACCTTCGTCATGCCTCACGGCCAAATGAGTTCTGCTTTTGCGGAACTCACCGGCATCAATGTCGCCAAGGGTTTAGGATTGCTGCTGACGAAGAAGGATGAGAGCACGGAGATCCGATGCGCCGTGGCGAGCTTCCACGCGGAAAACGGCGACCTTAAGGCCAACAGCCTGCTGGTCGACACCAGCCATGTGCTGGTCACGGGCAAGGGCCACATCAATCTCAAGGACGAAGCGCTCAACGTCGAGCTTCGCGGCCAACCGAAGGAATTACGTCTGGTGCGGATCCGTTCGCCCATCGACATCCACGGCACGCTCGCGCATCCCGATATCGGGTTGAAACCCGGCCCCCTCGTCGGCCAGGCTGGAGCCGCGGTCGCGCTGGGCACGTTGCTCACGCCCGTGGCGGCACTCCTGGCATTCGTCGACAAGGGACTCGCCAAGGATGCCAACTGCTCGGCCGTCATCGATCAGGCCAATACAAAGCGATGAACGTGCGGACCGGGCAAGCGGATTTCCCGCTGACACGGGAGGAATTTTGACACCGCTTCCGTGCACAGTTCGCCGATCGGAGGCGACTCGAGGAGCCGCGCCCCAAGTGAATCAGCGCTGGATCTTAAGCATGTGCATCAGCGCACGCGCGTCGAACGGCGCACGAAGCTTGACGTCGGTGTTGTCGAAATAGCAGTACACATCGCGGGGCCGCCGCGGCGGCCGGGCTGCGGGACGAATTCTTTCGCCGTCCGTGGGCACCGCCCCGCGTGCATAACAGGCGATTCTCTTTCGCCAGCGCTCGAGCGCCTTGGGCCCATAACCGGCCCGGTACAACGCGCTGTCGCCGTGCAGCCGCAGGTAGACAAATTCCGCGGTGACATCCAGCCACATCGGCCATTGACCGGCGCCCTCCGCCACCACCAGGGCGCAATCATGACGCTGGAGGAGTTCCGCGAACTTAGGGTCGTTAAAAGACGGGTGGCGCACCTCGAAGGCATGCCGCAGCGGCCGATTTTCACCGCTTTCGAGGCTGACGCGGCCGCGCATGAAGGCGCTGTGCCTTGATGCGAGTTTCTCAGCCGCCGACGAGTCCTGCGGCAGCAGCGCGAGGAATTGCGCGAAGCGCTCGAGATCCAGCGGAAAGCGCGCCGGAAACTGCCAAAGAATGGGACCGAGCTTTTCACGCAGTTCGAAAATGCCGGACGCAAAGAAATTGGCCAACGGCAGCTCCACCTGCCTGAGCCGCAACATGTGGGTGACGTATCGCGGTCCCTTCACCGCGAATTGGAAGTCGCGCGGCACCGAGCAGTACCAGCGGCGCCAGCTTTCGGGACGCTGCAATGAGTAAAACGAGCCGTTGATTTCCACCGTCGAGAATGCCGAGCCTATGAAGCCGAGTTCCGCATGCTGTGGCAGCCCTGGGGGATAGAACACGCCGCGCCAGGGCGCGTAGCGCCAGCCGGATACCCCAATGCGGCAAACAGCGGATGTCATGGGTCCGACGCGAGCTTGCGTGCAAGGCGCAGATCCTCGAGCAAGGCGGCACGCAGCCTGCCCGCTCCTTCCTCATCGGCGCGCAAAATCGCGGAGGGATGGAAGCTCGCGACCAAGTGGCTCCCGCTCGCATGCGGTTGCGGCTGCCCGCGTGCTTTCTCAATGCTCGAGGTTACTCCGAGCGCACGCAGTGCCGTAGCACCGAGCGCGACAACCACCCTCGGCCGAAGGGTCGCGAGCTCTGCATCGAGCCAGACACTGCACGCTTTGACGTGGCGCAATTGGGGCCGCTTGTGGAGTCGTCGCTTGCCGCGCGGTTCCCAATTGAAATGCTTCACCGCATTGGTGATGAATACCTCGGCGCGGGCGATCTTGGCTTCCTCAAGCAATTCGTCTAACAAACGTCCGGCGGGACCGACAAAGGGGTGCCCTTCACGATCCTCCGCATCACCGGGTTGTTCACCGACCAGCATGATGCGAGCGTGAGCATCACCTTCGCCCAAGACGGCCTGGGTAGCTCTCTCCCAGAGTTCGCAGCGGTGGCAGTTCTGCGGCGCTTCGCCTCGATCGGGCGGCTTTGGGGGCGGAGTCCGAATCATGCCCCCCTTATATATAGCGCGCCGCCGGTTCACTGTAGGACGGGTCGAGAAAACACTGTGGGTACAATAGCCGCCTAAAGCTGCTTCTAACTCCCAATCCGAGGACGAGCATGGTGCGTTTCCGCGCACGCTGACGGCGGGCGTGGCGGCGCGGGATCACGCTAGACTTACCTGTCACAAAGAGCGCTCAGGTAGCTGCTGGTAATGACACCGACCATCGAGGCTTCGTTTCGAGTTGATGGGCACCACACCTTTGGAATCGACGGCGTCGAAATGCGCCCTTCCGTGCTGGATGCCGAGCAAATGGAGGCCATTCGTGAGGAAGTCAGCATCGACCATGAAGCGATTCGGCGAGGTGGAGTGCGGAATCTGGAGAAAAAATTCGCATCCATAGCCAAGGTAGCCCAACAGCCCGAGGCGCTCTGCATCGCGGAGTCCTTGCTCGGGGCACCCACGCGCCTTGTCCGCGCTCTCTTCTTTGACAAGACCCCTGGCACGAACTGGTTTGTTGGCTGGCATCAGGATCGGACAGTTACGCTCAATTGCCGCAGCCCGCTCGAAGGTTGGACCAAATGGACGAAGAAGGACGGAGTCCATCACGTGCACCCGCCTCTGTCGGTGCTCGACAGCATGGTTACCATTCGGTTGCATGTTGATCCAGCGGATCGAGAGAATGGTTGTCTTTGCGTAATCCAAGGATCGCATCGCCTTGGTATCCTGACTCCCATGGCAATCGCCAAGCACGCGGCGGGATCGAAGCCGATGGTTTGCATCGCCGATGCCGGCGATGCGCTCATCATGCATCCACTGATCCTGCACTCATCCTTGAAATCGCGTAGCGACCGGCATCGACGAGTGGTGCACCTCGAGTACAGCAGCCACGAGTTGCCGCAGGGCTTGTCCTGGGCATAAACCAGCGACATTGGCTCGCACTGAGCTGCCGAAGCAAGGGCGCAGCAACGGGCGTTTTTGGATTTTGAACGCGCCTACGCCCGCTTAATTCGCCTTTGTATTGGCAAGAACCGGCTGACCCGGAAATACATTCGACACGAGTTTGCTTTGGTCGACCACGAACACGCCGTTCACCATCACATAGTGCATTCCGACGGTGTACTGCTTGGCATCGAGATAGCGGGCCCGCTCCGATACGGTTGCGGGATCGAAAAACACCAAATCCGCGTCGGCGCCGATCTGCAGCCGGCCCTTCTTCTTCATCGCTGGCACAAAGGCCTCGAGCCGTTGCGCGGGCATGAGACTCATCTTGCGCACAGCGTCCATGAGGCTAAGAGTATGGGTGTCACGCACATAGCGGCCAAGGATCCGCCCGAAGGTTCCTGCGGAACGCGGATGGCTGAAGCGATCCTCGATGTCGCCCGAATCGCTCGCCACGAGCACCAGCGGATCCTTGAGCGCGCGGATCAGGGTTTCCTCGGTGTTCATGTGCATCAGCACGCCGTCATCGCCGCTCCCCGATCTCAAGGCATCGAATTGCGCCTGCGTCAGACGCTCGCCCGTGGCCGTCGACTGAAGGTCATGAACGCTGACACCCCAGCGCTTTTCCCAACCGGGTGCAAAGATGACGCTGCGGACCGAATCGCTAGAGGCATCCCACGGGTAGATCTCGGTCGAGACATCCACGCCGTGATTCCTGGCCCCGTGCATCAGCTCGATCATCTTCGGGGTGGATGACATCGCCATGCTGTTGATGTGCACGATATGCACGCAGGCGCCGGTAATGGCGGCATTGGCGATCTGTTCCTGCACCGCCTCGAGCGTGCTGCCGGGTTCCACCAGGCTGCCGAAGCGGATATGTGTGAACACGCATTCGTGCCGCCCGGCAGCGACGGCGGTTGCGTCCAGCATCTCCTGATGGGTAATGCCGGGCGCGTACTGGGTGCCGCTGCCGACGCCGATGGCGCCCTCGTCGAGACCCGACTGCAGCATGGGCGCGAAACTCGAATAGTTCTCGTCGGGAATGGGCTTCTGGATCAGGTCGTGAAATTGCGGATCATCAAGCATGGAATCGAAGGTTTCGCCCGGAATCTTCGGGTCCGCCAGCGTGCCGCCGTGTTGCAAGGCGAATCGCACGCGAAGATGGTTGACGCTCGCGCCATAGTTCAACAGTTCATGGCCGGCTTTCTTGTCATACCAGGGCTTGACCGGGAACACGCCGATCTCGAGTTCCAGACGGGTGGTGACACCGTCCATGGCCTGATAAGTGGAGGTCTCGTAGCCGTAGGCATGCGAATGAAGATCGATGAAGCCGGGAGCTGCGACCAAACCTCGGCCGTCGATGGTCCGCCGCCCATGCAACTCGCCCTCGGTCACGGCGGCAATCTTGTTACCGCGTATGCCGATGTTCCTGTTCGCATCCAGATGCGTTTCAGGATCGATGGCGCGCACGTGCGCGACGACGACATCGTACGGCGCATCGGCGTTGGCCGCTCTCGCGAGCGCCGAGATGGCGAAGGTCAAGCCGAGCATCGCCGGCAATAGGCTGCGCAAGTTCATGGCGTCTCCCGTCGGTACAGGGGGACGCCATCGATGGTCAGTCGCTGCGCGTGTCCGTCCAGGATGCCGTCGAACTTGGCCCGCTCCGGGCTGTAATCTTCCTTGCCGAGCCGAAACACGCCTTCGCCCAGCGGCGTCAATGGCAGCGGTGCGAAGATTTCCTCGACGTACATGGCCGCGACCAGCTTGCCGTCGCGCACGTAAATGCGCGCGACGGGACCTTCAGGCCCGTTGTTCACGTAATGACCGACATAGGCGGCATACTCCTTGGGCGGTGCAGGCGCCCGGCCGGCAGTGGAGTACCAATCGATGCCATGCGAGACGCCGATCACGGCGCCTTCCGGCTTGTCGTCCGTGCGGGCAAAAAAGTAGCCCTGCGAATCGCCGACCTCGCCTTCAGCCCTGAAAGTATTGACACCCATCCGCTGCAACCGCCGCTTGCCCTCGGGGCCTGCCAGCAAGAGTTCATCGCCAACCAGCCGCACGTCGATCGCGCGCGTTTTGCCCTCGCCGGCCCTGAAATGTCCCGCGTAGTCGCCGAGCGGCGCCATCAACGGGTCCGCGTCCGGCGCAGGCGCCGCGGGCAGGGGCTGATCGGCGAAAGCAGCCCGGGCGAGTTCCACCACCCAGGGGCGGAGCGACTCGTCCATGCCGCCGTTGCTCAAGAACACCAACGCGAAGCCCTCGTCGGGGTGCGCTTCGATGTGGCTGCGAAACCCGGCGATGCCGCCGCCGTGGCTGATGACCCGATGGCCCTTGTCCTCGCGCACATCGAGTCCGTAGGCATAGTTTTCGAGCACCGGCGTGGTGAGGGCCTTGAAGCTTTGCTCCGAGAGAACGCGATCCTTGGGGCCCTGGCCGCGGTTCAAATAGAACCGGGTATACGCCGCCATATCGGAGACGGTCGAGACGATGCTGCCGTCCGCCGCAAGGTATTCGAACCAGCTCGATTCGACGTAACTTCCGTCATAAGGCCAGCGCGTGTAACTCACCGTCATGTGATCGCGCTGCGCATCGTCGATGATGGCGGAGGTAGAGCTCATGCCGAGCCGCTCGAGCACCCGGCGCTGAACGATGGCATCGTACTTCGCAGCCTCGATGTTCTCGAGCGCGTAACCCATCACCTGAAAGCCGGTGTTGGAATATTCCCAATGTGCGCCGGGCGCGTAGGTCGGCTCGAAATCCTTGAGGCTCAGGAGCGCCGCCCGCGAGGAGGCGGTATCCGGCAGGTAATATGGGAGCCCCGCGGTGTGCGACAGAAGATCATGACCCGTCACCGGCGGGTACTTCGAGCGCATGGCGAACGAGGGCACGTAGCGGGTGATCGGCGCATGCGGATCGAAGCGGCCTTCGTCGGCGAGCTGCATCAGCGCGATGGCGGTGAAGGCCTTGGAGATCGATCCGATGGCGAAACGCGATTGCGCGGTGAGCGGGGTGCGTGTCTTCAGGTCAGAATAACCGTGCACCACCACTTCGCGAAGCCGTTGCCGGTCGGTGATGCCGATCACCAGGCCCGGTCTCTGGCTGCTTTGAAGGTGAGCTTCGATGGCCTGACGCGCCTGATCCAACCGCGCATCCACATCGGCGTAGGCGCCCGCGGCGAGAAGCAGAGCCAAGGCAGCTAAGACCATGCGCATTGCAAACCCCCGTGTTAGAAATCGTGGCGCAGCGTGATGCTGCCGTTGAACGGCGTCCCCACCGCGTTGCCGTAAAACAAGGTGTCGTAGTTGTTGATGTAGTAGCGGCGGTCCAAGAGGTTATGCAGATTGACCTGTACCGTCCAGCTGGCGTGCGTGTAGCCCAAACTCGCATCCAGCAGCGAATAACCGGGTATGGCCTTGGTCGAGCCGTCATAGGCGGTGGGCTCGCTTCCCACGTACCGGGCGCCGGCGCCGAACGACAAACCCTGCAGAGGACCTGCCTCCAGGGTGTAAGTCGAAAATATGCTCGCCGTCTGTTTCGGCAGGAAAATCTCCTGCTTGCCGATCGTGGTGGGGTCCGAATCCTCGGTGACCTTGGGATCCAAATAGGTGTAGCCCAGGTTCACCTGCCAGTTGCGTTTCAGCCGGCCGACCGCTTCGAGTTCGACACCACGATGCGTCAGTTCGCCCACGGCGCGATAGCGGTCCAAGCCGTCTATCTGGGTGTCGAATTCGCCCTGGTTTTTCTGCTTGATCTGGAACACTGCAGCGGTCAGGAGCAGCCGGTCGTTGACCGGGCGGTACTTGATGCCCGCCTCGTATTGCTCGCCCTTGATCGGCGGCAGCACCGCGCCGGTCAGATCGATGTAGGTCTGAGGATTGAACGACTGGCTGTAGCTCAAGTAGGCGTTGGTGCCCGGCAGGAACTCGTACAGCAGCCCGCCGCGGTAGCTTATCTCGCTGCCGCCGCTGAAGTCCTCCGAGACGCCGTCGGTGATGCTGATGATATGCGGCTTGGAGAATGAGGCGCCGCCCAGCAAGGACAAGTGATCGATGATCTGCAGCCAGGTTTGCGCTGAAACGGTCAGCGTCTTGAGTTTGGTGGCAAACGGAAAGTCCGGTCCGGTGCTGCCGGCCGAATCGTACGCGGCTTCCACGCCGCGCTGGCCGGCAGATAGATTGACCGAGCCGACGAACGGGTCGGTTGGATCCGGTCCCGCGTATTGTCCGCTGAAGGTGCCCTGCCCGCCGTTGCCGCTCGACAAGTCATCCTGATACATCGCGGACAGGGACAGAAAGCTGTTGGCGAGACCGAGGTTGTCGAAGTGATAGATGCCGGAGGCGCCGATGGCGTAGTCGTTGGCATGCAGGCCGCCCTCGAAGTCTTGAATCGCGAGCCCCAGGTTGCCGTCGGCATCGAGTCCAAATGAGTAGGGTGCGGTGCCGAAGGTGTAGACGTGGCGGATGTTGCCCTTGAGGCTCAAGTCCAGCATATCGGTGACGTGCCAGGTGAGGTCGCTCTCGCCGTGCCAGACATCGCTCGCGAGATCCCGGTCGCGCGCACCGATGAAAAAGGAGCGCGGCAGCGGCGCCGGTGAGCCATCCGCCTCGGTGGGCACGCCGTCGAACGCCGTGCGCACGTGGCGCTCGAAGCCGCCATGCAAAAATGCCGTCACGTTGTCGGCGCCGCTCCAGTTAAGACCGCCGTACAGCACCGTGGTCTCATGATTGACATCGGTCATGAAGCTCTGGCCCTGGTCGCGCACTACCACGGCGATGCCCTTAAGGTCGCCCGACGGCGTGAGGCGCCCGGCCACCTGGCCCTCGACACGCCAGGAATTCCAGGCGCCGTACTGCGCGAGCAGATAACTCGGGGTCTGAGCGGTTGCGCTCTTGGTGACGAAATTGACCAACCCGCCGGCGCTCGAGACGCCATACATGACCGACGAAGGCCCCTTGACGATCTCCAGCCGGTCGATGATCGCGTAGTCCGGTTCGTAGCTGGTGCTGCTCAAGGTCCCGACGTTCAATCCGTCGAACGCTTCCAGAGAGGCGAAACCGCGCAGCTTGATGATGGTGCCGAACCCTTCCTGATTGCCGACGTTGAGCGCGCCAGGGGTGTACTGCGCAATGTCGCCCAAGGTTTTAAGATCCGCCGCCTTGATGAAATCCTCGCTCACCAGGCTGATCGATTGCGGAACTTTCTCGATGGGTAGAGGCAAGTTGGTGGCGCCGCTGGTGTCGGCACTCAAGAATTCATAGCGGCCGGTGACGACCACCTCGTCCAACTGACCTTCCGGCGCCTTGTCCTCTGCCCGTGCCGCAGGCGATTGCAGCGATAGAGCGGCCGCGAGAACGGCGGCGGAGCCGGCAACGACGATCCGGAACATAGCGAGCTGCATGGCATCCCCTCTTATAAGTGTTCGCCAGCTCCCCCGTTTGAGAGCGGTTTGCATATTGGCATAGAGATTGCGTATATGCAACGAGATTGCCATACTGGGAAAAACCATTACTGCGGTTCTATGCCTCACGCCATCACGACACCCGACGCGCTCGACCTGCCGCGGCCGTATCTGCTGTTTCTCGGCGAGGCGGCCGATTTCCCCTACGCCAAGACGGCCCAGGGCCTGAAGGATTGGGCGCCGGAATTCTGCTCAGGAGAATTCAATTGTGCCGGCAGCGAAACGAGCGTCGGCCTGCCGCGTCTCACGCCGCGCGAAGCGCATGATCGGGGCGCGCGCGCCGCGGTCATCGGTGTGGCCAACATCGGCGGCGCGCTGAAAGACTCGTGGATCGTTTCCCTCATCGATGCGATGCATGCAGGACTCGACATCGTCAGTGGCCTGCATGGCCGCCTCGCCGACACGCCGGCCCTGGGTGAGGCGGCCGCGCGCCTGGGACGAAGGCTCATCGACGTGCGCGTGCCTCCGCCGCGCATTCCCGTGGCAAGCGGCCGTAAACGCAGCGGCCGCCGGCTCCTGACTGTGGGAACCGATTGTGCGCTCGGCAAGAAGTACACGGCGCTGAGCCTGGCGCGAAGTTTCCGCAGTCGCGGCGTGGCTTGCGACTTTCGCGCCACCGGCCAAACCGGCATCCTCATCGCGGGGAGCGGTATTCCCATGGATGCGGTGGTCGCGGATTTCGTCGCCGGCGCCGCGGAGTTGCTAAGTCCCGATGCCGATGCGGCGCATTGGGACCTGATCGAAGGACAGGGCTCCCTGTTTCATCCCTCCTATGCGGGGGTGTCGCTGGGACTATTGCATGGCTCGCAGCCCGATATCATCGTGCTCTGTCACGAGGTGGGCCGGGACTATGTCATGGGGCTCGACGGTTACCGGACGCCGAGCCTAGGCGAGACCATCGAGGTCACCCTGAAACTCGCCAGCCGCACGAACCGCAAGGTGCGCTGCGCCGGGGTCGCGATCAATACGGCCGGAGTTTCCGCAACGGAAGCGCGTGCGGTGCTGGCGCGTCACGCGGCGGAAACCGAATTGCCGGCCGCAGATCCCATGCGCGGCGGAGCTGAGTTCGAGCGATTGGTCGAGAGCTGCCTCAAAGACGGCTGACGATTCACGCCGAGAGGCGCCGCGCCTTGCGCTTCGCGCGACGTGCGGGCGGCCGGTCGGCCTCGGCCACGCCTGTCACCCGCGTCACTTCCATCTTCGGCTTACTGCCCACCGGGCGCTGCGCGCCGACGGCATTGGGAACGGTGCAGATAGAGAGTGCCCGACAGGGCTGTGCACCTGCGCACAGATACGCATGACCCATGCGGCTGTCGAAATAAACCGATTCGCCGGCTTTCAGTTTCAAAGGCGCGTAGCAGTCCGTGTGCAGCGCCAGTTCGCCGTCGAGCACGTACAAGAACTCCTCGCCTTCGTGCCGCATGAAGTCGCCGAACTCCTCGAGGGTACGCGCGTGGTACTCGCACAAAATGGGCGTGATCTGCTTGTTGAGAAGATCGGTGCTCAAGTAGCGCAGCGTATGATTCGACATCTGCACGCGCTCGCCGTCGTCCTCGCGATTGACGCTGCGGCGACCGACCTGGTCGACGACTTTGACCGTCGGTTCCTGCGCGGTGGAAAGAAGCTGGCTCAAATCGAGCGACAGGCCATCGCTCAGGCGCAGCAGCAGATCGTAGGTCGGCGACATCTGGTCGTTTTCGATGCGCGACAGCGTCGAGGTGGGAATGCCCGTCCGATTTTTTACGTCGGCCAGAGTCCATCCCTGGGATTTGCGCAGTTCGCGCAATGCGGTTCCTGGCCGGGCGCGTGCCATTTAAATCCTTGCCGTTAAGGGTGAAGCCGCCAAAGAGCTGGGCAAATTCTACCGGCTAACGGGTGGCTCGCAAAGAAAAATTGCATATATGGAACGTCCGCCGCCGCGCTGTCCGTTAGAGCTTGCGGTCGAGGAAATCCGCGGTCGCCTCATAGGCTCTAAGCCAGCTCACATGCCGCAAAAAGCCATGTAATTCATCGGGAAACACTAGATCCTCGTAGGGCACGCCCTGCTCCCGCAGCGCCTGGGCCAGCCGAACGGTCTCGGAGAAGGCCACGTTGTGGTCATCATCTCCCTGGATCAGGAGCACCGGCGATCGCCAATGGCCGATCGAGGAAATGGGCGAGGCGGCGAGCGCTTCGGCCTGAGCCTCGGCACCGGCATCCAGTATGTACAGCGGGTGCCCATCGCGTTGCTCCAAGTACCAGTGGTGCCAGTCGTGCACGCCGTGAAGGTCAACGCCGGCCTTGAAGATGTCGGAATTGCGGGCAAGCCCCAGGGCTGTGAGATTGCCACCGTAGCTGCCGCCCCAAAGACCGATGCGCTTCGGATCCACATCGGGGCGTCCTTTCAGGAAGTCCGCCGCCGCCAGCACGTCGTTGTACTCGCTCGCGCCGCTCGCACCCTGATTGGCCGGTTCCCGGAAATCCAGCCCATAGCCGATGCCGCCCCGATAATTGAGCGCCAGCACCACATAGCCCTTGCTGGCGAGGTACTGATTTTCGGCGTACGCGTTGCTGTAGTAGTCCATATAGTGCCAGCCGAGCAACATCTGCCGGACGGGGCCGCCGTGCATGAAGATGACCGCCGGATGGGGCGCGCCGCCCTTGTCGTTGGGCGTGAACAGGATGCCGTGCGCTGCCACGCCGGCACGCTCCGGCAAGCGAACCGAGGCCGGAGTCAGAAGCCTGCCGCGAGGGAAATCCGCCGCCAACCCTTCCGCCAAAAAGTCCTCCGACTTGGCACCCGCGATCACCGCCGCATGCGCAGGCACCTGCACATCGGCGGCGAGGTAAGCCACCGATCCATCGTGAAGCCACGCCGGTTGGGTCTCGATGCCGCCGCCATGGGTGAGTGCCGTCAAGCGGCCGGTCGCGACCTCGAGGCGCCAGAGGTGGCGGCGATCGATATCCTCGGCGTTGCCGGCATAGACGATGCTGCGGCCATCGGCGCTGGCGGAGGCATACTCGATTTCAAACGCGCCTGGTGTCAGCAGCCGAGCAGTGCCGCCCGCGGCCGATACCGAATAAAGATGCAGCCAACCGTCGTTCTCGGCCGGAAATACCAGTGAATCGCCGCTCCATACCAATTGCGCATCCGAGCTCAACGGGTGGAACACGCTGCCCGCGCCCTTGGACGCGGTATAGGCCGTATGAGCGGTATTGCTCGCGACATCGACCACGCGAATCGACCACGGAAAGCCGGTCCGATGAGATCTGATTTCCAGATCATCGTGCGTCGAGGGCACCCGCAGGAAGGCAACCCGCCGACCATCCGACGACCAGCGCGGCTCCTGATCATAAGACACGGAGGGATCGAGCCATGTCACCACAGGTTTATCCCATCGGTAAATGCCGACGAAACTGTGATCGCCGCGGTCGCTGACGAAGGCAAGGGCATCGCCGGCCGGGGAGAATCTGAGGGCGCTCACCGCACCGCGCAGTTTGAACAAAGGCTCCGGTTTGGCGCTCGGATCGCGAGTGACCTCAAAGACTACGCCGTCTTTTAGATAAAGGATGTGCTTGCCGTCGGGTGAGACCACCGGCGTGTGACCGGAGGCCAGGCGGCGCGGCGCACCGCCGTCGAAATCCACCGAAAAAATGTCCTGGGTAACCCCGGCGGCGAAGCCGGCCGGGTTCGGCGCCGGCTTGTCGGGATATTCGACGTCGCCGCCGCGCACGTAGAGAAGCTCGTTGCGCCCGGGGACGAATGCGATTTCCGATATCTCCTGGCCGTCATCGGCATCGTAGTGCGTCAGCGCCGAGGCCCGGTAGCCGGCGTCGCCCTTCTGCACCAGCCAGACATTGCGATGGCCGGCCTGATTGCTGACCCAGGCGAACGCGGGTCGATCGGGAGCGGCGCTCAGCGAGGCGGCGAACGGCGCGCTCAACACCTGAGCGATGCTGAATTCCCCCGCATGCGCGGCGGCGTATGTGCTAAGGCACGGGATTGAAAGCGAAATCCCCAAGAGAAACCCGCAAATCTTGCTCCCCATGCAATTCCCCCAATTTTGTTCTGCGACGGCCGGGCATTATAGGCCGCATCGTGACAGGTGCGAGGGAAGCCACGACGGAGCGGCTTGTTGGCCCCAACGCGGCCGCCTGACTTGACACGCCGCAGGCCACCTGAAATAGTTCGCCGATTGGTGAACTATTGAGGACGAGCAAATGCCGACATCCAGCTATTCGGTGATCAAAGCTTTAGCGGCCGGAATGTTCCTGGTGGCGGGCACTGCCGCCGGCAAGGGTCTCGATTTGGCGCCCTACCGGATTTCGAGCGTAGATGAGGAAATCGCCCTGGCACGAACCGCCGCGCCGCCCTCCATCTCGGCGGATGCCGAAGTGCTGGCGCTCACCGATCAGGGCTACAAGAGCGTGCATGCCGGAAAGAACGGCTTTGTCTGCGTGGTTGAACGCTCCTGGGGCACGCCGTTCGATGATCCACAATTCTTCAATCCCAAGATCCGCTCACCCATTTGCTTCAATTCGGCCGGCGCCAAAAGCGCTTTGGCGGCGTACGTTGAACGGACGCGTGACGTATTGGCCGGCTACCCGACCGCCGAGCTGATCCATCGAGCCGAAGCCCGGGGAGCCAAAAGCGACATGATCCCGGGCCCCGGCGCCATGTGCTACATGCTGTCCAAACTGGGTTATCTTTCCGACGATGGCGGACACTGGCATCCGCATCTTATGTTCTTCGTCGCCAGCGACGCGAAGAGCTGGGGCGCGAATCTACCCGGCTCGCCCGTCATCGCAGCCACGGACAAAACCGATCCGACGACTACGTTCATGGTGACTGTCGGCCGATGGTCCGACGGCACGCGCGACGAAGCCGTCCACGAGTAAGACAAGACGCACCCGTCAACGACCGGAACCCGGTGGGGACCGAGCGGATAATTTCGCGGAGTTTTCCCGGCTACGAAAGGTGAGCGGCCGCTCGTCGATTGGAGTCCTCGATTCGGCGCGTTTGACGGCATCCGTGACAAGCGCGTGATGCGGCGACAACTCGCACACCGGATCCGTATTGGCGGCATCGCCCGTCATCAGATATGCCTGGCAGCGGCAGCCGCCGAAGTCGCGGTGGCGCTCGGGGCAGCTGCGGCACGGTTCCTTCATCCAGCCGTCCCCGCGGAAGCGATTGAAGCCGTCCGATTGGTACCAGATGGAGCGCAGCGATACGGATCGGACGTTGGGGAACACGATGCCTTTCAGTTGCCGCGCGGCATGACAGGGCAGCGCCGTGCCATCGGGAGTGATCGCCATGAATAGGCTTCCCAACCCCTGCATACACGGTTTGGGGCGACGTTCGAAATAGTCCGGCACCACGAAGAACACGCGCATTTTGTCGTTCCGTGCGCGAAAGCGCTGCGTGGCTTCCTCGGCGCGGCGCACCTGCTCTCGGGTCGGCAGCAGCTGTTCGCGATTGTGCCACGCCCAACCGTAGTACTGCGTATTCGCAAGTTCCAGATAGTCCGCTTCCAATCGTTCCGCCATCCCCAAGATGGTCTCGACATGGTCGATGTTCAGCCGGTGCAGCACCACATTCAGCACCATTGGATAGCCCTGCGCCTTGATCAGGGCCGCCACTTTGGACTTCAAGTCGAAGGTTCGGGTACTGCTCAGGAAGTCATTCAGCTCCCGCGTGCTGTCCTGGAACGACAATTGAATATGATCGAGTCCGGCTTGCTTCAGCGCCCGAATGCGCTGCTCGGTGAGACCCACGCCGGAGGTGATCAGATTGATGTAGTACCCGAGCTGGTGGGCCTCGGCGACCAATGACTCCAAATCGTCCCTGGCCAAAGGTTCGCCGCCTGAGAGCCCCAACTGTACGGCACCCAAAGAGCGGGCCTCGCGCAGCACCTTGACCCATTCGGCGGTGTCGAGCTCCTGACCGTGTGACGCAAAATCGATGGGGTTGGAGCAAAATGCGCAGTGGAGCGGACATCGATAGGTGAGCTCGCAGAGCAGCCAGAGCGGCGGCCCCACCGTCGCGGCGCTGGCAGGCACGGGCTCGTTCATGGGCTTAATGTCAACCATTGCCGTTCAACCGCGTGACCTATGAAATTGGCCACCTCGCTGCCGAGATTGACGCGCCCAAAGGCCTGCTCGATCTGCGCGGTGATTTCGGCGACGGTCGCATCCCCGGTGCATCGCTTTAGGATTTCGCTGGCGCTGCCATTGAGTTTGACCATGCCCTCCGGAAACAACAGAACGTGATGGTTCTGCTGCGGCTCCCATTGCAGCCGGAATCCCGATTGCAGCCGCGGCTTCGCCCTCTGATCCAGGGTTTGCAGCAGGTTCAAGAATTCACCCCGTAGGCGAGCGCCATGGCCTCGTTCATCTGCCACAGCACATCGAGTTTGAACTTGAGCGCCTGCAGGGCGCGCTCCTGAAGCGCCGAGGTATTGAAATGCTTCAGGGTGAACTGCAGCCCGAATTCGACATCGCGCCCCGCCAGGCTCACGCGGCTCTGGAAGTATTGAAGCCCGGACGGCTCGATCCACGGATAGTGCTGCGGCCAGTTCGCCAGGCGCTGTCGGTGGATTTCGGGCGCGAACATCTCGGTCAGCGAGGAGCATACCGCTTCCGGCCATGGCGCCCGACGCGCGAAGTTCACATACGCATCGACCGCAAAGCGCACCCCCGGCAACAGCTGATCTAGTCCTTCCATGGAACGGCGGCCGACGCCCACCGCCTCGCCGAGACGCAACCAGGACTCGATGCCTCCTGGATCTTCGCCGTGGCCATCGTGATCCAGAATGCGTTGCACCCACTCGCGCCGCACGGCGCGGTCCTCGCAGTTGGACAGAATGGCGGCATCTTTCAGCGGAATGCAGATCTGATAGTAAAAGCGATTGGCCACCCAGCCTTGAATCTGCGCGCGGCTCGCACGGCCGGAATTCAGCATGACATTGAAGGGATGATGGATATGATAGGCGCTCTGCTGTGCCCGCAGCCGCGCCTCGAAATCCGCCGCTGACTGAAGCATTGCGTTCATAGAGTGATCTCCATTCCGTCGCTCGCCACTTCCACGCCGCGATCGCGCAGCTCTCGAGCCTCCACCGAACTCTCATTCAGGATCGGATTGGTGTTGTTGATGTGAATGAGGATCTTGCGCGTGCGCGCCGGCAACCGCGCCAGCCACTCGAGCATGCCGCCGGGACCGCTCTGCGGCAGGTGCCCCAGCTCTTGCGCCCGCTTGCGGGAGACACCGAGACCGATCATCTCGTCGTCCGTCCAAAAGGTGCCGTCCACGAGCACGACCTCGGCGGCCTGCATGTGTTGCCACACCGCCTCGTCGATGGCTGCGAGTCCTGGAGCGTAAAATGCCGAGCCGCCTTCGTTCTCTCGCAACACGAACGCCACATTGTCCCCCTTGAGCGGCGAGAGTCGGTTGGGCGAATACGGCGCCGGTTTACCGTCCACGGCGACGGCGCGCCAGATAATCTGCGGCAATGCCTCGACCGTAAATGCAACATCGGGATCGATACGGTGATGCACCGTGCCGCAGAAGTGCTTCAAGACCTCCACCACCGGATTGCCTCGACTCAAATCCTCCAAGACATTCGATGTGCAGTACAACGGCCAAGGGCGCGTCGACTCGCGAAGCAGCAAAAGGCCCGTGGTGTGATCCACCTGGCCGTCGCACAGCACCACGGCGCAAAGCGCCGAGTCGCGCCGGGTGCGCGATGGTTGCAGATCGGGATGTGCCGCCAGTTGGCGCAGGATATCCGGCGAGGCGTTGACCAGGGCCCAGGCGTGAGGATCTTGTCCGCTCACCGCGATAGACGACTGGGTTCGGGAGCGCCCGCGAAGACTGCCCCCTCGGAGTCCCGCGCAGTTGGGACAATTGCAATTCCATTGAGGGAAGCCGCCCCCGGCGGCCGACCCCAGCACCCTGAGCTTCACGGTGAGAAGGCCGCGGCGGCTCTCCGCCGCGGCCCCGGACCCATCTCTAGCGGTGGTACACGTACATGGTGATTTCCATGCCGAACCGCATTTCAATGGCCGACGGTGTTTCCCAGCTCATGTGTCACTCCAGTGGAAGTTGCAGGCCCATGATGCAGCGTCCTGCCCCGGAGGGAATCGTGAGTTTCATCAATCGGGCCTCATGATTTTCATGAGCGGGACCTGCGGCGCAGGTTTGTTACCATGCAACCATGCGCGTTCGCACCCGAGTCAACTTGGTGGTTGCCAGCCTGAGTGCCGCCTTTGTCGTGGTGCTGATCGCAGCAGAAGTCCAAAGCACCCGCAATTCCATCCGCGAAGAAATCGAAGCGGCCAACCGCGTGGCCTCGCAACTGTTGAGCCAGTTGGCGCACGTCTATTCCAACGTCGGTGGCCCCGACATGGTGCAGCAATTTCTCATGCAGATTGGTCGAGTACGCGCCAATGAGGTGACCTTATTGGGAGCGGACCATCAGGTGCTGTACCGGGCTCCTGCCGCAACCTACAAGGCGGGGCGCGAAGCGCCCGCGTGGTTTGCGCGCCTGCTCGCGCCCCCGGTGGTCAAGGTGACCTATCCACTGCCCGGGGGCTTGGCTCTCCTGGTGGAGTCGCAGCCCTCGCGGGCGGTGCTCGATGCCTGGGATGACACGCAGCGGCTGGCGCTGATCGGCGTTGCCATGTTCCTCATCGCAAACGCCCTTGCCTTTTGGCTCATGGCGCGGGTATTGAGGCCGATCCCGGTGATCGTCGAAGGCTTGCAGCAGTTGGAACGCGGTCGCCTGGGGTACCGTCTGCCGCCACTCGCCGGGGAAGAGGCGGCTCTCATCGGTCGCGCGTTCAATCGCATGGCCGAGGCGCTCGAGGAAAAGCTCGCTGTCGAGCGTCAGGCCCGCGAGGCCGAAGCGCGCCTGGTCGAACGCCGTGAGATCGCCGCCCTCACCGAACAACGGGTGGAAGAAGAACGGCGGCTCATCGCCCACGAGTTGCACGACGAATTCGGGCAGTCCGTCACCGCGATACGGAGTCTCGCACTCGCCATCGCGCAAGGCGGGACGCGCGAGTTGAGTCCCGAAGAGGTCGCGCGGCTCATTGCAGCCGAAGCCGCCAAACTTTACGACGCCATGCATGGGCTGATCCCGCGACTGGCGCCGGTGACGCTCGACGCTGAGGGACTGGCGGCTACCCTGGAGGGACTGATACGTGATTGGCAGCGCCGCTATCCGACGGTCGCACTGGAACTCACCCAGAAACTGCCCGCCGCACTGGGATTTACCGTCACCTTGGTCGTCTACCGCGTGGTGCAGGAAGCATTGATCAATGCGCTGCGGCACGCACACGCCAGCCGCGTGAATATCGAAGTCGAGCATGATGCGGCCTGCATCAAGGTATCGGTGAGCGACGATGGCATCGGACTGCCTGCCGAATGGCAACGACCGGGCCACTTCGGGTTGCGCGGCCTTGCCGATCGCGTCCAGGGACTCGGCGGGAGCTTGGAAGTGGGCAACCGCGCACCGCGTGGAGTCAGGTTGGCGGCGCAAATCCCGATAGCAACAGCATGATACGCGTCCTTCTCGCCGACGATCATGCAGTGGTGCGCACGGGCTTTCGGCTGCTGCTGCAATCGAGACCCGATATCACTGTGGTTGCGGAGGCCGATTCGGGCGAAGCGGCATGCCAGCTTTACGCCGAGCACCTGCCCGACGTGCTGGTGATGGATTTAGGGATGCCGGGCATCGGCGGACTGGAGGCCCTGCGGCGCATCCGCGCGCGCCACCCGCGCGCGCGCGTACTGGCCCTGTCGGCTCACGACGATCCCGTGCACGCGCGCCGGACCATGCAGGAGGGCGCGCTTGGTTTTCTGTCCAAGCGCGGCGCACCCGAGGTGCTTCTGGAAGCAGTTGCGGAGGTGGCCGCGGGAAAGCGTTTTCTCGATGCGGAATTGGCGCAGAAACTTGCGCTGTCTGAGTTCGACAATAGCGCCGACGCGCCGATGAAGCAGCTCTCGCAACGCGAGTTCGAGGTGTTTCTACGCCTCGCCGCGGGAGCCACGGTGAGCAAGATCGCACAGGAATTGAACCTGTCGGCGTCCACCGTGGGAACGCATCTTTACAACATCAAGCAGAAACTCGGCGCCACGACCCAATCGGAGCTCACGCTGCTTGCGATTCGTCACGGCCTGATCAAGCCCGACTGCCTCTAGGCCCCGCCCGATCCGATTCGCGCGCTACTTCGGTCGAAATGCTGCCGACAGCAAATCCCCGTCGATTCCCGCATTTTCCTTGGCGCCGGTGGCGAAGCGATACAACGCCGCCGTATAGATGGAGTGCAGCGTGCTGCTCACCAGGCCTAACAGAATGCATGCGAGTGCAAACACCGCGACCCCGAGAACCATCGATCCGATGGCCCCGCCTGACATCGCGGACATCATGATGAACAACGCGACCAACATGATGGGAACCGCTACGACGGCAATGCCCAGACTGATGCCGCCGTTGCCGATCAGGTTCTCGCCCCAGTTGCGCTTCAAGAGCTCGAGACTGCGCGAGATGGCATCGATGGGGCCGACGCCCTCCTCAATCAGGACGGGCAAGGTCATCGCGGTCGCCAGCGTCCATCCGGCGCCGATGAGGGCGACCACAAGCCGGCCGATGAGTCCCACCCGCTCCTCGATGGCGCGCAAGATTGTGCCCACGGTGGCTGCCACCAGGGCATAGCCGACAATGGCCGGTAAATTTTCGAATGCCGTCCTAAGACCGTCTCCCACCGTGGCAGATTCTCCGTCGAGGCGCTTGAGCGCCACGCTGATTAGCGCCGAGTTGAAGAACATCATGACGGTGTAGCTCATGACGTAAAAAACGTACGTCCCGAGATAGAACATGGCCCGACCGGTATGCGTGGCCGTGTCACGAATCGTATGGGGATCAACGCTGTGATATAGCGCGAACACCGGCAGCGCGAACGAGCCCAGGATGACCAACATGGCTATGGAAGACATGAGGGGAAACAGCAGCAACGCCGGGTCTTCCTTCAGCACGTCCCAACACTGGCCGGCGAGCGACCAACTGCGAGAGATCTTGTCGAACATGGGCCACGCCCTCCATGGAAACTGCGCCCATTCGGCCACAGCGGGGCCGAATTTGGAAGATTCGCGGCCCAAACTGTGAACCAGGCCTCCACCATCGGCCTCGTTTATGGACCGACGTCCCCTATCGCCGGGTCAAAGGTCTGCGGTGAGGTAGGCAAAGACCGTGCGGGGCGCGGGCCATTCGAAATATCCCGGCGTGTAAACGTTGGTCCATTTGTATGAGTTCGGGGCGTTCTGCACCTGGATTCGCAGCGTGCAGTGCTTTCCGAAAACGGAGGTTCTATACCGCCCGCCGAGATTCAACTGGGTGACCGCAGGAGAGTAGATGCGGTTATCGACGCTGGCCGGTTCGCTTCCGAAATGGGTCGCGCCCAAATCCAACGACACGGCCGGCAACCAAGGGATCCCGTAGTCGAGGGCCGCCACGTACTGCAAGCGGGGCTGTCCCACGGCGACCGGCCCCACGCCCTCGGCCGCGAGTTCTTGCCCTAGGATACTGACCTTTGCGGCGAGGATGCCCGCGTTGATATGCAGATGCTTCATAGGTTGTCCGGAAATCGAGAACTCGACACCTTTGGCACGCTGCACGCCCAACTCCCTGTCGATGCCGCTCGTGTCCAGATTGAAATACGGTTTTTGCAGCTCATAAACTCCCGTGGTGACCTTCAACTGGGGCGTCACGGCATAGCGAATGCCCGAATCGACCTGCCAGGTTCGTGACGCCGGCAAGACGGCGCCGCGATTCTCGGCGGCGCTCGGAGCAACCCCGGAATCCTCCAATCCCTGCGTATAGCCCATGTAGACCGTCATGCGGCTGGTGAGCGCAAAGGCTGCGTTGCCGTAAGCGCGCAGGGGATGATCGGTCATCTGCGAGTCCGGGGCGCCGGGCGAAGCGACGGCCTTGCGGTAACTCTCCTCCTGCACACCCGCTTCGATCTCCGCGCGGCTCCGCCAGCCGACGCGGTACGCCGAGCCGATGCTCCAAAGATCGGTGCGATCATCCACACGAGGGGCGTATGAGAAATTAGGCTCCGGCACCTGACGAACCGTGCCGATGCCGGCCGCGCCGACATCGACGAAATCATCGCCGCCGTAAAGCGCTACCGTATCGCGGCCGCGCGCCAGCAATACGACCTCCTGACGCCAATCGCCGGTCTTGAAGCGACCGGTGAGCCGCATCTCGCCCGACGTGGAGGCGGCCCGTTGGTCCGGATATCCCACGACGAAATGCTCCGACCGCCCCGAGGGTTGGATGTCCGTGTACAGATCCGCAAAGCTCGCGGGGTAGTCCGCCCCGGAGCGAAACACGCCGGCGCTGAAGGACCAGTCATGATTGAGTTGCGCCGCCACCAGGGCGCCCAAGTTCACGGTGAGACTCCGGCCCTGCGCCCAATCCTGACCGATGTATCCGCGGTTGACGGGCGGCGGCAGGAAATCTCCGGCGGTAAAAAACAGCGGGAAGGTATTGGCGGCACGAGATTGCTGCCAGTCGACGATTGCGCGCACCGTCACCCTGTCGCTCGGAGACCATTGCGGGGTTGCCCCCGCGCTCGTCACCACGGACGTGTACCCGGGGTCGGTGCCGTAAGGCGTCTGCGTGCTGATTTGGTAACTCGCCCCCATCGGCAACAGCAGTTCCTTGCCGAGGAGTGGCACGGTGCCATCGATGCTGAGACCGCGTGCCTCGTAGGGACCCGCGTTGACGATGATGGTGGCAGCGGGTGTGCCGTCTCCGGCGTGCCGCAGGCCGTAGTCCACGATGCCGGTCGGCGCCGGAAACGCATAGCCTATCTCGCTCACCCCGACGCGGATGGTCGAGCCTTCGACCACCCGGTTGGACAGCATGCCCTGCTGATCGAAATACAGGCCATCGATCCGCACATTGCCGGCCGATTGCGGACTGAAACCGCGAACCTGGCCCGGGCTGTACATACCGATCGATTCCAGCCCGAGGGTGAGTCCAAAAGCATCCTCCGCGGACAAGACGGGATTGTCAGAGGCGTGCTGAGCTCGGACCGGATTTGCGATGAGACCCGCAAGGATCAATGCGCAGCAGATTCTCACGTCCCAGGAAATCACCGTGAAAAAGGCGTTCATCGGCGTTCGCGTCCAGAGAAAATCCTGGCGATCACGGCGAAACCTGTGCCGTGCCGTGCCGCCGCGTCATGCGGTATTCGGCTTCCAATTTCCAGGTCTTGCCGCCGTCGCCGGACGTCTCTTCGCGAAACCCAAACGTGTTGGGTCGAATATCGACGAACGACCAGCGAGTCAAAGGATCATCGAGATCTTTCGTCTCGAGTACGATCCTGTCTGTTCCGACGGCGCCGCCTTCGAACTTCGCCGCGGCGGCATGTTCGGGATCGATGAATGTCGCCGGCCATGACCCGGACTTGGAATCGAAATAGCGTATGTCCGTGTAGAATTCCCGATCTTTGCGCTCTCCCGACGGATAGACAATCCACACATCCTGGACAGCGCGCCCGTCCATGACCCAGCCCACCAGCAGCTCACCCGATCGGTGTTTCACGCTGCCGTCTTTTTTATAATTGCTGTATTCGACGTCCCAGCTCCCGACCATGCGACCAAAAACCTTCGCCTGCTCGCCGAGTGAAGCATGGGGGCCTAGAGCCTTGAGTGCCTCGATCATCCCTTGGCGCGCGTCGGATGCCGACGACAGGTCGCGCGACGTTTGATCGGCGGCGCAAATACCGAAGGCCAGCACCGAAAGAGGGCCGAACAGCATTGAATATCGCGTCTTCATGATTCTTTCTCGTGTTGTCGGCGTGAACCCGCATCGCTGCGGCCGCCGGGGTTTGAGATTGCCGAACGCAGTGTAGGTACGGATGGTTGGTGCACCCAGACCGCTCACTGCAGCTGACTGGCGATTCGTTGCATAGCCAAGACCGCAATCGGGCCTTGGCGTAAAGTGGCGCTCATGGCTGAGAACCCTTCTCGCTCGGTGCATTGGCGCTTGGTCGCCGTGCTTTGGTGCGTCGGTGGCCTGTTCGATGCGAGTCAAACGGTGCTCATCATGCACGCGGAGGGCAACCATCACCCTTGGCCGCCGCTATTCGGCACGGAACTCGCCGGCTGGCTCCCCTGGGCGTTGGCAACACCATTGATCGTGGCGCTGGCGCGGCGATATCCGCTGGTTCGCGACTTGAGCGTGCGAAGCTTCGGCGCGCATCTAGCCTTCTTCGCCGCCTTGAGCGCCGTGGCCGAAACGTGGTCTGCGCTGCTCCAGGTACTCTTCAATCCCTGGGGCCATCGAACGCGCCCGACCTTCGTGGATACGTGGAGCACGACGCTCCTCTGGCAGGTCCTCACATTTTTGATCGCTTATGCGCTGATATTGACGGTTACCTATCTCGTCGACGCCACGGAGAACATCGCACGGCAAAGAACCGAGACGGCTCGGCTCAATGAGGAACTTTCCAAGGCGCAGCTCGCCGCGCTGCGCGGCCAGCTCGAGCCCCACTTCATGTACAACACGCTCAATTCCATAGCGGGACTGGTTCGCGACCAGCAGGTCGAACCGGCGGTGAGCATGATTGTCGGCTTGAGTGAGTTCCTGCGCAGAGCGTCCGAGGATTCCCACCGCTCGCAGGTATCGCTCGCGGAAGAGGTCGAGTATCTGCAGCGTTATCTCGAGATTCAGCAGATCCGCTTCGGCCGCCGTCTTCAGGCGAGCGTGGAAATTCCGCAAGCCTTACATAGGGCCCAGGTACCGAACCTGCTGCTGCAGCCGCTGGTCGAAAATGCCATCAAGCACGGCATCGCCAAACGGATCGCCGGCGGGATGTTGCGTGTCGCCGGCAGCGTGAGTGGCCGCACGCTGTCACTGAGCGTCTACAACGACGGACACGCTTCGCCGGCGGATTGGCAGACGACGCCCACCGGCGTCGGCATCAGCAATCTTCGCACCCGCCTGCAGATCTTGTACGGTGGCAACGCCGCCCTGGAGCTCAAATGTGTCGAGGCGGGAGGAGTGGAAGTCTTGGTAACGCTGCCTTTCACGGAGGCATGAAATGGCGGCCGTCGATCCGCCGCGCGGGCCCATCAGGGCCCTGGTAGTTGACGACGAGGCACTGGCGCGACGCAATTTGACGCTGCTTCTGCGCCGTGACCCGGACATCGGCGAGGTCACGGAGTGCGAATCCGGCCTCGAAGCGATCGAAGCCATCCGCTCGTCTCAGCCCGATCTGATCTTTCTCGACGTGCAAATGCCGGAGTGCGACGGTTTCGACGTGCTGGAGTTATTGGGTTGCAACCTGCCTCCCGCGGTCATCTTCGTGACGGCATACGACGAATATGCGTTGCGCGCTTTCGAAGCGGGAGCGCTCGATTACTTGCTGAAACCATTTGACGCCGCGCGCTTCGGCCGCGCGTTGAATCGCGCCAAGGACAAGATTGCGCATTATCCGGCGGCCCGGGCGTCCGCCGCGACGAGGATCGTGGTCAAGGACCGGGGCAACGTGCTGTTCCTCAACGTTTCCGACATCGACTGGGTCGACGCCGCCGGCTACTACGCCTGCCTGCATGTGGGCGGCCAGACGCACGTGATGCGTCGCACGCTGCAGGAGCTCGAGCGGGACCTGGGGGAGGACAAGTTCATTCGCATTCATCGTTCGATCATCGTGAATCTCGACCGGATTCGAGCGCTGGAACTCCAAAACGGCGGCGAGTATGCGGTTGTATTGAATTGCGACGTGCGACTGCAGTTGAGTCGGCGTTATCGCAGGCGCCTTCAGGATCGCATGGGCGCCTCACCGCGACGCTCCACGAAAACCGCCGACTCTTAAGCTCGCGCAACGCGAGGCCGCGACGGGCGGCTTTTTATCGCGCGCTTCGGTTCACTCGAGGGCCTTCATTTGCGAAGCGAGCTCGACGCTCTTCGGCGCGGCGAGGCCACCGAAGCGTGCGTCGGTCTTTTCAAGAAGCGAGCGTGCCGCCGGCCCCTTTTTTTCCGTCAGCAGTTTTTGAACATCTTCGAGATTAGTCGCCAATTCCGCGGATTTATGGTCGCGGCAAACCGAAAGAAGTTTTGGATTGGCGGGTGACTTCCCCTCCAGCGCCGTCAAGGCGTGCTCGAGATCGCTTTCGCCGACGAGTTCATGACCGGCAAACGCGAACGGTACCGTGACGATGTTAAATGCGCACCAATCGCGCATCGACGCGCGGCTGATTTCGTCCTTCTCGATATTGGGTGCGTCATATTGGCCGGTGATGTACACCAGACGCATGGACTCTTGAAAATGCCGGAACAGCTCCGGGTTGGGCAGCGGTACCTCCGCGGTGCCGATCGGATCTGCCGAGGAGTGCAGCAGGGCGCCGCGAAACAGGTCTGGATAGGCCAGCGCCATGCGTTCCGCAATGCGCGAGCCGCCCGACATTCCGCCGATGTAGATGCGCTCTGGATCGATGGGATACTGCTTGGTCACGTTGTACAGGGCGATCAGTGCCAATGGGATTCGCCTTTCGTAGACGCTCTCGGTATTGCCCGAGTGCTCGGCCGTCACGAATATAAATCCGCGCTTTTTCAGCACGGGAATCCACGTTCGCGGCACGCCGGCGAATGCCCACGGCTCGACGAACACGAGCAGCGCGTAGCCATTTGGCGGCTTTTCCGGCGGTACGAACAACACGTACTTCTCATTCTTGAGGTCTACGGGATAGTCGCTCACCTTTGCGCCGGATGCCGCGGCCTTGTGCATCAGGCGAGCGCTCGTCAGCGGCGTGAGCAGGCGCTGCGCCAAGGCTTCGCTGTGGGCGAGCGGAGAGTACTCGGTGAACTGGACATCGTGTTGGAGCCCTGGGTACTTGCTCGATGGCGTGCCGGCCAGAGCCAGCGAGGACACCCCGCATCCGAGCAGGATGAGCACGCTCCATGCGCAAATGAGTTGCGCGCTGGAGAAGGTCCAAGGACGGCCGCTGATCATTGAGGGCAGCTTACCCGGTTCTGCGGCATGGCCGGTGTTGGCCCAGTTGCCGCAGCTCAAACCCGAGCGAATCCGCATACCACTCGATGGTGTCGAGTCGGGCGGCGCCGTCGTCGGTTCGCAATCCTGACAATCCGCTGACTACGGCGTTCTTCTTTATATAGAGAAGTGTCCCTGCAACAACACTTGGGCCTTCGCCGAAGCGAGCCGTTCTGCCCGCGTGTAAAAGAAAAATTCGGTTTGCGAGTCGACTTAAGGGGCTTGATGTTGCGATTGCACAGCAGCGACGGAGCCATTCCACACGCGGGATCCAATCTCGGTACCTCGCAACGCTCAATCCGAAAGACGGGGGACATCATGGGGAATCCGAAACTACAGTTTGCCATACGCGCATTGCTTGCTGGCGCGGCTGCGGCGGCGGGAGCGCCGCTGGCGTTCTCGCAGACGGCTCCGCCTGCCGCCCAGGCGAGCGCCGCCGCTTCCGACACGACATTGGAAGAAGTCGTCGTCACCGGATCACGTCTCAATCAATTGCCGAACGAGGTTTCGATCAGCCCGGTCACCAGCCTCACGAGCCTCGACATTCAACAGACCGGTCTTACCCGCACAGAAGATCTGCTCGACAACCTGCCGCAGGTGGTTGCCGAGCAGAGTTCGGGCACGTCGATCAGTTCGAACGGCACCGCCACAGTGAGCTTGCGCGGCTTGGGCTCGCAGCGCACCTTGGTGCTGGTGGACGGGAAGCGCCTGATGCCAGGCGCGGGGTTAGGTCCCCTGGTGGGCAACAGCGCGGATATCAATCAAGTACCCGCGGACCTTATTGAGCGCGCGGACATCCTCACCGGCGGCGCTTCGGCGGTATACGGCGCGGATGCGGTCGCCGGCGTCGTGAACTTCGTGCTCAACACGCATTTCGAAGGTGTGCGCATCGATGCGAATTACGGCTTCGGTCGCCACAGCAACAGCAATTCCGCATTCCTCTCGGACTTGGCGGCGCAGGGCGACCCTGCACCGGACTCCACGGTGGATGCCGGCTTCACGAAGGATATCTCGTTCCTGGCCGGCGCCAACTTTGCCGACGGCAAGGGCAATGCCACGGTGTACTTCACCTACCGACGCGACCAGCCGGCGGTGGGCTACCAGTACGACTACGCGGGTTGCACGTTGAACACCCCGGGCTCCTTGCCGACCACTCCCGCGAAGAATGTGCTCTCCTGCGGCGGCTCCTCCTCGAGCGCCACGGGCCGCTACCTGCTGCTCGGCAAGACCGCGAGCAGCAACTTCGGGGCGCTGGCCGACAATACCGTGTCGAAGGACGGCAAGTTCGACCCCTATTCCGCGGCCGACAGCTACAACTACGGCGCGCTGTCGTATTTGCAGCGCCAGGCGGAACGCTACACGGCGGGCTCGTTCCTGAACTACGACATCAACGACAGCGCCACGGCGTACTCGGAGTTCATGTTCGCCCGCAATACCTCGTCCGCAAACTACGGCCCCTCTGGCTTGTTCGCATTCGGCACGCCGGTGATCAGCTGCTCAAATCCGCTTTTGACCTCGGCGGAACTCTCGACGCTATGTTCACCGGCCAATATTGCCGCGAACCAGGCAACCTTCGGTCCTGCGAATGCTGCCGGCAACCCCTTGGGCGGCAATCCGAATGTCACCGGCAACAACATCCTGTTGTACGCCGCGCGCCGTTCGGTCGAGACCGGCCCCCGCGTCGACAACTACACTTCGGATGCCTTCCGCGAAGTGCTCGGCGTCAAGGGCAAATTCAACGACGCCATTTCCTACGACGTCTACGGTCAGGTCGGACTCACGCAGATGTACGACGTCGAGAACGGCTTCCTGGGGTCCCAACAAGTCACCAGGGCGCTCGACGTCGTGGCAGGACCCAACGGTCCTGCTTGCGCCTCTGCATTGAACGGCGACGACCCGGCCTGCGTTCCGTGGAACATCTGGGCACCCGGCGGTGTGACCGCCGCGCAGCTCAAATACCTCGAGGTGCCGTCAGGCTACGAAATACTCACGAAGGAGTACATCGTCGACGGTTCGGTCACCGCAGACCTCGGCAAGTACGGGGTCCAATTGCCCTCCGCCAACTCCGGTCTCAACGCCGTGATCGGCACCGAGTATCGGCAAGAACAGTACGTCTTCACCCCGGACTACATTTTTGAGAACGGATTCGGTTCGGGAGGTACCGGTCCGCAGCCTCCCATCAACGGCGGCTTCCATGTGGCCGAACTCTTCACCGAAGCGAAGATGCCGTTGATCGAAGACCGGTTCATGGCCGAATCGCTGTCCTTGGAACTCGGCTATCGCTACTCGTCCTACACCTCAGGGTTCGACACCAATACCTACAAGATTGGTATGGAATGGACTCCGGTCAAGGACATCAAGGTACGCGGCGGCTACAACCGCGCGGTGCGTGCGCCTTCGGTCTCCGACCTGTTCGCTCCGGGTGTGGTGGGCGCCGGCGGCACCGCGGATCCCTGCTGGGGAACGGAGGTCAATGGCCTGGTTCAGGGCCATTCGGCGCAGTTCTGCGCGAACACCGGCGTGTCACCCGCTGAGTTCGGTCACATCCTTGCGAACCCGGCGGCGCAGATCAACACGTCGATATCGGGTAACAGCGGTTTGAAACCCGAGATCGCGGATACCTTCAGCTACGGGTTCGTCGTCACGCCGCAGGCGATCCCCGGCTTCATTACCTCGATCGACTACTACTACATACGTATCCGAAACGCGATCGTGTCGTTGAGCTCCAACACCATCATCAACGACTGCGGCCTCTCGAACAACGCCCAACTCTGCGGCCTGATCCATAGAGGCGCCGCCAACGGATCGTTGTGGTTCAACCAAACCGACTTCGTGGACGCACAAGAAGAGAATATCGGCGTGATCTCCACCAAGGGCATCGATCTGTCGAGCAGCTATCACTTCGATGTCGGCCAGTGGGGCAAGCTCGGTCTGAACCTGGCAGGCACTCGCGTGTTGAACTTCTATACCCGCCCGGTGGACCTGCCTCAGTTCCCCTCCTCCTACAATTGCGCCGGTTACTTCGGCACCACCTGCGGCGCTCCGACCCCGCACTGGCGTCACGTCCTCAACAGCGACTGGCAGATGCCATGGGCGGGTCTCGATCTGTTGCTGCGTTGGCGGTATATCGGCCCGGTTCAGTCGGACCGTGTCAGCCAGGATCCGCAATTGAGCCAGACCTACTTCGGACCGACCTCGCACATCGGCGGATACTCGTATCTCGACCTCTCCGCTGCGCTGCCCATCGGTTCCACCGGTCTCAATGTGCGGGTCGGTGTCAACAACGTCACCGACAAGCAGCCGCCCATCGTCGCCAATGGCAACTATTCGGACTGCCCGAATACTTCGTGCAACGACAACACGTGGGTGGGTACGTACGACACGTTGGGCCGTTTCCTGTACGCGCACATCAGCATGAAGTTTTGAAGGTATTTATGAATCGGCCGGAGACAGAACCTTCCCTGCCGCGAAATTCGCGGCAGAGGACTTACGCTGCCCTCGTGAACCGGCGCCGCAGCGACGCGCACGCGGCGAATCCGCCGGCGAAGAGAATCACGGTCAAATTGCAATGTTACGTTGGTTGACAGGTCGCCTTGTTCCGCGATAACAATGCCGTCGTGAACGATTCCCTGGAAGTGCTGGTCTCCCGCATAGCAGCGGCCATCGGTGAACCCACGCGCGCAAGAATTCTCTATTGCCTGCTCGACGGCCACGCTCGCACCAGCACCGAACTCGCCGTCGTCGCCGAGGTGAGCCCGTCCACCGCCAGCGACCATCTCTCGCGGTTGAAGGATGAAAATCTCGTCACCGTGCTCGCGCAAGGGAAACATCGCTACTACAGTCTGGACGGACGCCATGTTGCCGCGGCCCTGGAGGCACTCACCGTAGTGGCCGGCCAGCCGGAGCGGAAATTTTCTCCCAGCACACCGGTGCCGCTTCGCGCGGCGCGAACCTGCTACGACCATATGGCCGGTAGGCTCGCAGTGGCGCTCCACGACCGGTTCACCAATCTTGGATGGCTGACGGCCGAATCCGGAGGAACCGGCTATGAAATCAGCATCGAAGGCCGTCGGGCGTTCGCTCAACTCGGCATCGATGTTGAGGCAACACAGGCGCTGCGTCGGCGCTTCGCGTGCCCCTGCGTGGACTGGAGCGAACGTAGGCCGCATTTGGGCGGCGCACTCGGCGCCGCCTTCTTGAAGGCCGCCATTCGCAAACGCTGGGTCCGGCAAGAACTCAACAGCCGTGCACTGAATCTCACGCGCGGCGGTCGGCAGGAACTGCAGCACAGATTCGGCGTTCGCATCGACGCCTAGAGCCCGTCTCCCACCCCGGGACCCGCACGGGCGAAACGCAGCCGGCCTCCCGCCGATCATATTTCGTCGCTGACCGAAGCGTGACCACGCGCAAGCGCTACGATGACATCGAAGCAACAAGGAGCTGAACATCCATGCTGGTAAATCGACGAGAAGCGCTCAGTGCACTGGCGACACTGGCATCCGTGAGCAGTGCAGCGGCAGCCGCCGCCGATGCAACTCACCGTAGGAACACTACGCGAGTCACTTGTCTCATCCGCTATCAAATTGACCCGTTTCAGAAAGAGGCTTTCAGACAATACGCGGAAAATTGGGGACGAATAATCCCTCGCTGCGGCGGCCATCTGATCGGCTACTTCCTACCATACGAAGGAACCAACGACATTGCGTGGGCGCTGATCGGATTCGACAGCCTCGCGGCCTATGAATCCTACAAGGTTCGCCTGAAGAACGACGCGGACGCGCAAAAGAACTTCGAAGCGGCCTATTCGAAGCGCGTCATCCTGCATGAGGAACGGAACTTCGTCGAAACCGCGGCGGGCACATACAACCTTGCACCCACCGCCGGATTGGATTGAAGGCGTGAATACAACTCTATCGAATCCATGCTCACAAGAATCGATTTGCGTTAGCCGAGTCGCATCGGTGTCTCCGCCGATTGGCCAGTGAAGAACGTTCGTACGAGAGTAACCGGCAAGTTGTACTCCGGGCATTCTTAAATGACGCAAGGTCCGCCGAGACGATATTCCGGCTCGGCGGCCTCCTTTCTCTCTCCCGTCCCTGCGGCGCTCGAGGCCCTTCGATGAATAGCGATGACCGATAGGCGAACGCCCCGGGAATAACGCTGCTGTCGCATCAGTCTGCTCCTGCATCGACGTCATACCGACGTCGTCATGGCGAATTGGCCATGAACACACAGGAATACTTTGATGCGGAATAGAACGATGGCAGTTGCGTTAGCGGTGTCGACAAGCCTGGCTGCGTGCGGCGGCGGAGGCTCGAGTGGCGGTGGCGGGAGTGCAAGCCAAACTCAGTTCTCCGACAATGCGCTCGTATCCAATAAAACCGGGGTTGTCGCGACCACCACCACGATCGACGCGAATTTATCGAATCCCTGGGGTCTTGCCACGGCGACCGGACTGCCGTTCTGGGTGGCGGACAACAACAGCAACCTTGCCTCACTCTACAGCGGGACGGGCCAGGTCGAGACGCAACAGGCCACGGGATCCAACGCTACCGGGGTTGCGATTCCGGCGAGCGCGGCCGGCGATCCGGCCAATCCCACCGGACAGGTTTTTAACGGCGGTAGCGGTTTCGCCATCATGACTGACCAGGGCCAAGAGCCGGCAATGTTCATGTTCAGCGGCGAGGCGGGAACCATTGCGGCGTGGGCCAAGGACAGCGGGGCGCAGGCGGTTACCGTCTATGACGACAGCGCCGCGAACGGCGCGGATCATGCCGTTTACAAGGGTTTGGCGATGGGCTCGGTCAACGGCTCGAGCTTCCTGTACGCCACGGATCTGCACAACAACAAGATCGACGTGTTCGACACGCAGTTCGAGAAACCGGCCGCCATGCAGGGCAAATTCGTGGACCCGCAGATGGCGACCGGATTTGTGCCATTCGGAATCGCCGCTTTGAACGGTCAGCTGTACGTGACTTATGCGATGCAGGATCAGGCGAAGCACGACGAGACGACGGGTGCCGGTCTTGGCTATGTCGATGTTTATGATTTCAGTGGCAACCTGGTGAACCGCTTCGCGACGACCGGGGTATTGAATGCCCCCTGGGGAATTGCGGCGGCTCCGACTGGTTTTGGGGCATTCGCGGGCGATGTGCTCATCGGTAACTTCGGTGATGGCACCGTCAATGCTTTCACGCCGAACGGCACGGCGCTCGCGACCTCCATGGGCCCTCTGACGCTGGGCAACGGATCGGCATTGGCGATTCCGGGCCTCTGGGCGCTAACCTTTGGAAACGGCGACAGTGACAAGCCGGTGACCACCCTCTTCTATACAGCGGGTCTCACCGACCAGACCGATGGGGTGTTCGGAAGCATCACGCTGACGAGCATGCCCACGCGAAACCCATACTAAGAACGGGTTAGGTGAGTGGGCCGCCGGGCCCACTCACCAGTTTCACCCGGCGACACATTGCTCGATGCGGTTTTAGTCCTACATAGCTGTTAAATGGCATCGGTTGCGCCATCCGCTGAAGCCTATATTTCCGCAGTTTTTTGGCATTTTCTAGCGACACCCAATTTGTTCGTTGCTACATACATTGTCTCCGATCGAGGACGTTCACGAGCAGCGACATTCGACGCGAGCGATTGGCGCGACTATATCGACATCCGTGGGCTGACTCATTACTACATTCGTCCCAGGGAGATGCCACATGAAATCTCGACATGGTTTTGCATCGTTCGTACATTGCGCGGTGCTGCTCGCCGCAAGCGCGCTTGCGGCTGAAACCGGCGCCGCCGTCACCGATCCCGGCGTACGCTCCGCCCCGACCGATGCGGGACCCCCGATTCCCATGCCCGGTCTTGGCGCTGACGAACTGGCCTTTTTCCGCGACGGCATGGCGCGCTTCGCAACCAGCGAGGCGGCGAGCGGCGCGGACTCCACGCAGGGCAACGGCTTGGGCCCGCGATTCAATTCCAACAGCTGCGTTTCCTGTCACGCGCAACCGTACATGGGTGGCTCGAGCCCGGCGCAGAATCCCTTGATTGCAATCGCAAACCTCGACGGCGCGGCCAATGAGATTCCCTGGTTCATCACCGCCCATGGGCCGATCCGGGAAGCGCGCTTTCAGAACTCCAATGGAGCACGCGATGGCGGCGTGCACAACCTGTTCGTCGTCACCGGGCGTTCCGACGCGGGCGCATGCAATATCCAGCAGCCGGTATTCACCCCTGCGGGCAATCCCGTGACCGGTCAGGGCGGAAATCCCAATGTGGTGTTTCGCATTCCGACCCCGGTATATGGCGCGGGCCTGATCGAGGCCATCCCCGACTCCGCCATTCTGGCCAACCTTTCGAGGAATGCGGCGCAAAACGCGCCGTTGGGCATAAAAGGGCACCCGAACGCGATCTTGAGCGGCAATACCAACTTGAGCGCGAACGACGGAACGATCACCCGCTTCGGGTGGAAGGCACAAAATAAGTCTCTGCTGATTTTCTCGGGCGAGGCCTACAACGTCGAGATGGGAATCTCCAACGAGTTGTTTCCGCAGGAGCGCGACGAGACGCCCTCATGCCAAACCTACAAGACGACGCCAAACGATGTCGACAATTTCGTCATGACGTCCGCCTACCCTGTCACCGCGATTCTCTCGGACGTCGAAGCATTCGCCAATTTCATGCGGATGCTGGCGCCGCCCGCTCCTGCAACGCCTACGGCCTCGACGTTGAGCGGTCGCGCGAGCTTCATCCGGGTCGGATGCGCGGCATGCCATACGCCGTCGATGACGACGGGTACTGCGATCGCTACCGGCTCGTCCCGCACCCCAAGCTCGGTGATGTCCGGACAGACAGCAAATCTTTATTCCGATCTGCTGCTGCATCACATGGGCCAGGGCTTGGCGGACGGAATCAGTCAGGGCCACGCCGGGCCCGACGAGTTCCGCACGGCGCCGTTATGGGGCTTGGGCGAAAGAGTTTATTTCCTGCACGATGGCCGCACCTCAAACCTGGTTGCAGCAATCACCGCCCATGCCAGTCAAGGGAGCGAGGCCAATACGGTGGTGCGACAATTCGAAAGCTTGAATGCAACGGATCAGCAGAACCTGATCAACTTCCTGCGCTCGCTATGATGGGATCTTGAGCCGGCACGACGAGGGGCCTCACGGTCCCTCGTCACCCAATATCTATTCGGACCCCTCGCGCGTCGTCTGCGGCGCGACGCGCCGAGCTGGGCGTCGCGATCGGCGCGGCGCTTTGCGCCATCGATGCCGCTTGAGCGGGTGTTCGCCCCCACCTCTGTAAGGAGAATCGCGCTTAACATCGCTTGAGCGAGCAGCAAGGGCACCTGCGGTGTCTTGTTAAGCTGACACTTCATTCATTGAAATCAATGGCATACTAGCAGCGAAGGCGCCCTGAAGTGCGCACCGGGATAATAAGAGTGTCTGAAGCAAACAAAGCGGTATTCTTGAGTTACGCAAAGCAGGATGCTGCGGCGGCGGGAAAGATCTGCGAGGCCCTGCGTGCGGCCGGTATCGAGGTGTGGTTCGATCAGAGCGCGCTGCGCGGCGGAGATGCCTGGGACGCAGCCATCCGCAAGCAGATCAAGACCTGTGCTCTTTTGCTGCCCATCATTTCCGGCAATACCCAGAACCGCGCAGAAGGCTATTTCCGCCTGGAATGGAAATTGGCGGTGGATCGCTCGCATCTGATGTCGCAGGACCGGGCCTTTTTGGTGCCGGTGGTCATCGATCAAACCAGCGAAGAAGACGAACGGGTGCCGGACCGCTTCCGCGAGGTGCAGTGGAGCCGCTTGCCTGGCGGCGAGACGAATCCAGCCTTCGTCGAACGCATCAAGCGATTGCTGGCGCAAGACACCTTCGCGCCGCTGCAACCCGTCGAGCCCTTGGCGCCCCAATCCAAGAACACGGCCGCACCACCCAACAGGAAGGGACTGATGCCATGGCTCGCCGCGTTGGTCGTGCTCTGCGGCGGCGTCGGCTGGTTCACTCGTTCGATGTGGATGCACACGGCTGTCGTGACGCCCTATACGAACGAGGATCGGCGCATGACATTCGCGTTGCTGCCCTTCCAGGCGCCTGCCGATGATCAGCGCGCGCAGCAGGTCGCCAAGGCGACCAGTGAAGAGCTTCAGACGATGCTGGAAACCCGCAAGGATCTCATCACCGCCATACCGCTCGCACGCGTAGAGCAGGCTGCCGCCCATGAAACCAGCATCAGGAAACTGGCGAAGGAACTCGACGTGCACTTTCTGGTTCGCGGCACGGTCGCGCGCAGTGCCGACGGCTATTCGGTCACTATGTTCGGGGTGGACGGCGCCAGCGAACGGGTGATTCAGACCCGGGTCCTGAAAGTCCCGCAAGATCAACTCGTGCCGCGATGGCGCAACGATGTCGGGCAGGTCTCGGGCGCTTTGATAACCGCCGGCATGGACGCGGAAGTAAAACGGGTGCGCGACAAGCCGGATGATGCTCTCGATGTGCGCGATCTATCGTACCGGGCGGTGACGGATTGGTTTACCACGCGCGATGCCGACGGCAAGGTTGCCAATGAAACCGCCAATCGCCGCTTGGCTCGCGCGCTGACGCTCGCACCGGATGATCCCTATTCATTGCGCGTTCAGGCCATGATCAATTTGTGCGACTGCGTGAATTCTTGGTCAAAGGATCCCGAAGTTCAGAAGGCCGCCGGTGCGGCGGCGTTGGACAAGTACCTTCGGTTGGATCCCACCTCCCATTTCGGCCTCGGTGAGAAGGCCGCGCTCGATCAACTGCGGGGGCGGTGGGAGGATTCCGTGATCCTCGCAGACGCGATGCTGCAGTCGGATCCCGATGATCAAGAGGGACTGGGCCTGAAGGCCACGGCCTACCTAAGGCTTAGGCGCCTGAAGGAAGCGCAGGTGATCGCCGACGGATTGATGGCCCGATATCCCACCGATTGGGGGGTGCTGTCGACAGCGAGCGATATCGACTACGCGTTGGGCGATTACAGCAATGCGGCGCAAATCGCCAAGAAGGCCACTGCCCAGATGGCGGCACCGGACCTGCGCGATCGTGTCAGCGGGGCGGTGCAACTGACCCTGATCGCCGCCGAGGCCCGGCTCAAACATGCGGATCGGGCCAAGGCGGCGATCAGCGACTTCAACACGACGCTGCCGGCGTTGACCACGCTCACCGCCATAAAGAAATGGGTGCATCCTTCAGCGGATCTTGCGGACTTCGAACCGCTGTATGAGGGCTTGAGCCTGGCCGGCATTCCGAATTGAGCGTTTTGCTTCACCCGCAATATTGTGATTCTAATCTTGGTACACTTGTCCCGTATCTCGATGCAACAACCAAATCGCGGCGGATCCATGCGCTACATTTCCCACTTGATTCTCTTGGCGTCATTCGCAACCTGCGTCGAGGCCGCCGTCGGACCATTCGGCGATAAGCCAGAATCCGCCCGCAGCTTGCCGGCTGACAATTTGCCTCCATTTCGGATGCTGGATTCGCAAGGCAATCTGCCGCCCATTCCGCCCCCGCCGCCCGGCGGCCTTCATCATGGCCCGGGGTCCGGACCTGAATCGACCGCTCTTGGGCCCACGCTGAAACAAGCCCTTGCCGCCGCACAAGCGGCCGTAGAGACCTGCCATACCGCGGGCTACAGAGTCGGAGTCGCCGTGATCGATTCGGTCGGCGAAGCGCGCGCGATGCTCACCGCGGACGGGGCGGATGGCAGCCATGTGTTCGTCGGTGCGCGCAAAGCCCTCACCGCGCTCGGGTTTAAGGTGTCGAGCGCGCAGGCTGCGGAAATGATCGGCAACGACAAAACCCTGCTCTCGCGCGTACAGCCCAATATGTTCGTCATGGGAGGCGCCCTGCCCATCATTCGAGAAGGCCAGACCATAGGCGCGATCGGCGTCAGCGGGGCCGGCGGGACACCCTTTGGTCACCAGGATGAACTGTGCGCAGCCGCGGGATTGGCGAAGATGCACTCAATCGGAAAGTGAATCGCTAGAATGAAAGCCGATGGCTAACCCCAAACGCGGCAACCGAGCGAACGACGAGCGGACTCAAGCCGGCAATAGCATCCAGGTCATCGCGCGGGCTGCCAGCGTGCTGCGCGCCCTGGAAGGCGAGCAAAGAGGCCTGAGTTTGGCTCAAATCGCCGAACGGGTGGATTTGGCGCGATCCACGGTACAGAGAATCGTCGACGCCCTTCGGGCAGAGCAGTTTCTCATCGCGGCAACGCCCACCTCGGGCGTGCGCTTGGGCCCGGCGCTGGTCCGCTTGGCCGCGGGTGCAGGCATCGACTTCGATCAAATCACCCGCCCTGTCATGGCGGAGCTCTCCAAGCAGCTCGGCGAGACAGTCGATCTGTCGGTTCTCAAGGGGCACTCGGCCGTTTTCACCGACCAAGTACAAGGCGCTCATCGGCTTCGCGCGGTATCGGCCGTGGGCGAGACCTTTCCGCTGCATTGCACCGCCAACGGCAAGGCGCTTTTGAGCCTGATGCGGCCGGCCGAGCTGGATCATTTTTTGAGCGCGACGTTGCCCCGTTTGACGCCTCATACCTTGATCAAGCCCAAGGAACTGCGCACGGCTATCGATGCCTGCGCGAAGAGCGGCATCGCTTTCGATTTCGAAGAGCACACCGAGGGGATTTGTGCGGTGGGGACAGCGTTCATCGACCCGCTGGGGCGCAGCCTGGCCTTGTCGGTACCTGTGCCGACGACTCGCTTCAAGAGAATGCGTGCCGATCTCGCCCATCACTTGTTGGGCGCCCGTGCCCGCATCGTCGGCGCTTTTCAGACAAGTCCCGCGGACGAGAGTCTCTAGCCCACTTCCCGCCTCGCAGCGTGGACCCGTCACCGCTGCCCCCTTTCAACCCGTCTTCAGCGGCTGAACCGCAGCGCAGCGCCCTGTACAACCGTATCGTTGTGTGGCTTAGTATGTAGGTATTGTGTACCACAATACGGTACAGATAATTAAAACTACATAAGTAACATAGGGAGTACGGATATGGTTCGAGGCGTCGCACAGATACTTTCGATCGGCGTCTTGGCGGGCACCGCCGCGACGGCATTTGGACAAAGCGCTCCGGCAACGCAGCCCGAGACCGACAGCCCGTTGGCTGAAATCGTCATTACCGCGCAGAAGCGCACCGAGAAACTTTCCGACGTGCCGGTCGCCGCCGCGGTGCTCTCTTCGGATGCGCTGGCGCGCATCAACGCCGGCGACATCAGCGATCTCAACAATCTCGATCCGTCGGTGGACCTGGTAGGTTCATTCAATGGCCGAGTGCCGCTGGGCATCCGCGGCATCTCCAGCAACGCCAACGAGGCCACGGTCGGTCTGGCCTCCGGTGTCGCCATCATGATCGATGGGGTGCCCGTACCCTCCGACTCGATCGCCGGCAATCAGCTGGAAGACATCAAAAGCGTGGAAATTCTAAAAGGCCCGCAGGCCACCCTCGGCGGACGTACGGCCGCGGCCGGCGTCATCAACATCGTGACCCGAGAACCGACCTCCACCGCGCATGGCGATGTGACAGTGACCGCGACCAACGATCACGAATACCGCTTCAATGGTTTCATCGGCGGCCCGTTGTCGGATTCCCTCCTCGGCAGTCTGTCGGTCTACGGGAATAAGCGCGATTTCCCCATAACTAACCTGTTCGACGGAGACAAGTCGCATCAGGACAACGGCGGATTTCGCGGCAAACTCCTCATCAAGCCCAACGAAGTGCTCGATATCACGCTGACGGGCGGCTATCAGCAATCGAAGTCGACCGGCGATAACTTCGTCTATACCTACATTACGCCGGGCGCGTATCTGCTATTCGGCACCAGCCCGCCGCCATTGCCGCCGCCGATCGTGGCGACGTTGAGTCAACAATCGGTGCTGGCCGGCGTCACGCCCAGAATGGGTAACGAGACCATCAACACGCCGGTCACCTCGACCTCGGATGCGAAGGATTCGTTGGGATCGGTCAATATCGACTACCGGCTCGGCGATCTGACCTTGAGTTCAACCACCGCCTATCAGCGCGAGACTCAGGAAAACATCCAGGACCTGTTCGTCAATTCGAGCTTCTTTTCGAACAACTTCCGCGATGCGTTTGCCGCAATCATCGGCACGCCGCCGGGATCGCCGGGAACCTGGGCAACTTTCAACAATACCCAATTCCAGGACATCACTGTCAGCCAGACCAGCCAGGAATTCCGCCTGGCCTCCTCGCCGGATCTGCCACTAAACTATGTTGCGGGCCTCTTTTTCTCGGATTCCAAGGTGGATCTGGTCACCGGGCGTACCTTTACGCCAGCGGAGACCGACTACGACGTCGAGTCGACCACCAAGACCTATGATGTCTACGGGCGCGTCACCTGGAAGTTCGCGTCCAACACCTCGCTGATCGGGGGCCTGCGTTTCAATCACGATGAACTCGCCTATTCATACGATCAGCTCGGCGGCGGCACAGTTCACACTGCCAACAGCGACGGCTCCAACGCGCTGGTGGGCGATATCGGGATACAACAACAGCTCGCCACTCATTCCATGGTGTACGCGACCTACTCCCGAGGCTATGCGCCGCGGGTGTTCAACACCGGCGCCTACAGTGGCGGCAACGCCGCTGCGCCCAGCGCGCCCCTGCCCATCACCGACCAGGAGCACATCGACAACTTCGAGATCGGCACCAAGGGACTCTACTTGGATCAGCGCCTTCAACTGAACGCCGCACTCTTTTATACGATCTACAAAAACTACCAGGTGCAGACTTCCGAATCGATTCCGGGACAGGTCGCACCGATCTTAGGACTAACGCCGGCCGGCAAGGCACGCACCCAGGGTATCGAGCTTGATTCCATTTACGCGCCGAGCGAGTTCACCCGGTTTGGCGCGAACCTGGCCTTGATCGATGCCAAGTTCGTCGACTACAAGGACGCTCCCTGCTGGGGCAACGGCGTGACCCAGACGGATGCACTGGGCTGCACGGGGACCACCACCCGCTCGCAAGATGTCTCCGGCCAGACCATGCCGGACTCCCCGCGCTTCAAGGGAAACCTGTTTGCCGAACGGACCATTCCCTTCGGCGGAACTCACTGGGAAGGCGTAGTCGGCGGCACCTATGCCTACCGGTCGAGAACGCAATTCCAGCCCGACCAGGGTGCACAAACCATCCAGGGCGCCTTCGGCCTCCTGAACCTGACGCTCACCGCGCGTGACACCGCGGGCAGGTATTCGATTACGGCCTTCGCCGACAACCTCACCAATCACCGCTACTACGTGGATCTCGAGGACTTCTGGTCGGGTCCCTGGAACAGCACCGCAGTGGTGGGGCAGCCGGCGCGCGATGCGAATCGTTATTTCGGGGTGAGATTGAAGGCAGGTTTTTAAAGAGCCCGCAGGAAACCCTGCGCGAACATTTGGAGAGACACATGGCAGGTTGGCAAGACGGCGATTGGCGCAATGAAGAGCTGTGCAAGTTCGAAGAATCGAATTTGCGCAACAGCATGGGGCTTGAATTCTACGATCTCAGCCACCCGTGGGGTTTGGGACAGCCCTGCTGGCCCTATTTCGAGGACGTGAAAATCGAGCGCCTGCACGGCATGTCTAAATCGGGCGTGCTGACGCAGAGGATCACCACGGTGATGCACTCCGGCACGCACATCGATGCGCCGGCCCACGTGGTGCAGGGCACGCCTTTCATGGATGAAGTGCCGCTGCCTTACTTCTTCGGCACCGGCGTAGTGGTATCCATCCCGAAGAAGAAATGGGAAGTGATCACCGCCAAGGATCTGGAGAACGCGCGCCCCAAGATCCGTCCGGGGGACATCGCCATCGTGAATACCGGCTGGCACAAGTACTACGGTGACAATCAGCACTACTACGGCTATTCACCGGGTTTTTACAAGGAAGCGGGCGAGTGGTTCGTGGAGCGCAAGGTCAAGATGTGCGGCTCGGACACGCAGGCGCTCGATCATCCCCTGGGGACGGCCATCGGTCCGCATGGTCCGGGCGCTCCGCATGGGCTGTTGCCGAAGATCAACGAGGAGTACTTCCAGACCACCGGCCGGCGTGTGATCGAGGACTTCCCGGAATGGGAGCCCTGCCACAACGCGATTCTCTCGGCCGGCATCTGCGGCTTCGAGAACATCGGCGGCGACATCGACAAGGTGACAGGCAAGCGCGTCACCTTCGCTGCCTTCCCGTGGCGCTGGAAGAAAGGCGACGGCTGCATTGTGCGCCTGGTAGCCATGGTCGATCCAAGCGGTAACTTCCGGATCGAAACCGGCCGTTCGGAGTAAGGAGCGGGTATGCAGATCACCCGCTTTGCCGAGGCGCCGCGATATGACGCCCCCAAGCACTTCGACATGCGCTCACTGCGCCTGCAAGGATTCGAGGTGTCGAATTCGAAGTTCGCCTGGGTTGGCCTGTCGCACTTCTTGCCCCAGGGTGGCGCCGAAATGGATGCGGGCGCGCTCGAGAAAATCTATGTAGTGCTCGCGGGCGAGATCACGGTGCAGCTGGGTGATGGCAGCAGCCACACGTTGCGCGCACTCGACAGCTGCCATATTCCCGGCGGCGAGGCACGCGCCATCCGCAACGATGGCAACGCGGTGGCCAGCATGCTCGTGCTCATGCCGCATCCAGTACCGCGCCCATGAGTCTTCCCAGCATCGACTCGTCCAAGCTTTTCGACATCCGCGGCAAGGCGGCGCTGGTGGTGGGCGCGACTGGCGCCTTCGGCAAGGTGGCGTGCGCCACGTTGGGCGCGGCAGGAGCGCGTCTCACCATCGCCGCCGGCAACGAAGCCGAGTTGGCCAAGCTCTCGCAGGCCCTTGCCGCTTCCGGCGTCGAAGCGCATGCCGTGGCACGGCGCTCCAATAGCGACAGCGACGCCGCGGCAATCGCCGAGGCCGCGGTGAGCGCCTACGGTGGGCTCGACATTCTGGTGGTCGCCTCCGGGATGAATGATGTTTCGCCGATCGTCGAAATGGCGCCCGAGCGCTTCATGCGCGTCATGCAGGCGAATGTCGAAGGCGCGTGGCTCATGGCGCGCGCGGCGGGAAAGCAGATGATTGCGCAAGGACGCGGCGGCAAGGTGGTGTTCACCTCCTCCGCACGCGGCAAGCTCGGGCACCCGGCGGGCTACTCCGCCTACTGCACCTCCAAATCGGCGGTGGACGGGATGACCAAGGCATTGGGGTGCGAGTGGGGCAAGCATGGCATCACTGTCAATGCACTGGCGCCCACCGTGTTCCGCTCCCCATTGACCGCCTGGATGTTCGAGGACAACGACAACGCCAACAAGGTTCGCGCCGGGTTTCTGGCGCGCGTGCCGGCGGGACGCTTGGGAGAGCCTGAGGATCTGGCCGGTCCGCTGCTGTTCCTCTGTTCGCGCGCCTCGGACTTTCATACCGGGCACACCTTATATGCCGACGGCGGATACACCGCCGGCTAGCATGGAATCCCCCCGTAACATTGCGATCATTGGCGGTGGACTCATGGGCGCCGGGATCGCCCAGGTTTTCGCCACGGCGGGCCATACGGTGCGGGTGTTCGAACCGGCCGATGCAGTACGCGATACCGTCGTGTCGCGCGTGATCGACCTTCTGCATCTTTACGGCCTCGATGAATCGGCGGCATCCCGCATCGAAGTGACCGTCGAGCTGAGCAAGGCGGTTGCAGGCGCCGACTTCGTTACGGAAGCGGCGCCCGAGAAACTCGAACTCAAGCGCTCGATCTTCGCGCAGTTGGTGGATTTGGCTTCGCCGCATGCCATTCTTGCCTCCAACACCTCGGTGATCCCGATTCGGCGCATCGCCGAAGGTCTGCCGACCGCTGGACGAATCGTGGGCACGCACTGGTGGAATCCCGCGGGGCTCATTCCCTTGGTCGAAGTGGTGCAGGCCGAACAGACCTCCACAGCTACCGTGGCGGCGACGCTGGCGCTTTTGAAATCGGTCGGCAAGGCTCCCGCCCATGTGACCAAGGACACCCCGGGGTTCGTTGCCAACCGTCTGCAACACGCGCTTTGGCGCGAGGCCATCGCCATGCTTGCGGAAGGAATCTGCGATGCGGCAACGCTCGATGCCTGCGTGAAAAATAGCTTCGGCCTGCGATTGGCCGTATTAGGACCTCTGGAGAACGCCGATCTCGTCGGCCTCGATCTCACGCTCGATATTCACAAGACCATGATTCCCGAACTGAGCCGCCTCGATCGACCGGATCCCTATCTGGAGGCGCAAGTTGCCGTCGGCAGACTTGGGTTCAAGAGCGGCGCCGGCTTTAAAGAGTGGTCGGCTTCGGAGATGCAGGCTCTGCGGCAACGCCTCGCACTGCATCTGCTTGCCGCCCGAAGGAACCGGTCCGCGTGAAGGAGCTTCGAACCGTCGTGGTGATGTCCTTGGGGTTTGGGCTGGTCGGGATCGACCGATTCCTCATCAGCACGCTCTACCCCGTGATCGCGCGCGAGCTCAATTTAAATTATGGCGATATCGGCATAATTACCGGCGCGCTCGCCATCGCCTGGGGCACCTCCGCACTGCTGATGGGTAACTTGTCGGACCGCATCGGCCGGCGGCACGTACTGGTGTCGTCGATGGTGGTGTTTTCGCTCTTGATCGGCGCGAGCGGACTCGCCAGCGGCCTGTTGACCTTGATTATGGTGCGCATCGTCATGGGGTTCGCCGACGGCGCCTACACGCCGGTCAGTATCGCCTGTACCCTGGAGGCCTCTGCCCCGCAACGCGTCGGCCTCAACATCGGCGTGCAGCAAATGATGATGCCGCTCTTCGGCCTCGGGCTGGCGCCATTGTTCGTCGCTTTCGCTTTGCACTATATCGACTGGCGCTGGGTATTCCTGGTGTTCGTGCTGCCCGGTCTAGCACTCGCCGTCGCCGTGCGGCGCGCGGTTCCTCCCCGTCGGACGGAAGCCAGTCACCAGGGAAGCTCCTGGTCGGGCTGGCGGACTGTGCTCAGGTTCAGGAACGTGCGGATCGCCGCACCGATGATGCTCTGCTGGCTCACCTGCCTCGTGACCACCAGCGCATTCATGCCGAACTATCTGATCGATCATTTGAAAATCGCCCCTCAGCAAATGGGCGTCATCATGTCGGCGATCGGTCTCGGTGCCACCGCGGGCACCTTCGCCCTACCCTGGCTTTCGGACACGATCGGCCGCAAGCGGGTCATGCAGCTCGCAAGCGCCGGCGTGATCGTCTCGCTGCTGCTCCTCACCAAAGCAGGCGCGCAGGTGAGCAGCCTGTTTGCGATGCTGTTTGCAGTGCACTTTTTCAACAATGCGCTCATTGCCCTGACCGTTGGCCCCCTGTCGAGCGAATCGGTGCCCCCCTCGCTGATGGCCACCGCCTCGGGACTCGTCATTGCGGTGGGCGAATTGTTCGGCGGCGGCATCGCGCCGGTCGTTGTCGGCAACGTGGCGCAGCGCTTCGGCATCGAAAATGCCCTATGGCTGCCCATCATCATGATGGTGGTGGGATTCTTGCTGTGTCATGCAATTCAGAACGCCGGCATGCGTCCGCCGGCGCTTTCCGCAGAAGAGGTTTATTCATGAGCAAGGTCATCATCTCGTGCGCCATCACCGGGGCCATGCATACGCCCACGATGTCCGACTCGCTGCCCATCACGCCGGAACAAATCGCCGCGCAGTCCATCGAAGCGGCACGTGCGGGCGCCGCCATCATCCATTTGCATGCGCGAAAACCCGCGGATGGCGAGCCCACGGGAAGCCCCGAGATCTACGCAAAATTTCTGCCGCAGATCCATCGCGATACCGATGCGGTCATCAACCTTACCACCGGCGGAAGCCCCACGATGACGGTCGCAGACCGTCTCGCGGCGGCGGTGCGTTTCAAGCCGGAAATGTGCTCACTTAACATGGGATCGATGAACTTCGCGATCTTCCCGGCGGCCAAGCGCATCCAGCAATGGAAGTACTCGTGGGAAGAGGGTTACGTGCGCAACAGCGACGATTTCATCTTCCGCAACACTTTTCGGGACATCCGCTATATCTTGGAGACTATGGGCGAAGCGGGAACCAAATTCGAGCACGAGTGCTACGACGTCGGCCACCTCTACAACCTCGCCCATTTCCTGGACAACCAGCTGGTCACTCCGCCGATCTTCGTGCAGCTGATTTTCGGCATCTTGGGGGGCATCGGCGCGGATCTCGACAATCTGATGTTCATGAAACGCACCGCGGATCGCCTGTTCGGATCCGCGAACTTCCAATGGTCGGTGCTCGCCGCGGGGCGCCATCAAATGCCCTTCCTCACTCAGGCTGCCCTCATGGGCGGCAACGTGCGGGTAGGACTCGAGGACAGTCTCTTCATAGAGCGGGGAAAATTGGCAGCTTCCAATGCCGAGCAGGTGCAGAAGATCAAACGCATACTGCAAGAAATGGGGCACGAGCCCGCCACCCCCGCCGAAGCACGCAGCCTGTTGGGCCTCAAGGGCCGTCAGCACGTTCACTACACCTGAACGCTCCGATGCCATCCAGCGGCTCCCGCGTCACGCTTTCACTGTGCGCTCTGGCGGCTTTGTCCGAGGGCTTCGACACCCAGTCGATGGGCGTCGCCGCGCCGCACCTGGTTGCGGAATTCGCACTGTCGACCTCGCAATCGACCCTGATTTTCAGTAGCACCACGTTGGGACTTTTCGTGGGCGCGGCAGTCGGCGGCAGGCTGGCCGACCTCTTGGGGCGGAAGCGCACGTTGGTAGTTTCGCTGCTGCTCTTTGGGATTTTTTCCATCACAACCGCCCTCATGACGGGCCCGCTATCCTTCATGGCCGTCAGGCTGCTCACCGGTCTCGGCCTCGGCGGGGCCATGCCGAACTTCATCGCGTTGGCTTCTGAATCAACTTCAGAGGCAAGGCGAGTCAGCATCGTCACTTTGATCATGGCGGCGATGCCTTTCGGCGGCGCGATCGCCGCTCTCGTGGCCTTGGGCGCACAAGCCGGCTGGGGCTGGCGCACCATTTTCTACGTCGGCGGCATTTTCCCCGTGCTGCTGTCCGGACTGATGGCGGCATTTTTGCCCGAGACCCGGCGGCCGGTCCCGCACGCTGCCGAGGTTCAAGGCCCCGCGTCGGTCGGCTCGGCCCTGTTTGGAGGGCAGCGGGCGGCAACCACCCTGCTGTTATGGGTGGGCTTCTTCTTCACACAACTCGTCCTTCTACTGATGCTCAATTGGCTGCCAACGCTCATGGTGGGTCTCGGCTATACGCGCTCGCAGGCCAGTTGGGCAGCGGTTTGCTTCAACCTCGGCGGCAGCCTCGGCGCGGGATTTCTCGGACGCTTGCACGCCGGGGCGCGGCGCGCCCCCTGGGTCGCCACCACCTACGGCGCCATCGCGCTCGCCTTGACCGCCGTGTCGGCAGTCGGCAAGAGCTATGCTTTCGCCGCGGTGGCCTGCGCCGTGGCGGGCGTGTTCATCATCGGCGCGCAGCTCATCCTGTTCGCGCTGGCGCCGCTTTACTACCCGCGGTCCATCCGCGGAACCGGTGTCGGAGTCTCGGTGTCGATGGGCCGTTTGGGCTCGGTGGTGGGTCCGCTATTTGCAGGCGCCCTCTTGGCGGGCGGCGGCGGGAGCGCTACGGTGCTTCTGGGGATACTGCCATTTGTGGTCATCGGCGGCGCAGCCGCCTTCGCGCTCGCTTTCAGGAGCCCGTGTATTGAGTAGCCGCATCGTCTTCATCGGGGCAGCGGATGCCGAGGCCGGAGCATTCGAAGCCAAGGCACGCCGGGACTTTCCAAACCTCGATCTATTCGCCAGCAATGATCGGACCGATGCGCTGCACGAAGCACATTCGGCGGATGCGTTCATCGGGCACCATTTTCAGTTCGACGAGGAACTGCTGCGCAAGGCGCCGAAGCTTCGCTGGATTCAGTCCCTCACTACGGGCACCGACGCAATACTGAAGCTCAAGGCACTGAAGAGCGAGGTGGTGGTTACTTCGACTCGAGGCATGCACGGGCCGCAGATGTCCGAACTGGTGTTTTTGCAGATGCTGGCGTTGTTGCGCGATTTTCCGCGCATGCAGCACAATCAATCCACCCACATTTGGGAGCGATGGCCGCAGCCGCTGCTCTTGGGCAAGACTCTGGTGATCATCGGAGTTGGCGCGATCGCCGAAGCGCTGGCACCTCGCGCCAAAGCGTTCGGCATGACGGTCTTCGGGGTCTCAGGTTCCAGACGCCAGCCGCCGGCATTCGATCGGATATTTGCGCGGCATGAGATCGAAAGCGCGGCTGCGCAGGCCGATTTCTTGGTCGTTATCGTGCCGCATTCGCCCGAGACCGAGAATCTGATCGACGCCCGTGTCATCGCATCGCTTCGTCCGAGCGCGTTTCTCATCAACGTCGCGCGGGGCGGCGTGCTGGATGAGGGCGCGCTGCTTGCGGCGCTGCGCGACAAGCGCATTGCGGGCGCCGCGCTGGATGTGTTTCGCGAGTCGCCTTTGCCGCCCGCTCATCCGCTGTGGGCCGAAGAAAGCATCATCATCACCCCCCATATCGGCGGAATGAGCAACATCTATCTCGAGCAGGCTTACCCCATGGTACGCGACAACATTCGCGCATTTCTTGCCGGCAGAAGCGACGAGATGCTGAACCTCGTGATCCACTGAATCTTTGCCACGGAACATTCGACATGCACCCCAAGGCCTACCGCTCACTCAACGCCGTTTCCGCCGAGGAATTGAATCGTCGCTGGTCGGCGGTGCGCGCGAAAATGCGGACCCTCAATCTCGACGCTTTGGTGGTGCAGAATTCCAGCGATTGGGTAGGCGGCTACATCCGCTGGTTCAGCAATCAACCGGCCACCAACGGATACCCGAGCGCCGTCGTATTCCCCTTGGAAGGCGGCATGTCGCTGATCGAGCAAGGCCCCTTCGGGGGCGTGAGGGAGTCAAGGGCGGACGAGCTTGCGACAACCGGCATTGCGCGACGCCTGACCACGCCCTCCTATCCGTCGGTGGGCTACTCGGGCTCCTACGACGCCGAGATCGCCGCCTCGGAACTGAAGCGCTTGGGCGCAAAGCGCGTGGGCTTCGTGGCACCCGCGGCGATGTATCACAGTTTCGGCCGAGCGCTCACCGAACAGTTGGGAGACATAGCCGACGCCACTGACATGGTGGATCGCATCAAGGCGGTGAAGAGCACCGAAGAGCGCGCCCTGGTGCGGCAGGTGGCCGCCATGCAAGATGAGGTCATGCGGCGCGTAGCGGAATTCGTCAAGCCTGGACTCAAGGATTTCGAGATTGCAGCCTATGCGCAATACGTCGGTCAACAGCTAGGCAGCGAACAGGGAATCTTTCTTTGTTCCTCGGCGCCTTGGGGCACGGCCGCCAGTTTCCGCCCGCGTTCGATGCAAGGACGAACGCTCGAGCACGGCGATGTCTATTCGCTGCTGGTCGAGAACAATGGCGCCGGCGGCTACTACACGGAGCTGTCGAGGATTTTCGTCCTGGGTGCCGCCCCCCAAGAGCTTCTGGAGGCGCATGCCGCGGTGCTCGACGCGCAGCGCTTTGCGCTTTCGCTTTTAAAACCCGGTGCATCATGTAAGGCCATCTACGCGCAACACAATGCCTACCTGTGCGCGCGAGATCTTCCGGAGGAGCGGCGCCTCAGCATTCATGGCATGGGTTACGATATGGTGGAGCGCCCGTTGATAAGGAATGATGAAGACATGACGATCGAAGAACACATGGTGATTGTCTGCCACCCCGGCATTCTCAACGAACGCATGTTCGTGCATAACACCGATGTGTATCTAATCGAGGCGCACGGCGTTTCGGAGTGTCTGCACCAGACTCCGAAGAAGATCTTCGAAATCCATTAGTGGCGCCGGCCGCCGCCGCTTTTAGGATAGGACTTCGATCCGTCAGGCTCGCGCGCCCTTAGCGACTGTTGCGCAGGAAATCCAAGACCGGTGCGCTCAAGGATTCATCGCCCGTATTGACGGAATAGACTTGCGTCAGATGATTGTGCCCGGGGATGACGCGCAACTGCGGTTGATAACCATGTTCGGTCACTAAGCGGGCGAACAATTCACATGCCTGCACCTGCATCTGCAGGAGGTCCAGTTCCGCGAATGTGATAAGCAGCGGCGCTTCCGGCGCCGCGTCGATGAGGGCAATCGTCGACATGCTCTCATAGCAAGAGAAATCCGAGCCGAAGTAGGCCTCATTGCGCGGATCCGGCGTCGCCACGCCGAATTGTTCGCGCGCCAGCTTCTCGAGCACCGGATTGTAAACGCCGGAAATCAGCACGGTGCCAGCCTGCGTGGCGCCGCCCGGGGCATGGAATTTGCGCACCAGGGTGGCCGCGGCTACGTGGGCTGCGCCCGCGGACTCGCCGATGAGGTACATGGCCGCAGTATCTATTCCGAGGTCCGCCGCTCGGTCGCGCAGCCAGGAAAAACTCGCGCCCGCATCCTCGGCGCCTGCGGGCCAGCGATGGGTCGGCGCCAGGCGGTAGTTGGCGACGGCGACCACGTGGCCGTTGCGCGCAAAGTAGAAGCCGATATTTTCCCGGCCGGCCTTGTCGCCGCGGATGAAGCCGCCGCCGGGCAAGAACAGGATTGCCGGCCGCGGCGCATTCGCGGGAGCCTCGGGGCGATACACGTCCAGCCGATGACGCGCATCCGGACCGTAGGCAAGATCGCGCACCACCGTCACGCCCTCGCGTGACTGATTCTGAAGCATCGGCTCGTAGAGCGATTGTGCGAAGGACAAATCGAGCACCGGCCCGCGGGCTCGAATCTGCTGCTCGAGAACCGCGCGCCGCGCCTCGGATGTTTGGTTTTCTGCTGCGCCCATCTTCAGCGCCTAAGAAATGCCGACCGGAGTCCTGTGGAATTTGCCGTCCTTCATGATGGCCCGCAGGTTCTTCTTATCTTGCAGAATTCGCACATCGACGGTGGGATCACCCTCCACCAGCAAGAGGTCAGCCAAGAAACCGGCCTTGATCTGCCCGAGCTCTTCAGGCATGCCCATGATGTCGCCCCCGAGCTTGGTTGCCGCGACCAATGCCTCGATTGGGCTGTAGCCTAATTGGCGCACGAACAACTCCAAATCGCGGGCGTTGCGCCCGTTCGGGTTGAAGGGAAATCCGTAATCGCCCCCGGGCACCAGGCGCACGCCACGCCGGCGCAATTCCGGGGCGAGACGCTGCTGCGCTGCCAGCACCACGGCGGCGTCTTCCTTCATATGTCGCATGTCGAAGTGCGGCGGCGGCTGCGCATCGAGCGTCGCCTGCACAATACCGAGGGTCGGACCGACGAAGATCTCGTCTTTGTGCGCGGCCAAGAGGTCGATCGCCTCCTGATCCGCGTACGTGCAGTGATACAGCACGCGAAAACCGTGACGCACGCCCATTTTGATGGCGGCGGCGGCATGCGCGTGACCCGAAAGCCAGACGTTCGACTCCCGCGCCTGTTCGCCGGCGGCGCGGATCTCCTCCTCGGAATAAAGAACCTCCATCGACGCACCCGGCTTCAAAGCGCTTTCGCCGGAGAGCAGAAACTTCACCACCTTCGCGCCGCGCTCCGCGCAACTTTTAACAAATGCACGAATGGCGTCAGGTCCCTTGCCGTGGTCGGCGACATTGCCGCCCTGCAGATATGCGCTGTCGCTCGGCGGCTCGCGCTCGATGGAGCAGGGAATGAGGCGGGGTCCCGGCATGCCACCGCTGTCGATCTGCGCCTTGAGCGACATTTCTACGGTCCTGCCGAGCGCGCCGGCGGAGTAAGCACTGGTGAAGCCGTGGTCGAGCAGCACACGGGCGTTGCGGGCGGTATTCAGGAGCAAGTCTTCCGGTGGCAGATCCATACCCGGCACGAAGCGTTCCACCGAGCTCGGCCAGCTCAAGTGGGCATGCGCCTCGACGAGTCCCGGCATCAGCGTGGCACCGCCAGCGTCGATGACCCTCGAATTTTCCCTGGGCAGGCGGGCGCCGTCGGCCGCCTTCACGGCGAGTACACGGTTGTCCTTGACCAGCACCTCACCGTCGAAGCGAGCGGACCCGCTGCCGTCAAAGATCTTTGCGTTGGTGAATAGATACATTCTTGCTCCAGATTTCACGGCGTCGCGGGCGTTCGGGGCTCATATTGTCCTGCATGACGGCGATGCCGTCACGGTGACCGATCATCCGGACGCATGGAACACTGCCGAGAGATAACCAGGTCAATAAGGCGACGAATTCAATGAATACGCCGATAAACCGCCAGATCACGCGAAACCGCTCGGGCTTCCCTGGCGCCTGTAGAAGGCTCATCCTTGCCGGGGACCGATGTCGGCCCACCGTAAGCAGTCAGATGGAGACCGAGCCGTGAAGTTTTATTCCGCTGCCCGCATTTTCTTCTTGATGTTCGCCCCCCTGGCCATGCCTCCCCTAATCCTAGCTTCACCGGATCCTCTCGTCGTGAAGACCGTCGAGGGCAAGCTGCGCGGCAAACTCATCAACTCAGGCAAGGTCCTTGCCTTCCAGGGCATTCCCTATGCCGCGCCGCCGGTGGGTAAGCTTCGCTGGCGGGCGCCGCAGCCGGTCAATCATTGGGCTTCCGAACTCGATGCCACGAAATATGGCCGCCACTGCGCCCAAAACCACATGTACGACGACATGATCTTTCAGGACAGCACGGGCCCCGCCGATTTAGGTTCCGAGGACTGCCTCACCCTCAATGTCTACACTCCCTCTCGCGCCACCGGAGAATCCTCCCCGATGCCCGTCATGTTCTGGATTCATGGCGGCGGCTACGTCGGCGGAGCGAGTTCGGAACCGCGGCACAACGGCGATTTCCTGCCGCTCAAGGGCGTGGTGCTGGTCACCATCAATTACCGTCTCGGCGTGTTCGGTTTTCTTGCTTTGCCGGCACTCGCAGCAGAGCAAGGGGGTTCGAGCGGGAATTACGGACTGATGGATATGGTGGCCGCGTTGCGGTGGGTGAAGCGCAACATTGCGGCCTTCGGCGGAGATCCTGACCGCGTGACGATTTTCGGCGAAAGCGCGGGATCCTTCGCCGTGAGCACGCTGATGGCTGCCCCATCCGCACAAGGGCTGTTTCACCGGGCCATTGGCGAGAGCGGCGGCGCCCTGAGCTCAGGGACTCTTGCCTCGGAGAGCTTGAAGAGCGTGGGGCCGAAACACGCCGCATGGGCGCGGGATGCAGGCGCGCCGACGCTTGCCGAACTTCGCGCACTGCCCACCGAAAAACTCCTGGCCGCAGCGGCGAAGAAAGATGGACCGGGCTTCGACCCGGTCATCGATGGCCGGTTCTTGAACGAACCGGTGCTCGATACCTACGAAGCTGGCAAACAGGCCAAGGTTCCGTTACTGGCGGGCTTCAATCGGGATGAAGGGGCTTTTCTTGCGCAGGGCATGACCGCACAGAAGTGGCGGGAGATGGCGAAGCACCAATTTGCGGAGAAAGCCGATGAGTTTCTTCGGCTCTATCCCGGGTCGACCGATGCCGAGGCGAAGCGCTCGGCGAGCGACTTTGGCGGCGATCAGTTTATCGCCTACGGCACCTGGAAGTGGATGGAAATCGACCGTCGCACGGGAAACCCAACTGTCTATCGCTACAAAATGGACCTCGCCGCGCCGCCCAGCAAATTTCATGAGGGCTCATACGCCTTCCACTCCGATGACATCGAGTATGTGTTCGGCACGCTCGATACCCGGCCGGGCGCCGTGTGGCGCCCGGAGGACTACGCGCTCAGCGATCAGATGATGAGTTATTGGACCAACTTCGCCAGGAGCGGCGATCCCAACGGCATGGACGGCCGCCATCATCAGCTACCGGCTTGGCCGAAATACGCCAAGGGGGACCCGGTGCTGCACTTGGATAATCCGATCAGCTCACGGCCAGACGAGAATCGCGCTCGTTACGAGTTCCTGGTGGGTGCTGAAAAAGCAGGCCGCTTGGATCCAAGCGACTGACTCCCGTCTGCGGGCAAGCCAATGCCCGCAGACCCAGCGGTCATCTCATGCCGCCATGGCCGCGATGTGCTCGTGTGCTTTGAGCATGGCGGCCTCGCGCGCTTCGGGCCCGAAGGCCAGGCCTTCCGCACGCACCACGGTGATATCCGTCAAGCCGATGAAATTCAACACGCCGGTGAGATAGCTTTCGTGGTGCTCGAAAGGAGCCGCGGGCGATCCGGCCGTGTAGACGTTGCCGCGGGAGGAAGCGATGAAGACCTTCTTCCCCTTGAGCAATCCCTCGGCGCCGTTCGGACCGTAGCGGAAAGTCTTGCCGGCGACGACCACCCGATCGACCCAGGCCTTGAGCTGGCTCGGAATCGAAAAGTTATACATCGGGGCGCCGATGACAATGATGTCCGCATCGAAAACCTCCTGAAGGAAGGCGCCTCCCTTGGTGATATCCGCGCCGAGTTCGGCATCGCTCACATTCTGGCCCTGCCACGCGGCCAGATGCGCGGGCGACAAATGCAGAGCGGCATCGGCGGCGAGGTCCCGGTAGACGACCTCGAGCCCAGGATGCAGCGTGAGCTGCCGGGCAACGATGCCGGCTGTCAGCGCGCGGCTGGCCGAACCTGTTCCAAGAACACTCGAGTCGATATGTAGCAGCTTCATCGCGGTCTCCTGCTGTGGGCTTATTTGGCGTTGAGGAGATCGTGCGCCGACTACATCTCTGTGAATAGCCGTTATGTTGCGATACTATCTATCGGTTTATTCGATATATAAGGCCCAAAAATGCTAGACGGGGTGTCCCTGGACCAGTTGCGGGCCTTCATTGCAGCGGTCGATGAAGGCAGTTTTTCGGCCGGAGCTCGGCGGCTGAACCGGGCTCAATCGGCGGTGAGCGAACTGGTGAGCAATCTCGAGGCGCAAATCGGCGTCAAGCTCTTTGATCGTAGCGAGCGCTATCCCCGGCTCACGCAGGCAGGCGTGCTGCTGGTTGCCGACGCGCGGAGCGTGGTTGCCAATGTGGATGTGCTCAAAGCACGCGCGCGGGGGATTTCCGGCGGACTAGAACCGGAACTTTCCGCAGTGATTGACGTGCTCTTTCCAATTGAAGCCATCTCGGAATCAGCGCTGGAATTTCGCACTCGATTTCCTCATACACCGCTTCGGCTGTACGTCGAGGCCCTCGGCGGCGCCTATCAGCCGGTGCTCGACGGACGCTGCAGCGTCGGCGTCGTGGGCTCTTTGCCGAACGCACCGGCCTCCATGAGCATCGAGCCGCTGCAGACCGTGGAGATGATCATGGTCGCGGCCCACGATCATCCGCTGGCCCAATATCGCGGCATCATCCCCAAAGCGGAGCTGGCCAAACACGTTCAGTTGGTCCTGACCGATCGCTCTGAGCTCACGCGCGGTCGTGAATTCGGCGTCCTGTCGCCGCTGACCTGGCGGCTGAGCGATCTATTCGCGAAACATTCGTTCCTGCTGAAGGGCCTCGGCTGGGGTGGCATGCCGCTGCACACCGTCGAGCGGGACCTTCTTGATAAAAAATTGGTGAAGCTGCTCATCGAGGACCTGCCGGAACAGGGACTGGCATTGCCGATGTTTGCCGTGTACTTCAGCGCGCGGCCGCCAGGCCCCGCAGGACGATGGCTCATCGAACGACTGAGGCTATGCCGCTCGCGCCGTTCTTGAGATTCCGCAATCGGCAGGACTAATTCCGTTGGATTTGCAGCACCTTGCCCGGTTGCGCGGCGGAGCCTGACGCGATCACGAGATAGCGACGAGACGGGCCCACATCGCCGTGAACGACCTGACGTATGGGACCTATCGCGTTTACGATCGCCGCACCCGCGGGATTGGTGGTGAAGGCAGCGAGAGGTTGCAGCGCGCCGGTGCCGTCAGCGTGTTCCGATAGCGCCAATACATAGGGTTGCTTGGGATCGAGTCCCGTCACGGATGCCTCCAACACCTGCACCAATCCCTGCTCGAACAACGCAACACTGGTGGGTGTGCCATCCGCCTTGATCGAGGGTGGTCCCATGGCGATTTGCGCCACTTGACCGGCAAGGCCGAGCGGCTCGAGGCCCTGCAATCCATTGCCGGAGGACACCGCCTCGGGCACGTAGACGACGGCTTGCGGTGCCTGGCCGATCGGAATCGTGGCGATGACCTTGTTGCTCAGCGTGTCGATGGCCGCCATCCCATCACCATTTTCAAGTCCCACATAAATGCGCGTGCCGTCGCCAGACGGCCAGAGGCCGTGAGGCAAGTCACCGACGGGTATCGTCGCCACCTGAGTGAAATCATCGGTGCGAAACGCCAGTACCTGATTACGTCCGCCCACCGTGACGTAGGCGAATGTGCCATGTTCGTTGTGCACGAAATTGACGTGGTTCGTGATCGGTCCGGTATCGAGGGTCTTCAAGAGTGCAAAAGGCGGGCGCGCCGCGAAGACCTGCGTTTTGCCCGTGTCCTTCAGTGTGATCCAGACTTGCGAGCCGTCCGGCGTCGCAGCAACGTTGGGACAAAATGGGCTGGCTTGGACTACTCTCGCCACGATGCGCTTCTCGGCAACCAGGATCACTTCCATTTCCGGATTGAAGGACGAGCACACATAGCCGTACTTGCCGTCCGGGGAGAAGATCTGCATTCCCGGGCCATTGGCGAGGACTATCCGCGCCTTTTCCGCATAGGTTGCAGCGTCCAGAACCAAAACGTAATTCTCGCCCCGAACCGTCACCCAGACTTCCTTGCCGTCGGGCGTGAAGAATGCCTCATGCGGCGCACGCCCCACATAGGTGGTGTGCTTTATGGCATTCGTCGCAGTGTCGATGAAGGTCACCGAATTTGAGCCGATCGATACCACGGCGAGCGTGTGATGGTCGGGCGAGAATCCAAGCCCATGCACCAGCACCTGACCGTTATACAGCGGGCTGAAATTGGCCGGCGATGGAACTCCCAAGCGAATCACGCCGAGCAGCGTGTTGTTATCCGGATCAATCACCGACACGGTATTGGAAAACTGCTCCGCCGCGTACACACGATCGCGGTGGCTTACGGGGAAGTCCGGCGCACCTGCGGCATACGGCGCTTGGCCTGATCTTGCGAAGTTCGCGGACAGGAGGAGAGAGGCGCATAGCAGCGCCGACTGAAAAGGCTTTTTCATCAAGTACCTAAGGATGGCTTGAAACGGCCGCCGGATCCCGGGTGGACTGCGGCGGCTCGGGTGTTGCGGCTGCTTTACTCGGCGGCCCATCGAGCGCCGCTCTCATGGCGATGATTTCTTGCTGCTGTTCGACAATTATTTGCTGTGCGATGCGCCGCAGGCGCTCGTTGTGGCCGTAGTGTAACTCGGCCCGCGCCATATCGATGGCGCCTTGGTGATGAGCGACCATCATTGCAGCAAAATCGCCATCGACATCGCCGCTTGGCTTCGCGTTCATGCCAGTCATCATCCGGTCCATCGCAGCGCGATTTTCCGCCAGAAACGGCGCCTCCGTATCCAGCGCGCGCGGCGAGCCCATCGCGACCAGCGCAAGGGTCAGGCCTGCCGGCATGCTCGCCGCCGCAACGATTCGGTAAATGTTGACCATCCAGGTGTCCTTATGGGGAGGCGCACAACAGGGGCCAACCGTGAGCCCTGGCGCTCAGCGAATCATCACGTGCGGACGATGAATCGGTCAAATTCCGGCGTGGGCGGTCAAGCATTGCAAGGGCGGCAGTTCACCTGAGGGCATCCATGCGGAACCGGCAAAACTCTCGCAATTGCCGGTTTTTGTCCCGCACATAGATGCCGTTGATAGCCCCGGCGTTGGCCTACACAGGGGTGCTGCACGCTGACAGGGGGGCGCGGCCTGTCGCCGCTAAGCAATACACCGTCGAACCACCACTCTTACTGTTCCGGCAGATGCCGGCATTTTCGACAACGGAGGCTTACATGGGCAATAACCAGGATCAAAGCGATGGCAACCGGCAGCAAGGTTCGTCCAATCCGAACGACCGTTCGACCATGAACGATCAAAACCGGAAAGGCGGCCAGCAGCCGCAGCAGGGCCAGTTTCCCAAGGATAAGGAAGGCTCTAGCGACAAGGATCAGTCACAGAGCGACCAACAGCGCAGTTCCGACAAGCAACAGCGCTAACTGGCACCCGCCCGGGGCGCATGTGCGCCCCGGGATTTTCTTCAACTTCCGATACAAAGCGAGGAGCATGCCATGACGACGGCAACCGGACATACGACGGCGATTAGGGCAAAGAAGGTGATCGGGACCGATGTGAAAGACACCTCTGGCAGCAAAATAGGCACGGTGGAAGACGTCATGCTCGACAAGCAATCGAGCAACATCATGTATGCCGTGGTGGGTTTTGGCGGATTTTTAGGTATGGGCGAGAAATACCATCCAATCCCTTGGAGCCAGCTCGACTATCGAGATGACCTCTCGGCTTACGTGGTGCCTTACACCAAGGATCAGCTGAAGGCCGCGCCCGCTGATTCACTCGATGCCCTCACGCGCGATGACGGAACTGCATTTCGCGACCGCGCTTACGACTATTACAAGGTCAAGCCGTACTGGCACTAGCGTGGAGTGCAACGGTCTGTTCGCCGGGCGCGATACCCGGCGAACCCGTTCGCCGCATTAAGTCGATCTGCAGCGGCGGCATCATACGTGTCGTCCCATACATCACGCTTATGCTGTTTTAGCATTTACTGCGTTTTACTCAGCATTTGTCGGGTGATCTGCAACCCATACAATTCTTGAACACAACGAGCGCCAGCGAGCGGGTGCTTCAAGGGGTTCAATGAATTTCAAGGATGGCGCCCGCGGGGCGCAGCTGCGGCGCGTTTTGGTGCAGGGAGCATTTTTGATATGCGCCCTGGGCTACTCCGTGTTAGCTAGCGCGCAGCAAAAAACCGGCCCAGGCTTCGGCGGCGACGACAGTCTGACATGGCGTGGCATCACGCTCTACGGCGTCATCGATGCGGGCCTTCAGTTCGACACGCACAGCGCTCCCTTTTCCCCCTACCGGCCAGCCGCGAGCGGCAACATCGTGCGATCGAACGACTATCAGAGCGCTTTTGGCCTGACGCCGAGCAATATGGGGCAAACCCGCGTGGGCCTGCAGGGGAATGAGCCTCTGACTCCGGGCTGGTCCGCGGTGTTTCAGATTGAGACGTTCTTCAACCCTCAGTCCGGCGAGATTGCCAATTCGCTGAAGTCGCTGGCGGTAAATAACGGCCGGCCCGTCAGCGCCCAGAGCGTAGGCGTGGATGGCAGCTCTGCAGGGCAGGCATTCCAGACCGCCTACGTCGGCATCAAATCCGACAGCTTCGGGCGCCTCACATTCGGCCGGCAGATCACGCTGCTTGCCGAGGGCACCATCAAATACGACCCTAACTACAACGCAACGGCATTCGGTCTGCTCGGCGCATCCAATACGTACTCAGGCGGCGGCACCAGCGAGGGCAATCGGCTGGATTCAACGATTCGCTACTCTTACGTTTTCGACCAATTTGCGCATCTTGCGGCTCTTTATAAGTTCAACGGATCGAATGGCGGAGCCCATACCGCCATCCAGGCCGACATCGGCGGCCAGTATCTCGGTCTCGCCATCGATGCTTACTATTCAAAGCTCAATGGCGCCATCACTGCGTCGGCGCTGACGGCGGCGCAGGTTGCGGAGCTACCGGCGCTCAACTTCTCGGTGACGAGTTCACTGGCGGCGACCGTCTCGGACGACACCGCCTATTCCCTGATGGCGCGTTACGATGCTGATCCGCTTAAGTTCTTCGCCGGTTACATGCATATAAAGTACGAAAATCCGAGAGATCCCTTGAGCGCGGGCTTCACCGACATCGGCGGATACCTCCTCGCCTTCGTCACCGACAACGCGTATTCAGACCCCCGAACCGTGCAGGTCTTTTGGACGGGCCTTCGCTATACAGTCATTCCGCATTTGGAGTTGGCGGCCGCATTCTACGGTTACCACCAGAGCGCCGATGGCACCGGAAAGCAGGCCGGCTGCTCGACTTCGGCGCACAGTACCTGCAGCGGCAGTTTGGACGCCTTCTCGCTCGATGCGGACTATCACTTCACCAAGCGCTTCGACGGCTATTTCGGCGCCATGTATAGCGGCGTTCACCACGGTGCCGCGAGCGCTTATCCCTATTCGACCAACATCAATCCCACCGTCGGCGCGCGTTTCAAGTTCTGATGTCGCGAATGGGCGGCCGGCGCCTCGCCCTTGCAGCGGTCGGTCGGCGTGTACGTTCTGCGCGGCAGACGCCAGCAAGCTTCTAGTTACAGCAACGCTACCCGATGAGGTCTAAGTTCCCGCCCGAACGGCATGGATAGTCATTACAGGCTCGAACTTCCCTGGCGACATCTCGAGTGAATTGAGCTCGGTAAAAGAATTGGCCTGAATATCCTTGAAGGTCACACGCGAAGTAATAAGCTTCCCATCAGTTCCCCGCTCAGGTTCCTCAATCGTGAGTTCCTTGCCATTCCATTTGACTACCACGGCATCGACCGCATCTTTTGGATCGCAAATGCTCTTGCCCTGGTTATTGCAATCCATGGCGTGAAGCCTATTTTCTTTGCCATCCCACCAAAAGATTCCTAGCAAGGACAGATCAATGGGGCCAGCCTTCCAAGACTCTTCGGATAGAAGGGTCTTCCCGCCGACCACCTCGCGCCATGTCTCCTCCCCCTGCCCCTCGGTTCCTGCAGGTAGGCCCGAGGCCGGTTCGAAGGCAACTTTAAGAGTCCAATGACCTCTCAACGCCTTCCCCATCACGGGCAGCGGAGACGCACTGGTCTCGGGCTTCGGAGCCGATTGAGCTAGGCCGATCCCTGAGATAGTCAGGCAAATCATGCCCATCATCACTGGTGCAAACTTATTCATAATGTAGTTCTCGTTGATTTGCTTTGGCACTTCTACGCTCTAAAGAACCCTGCGGTACCTGCCGTGGAATCGCGTTATCGGCTTGCATTTGATCGTGGGGACGTCGGCTGCGCGGCCTTTTGTAGTGCGGCATGAGCTGCGAGCAGGCTGACTGTACCCCCTAACCCGGGAGGGTCGGCGCAAGGGCAGCGGGGCTGGGAAACCGCATGGACTGTAGCAGGTCCACGAACGGCTGATCGCTGCGGAGCAAGTCGAGGCGCGGATCGACATTGATATATGTCATCCATCCCGACCGCTCCTGATGTGCCCGCCATAAATGCTCGATCGCCTTGTCTTTCCACCCCAGCCCGGCGCAGACCAGCGCCATATCGTAGGCCGGCACGTAGCACCGCGTTGCACGAGCCGTGAGTTCGTCGAAGATGGTTCGAGCCTGCTGTGTTTTGCCCACAATGCCATAAAGATGGCCCAGCGCAGCACTGGCAAAGGTCACATCGCCCGACATTTTGACCGCGATCTCAAGTTGGTGTTCTGCCTGGTCGAAGAGACCTTGCTGCTCATAGGACAAGCCAAAAAACCAGGCGGGCCAGAAGGACTTGGGATGCAGTTCACTGGTCTTCCAGCACTGCTCGATCGCCTCATCGTACTGGCGAGCAAAGTGATAGTGCCAGGCCATATGGATGTTGATGACCAGATCAAGCGGATCGAGCTCCAGGCAGCGCTTGCTCTCTTGCAGCGATTCCTCCGTCCGGCCGACAGCTGTCAAATAGTGGGAGTACCAGTGGTGACACACCGCATAGTTGGGATTGAGGTTGAAGGCGCGCTGAAACTGGGCTTCGGCAGAGGGCCAATCCCATTCGTAATGCACCGTCCGGTAAGCCAGGGTCGTGTGCGCCTCGGCCAGGCGATCATCGAGCGCCAGCGCTTGAGTTGCCGCAGCCTTTGCCTGCGACATGGCATCCACGGGCGGCAGCGTTCCGTTTTCCCAGGATCCTAATGTCGCGTAGCAGTCGGCCAGTCCGGCTCGCGCCCGGGCGGAAGTGCCGTCCTTTTCAATCGCTTGCTGAAAGAATTCCATTGCCTTCGCGATGCCCTGCGGACGCTGAGCCCAGTAAAATCGGCCTTTGAGATAAAGGTTGTAGGACTCGAGGTTTGCCTGTTTTTTGGCGAGAACCGCCAACCGTTCCTTGGCGAGCAGTTTGACTTTCAGCTGTTTTACGATCGCCAGGGTGATCTGGTCCTGAATGTCGTATACGTCGGTCATTTGGCGGTCGAAGCGCTCGGACCAGAATTGGAAGCCGTTGGAGGGGTCGACGAGCTGCGCGGTAACCCTCAGGCGATTGCCAACCTTCTGAACGCTGCCCTCGAGAATGGTGTCGACGTTGAGGCGGCGCCCAATCTCGCGCAGATCGGCCTCCTTGCCTTTGAAGGAGAACGCGGAGGCACGCGCCACCACAAAAAAGCTCTTAATCTGTGTTAAGGCGTTGATCAGCTCCTCGGCCAGACCCTCGCAGAAATAATCGTTGTCGGCATCGGTGCTGAGATTGATGAACGGCAGGACGGCAATCGACGGTGTCCGCGCACCATCCCGGCTGTGTGAACTTAGGAGGGAATCGGCCCGTTGCCGCTGCGTTTGGGCGGCTAGCTCCAGCAGCCAATCTCGAGCTTCCGGCTCCCCCTTCAGATGCAGCACCGGCAGGAAGCGAGCCTGCACGGTGGCCAGGTTCGGCAGGCGCAAATTCTGTTCCAATCGGCTGATCTGCGCATCGCTGTAGCCCACGGCAATCGACAGCTCGGTCTGCGTCAGACCCGCCCGCCGCCGCAGGTAGCGTAGGAGTTCACCGAAGGTGGTGAGCCGCTGAAGAATCTCGCGCGGAATCTGCGCATTCATGGTCCCAGTCCATCCCAGCCGGGCTAACCCTGAACAAAGGTCGAAGGCATTTTTGCCTGTTGGAGAAGTTATGGCAAGAAATGTCAGGTAGTGTCAGGCGCCAAAAGTTAGCTTCCTCGCGGGGAGGCGGCTCAGAAATAGGGGGCGGCTTCATCGAATCAACCAATTAAGCGGAGAATTCAAATGCAGAAGAAACTAAAGGTGCTAATCGGCGCCAGCATTGCTGCTTCGATTGTGGCCGGCGTGGTATTCGCGACTCCTACGATCGGCGCCATCTACAACGTCGTGATCTCGACGGGCACCGTCGAGCGAGATATACACACCAATTCTCATGTGTTTATCCCCAGCATGGACGAGGAATTCTCGGCCGCGTTGATGACCGAGGGCGCCTCAAATATCATCCAGCATGAGGTCAAGTTCTCGCAGGGCGGCACCACCGGATGGCATACGCATCCAGGCATCGTGATACTTACATTGGCAGCCGATTCCGGCCCCGTCGACTGGTACGACGCGAAATGCGGAAAGACCACCTACAAGGCCGGAGACTCGTGGACAGAAGGAACGAAGCTGCACGATGTCGTGAGTCGCGGCCCCGACGATGCTCACTTTCTCGTTACTTACATCGTCGCAAAGGATGTTCCCAAGCGCACGGACGAAAGTGCCCCGCGCTGCGCGGGCCGCCTGGGGCTCGAGTAGCTAGGCACGGAGGGGAAGCTTTTCAAAGGTTCTGGCGCGGGAATCAATTCCCGCGCCAGAGTTCGGCGCGAAGCCCGGCGGATCCAATCCGTCGCTGAGCCATATTATCCGCCGATCTCATAATAGATCCGGCGCAAAGACGGCTGCCGCCTTTTGTCGCCTCAGACGCGCGCACCTGTACCATAGGCGGCCGGACAGCCATCACCCGTCGCGGCTGCCCGGCTTTCCACCTCGTCGAGCAATGCCCTCACCACGCCATTGGTCCAGCCGAATCCGACCTGCACGGGATACTCGCCGCCCCGTCCCGGAATTTGGCGCTCCACATCATACTTCTCAAAGAGAAGCCCGAATTCCTCGTAATCCCGCCTCACCGTGGCATACCAGCGCGTCGCGATATCGAGCGCCAGTCGATGAAGTCCATAACGCTTCAGTCCCTCGGCGGCAATCCACTGCAGCGGTGCCCATCCGTTCGGGATGTCCCACTGCTCGCCTGATTCCACATTGGTGGTGCGAAGGCCGCCGGGGGCGAGAAGCTGCGCCCCGACCAGCGCTGCCATGGCATCGGCTTGTCGCTGCGAGGCAATACCCGTGAACAAGGGAAATAATCCAGCGGCATTTATTGATGCCGTGGGTGCGCCGGTGGGCCAGTAGCAATCGGCGAATCGCGACTCGCCTTGATGCCAAAGGTACGCGTTGATGGCGTGGCGCCGATTCCGGGCAAGATGCGTGAAGCGCAGAGCGGTGCCGCGCAACGAGAGCCGCAGCGCGCGCCGCGCAATGGATAGTTCGAGACCGTGAAGCAGGCAATTGAGATCGATCGGCGCGATGTCGAGAACTCGAGTCGCGCCCAATCCCGACCCGCCGCAGTACCACCGGGAAGAGAAGTCCCAACCGCTTTCGCACGCCGCCCGAAGATTACGGTAGAGCGTCGGAGGGTGCGTTTCCGCCTGACGCGCGGTGGCCAGATCCTCAGCGTATGACTCGTCGCGGGGCCGCTCGAACTCGTCCCAGTATCGGTTGAGCCGCGAGCCGTCCGGCATGCACACGACGCGGCGCGAGCCCTCGCCCGGCTTCAAGCATTCGGTCCCCGCCATCCAAAACGAATACTCGCTCATGAGCGCATCCAACCGGCGCTCTTCCGCGCCGAGATCCTTCGGCGGCACCAGATCCAGCATCAAGTAGTAGACCGGGGGTTGCGATCGCCCCAGATAGTAACTGCGGGCGCCGTTGGGGATGAAGCCGAAGGTTTCGATGGAGGAAGTAAAATGTTCGATCATCGCCTCGGCCAGATCGCATCGCGCATCGGCATTGAGGCCGAGCAGCGTGAAGTAGCCGTCCCAGTAGTAGGGTTCGCGGAACCTTCCACCGGGCACCATGTACCTGCCGACGATCGGCAACAGAGAGGAGTGGTTCGCCTCCGGTTCGCACTCGCGCGCCAAGAGGTCCCACGTTGAGTTGATGTGCTCGCGCAGCGGCACCGAGATGCCACCGCGCGGGCGCATCAAATAGGTCGCCGGTGCCGCAAAATGTTCGGCGACGAACGCGGCCAGCGCCCTGTCGTCCAGTGGCCCGAGCCGTTGATAGTTCGACATGATCCTTCTCGGCGCGAGCAAGGGCGGCATGTCGACAAAATGCTTGCCGTCGGGAAACAGGCGCCTGACCTGGACCTGGTGAAACAGCTCGCCGAAGAGTTCAGCGGGCGATGACGGCCAGACGCTGCGCATCAAAGAGCCGTGCAGCTCGCTTTGAAGTGCCGACGCCCCTGGAGAAAAAGAATCGCGGCGAGGCATGCCGCAACCGCATCGACCAGGCTCAAGGATGCGCCGACAGCCGATTGCCGGGCGAACAGCCGCTCGGTTAAAACCGCGACGATCAGCGGTCCGAGCGAGAGGGACACAAGATTCATCAACAGCAAATGAATCGCCATGACCTGCGCACGAAGGCTCGCCGGCGTCATCATGGGCAACGCCGTTCCGGCAAGTACCGTCGGCACACCCAAGATCGCATACAGACTCACCCACGCGACAATAGCCGAGCCGCCCACCGTGCTGCCGAGTACCGCAATGCCCGCGAGCAGAAAGCCGAAGGCGCCGCTCACCAGAAGCACGCCGTCCCGAAGACCCGCCTTGTGCAAACGATCTACGAGGTAACCGACCGGGTATGCAAGTAGCGCCCCGCCCAGGAGCGCCGCGCCTCCCGTCAGTCGCCCCGCCGATTCGATCGACAACCGGTGCACACGAGTAAGGACCATGGGGGCCCAGGCCGCGGTCGCAAAGGCGCAGAGTGCGAGGCATAGCATGCCGCCGCTCACCCGCGCGTAGGCCTTCCAATGCATCGCCAGCCAACTGCGGAGCGTGCGCCAAGAGCCGTCCGCAGCCGATCTGGGGCCGCGCGTCGGCTCGGCCACGCCCAGTAACAGGGCGAGCGTGGCGATCCCCGTAAGGCCGCATAGCAGAAATGCGATGCGCCAACCTTCCAAACTCGAAAGCACCGGCAACCAGCCGACAACCTGATCCCGATGCGGCAGAACCCAGCTGCCGCCGTACAAGGCTGCAGCGGCACCCAACGGGCCACCGCTTCCGAACACAGCGACCGCACTCGACAGGCGTTCACGCGGAGCAAGATCCGCAATCAGCGACAGGGCCGCTGGAAACAGGAAGACCTCGCCGATGCCCATGAGGATCCGCGCCATGAAGATCTCTGTGAAGTTGGCGACGAAGGCGCAGGCGAAGGTGGCGAGTGACCAGCCGCAGGCGCCCAAGAGAATGACGTTGCGCCGGTTTTTTGCATCGGCGCGCCGTGCCGCGGGAATGCCGAGTATCGCGGCGAAAATGGCGACGGCAAGCCCCTGCAGCAGGCTGTACTCGGTGTCCGTGAGGTTGAGGCTCGCCTTGATCGGGTCGGTGAGGATATTGAGTATCTGGAAGCTCGCGATCGCCTGCGCGTGGCAAAGCGCCAGCACCAGCGTGGGCCAAAGCCACTTGAGGCCGGCGCTTCCTGTACGCGACGAGTCGCGATACGCGGATGCCACCGACGCGGTCACACGCCGTGCCTCAAAACTCGTACTTCAAAGAGACGCCGTACATCCGCGGTTCCCCATATACGGTCGTGGAAGTGCCGATGGTGGTATACAGATCCTCATTGGCCACCCGGTAGACCTTGTTGGTGAGATTGGTTACGAATGCGGCGGCGCTCAATCCCGTGCCGCCGATCTTCTTCCAATCACCGCGCAGCGCCAGCAATCCATAGCCCGGCATGTAGCTGCCCGGCGTCACGGCGGAAAATCCCGCAAAAACGCGATCCTGGTAAGAGAGGCTGCTGCTCAACCACAATTCGCCCAAGCCCGACGCGACGGGCAAGCGCACCCGCGCGGTCGCGCTGCCTTTGTTTTTTGGCGCAAAGGCGTAGGGCAACGCCGTCAAATCCTCGCCGAGCGGTGTGATGTAGCGCGAGTAGGAGGCGTCCATGTGCGAATAGCTCAAAGTCAATTCCGTGTAGCCGGTCGGGGCCAAGGTATTTTCGATTTCAATCCCGCGGATGATCGCACGCGCCGCATTCTGCGTGACCGCCTCCTGCTCATTTTGAATGAGTTCGCTGGTGTTCACCTGGGCATTGGTGAGCCAGCTGTTGTAGAGGGACACGTTGGTGCGGCCGCGCATGCCGCCCGCCGACCAGTCGGCCTTGAGGCCGATCTCCACATCCCGCACCGTTTCCGGCTTGTAGGAGAAGGCGGGACTTGTGATGTCGCCGACGGTTGCCGCGACGATGTTGAAGCCGCCGCTCTTGTACCCCTGCCGGGATACCAGATAGAGCAGCGTCGATGAGTTGGCCTGATAGTCGAAACCCACAGTGTAGGAATCACCGCTGTGCCGTGCGGACGCATATACGGCGCAGTTGGGATAGACGAAGCCGCCGTTCAGCGATAGACAGAAGTCGCCGGGCGCGGGCGTGCGCCCGCCGCTCAGTGTCTGGCTGTAGCCCTCGTGCAGCTGATCCCAGGTGTAGCGGTAGCCCGCGGTGAAGCTGAGACCCTGAACCAACGGGTCCAATTTATAGGTGCCCTGTCCGTAGATGCCGGTGGTGGTGCCGCCGAGATCGGTGTTCACCGTGTTGAAATAGAAGGGCAGCAGCACCAGCTGCTGCGTATAGGATTGATCGGCAGGATTCGGCGAGCGGTCCTCTTCGTAATAGATGCCGCCCTGCCAGTTGAGGGCCTCCGACAAGGCTTTGCCCTGAAGCTGCAGTTCCTCTGTCAGAGTGGTGGTATCCACCTGCCAGGTTCCGGGCGCCGGACCCACCGAGTCGAGCAATGCGAGCGTGGTGCCGTCCTCGTCAGCGTCCCGGCGAATGCGTTGTCCCGAGTAGCTCAAGATGTTGCGGATATTGAAAGCATCGCTCAAGTGCAGCGAGGTCTTGTTGATCAGGTTGAAGAAAATGCCCTGATCGAGCTCCGGCGTGTCCAGCGCCGTGGCACGAATGCCCCGCGCCTGCTGTGCCGCGAGGTAGTCATTGAGGCTGGGTCCTGCCGCAGACACGGCCGGATTCGCAGCAATCAATTCGCCGCCCGGCCCGTGTTCCTTGATGGCGACGTAGTTGCCGATGAAATAGTTCTCGAACGCCTCGTTGGGCGCGAACAGGATGCCGATGCGCGCAGCCTGGAAGTGAAGATTGTCGTAGTCGACGCCCGTGTTCACATCGCGCGTGTATCCCTGCCGCGATTCCGACTGGGCCGCGAGGCGTACGGCCAAAGTACCCTCGATGACGGGCAGGTTGATCGCCGCTTCGTCTTGAAAACGCCGATAGTCGCCGACCAGCAGTTCTCCATCGCCCGAGAATTTCATCAAATCCGGCCGCTTCGGCTCGAACAGGACGGCGCCGCCGGTGGTATTGCGCCCGAACAGCGTCCCTTGTGGCCCCTTTAGAACTTCCACTGACTGCAGGTCGTAGTACAACCCCGGACCCGACATGGGTACCGGCACCTCGGAGAGGTAACCGACCACCGCGGGACCCCCGCCCGCGCCACCACCCGTATTGAGGCCTGATTCGCTCTGGCCACGGATGGAAAGGAACTGCTGGCTGCTGCCGTGCGCGTAACCGGACACATATGCCGAGGGCACGAGCTGCTGCAAGTCAGTGAGTGTGCTGACCGCCTGACGCCGCAGCGTTTCCTGATCGATGGCGGTGATCGAGAGGGGCACCTGCTGCAGCGACTCTTCGCGGCGCCGGGCAGTCACGATGATTTCCTGAAGCGAGCTGCTTGAATTGTCGGCAACTACGGGGCCGTCGCTGCCGGCGGCAACGGCGGCAACGGCGGATATGAACTGCGCTCCGGCAATAAGAAGGAACGCGGCTTGAAATGCGGTTGTGCTGGAGCGGCTAAAACGATTCATTCTCATCCCCCATGAAGGCTTTGGGCTCTTTGGCCACAAGCAGTGACCGGGATTGTAGTGAGGCTCTCTATAAAATGCAACGCGTTTCATTTATGATCGCGAACGAGACACATTTGTTGACCAATGAACAGGCGTTTTATCGTATATTTGGCGCATTATTTGCTACAGTCTGCAGAATCAAAAAACCAGGCATAAACGCAGTTGATAAAACATTATTTTATGCAATCCGTTGCAGTGCTTCGAGCAAGGGAATCCGACCGACATGGGTAATCAAAAAGGGCACGCGGCGTTCGCGCAGAGCCTGCCGCCATCGCCCCGAACCGTGAGTGAGGCCGCGCAACACCTGCTCGCCACGCAGCCCAACGTGATGGGACCCGCAGATCTTGCAGAACATCGCTCCCTCTGCGCGGTGGTTCAGCGCGATCTCGGCGCAACACTCCTCGCACGACATCGTGTTCAGATGACCGACGACGTCATCGCCGGCGTCCCGGTGCGTATTTTCAAGCCGGCCGCGATGCCCCCCGCCCATCGAAACGTCGTGCTTCTCAACCTTCACGGCGGCGGCTTTACCGTGGATGCGGGCTCCGTGACCGAAAATGTCCCCATCGCCGCCTATGTGAATGTGACGGTAGTCGCGGCTCGCTACCGACTGTCGCCTGAACATGCATTTCCAGCGGCCCTCGACGATGCCGAGGCGGTGTATCGCGAGCTCCTGAGCACCCGCCGGCGCGAAGAGATCGGGCTTTACGGTACTTCCGCCGGCGCATGCCTATGTGCACAGCTGCTGGTGCGGATCAGTGAGAAAGGCCTTCCCCTTCCCCGAGCTCTCGGCTTTTTCACAGGGACTGCGGATTTGAGCCGCAGCGGCGACACGGAATATTTTTTCCGGCCGGAGGGGGATCCGAGCCTCGTCGAGCCGCAATTCTCATCGTACTTGAGGAATCACGATCGGCTGGCGCCGGAAATCTCACCCATCTTTTCGGATCTCCGGAACCTGCCTCCGGTGCTATGCATTGCCGGTACGCGCGATTTCATGTTGAGCCAGACCTGTCTTTTCCATCGTGCGCTGCTAAGAGCCAAAGTCGATGCGCGGCTTCTGATCTTCGAAGCCATGCCGCACGCGCATTGGATCTACATGGATATTCCCGAGTCGGACCAGGCATTCCAGGCCATGGCGAGGTTTTTCTGCGAAAAGCTAGGTCTGGCGTACGACCAGTTCGGTGGGCACGGTAGCTGAACTCGGCTTGGCTCCGTCGAACACCTGGAACAGTTTTTCGACCAGCAGGCTCCCTGCTTGGTTGGTGTCCTGGCGAATGGTCGTCAGCGGGATCTGAAAATATTGCGCGATGGGCAAATCATTGTAGCCGATGACGCTCACATCCTCCGGCACGCGGAGCTTTGCCTCGCGCAAGGCCATCACGGCGCCCATGGCCACGGTGTCGCTCGCCGCAAACAGGGCATTTAATTTTGCATGAGCGCCCGAGAGAAACTCCCGGGTGGCCGCGAATCCGGACTCGAAGGTGAAATCCGGAATCTCCACATCGACGATGTGCGTGCCCGCTTTGGCGTTCTTCAAGGCCTTCTCCAGACCTTGCCGACGCTGCTCCATTTCCGGATGCGAGCGGTTGCCGACGAAGACAATCCTGTCCCGGCCCAGTTCGGCAAATCGCTTGCCGGCCAGTTCTCCGCCCTTGCGGTTGTCGCTCCCCACCGTACAGTAGGCGGATTGCGGATCCACTGCGCCCCACACCACAAACGGAACTTTGGTGCGCGCCAATTCCTTCAGCCATGCGTCGCCGGGCCCTTGCCCCAGGAAAATAATCCCGTCTGCGCGTTTGGAGGAAATCATGACTTCATACGCGTAGGCGTCGTCGGTTTCCGGCGTGCACAGCAGAAGATCATGGCGCCGCACCCAGAGGCCGCGTGCCACATCATTCAGCAACTGGAAATAGAAGGGCGCCGTTGCGTGCTCGCTGCTCTGCTTGGGCAGATGCATCACCACCGCAACGGTTTGGGTGCGGTTGGTTCTGAGTTTCTGAGCGTTGGAATTGACGGCGTAGCCGTGCCGCCGCGCAATCGCCAGAATGCGTTCCTTGGTTTCGGGCCTGACCAGCGGGCTGTCTTTGAAGGCCCTGGAGACCGTCGGCTTGGACACGTCCGCCAGGCGAGCAATGTCGTCCATCGTCGTTAAATGCTTCTTTCGAGCCGCCATTTCAGCTTCCCAAGGCGTCGCAGCTGGACATCATAGCAACACATGCAACGCGTTGCGTAACCGGAAATGAGACCGGGCTGAGACGCTAACGGGTGAGCATCCACTCCATGAAGTCGCGTGCAATCTCGGGGGTGAGTTCCTGCGCCGCTTCAGCAACATCGGGATGGCCTTTGGCGGCGGCGATCGCACTCAAGGCGCAAACCAGCATGGTCTCGTCCCAAGGACGGGACGCCGCCTGAGCGACGAGCGCCGGCAGCTTCGCCAACGCGGCGAAGTACGCCTGAGCCAGTTCGGCCGGGACCTCGATATTCTTCTTGCACCGGCAGATCTCAACCCACGCCGGAAAATGAAAATAACTTGAATCGGCCTTAATCGGTGCCACCTGGAGCGCAGCTATGACGTGCGGCACCGCTGCGAAGGATGCGGGGTAAACATCACCCTGGTGCGCCAGCGAACTCCACAAGGTCCACCATGGTTCCTCCCTGCCCTTGGCCGCGGGAAGATCCGAGACTGGTGTTCATGCCGCTGCCGAGCGCGCGCGGATCCTTGCTTGCATCGGCGAGATGCCTGGCTCGGCGGCGCAGCGCTCGGCGAGAGCTCGTTTCCGCGGACGGACGTGGAGCACCCCCACGCGAAGAGGATATTCTTCGCGGCGTTGCCGTCGCGGTCATGCAAGTCACCACAGGCATGGCATATCCAACTTCTCACAGCGAGCATGTCCAGACCTGTCGGACCCGTAAGGGCC
>DASXOQ010000148.1:0-65051 GCA_036494165.1 Steroidobacteraceae bacterium
CAGGCGTTCACGGAGAACTTGGGCGTCGCCGGAAACTACACCTATGCCGACGGCAAGCAGACCTCGAACGTGCAGTCGACTGCAAACGGCGGCACTGGCGACGACCGGCTGGTGGGAACCTCGAAGAACACCTACAACTTAAGCGGCTACTTCGAAAACAAGATGTTCAACGCGCGCATCAATTACACCTACCGGTCGGCGTTCTACAGCGGCCTGGATCGCAGCACCGCCTTCTCGCAGGACGCCATCGGCACCCTGTCGGCTTCGCTGGGATACACGATGAACGACCATTTCTCGATCACCTTCGATGCAATGAACTTGAACAATCCGACCCTCAAGTACTACGCATTGAACCAGGATCAACCGCGCGCTTTCTACAAGAACGGCTCGCAGTACTATCTGAATTTCCGCTTCAAGTTGTAACCATCGGCCAGCGCACGCCATTCCTGTAAAGTGATGCGCGTGCGCACAGCCGCCTCCAAGAGTGCAAAAACGAGGGCAGCGGTTTGGACCGCTGCCCTTTTTTTACCCCTGGCCATTGCCCATTCCCAGGGCGTCATCATTCCCGCCCCGGCGCATCACACCCCGCTTGCGGGCGCCTTTGCATTGAGCGGCACCACCCAGATTCTGGTGCCGAAAGCCGATGCCGATGCGGCCTTTGCAGCGCATTACCTCTCTGATCTCTGGCAACTTTCAAATCACATAAATCTTTCCATTATCGAGAAAGCGCCCGCTACGCCCGGGATCCGCTTCGCACGCAGCGATGGCCTGCCTCCCGAGGGCTACCGGCTGACTGTCCATCCGAAGTCCATCACCGTGGAGGCAAGCACCGGAAGTGGTTTGTTCTACGGCGCCATGAGTCTCTGGCAACTGCTGCCGGCTGGCGCGAGCGCAGCGGCGATTCCGGCGCAGCGTATCGATGATGCCCCGCGATTTGCGTGGCGCGGATTGATGCTCGACTCCTCGCGTCACTTTCAATCGGCCGCCTTCGTGCGCTCCATGATCGATTGGATGGCGCGGCACAAACTCAACGTGCTGCATTGGCACTTGACCGACGACCAGGGTTGGCGCGTGCAGATCCGGCGCTACCCGAAACTCACTTCAGTGGGCTCGTGGCGCGACGAGCATAGTTATGGCGGCTTCTACACGCAGGCCGAAATCAAGGACATCGTGTCATACGCGGCCGAGAGGTACATCAACATCGTCCCGGAAATCGACATGCCGGGACATGCGACCGCGGCCATCGCGGCCTATCCCGAACTCGGCGTCGGCACCGAGCCCCTGAAGGTCACCTCGGCGTGGGGCGTATACACGCACCTTTTTAACCTCGAACCCTCGACATTCACCTTTCTCGACAACGTGCTCGACGAACTGATGGAGTTGTTCCCCTCGCGCTACATCCACATCGGCGGCGATGAGGCGGTAAAGAACGAATGGAACGCCTCTCCCCAGATTCAGGCGCGCGCCCGCGAACTTAACATCGACAGCGCGGGGGCCCTACAGGCCTATTTCACGCAGAGGATGGGTGCGTATCTGAAAGTCCACGGCCGCACACTCGTGGGTTGGGACGAGATACTGGTACCCGGACTGGACAAATCCGCGGTGGTTATGTCGTGGCGCGGTGTGGCAGGCGCTGCCGATGCAGCCAGGGCCGGCAACGATACCGTCCTGTCACCACAGCCAATGCTGTATCTCGATCACCGCCAGAGCGCTCTGGCCGGCGAGCCTCCCGGTCGGCTCGATCCCAGCACCACCCGCGGGGTGTACGAATTCGAAGCCATTGATCCTAAGCTCGACTCCGCTGCGGTCAGACACGTGCTGGGCATTCAGGCCAACATTTGGACCGAGCACATCAACAGCGAGAAGCGGGTCGAATGGATGGCTTGGCCCCGCGGCACCGCGCTGGCGGAGGTCGCCTGGTCCAAAGAGCGAAATTGGCCCGACTTCGCGCAAAGGCTCGCCGGCATGTTCAGCCGTTACCAGAGTCTCGATCTAAACTACGCCGACAGCGTGTTCGGCATCGAGTCCCGGGCCTCGGCGATTTCGGGCGGTGCGCGCCTGACGCTCGCCAATACCAACGAAGCTGCGGGCCTCGCAACCGAGATTCGCTACGGCATCGATCGGGACCCCGACCTCAGCACAAGACGCTACCTCGAACCGGTCGACGTCGAATTCGGACATGAACTGCGCGCCGCGACCTTTTTGGCCGGCAAGCAGGTGTCGCGCATCTGGCGACAGCCGGTGGATGTGCATACCGCCGTGCGCCACTTCAGCAACGATCTTAAGCTCTGCAGCGACAATGTCGGGCTGCTGCTCGAACCACCGGACGGCGAACGCCCGATTGCCCTCGACATTATGAACCCCTGCTGGATCGAGCCCCGCGTGAATCTCACCCATGGGGCTTCCATCGATGCGCGTGTCGCCCCGCTGCCCTTCCGCTACGAACTCGTCGACGACATCAAGAAGGTGCGCTATGGGGACGCCAAGAGCACTTTCGGCGAACTCGAAGTACACCCGGACAGCTGCGCGTCCGCGCCGATCGCCGTGATTCCGATCCCCGCCCCCGGCAGCAGCGAATTGCCGCGCAAAAGACTCCCGGCAATGGCCGGAGAGCACAACTTGTGCTTGCGCTTCGCACGACCCAAGCTTGATCCCATGTGGGGTCTCGAATGGGTTGAGATTACGGAGTAACCGACTGCATGTTGACGAAGATCATGGCGCCGTTCGACGGCTGGTGCAGCTCGCTCGATGACGTCCCCGACGCGGTATTTGCGGGTCGCATGCTGGGAGACGGCCTCGCACTGGATCCAACCTCCGGACTGCTTGCCGCGCCATGCGACGGCGAGGTAGTCACCTTGCCCACCACGGCGCACGCCGTCTCCTTGCGCACGGCCTCGGGCCTGGAGATTCTGGTGCACATCGGAATCGACACCGTGGAACTGAAAGGGCGCGGATTTAAGGCCCTGGTGACGGTCGGCGACCGGGTGCGCGCTGGCGATGCATTGATCCGCTTCGATTTGGATGTCGCGGCTCGCGGGGCAAAGAGCCTGATGACTCCTGTCGTGGTGCAGACCGACGGCGCCCGTATCGAGAATCGTCGCCCCACCGGGCCGGTTTCGGCCGGCGAATTGCTCTTCGCCGTGCACCTGACAGAACTTGGCGCGTCGGAACGAACGGCCGCGGCGCCGATGGCGGTGACGCAACGTACGCTCAAGATGCCGCTCAAGCAGGGGCTGCATGCGCGACCGGCTGCCCTCATCGCGCAGCGCGCCAAGAGCGTCGGCGCCGAGGTGAGCCTGCGCGCGCACGGCAAGAGCGCCAATGCACGAAGCGTGGTGGCACTCATGGCTTTGGGCGTGCGCCACGGGGACGAATTCACCATCCACGCCGGCGGCCCGGAGGCCGGTGCCGCAATCGAAGCCCTGACCGCCGGCATCGACGAAGCGCTACGCATGGAGGCGGCGCACCCGACGCCATCCTCGCCCCCGCCGCGATCCGCCGCATCGGCATCCGAGGTTCCCCGCAGCGGAGAACTCATCGGCGTCACAGCGGTCGCGGGATTTGCAGTGGGCCGTGCAACTCGTATCGAGCGACGGGCGATCGAAGTGGCGGAGCGAGGCGGAAGCGTCGAGCAAGAGCGGGCCGAGTTCGAGCGCGCGCAGAACGAAGTTCGAACGCGCCTCAAACGCATGGCCAATGCGGGCGGCGCCACGCGTCGCGAGATCATCAAGGCGCATCTGGAGTTTCTCGACGATCCAACCCTCAATGCGACCGCGCAGGAATCGATTGCCGCCGGTCACAGCGCCGGGTTCGGCTGGCGCGAGTCCGTGCGTGCATCCATCCGCGCGCTCGAGCTTCTGGATGACACGCGCCTCCGCGAGCGGGCCGACGATCTGCTCGACATCGAATCCCACGTGTTGATGGCGCTCGTCGGCGAGGCTAAACCCATGATTCTGCCGCTGCCGGAGCGCGCGGTACTCATCGCGGCGGACCTTTTGCCCTCGGAATTGACGGCGCTCGACCGGCAGCGGCTGGTGGGAATCTGCTTGAGCGGCGGCGGCGCTACCTCGCACGTGGCGATCCTCGCCGCCGCCATGGAAATTCCAATGTTGGTGGGACTCGGCTCCGGCCTGCGCGAAATTGCCGAAGGCACCATGGTCATCATCGACGCCGACCAAGGCCGTTTGCAGACCACTCCCTCGGAGCCTGCCGTCGCCACGGCTCGAGCCACGGTGGAAGCCAGGCTGTTGCGCAGCGCCGAGCAGCGCCTTGCAGCGCAGGCCGATTGCCATGCCCAGGACGGAACCCGCGTGGAGGTGTATGCGAATCTTGGCAACGTAGCCGAGGCATCACTCGCCGTGGAAAACGGCGCCGAAGGGTGTGGCCTGCTGCGCACGGAGTTTCTCTTTATCGATCGTGACACCGCGCCGAGCGAGGAGGAGCAGTTCCAGACCTATCAGGACATTGCCGCCGCGCTGTCGGGCCGTCCGCTGATCTTGAGGCTCATGGACGTCGGGGGCGATAAACCCCTGAAGTACCTCCCCTTGCCGCACGAGGACAATCCCGCGCTCGGACTTCGCGGCGTGCGCACGGTGTTGAGCCGGCCCGATCTGCTGCGTACCCAGCTGCGCGCCGCCCTCAGAGTGGCGCCCCCCGGGCGCGTCAGGCTGCTGTTGCCCATGGTGACGGATGCTTCCGAAATCACGGCTATCCGCGGCATGTGCGATGAGCTTCGTGCGGAACTCAAACGCGGCGCAAACATGGAAATCGGCGCCATGGTCGAGACGCCGGCTGCCGCGCTCACCGCAGCGCGCCTGCTTCGCGACGCGGACTTTCTGTCGATCGGCAGCAACGACCTCACCCAATACACCCTGGCGATGGACCGCGGACACCCGGAGCTGGCAAGCCGCACCGATGCGCTGCATCCGGCCGTGCTCAAGTTGATTGCTGCGGCGGCAAGCGCGGGTGTTGCGGCCGGCAAGATGGTCGCGGTGTGCGGCGGAATGGCCGCCGATCGCGCGGCCGTTCCGGTTTTGTTGGGCCTGGGCGTACGTGAGCTCTCGGTGGTTCCCGGCGCCATTCCGGCCACCAAGCGTCGCGTGCGTTCGCTGCGCATCCTCGAGTGCCGCGAGATGGCGCTGCGTTGTCTGGAGTTGGGGTCGGCCGCCGAGGTCCGGCTGCTTATCGACCAATACCTCGCCTCCGTGGGAGATTCGCCATGAAGCTACGCATCGACAGCCTGCAGCAATTGGGCCGCGCCCTGATGCTGCCGATCGCAGTCCTGCCCATCGCGGGGCTGCTGCTCCGCCTGGGACAGCCGGACCTGTTTGGCTGGCCGGCGATGGCCGCGGCCGGCGATGCCGTATTTTCGAATCTCGGACTTTTGTTCGCGGTCGGTGTCGGCGTCGGCTTGGCGCGGGAAAACCACGGGGCCGCGGGGCTCGCAGCGCTGGTCGGCTTTCTAGTCACCACTCATGGCGTGGAAACCATGCTCAAAGCGCCGCCGGGTTCGCTCTCCAAGCTCAGCATCCCGGTCGGCCTGCTGTCGGGCATCATCGCGGGCGTTGCCTACAACCGCTACAGCAACATCACGCTGCCAAATTACTTGAGCTTCTTCGGCGGCCGCCGATTCATCCCCATCGTCAGCGGCCTGGCGGGGCTGCTGCTTGCCTTCGTCATCGGAGTGGCGTGGCCCTACATCGAGCACGGCATGGATGCCACCAGTCAGGCGGTGCTCGGAGCAGGCTCCTTCGGTCTGTTTGCTTACGGCGTGCTGAATCGCATTCTCATCGTGACCGGCCTGCACCACATCCTCAACAATTTCGCATGGTTCATCGTCGGCGACTATCATGGCGCCACCGGCGATCTTAAGCGCTTCTTTGCAGGCGACCCCAACGCCGGTGCCTTCATGTCCGGTTTTTTCCCGGTGATGATGTTCGGCCTGCCGGGCGCCTGTCTCGCGATGTATCACACAGCACGCCCGGAGCGGCGCGCTGCTGTGGGCGGATTGCTGCTCTCGCTCGGCCTCACCTCATTCCTGACCGGGGTCACCGAGCCGATCGAATTCACCTTCATGTTCCTGGCACCGCTCCTCTATGCACTGCACGCCGTGGCGACAGGGCTCGCCATGGTGCTCATGCACGTGTTCCAGGTGCGCTTAGGATTCAGTTTCTCAGCCGGCCTGTTCGATTACATTTTGAATTACAGCCATGCACAACGGCCGCTGCTGCTGCTGCCCATCGGTGCCGTTTATTTCGCCCTCTATTACGGCGTATTTCGTCTTTGCATCGTGCGTTTCAATCTGGCCACGCCAGGCCGCGAAACCGAGGAGCCGACGGCGGCCCCAGTCATCGCCGGAACGCGAGCCCAGCAGTTCGTCAGCGCCCTGGGCGGAGCTGCCAATCTTGCGGAAGTGAACGCCTGCACCACGCGGCTCCGGCTGGTGCTCGTGAACAATCAGCAGATCGATGAGGCGCAACTCAAACAACTCGGCGCGCGCGGATTACTGCGCACACCGCCGCAGGGGTTGCAGGTGGTCCTTGGGCCGATTGCCGATCAGGTTGCCGGTGAGATTCGCGATGCGCTCAAGGCGGGTGGCCCGCAGCCGAGGAAGGTCGCAAGCAATACGGAAAGGCTCCGCGAGGCGCCGGCCGCGCCGCTCATCGGCATGGGCCCGGCGGCCGCTGACCTGCTGTCCGCGCTCGGCGGCCCGACCAACGTATCCAGACCGATCGCCTCAGCGGGCCGCTTGCTCATCGAAATCTCCTCTCGCGACCGCCTCGATGCAGACGCGCTGGGCAGACTCGGGGTACGCGGCATCGCTGCCACCGGCGCCAACAGCCTGCAGATCATCCTGCCCGGGGCAGAGGGCGTCGCGAGCGAACTCAAGGCGCTATTGTCGGCGTAAAGTACCGCCATGGCCGATACCGCCACTGTCTACAACCATGCGGCCCATGTTGAAAGCGGGCAGCGCCGAACCAAGCTGCCGCCGCACATCCGTCGCGTTCTGATCGTCGGCGGCGGCACCGCCGGGTGGATGACCGCCCTCACCATGGCGCGCTCGTTGGGTCTGCAGGGAGTCGAAATCACGTTGGTGGAGTCGCCCACGGTGGGCGTCATCGGCGTTGGCGAGGGTTCGACGCCATGGCTCAGGGGATTTTTCGACGGCCTGGGCATCGAAGAATCGGAATGGATGCCGGCCTGCCATGCAACTTACAAGTGCGGCATCACGTTTTCTGGCTGGTCCAGCAAGCCTGGATTCTCGAGTTACTTCCATCCGTTCGCCTCCATGCTGGATAACCTGACCATGACGCAATTCGTGCACAACGCCGATGCGCGCGTGAATGGCGCCGATGTCTGCGCACATCCTGATCGCTTCTTCATTGCCACCCGTCTCGCCCGCAAGCATCTTGCACCCAAGCCCGTCGAGAGCTTTCCCTTCGATATCTGGCATGGATACCATTTCGATGCCGTCCTTCTCGGTCAATTCATGCAAAGGAAGGCCGTCGAACGCGGGGTGCGCTATCAGACCGCCCACGTGACGCATGCCAACCTCGACGCGAACGGCGCAATAACTTCCGTGGGCACGAAGGAAGGGCCCGCATTGTCGGCGGACATATTCGTCGACTGCAGCGGCTTTGCCAGCCTGCTGATTGAAAAGGCGTTGAAGACGCCGTTTTTAAGTTTCGCGGAGAATCTCTTCAACGATGCCGCGGTCGCTCTGCCCTCGCCGCTTACCGCGTCGATTCCGTCCGAAACCGTGTCAGCCGCGATGAAGAACGGCTGGATGTGGACTATTCCCCTGACCAGTCGCTTCGGCAACGGCTATGTCTACAGCTCTCAATTCTGCAGCGCCGATCAGGCCGAGCGGGAATTGCGCGAGACACTGGCACTGCTCGATTCCGAAGTACCGGCGCGGCATCTGAGGATGCGCATCGGGCGGCTCACCAAGCACTGGAACAAGAACTGTCTGGCGGTCGGACTCTCCCAAGGGTTCATCGAACCTCTGGAAGCGACAGCGCTGCTTTTCGTCCAGCAGACCGCCGCGTGGTTCGTCGATTGCCTGGAGCAGGGTGAGGTGGGAGAGGCCGCCCAGGATCGCTTCAATGCACGGGTCAACCAGCATTTCGAGGGCACTCGCGACTACATCGTCACGCACTACAAGACCAGCAGCCGCAACGACACGGAGTATTGGCGCGCCAACTCAAGCAACCTCAGTCTGTCGGAGCCGCTCAAGGAATTGCTCAATCTCTGGATGTCTGGGCGCGGCATCGCCGCGGCAGTCAGACAGCAGCAACTCGGCAAAGGCTATCCGGTGTTTTCGTGGTACTCGATCATGGCCGGCATGGGCATATTTCCGGACCAAGGATCGCTGCGTGCACCACAGGGCACCGAGGCGATCTATCGTATCGATGAGATCGACGATCTGCTGAATCGCAGCGAGCGCAACTATCGCGACCACCGCGAGGTGCTTGCCAACATCCCCGGCCGCCGCCAACGCGACGGATTGCAGATGTACTTCTGGTGAGGGAATTCATCACGCCGGGCGCTGCGATGCTGCGCGATGAAGTGCTCCGGCAGAAAACGCCAGCCGTGTTGCGCGGCCTTGCGTCCGAATGGCCCGCGGTGCGCGCAGCCCGCGATTCGCCGCAGGCGCTGCTGGGCTATCTTTCGCGATTCGCCACTGAGACACCCGTTGACGCATTGATGACCGCGCCGGAGATCGAGGGCGAAATCTTCTACGATGAGAATTTGCGCGGCTTCAACTTCCACCGCAATCGCCTGCCCATCATGCAGATCGCCGCGCAGATCCTGCGCTATGCGCAGTTCGAAAGGGCGCCGGCAGTTGCGGCGCAGAGCGCACTCATTGAGAGCTGCCTGCCTGGATTCGCGGCAGAGAATGGCCTTGAGGTGCTCGCCGCCGGTATACGGCCGCGGATCTGGCTGGGCAACCGCATCACCACTCCCATCCACGTGGATGAGTGGAACAACATCGGCTGCGTGGTGGCCGGCAGGCGGCGATTCACGCTGTTTCCGCCCGAGCAGATCGACAATCTCTACATAGGCCCGCTCGATTTCGCACCCACCGGCGCGCCCATGAGCCTTGTATCGCTGCGGCGGCCTGACTTGGCGCGCTATCCTAGATTTCAAATCGCGCTGAACGCCGCCCAGACCGTGGAACTCGCCGGCGGAGATGCGCTCTTCATTCCACCGCTCTGGTGGCATCACGTCGAATCGCTCGAGCCTTTCAATGTCCTTGTCAACTACTGGTGGCACGAGGAACTCGGCGACGGTACCGCTGCGGATTCCGCCTTCGAGGCCCTGGTCCACGGCATTCTCGCCATCCGCTCGTTGCCGGGCGAAACCCGCGGGGCGTGGCGGGCATTTTTCGAGCAGTACGTGTTCCAGGATGCGCCGCTCGAGCACATCCCGGCCGATCGCTTGGGTCTGCTCGGCAAGCTCAGCGCCCCGCAACGCGCGGCGCTCCGAAAGCATTTGAAGCAGCGGCTTAGGGATTAGCAGCGCGCCGCGTCGTCTCAGCCGGAGGGTGCCGCCTCGCTGCCCGCCACCACGGTTTCGAGCACGCGCTGCAGATCCTCGAGCCTGTCCGCCTCCCCGGCCGGCTTGTCGCGCCGCCACCGCACCATCCTGGGGAATCGCAATGCGATGCCCGATTTGTGGCGCTTCGATTTGGCGATGCCTTCGTAGGCCAGTTCGAACACATGCACTGGTTCGACGCTGCGTACGATGCCGAATTTTTCCAGCGTATGCGCCCGGATCCACCGGTCGAGTTCGGCAATCTCCTGATTGTCCAGTCCCGAGTACGCCTTCGCGACTGGAACCAGCGCCTTCCCGTCCCAGACTCCGAAGGTGTAGTCGGTGTACAGGTTGGAGCGGCGACCATTTCCGGGCGCGGCATAGAGCAGGACGCCGTCGAACACAAAGGGATCGATCTTCCACTTCCACCACGCACCCCGTTGGCGGCCCACCCCGTAGATAGAATCCCAGCGCTTGAGCATCAGACCCTCCACACCGAGGGTGCGGGCTGTAGCGCGCAGTTCCGCCAGATCCTGCCACGATGCAGCGACTATTTCCGGCGACAGGCTCAGGACGGTGCTGCTGCCGGCGAGAAGCGCAACGAGTGCCGCACGTCTGTCTGCGAGCGCAATGCCCCGCAGATCGATACTGTCGCGTTCCAGAAGGTCGTAGGCAATGAAGCCGGCGGGGACCTCCTTGAGGATCTTCGGCGACAGTTTGAGCCTGCCAATACGCTGCTGAAGATGCGCGAACGGCAGCACTCGATTGTCGCGCCAGGCAACTACCTCGCCATCGAGCACCGTGCCGTCCGGCAACGCCGCGGCGGCCGCCACAATCTCCGGAAAGCGCTCGGTGACCACCTCCTCTCCTCGTGACCAAATGGTGCAGGCCGCGGCGCGTCGCACCACCTGGCCTCGAATGCCATCCCATTTCCATTCGGCCAGCCATGCCTCCCGCGCTCCGAGTTCCTCGGGCGGCCCTGCGAGCGGCGAGGCCAAAAAGAAAGGATATGGATGACTCGCCAGTGAAGCCGCTTCATTCCGGGAGAGAGCCTGCCAGAAGCTCTCGCTCGGCTGCCACTCACCGATCAGCGACCTCTCTACTTCGCCGCGCTCAAGATGCAAGGCTTGCGCGAGCGCGCGTGTGACCAGCGAACGCGACACCCCGACGCGCAGGGCGCCGGTGAGTAACTTGTTGACGAGGAAGCACTCCCGATACGACAGTCGGTGCCACCATGCCACCACGCAGGCGCGCTTTTCCGGCGGAGTCAAATCTCGCAACGGCAAAATGCGCGCCTCGAACCATTCAGTCAGGCTCTCTTCACTCCGTCCCGCCGTTTTGGGAGCGATGAGCAGCGCTATGGTCTCTGCCAGATCACCCACCGAGCCATAGGTTTCTTGCACCAGCCACAAAGGCAGTGCAGCCTCCTCCACCAGCCAGGCATGCAACAGGGACTGCCCTACGCTGCGTTTTACGCGCCGCCCCATGAGTACGTAAACAGCCCACGCGGCATCGGCCGCGGGCGCGCTCGAAAAATAACGCGCCATAGCCTCGACCTTGGCGCGCGTCGAATTGGTGGTATCGAGCTCCTCGTACAATGCTGCGAAGCGCCGCACTTTAGGCTTCCGCTCCGTAGGGTGCACTCATTGCACTCGCATCGAGGCCGAGTTCCCGCAGATAGCGTGCGAAAGCCTCGCCATGTCCATGAGTGAGCAGCACCCGCTTTGCGCCGCACTCGCGAACCGTGGCCAGCAGCCCCGGCCAATCGGCATGATCCGAAAGCACGAATCCTCGGTCCACTCCGCGGCGGCGGCGATCACCGCGTATCCGCATCCATCCCGAGCACATGCCGTGGCTGGCATCGCCGAAGCGGCGCAGCCAAGGGGAGCCGGCGGCGCTCGGTGGCGCAATGATGAGAGCCTTCTTGAAGTACGCGGCGGGTTCGTCCGGAACAGCCGCCGTGGCCGCAAGCCGTACCCCGGCTGCTCTATAGATGTCCGTCATTCTGGACACGGCGCCGTGCAGATAAATGGTTTGATCGGTGAGGGGCGCAAGCTCCGCGAGTACTCGCTGCGCCTTGCCGAGGGCGTAGGCGAAGAGCACGCTTGCGACTCCCTGCGCCGCGTTGTCCTGCCACCAGGTGAGGATCTCCTCGATAACTTCCGCCGTCTCCGGCCATTGATAGGCAGGCAGCGCGAAAGTCGCCTCGCTCACCAGCACATCGCAAGCTACGAGTTCGAACGGCAGGCAGCTTGGGTCGCTCGCCCGCTTGTAGTCACCCGTTGCCACCCACACGCTGTCCGCAGTTTCGATGCGCACCTGCGAGGATCCCAAGAGGTGTCCGGCGGGATGCAGCGAAACGGTGACATCGCCGAGTTTGAGCGGCTCGCCGTAGACTATCGCGCGCGGCACCGGCCCCTCGGGCAACCGTTCGGTCGCGATCTGGCGTCCCGGTTCCGACACCAGATAGCTCCGGCTCCCAGGTTTGAGATGATCGGCGTGCGCATGCGTGATCACCGCGAGCTCAACCGGCTCCCAAGGATCGATGTGAAACCCGCCGCGGGGACAATATAGTCCGGCGGGGGTGAGGACCAGGAGATCTTCTAGGCTACGCGTGCAGGTCGAGCTTGCCGGCCTGTCCGCCGTCGCCCGGTATCGGCTGCAGTCGCGAGAACTGATCCGACAGATTCAGGTGGATAGGAGAATAAGGTCGCATTCTTGGACCGATATCATCAGCTTCGAGCCGCAGCAACGTCAACCCGACTCGCTTGGGGGTGCCAAGATCCGTCCACCCGCACGGCGGTACGGGCAACACCTTGAGAACTCCGGCCCGTCCCTGCAAGACGTCTCTGGAAAAGTCCACGCTGCGAAGATGCTGGTAGGCCATGTCCATCTCGGCACCGTCAAGATCACGCATGGCGGAAATCGCGGAATCGAAGGTGCTGTCGAACAAGCGCAACAGTGCACGCGCGGAGGCCGCGATCATGAAGGAGTTCCACAGCGCGCCTTGCTGAAGAAGCGCCTTGGCTCTGGTTTCGCTCGGCTTCTCCACGAATTTCAGCACCGCGCATGCCCCCTCGCGCGAGCTGCAGGCGGGCAGAATGTAACCGAGTTCGGTGTCCGGTTCGTCGGGTTCAAGGCCGAGCAGATATACTGAATCGGCATCCTGATGCGCCAGATCCACCGCCGTTCGCAGCGACTCGATCAAAATCTCCTCGCGCCGCAGGTGATGATCCGCCGGCAGCATGACCACGGTTGCATCGGGGTCCCGCTCGATGATGCGCAGCAACGGCAACAAGACACCGTGAGCGGTGCCGCGGTTGTGTGGTTGAACGATGACGTTGCGACTCGGGAGGTACTTCAACATCGAGGTCCACCAGTGCCGATGTTGGGCGGCCACGACCGCGCACACGCGCTGCATTGGAGCGACCGTGGCGGCGCGCTGCAAAGCCTCCTGCAGAAGGCTCGGGCCGCCGAGCAAGGAACAATACTGCTTGGGTACCACGACGCCATGAACGTTGCGTGTCAGTCCTTGAAGGCGCGTACCGTCGCCGCCGGCGAGCACCAGGGCCCACGTGTTGAGTCGATGCTTCACAAGAAATTCCTTTGTCGCAAGGTCGCGACGTCCGGGCATAGTCCACCGCCGCGCTGCACGGCGACACGGGCACACGTCCGAATGCGTTGTAGGAATGCACCGATATTGCGCCGATTTTAAGAACATTCCTACCGGTTGACAGTGGCGCCATCGCCTCGCGGCACTCCCTGGCGAGTGATCTAATTTCTCCCATGGTTAACGAGGGCAAACAAACCATTGTGTCGATCGCCTTGCTTGGCGCGTGGGGCTGCTGCTTCGCAAACCACGCTTGGGCGGGCGACACTTTGGCGAAGTTGATGCAGGCGCAGGCGAGCCGGACGGCCATCGCTTCCCACAGCGCAGCAGTCCGCATACCTGCCACTCATCTGGACCTTGCGCCGCCTGCCAGCGGCGCAGCGCGCGAGAATTCTTTTGAGCAAAGGGGATCTTTTCCCTCCGCGGGCCGTCCTAAGTCCATTAGTTCGGAAAACGAGCTGCCTATGGCGTTCAGTGCAGTGAACAACGAGCCGCGGCCTCAATCTAAGATTGAGCAATTGGCAAGAAATTTTAAACGCGAGGGTCTACCCGTCGCGAAGCTGTTCCAGAGCAACGATGCGCTGGTGCATATCGGATTAAGCCCCAAGGGCAAGCCAGGACTCTGGCTGATTAAAAAGCTGCATTAACAAAAACGATCAAGGAGCTCCCTGATGGCAGTACAGCTCGCGAGTCATCGCACTGAGGCCGGCTACCGCCTATTCTCGCTTCCGCCCTTGCAGCGATCACACGGGCTCGTATCGTGAACATGCCCATGCATATTCTCTATGTTGAGGATAATTTGCTGGTACGCGAGGTGACTTTGGAACTGCTCGCCCAGGACGGCAGGAATTTCACCGCGCTGGGCAGCGCGGAAGAGGCACTCGAGGAATTCAAGGCGCGGCCGTCGGACGTGGTCATCACCGATGTCAGTCTTCCCTCGATGTCGGGCATCGAGCTGGCGCGCAATCTGCTCAAAATCGACCCCAAGCTTCCGATCATCATCGCGTCGGGCTATGCCCTGGATTTCGGCATGCACGATTTCGGGCCGAGCGTGCGGTCCATAATCAAACCGTTCGACGCCGACGATATCGACGCGTTGATTGATGAGATAACGCGCGCAAGGATCTGACGCTACGGCTCGGTGCGCGGCACGCACACCCGGAAAGTAGTCACGTTTTCGGCACCCGTTTCCACGGTGACCGATCCGCCGTGCGCCTGGACGATTTGCGAGACGATATAGAGACCGAGTCCCAAACCCTCGCTGCGCCCGGAGTTCTTCTGCCCGCCGCGAAACGGATCGAATAGGTGCGCCACGAGCACCTCCGGAATGGTGCCGGCATTCTTCACCGCCAGCGTCACGCAATTGGCATCGCCACCATCCAGCATCACGTCAACCACGGAGTCGGGATCGCCATGCGTCAAGGCGTTGCCGATGAGGTTCGCCGCGACTTGGGCGATTCTCTCCGGATCCCAGTGTCCGTTGAGGTCCCCGCTGTACACCGATTCGATGACACGTCCGGGTGCGGCCGCCTGCTGTTCACGGACAGCCCGCTCGACCAGTGCGCGAAAGTCCGCCGGTTCGCGCTTCACGGTTATTCCACCGCCCAGTCGCGCGCGCGCGAGATCGAGCATGTCTTCGATCAGCTTGGCCATGCGGTTGCCGCTCGCGAGGATTCGCGCGGCACACTCGAGCGCCGCTTTCTCGGTGCTGCGCCGCTTGAGAATGTGGGCGGAGCCGAGAATGGCGCTTAACGGGCTGCGCAGGTCATGCGCCAGGAGGGCGCTGAACATTTCGTTCAGGCGCAAGGTCTCGGTGCGATCGCTCAACTCCTGCGCCAATTGTTGGCGCTGGCGATGCAGCTGGAAGAAAACTTCCGCCTTGTTGCGCAGAACGTGCGGCTCGACGGGTTTGTAAATGAAATCCACCGCGCCGGTTTCATAGCCGCGGAATATGCGGTGCGGCTCCCGCGATTCCGCGGTCACGAATATCAGCGGGATATGCCGCGTTCGCTCGCTGCCCCGAATCAGTTCTGCGAGCTCGAAGCCATCCATGTCGGGCATCCGTACATCGAGCAATGCCAGCGCAACGTCGTGGATGAGCAGCAGCTCCAACGCCTCCCGTCCCGAACGCGCCGTCAGCAATTGGACGTCATCGCGCGCCAACAGCGCCGAGAGCGCCATCAGGTTCTCATCCAGATCGTCGACGATGAGACACTTTACGGGTGGTAACGCAGAGGTATCCATTAGCTCGCCCTGACCGTAGCAGTTCCGACGTCCAAAGTTCGCAGCATTGCCGCTATTTCATCAACAGGCAGCACCCAATCAGCGGGACGCAGTTTGAGCGCAGCGGCGCCCATGAGGGGCGTGAGCGCCGTGTCCGGTGACTGCACCACCGTTATCCCGCCCGCGTCCTTGATCAGCGCCAGACCCCGCGCGCCGTCCTCGTTTGCGCCGCTCAATATGATGCCGAGCAGCCGGCCGCGGTAATATTCCGCCGCGGACTCGAACAGCACATCGATCGACGGGCGCGAGTGATGCACCGGGTCGTCCGCCGAAAGCGATACCTGCGGACCCTGGTCGATGAGCATGTGATAATTGTTCGGCGCCACGTACACGGTGCCCGGCATGATGGGATCCTTGTCCTCGGCTTCGCGCACCGGCAAGACGCACTTGCGCGAGAAGATCTCCGCGAGCACGCTGGGCTTGTCGCGCGGCAAGTGCAGCACCACGAACACCGGGGCGCTGGTGCCGGCCTGAAATGCCGGCAGCAGCACCGACAACCCTTGGATGCCGCCTGCCGAAGCGCCGATTACCACTGCATCCACGCGACCTGCAAGGCTCACAGCTGCGCCCTCTTCTGATAGATCTTCTCTTCCTTGACGAAATCGTTGAATGCCTCGCCTTGACTGGAGAAGCGCATCGACTCCTTGGAACCGATGCCGAGGAAACCCAGGCGGCAAAGGGACTCGCGAAACAGACCGAGCGCCCTGTTCTGAAGCTCCCGGTTGAAATAGATGAGCACGTTGCGGCAGGACACCAGTTGCACCTCGGCGAACACGCTGTCGGTTGCGAGGCTGTGGTCGGAGAACACCATGTGCTCTTTGAGGGACTTGTGGAATAGCGCGCGGCCGTACGCGGCCGTGTAGTAATCCGACAAAGAAGAGCGCGCGCCGGATCTCTGATGGTTGGCCGTGAAGCCGGCGACCCGATTGAGATCGAACACTCCGGCCGCTGCGTCCTGCAAGGTGCGCGGATTGATGTCCGTCGCATAGATCAAGGCGCGGTCGAGCAGGCCTTCTTCCTTCAGCAGAATGGCGAGCGAATAGGCCTCTTCGCCAGCGCTGCAACCGGCTACCCATACCTTCAGTGACGGATAGGTTCGCAGCAAGGGTACAACTTGCTCACGGATCGCGCGAAAGTAGGCCGGGTCACGAAACATTTCGCTCACTTGGACGGTCAGGAAATCGAGCAGCACCGGGAATACGTTAGGATCGTGCAGGACCAGGTCCTGCAATCGCGACAGACTCTGACAGTTGAAGCGCTGCATGGCGATTCTCAGACGCCGCCGCATGGACGCCAGCGCATAGCCGCGAAAATCGTAGTGATACATCTGATAGATGGCGTCCACCAGCAGCGTGAGTTCCAGCTCGAACTCACGGCTGAGCTCGAGCGGGCTCTGACCTACTTCGGCATCCACACGCGCACCAGGGAAAGCAGTTTCTCCACGTCCAGCGGCTTGGCAATGTAGTCATTGGCACCCGCTGCGAGACATTTCTCCTGATCGTCCGTCATGGCCTTGGCGGTCAGGGCGATGATGGGCAGATTCTTCCACTGACCCTGCTTGCGAATCTCGCGCATCGCCGTCAGACCATCCATCTCGGGCATCATGATGTCCATGAGCACAAGATCTATGCGCGATCCATCGGCCTGACTTTGCGCCAGCGTATCGAGCGCCTCGCGACCGTTGCGCGCGATCACCACGCCGACCCCCTTGGGCTCCAGTACGCTAGTCAAGGCAAATATGTTGCGCACATCGTCTTCGACCACCATTACGCGCCGGCCCTGCAGGGAGGCATCGCGGCTGCGGGCGCTCTTCAGCATCTGTTGCCGCTCGGGAGGCAGGCGCTCCTCCACCTGGTGCAGGAATAGGGTGACCTCGTCGAGGAGTCTTTCCGGCGAGCGCGCATCCTTGATGATGATGGACTTTGAAAAACGGCGCAGCCGCTGCTCCTCGTCGGCGCTGAGCGCGCGTCCGGTATAGACGATGACCGGCGGAAACGCCACATCCTCCTGTTGCGCCATTCTCGACAACAGGTCGTACCCGCTGAAATCGGGTAGATTGAAATCCATCACCATGCAATCGAACGTGGTTGCTTTCAGGTGTGTCAGCGCCTCGCCTGCGCTTGCCACCGCCGTGATCTGTACGTCATCGTTCGACAACAATTGCCGGATGCTTTCGCGCTGGCGCGGATCATCCTCGACCACCAGCACTTGGCGGCTGCTCTGCGAGAACTTCGCCTCCAGACGCCTGAGCACCTCGATGAGCTGCTCGCGCGGGGTCGGCTTCATGACGTAACCAATAGCCCCCAGCTCGAGCGCTTCGCGCCGGTAGTCCTCAACGGAGATGACATGCACGGGGATATGCCGGGTCCGCGGATTGCGCTTCAGCTGGTCAAGAACGCCGAGGCCCGAATGATCGGGCAGATTGACGTCCAAGAGAATGGCGCTCGGCTGGAACTTTGTGGCCGCGATCAACCCTTCGTTGGCCGAAGCGGTCAGAACGCAGCGGAAACCCATTTCGCGCACCAGATCGCGCAATATCATGCCGAACGCCTTGTCGTCCTCGACGACCAGAATCACTCGGCCCTCGCCGGCAGTGTCGCGATCATCCTCTGTCGCAGGAGGGGCCAAGGAGGGTTCCGCTGGCACCGTGTAGGTCCTTGCAAGGGCGGGTGGCGCCGAAGGAGCAGCGCCGCGTTGTTTGCTCGGGGCGACCGGCGAATAGACCCTGGGGAGGGTGAGGGTGAAGACGCTGCCGGATCCGGGCGAACTCTGTACGCCGATCGTTCCGCCCAACAGGGCCGCAAGATCGCGTGAAATGGACAAGCCCAGACCGGTGCCGCCGAATTTGCGATGAATGCTGCCGTCGGCCTGGCGGAATGCTTCGAATATCACCTCCTGCTGATGCGGTGCGATGCCCACCCCGGTATCGCGAACCGCAAAACAGACGGTGTTTTCGTCCGGTGCCGACACCCGCAACGCGACCTCACCGTGCTCCGTGAATTTGAATGCATTGGACAGCAAGTTCTTGACTATCTGACCGAGTCGCTGCGAGTCGGTTTCAATGCTCTGCGGAACACCGGGCTCGATCATCGCGGAAAACTTCAGATGTTTCTGATCGGCGGTCGGTTGAAAGGTCTTCAGCAGCGTGTCGACTGTGGCCGCCACGTTGAGGGTCTCGGGAGATAGTTCGACCTTCCCCGCCTCGATGCGCGAGAGGTCGAGAACGTCGTTAATGAGATTCAGCAGATCATTGCCCGCCGAGGTGATGGTCTGCGCGAACTTGACCTGTTGATCGGTGAGGTTGCCGTCTTTGTTGTCGGCCAGCAGCTTGGCAAGAATCAACGTGGAATTTAGCGGCGTACGCAGCTCATGGCTCATGTTGGCGAGAAACTCGCTCTTGTACTCGTTCGCGCGCTCCAACTCGCCGCTGCGTGTGGTGAGCACGTCATGGGCTTTGCTGAGCGCCTCTTTCTGATGTTCCAGCAGCTGGGTCTGCTCCTCCAGCTGGGAGTTCGCCATTTCCAGCTCGCTCTGCTGATGCTCGAGGTTTGCCTGCGATTCGCGCAGCGCACGTCCCTGCTCTTCGAGTTCCTCGTTGCTGACGCGCAGCTCCTCCTGCCCCGCCTGCAGTTCCTCGGCCTGGGTCTGCGTCTCTTGCAGCAGTTCCTCCAGTCGTTGCCGGTCTTTCGAGGCTCGCACGGCCACTGCAATCGACTCGGCTGCCCGCGACAGAAGGTCTCGATATTCCTCCGGCGTGCTGCCGAAGAAGCCGAACTCGATCACGGCATGCACGACTCCGTCGATGCTCGACGGCACGATCAGCACCTCGCTCGGGGCGCCGCTGCCGGTTGCGGAGCGGATCGGCAGGTAGCCGGGCGGCACATCGCGGACGCGCAGCGCGCGATTGTCCTTGAGGGCCTGACCTATCAGGCCGTCGCCGGCGCGCACTGAATCGCTGCCGAGGTCGGCGGGCAGCGCATAGGAAGCCAGCCGTCGGTATTGCCCGGCATCGGCCACGTACACAGCGCCCACCTGCGCGTCGAGGTAAGTGCACAGATACTCCAATAGATTGGAGCTGAGCCGATCGAGCGCCTGATCGCCCTGGATGCGTTCACTCAGACCCATTTGTCCGGTGCGGATCCAGATTTGACGCTGCCGTTCACGATGGTCCCGCGAGGCGACCACCATCGAGCCGGCGATCAGGATGAGCAGCAGCCCCGATCCTCCCCAGGTAATTCCCAGGGCGACCGTCGCCGCGTTTTTAGTTTCGCGATCCCGCTGGGCGATGATCTGACGCTCCGCGAGTTCCATGTCTGCGACGATGTCACGGATTTTGTCCATGTACACCTTGCCGCGGTTGGTGCGGACCGCTGCGATCGCCGCCTCGTGACGCCCTGCGCGTTGCTCGGCGACGGTGGCCGCGAGCTCCGTCATTTTCTGGTGCACGTAACCTTCGAGCTCCTGCAAACGGTGCAACTGCTCGCTGCGGCCCGCCAGCAGCAACCGCATGCGCTCTACTTCAACCGGCAACGCAGCTTGAGCCTCGGTATAAGGAACGAGATAGTCGTCGTTATCGGTGATCAAAAAGCCGCGCTGTCCGGTTTCGGTGTCCTTGACCGTAGAAAGCAGCGCTTCGAGCTGCGAAAGCACCTCAATCGAACGGGCCAGATTTTGTGACGTGTTGGCCGATGACTGCAAAGACTGATACGACAGCAGCGCGATGATGACGACGGCGACCACCGCAAGCGAAAATCCGAGAATGCTCTTGCCGGGAAGGGGAAGAAAAGAATTTGCGGCGCTGCGGGGATTGGGTTTATTGGTGTATTTATCCATCGGGTCGGCCGGCTGTTTGCGAAAATTCTACGTGAGATCTATCGCGCCGCAATGCCTGCGCACCTGCAGCCCGCATTTACTGCCAAATGTAGGAATCAGCTGACACCAAAGCTAGGCGGGACACCCCTTCTCCCGCATTGATTTCGACCGCGTGGCTTGCCAATCGCCTCCCTACTGCTCGGCCTCCGATCCAACCGATGCATAGAATTTGGTGATGCCTTGCTCCCAAGCGGGATCTGCCATGGAAGGCCAATGCCCCTTCTCGAAACACGGTGCATGCCGCAACGCTTCCTTCGGGACGTTCAGCAAGAACCTATGATGCTTCGCATCGAGCTTCAGACAACGCCACGGCACGGCGAACAAGCGCTCACCAAGGCCGAGGAAACCGCCGAATGACAACACCGCGTACGACACGCGTCCCGTGTTCATTTCGAGCATGACCTCCGCGATCGAGCCGAGCTTGTCGCCAATTCCGTTGTACACATCATTGCCGAGCAGCGTATCGGCCCCCATGAGGGAGGGACCCGTCCCGCCAACAGGCTCGCGTTTATAGATTCCGTAGGTATCTCTGGAAACGTAGTTGATCTCCATGGAGTGCTCCTCGCCGCGGTGAGTGGCTCTAAGTAACAGAGCTAACGCGGGGCAGGTTAGGAGCGTGGCCGTCTCGGCGCAGTGGGGCGCGCCACCCGGCTCTAGGTAGGGGATGTCTGACGATCGCGCCGGGTCAATGGAGCAAGAAGCAGTAACGCTGCGGCCAACAGGAAATAGGCGGCGCAAAATTGCATGGCCACCGATCGCTCCACGCCCGAGAGGGTCCAAATCAAATAGGCACTGCCGTCGGCGCGCGCCGAATGGATCACCCCGAATGCACATAGCAAGCCGCCGAGCGCGAGGTATGCGGAGGCTGCGCGCAGCCGATGCTCAATCATTTCAACCAGGAATGCGGCCCAGAGGGTCGCTGTGATGATGAATCCGTTGCCGAGCGCAACCAGCACGCCCAAGGCCGGCAGCCCTGCGTCCACGGTGTGGAGTAGTTCGGAGAATTTTTGCGGCAACACGTACTTGGGGTCGGAGAGCTCGATGCTCACCAATCGGGCGATCGACGGAAAGAAGCTCACCGCAACCGCGACCGCGTGCTTTGCGGGCGTCGCGACGAAGGCCTGCGCCACGATGTTGAGCGACAGAAACACCAACACCGGCGTCAATACCGATAGTGGAATGAACTCAATGAGGTTGGAAAGGTAGCCGAGCATGCCGCCGAGCCCCACGAACAGTCCGGTGAGCAGGGTATATCCAGAGCGCGCGCCCATGTCCTTGAATGCGGGATGCCCGATATACGGAGTAGTTTGCGCCACCCCGCCGCAGAGCCCCGCGATCAACGTGGCGAGGCTCTCCGCAAGCAAGATGCTGCGCACGTCGTAGTCATCGCCGGCGACCCGCGCGCTCTCGGTGTTATTGACGCCACCCACCACGGTCAACAACGCGAAGGGCACGATCAACGGCAGGTAGTCGGGCAATGTCTCGAATCCCTGCAGGATGCCGCCGTCGAAGTGCGGCAGCGCAAACCTGAAGGTCGGCATGGTCGGCGGGACGACCTGCATGCCAAGCACGTGCAGCGCGCCCAATCCGTAGTAAAGAATCGTGCCCACAATCACTGCGAACAATACCCCGGGCATGCGCAACGGCACGGCACCATGGCCGACGAGCGCATATAGAATGAGGCCCAGGGTGAGGAATCCCACGATCGGAAACTGCAGCAGGTCGATCATGGGAAAGAATCCGATCAGCATCAGCGCAATGCCGGCGAGCGAGCCGAGAAGCCCGGCCTGAGGGATCACGCGCCGCACCGCTCGGCCGGCAAACGACAACAGCACTTTCAGTACGCCCATGAATGTGGTTGCCGCCATGCCGAGATGCCAGGTTGCAAGGGCAGCCGCATGCGCATCCATGCCCTGCGCGCGAAAACGCGCAAAGGCGGGCCCGAGCACCAGCAGCACCATGCCGATCGTCGAGGGCGTATCGAGGCCAAAGGGCATCGAGGTGACATCGGCCCGACCCGAGCGCCTTGCGAGTCGTACCGCCATCGCGGTGTAGATCACATCGCCGACCAGCACTCCAAGCGCCGTGCCCGGGAACATACGACCGAACACCACATCGGCCGGCATGCCGAACGGCCCGATCAACACGCCGGCCAGCAATCCTAGAACGGACAGATTATCGACGACGAGCCCGAGGAAGCCGTTGACGTCGCCGGGTACTACCCGCCAAAAGGAAGGGGCGGAGGCTGCCTCAGCCGCCAAGGTTTAGCAGCGCCGCGTTGCCGCCGGTAGCCGTGGTATTTACGGTGAGCGTGCGTTCGTTGGCAAAGCGCGCCACGTAGTGCGGGCCGCCGGCCTTGGGACCGGTACCCGATAGGCCATTGCCGCCGAAGGGCTGCACGCCGACCACTGCACCGATCATGTTGCGGTTCACATAGGTGTTGCCTATGGAAGTGTGCTCGAATACCTGCTTCCAGAAAGATTCGAGGCGTGTCTGTACGCCGAGTGTGAGTCCGTAGCCGCTGGTACGAATCGCGTACAACACCCGCTCGATATCTGCAGAGCGGTAACGCACCACATGCAGTATGGGGCCAAATTCCTCTCGCGACAGCTGAGCGGCGTCCTTAAGCTCGATGAGATGCGGCGCGAAGAAGCTGCCGTACGCGAGCGAATCATCGAGACGGCAGGCTTTGACGACGCGAGCCTCGCTGCGCATTCTTTCGACGTGGCGGTTGAGTCCCGCAGCAGCTGCCGGGGTGATGACGGGGCCCACGTCGGTGGCAAGATCAGAGGGATCGCCGATCACCAGTTCGTCCATCGCCCCCGAGATCATTTCCAGGACTTGGTCGGCTATCTCCTCCTGGAGGAACAGCAACCGGGCGGCTGAACAGCGCTGGCCGGCGCTCATGAATGCGGAAGCGACCGCATCGTCGACCACCTGCTCCGGCAACGCCGTGGAGTCGACGATCATCGCGTTCATTCCGCCGGTTTCCGCGATGAGCGGCACGATGGCGCCATTGCGGTTGGCGAGGGCACGGTTGATGTTTTGTGCCGTCGCTGTGGATCCGGTCATGGCAACTCCGGCGAGCGCGCTATGGGCGAACGCCGCTTCGCCGAATATTCGCCCTGGAGCCGGAGTCAACTGCAACACCTGTCTGGGGATACCGGCCGCGTGCAGCAGCTTGACGAACGCGCTGGCGATCAGCGGGGTCGGTTCGGCCGGCTTCGCAACCACGCTGTTGCCAGCGGCAAGCGCCGCGGTAACTTGGCCCGCAAAGATGGCGAGCGGAAAATTCCAGGGACTGATGCAGGCGAACACGCCGCGGCCGTGCAACGAAATCTCATTCGATTCACCCGTCGGCCCCTCCAGGCGCTGCGGCAGGGCGAACTGCTTGCGCGCACGCAGCGCGTAGTAGCGGCAGAAATCGATTGCTTCGCGCACCTCTGCGATGGCATCGCTTATGGTCTTGCCGGCCTCGCGCACCAGCAGGGTATAGAAATCGGCACGCTGCGCGGCGAGCATCTCGGCGGCCCGCTCCAGGCACGCGGCACGCGCATCGCCACCTCCGCGATCCCAGGCCGGAAAGGCGCCGGCGGCGGAGTCGAACGCCGCGGCGATTTCATTCGGAGTCGAGTCGCGGAAGTTGCCCACTTGAATCCGTCGATCGGTGGGACTGCTCACCGGGTGGGTGCTTCCGGGGAGCAGTACCCCGTCGACGATTGGACCTGCATCCGGCAGCGCACCGCTGGAGCGCAGGGTCTCGCGCAGCGCGGCCACTTCTCGTGGTTCGCCAAGATCTACGCCGCGTGAATTCTGTCGGTCGCTATAGAGCTTGAGCGGAATCGGCAGGTTTGCATGCGCGAAGGTCTCCAGGCGTTCAAGCTCGGAGATCGGGTCTCGAACGATTTCCGCCACCGATACCTCTTCGTCCATGAAGCGGTTGACGAATGAGGTATTGGCGCCGTTTTCCAGCAGGCGACGCACCAGATAAGCCAACAGGTCCTTGTGTTCGCCCACAGGCGCATAAACCCGCACCCGCGGGAAGTTCGGCACCTTGCGCGACGCTTCGTCGTACAGCAGGCGACCCATGCCATGCAGCCGCTGAAACTCGAAATTGGCCTTCGGCGGCGCAAGCTCCAGCACCGCGGCGATGCTATGGGCGTTGTGAGTCGCGAACTGCGGGTAAATGACGTCGATGTGCTTGAACAGGCGCCCCACGCACGCAAGATAGGACACATCGGTGCTGACTTTGCGGGTGTAGACCGGGTAAACGTCGAGACCCCGCTCCTGGCCGCGCTTGATCTCGGAGTCCCAATAGGCACCCTTCACCAGACGCACGCTCATCCGTCGGCCGTAGGTGCGAGCCGTGGCTGCAACCCAATCGATTACATCGAGGGCGCGCTTGCCGTAGGCCTGGACCGCCAAACCGAGTCCGGGCCACTCGCGTGTGCTCTGATCCTTCGCCAGCGCCTCGATGATATCCAGGGACAGATCCAGTCGGTCCGCCTCCTCCGCATCGATGGTGAGCTGGATACCGAGTTTGGCGGCCTGCGCGGCCAACGCCTGCACCTTTGGCACCAGGCGTTTCATGACGCGCTCTTTCTGCAACAGGTTGTAGCGCGGCTCGAGGGCCGAGAGTTTGATCGAGATGCTCGACACTTCGTGCGGCGGGCGCCCGTCGGCGGTGGATCCGATCACGTCTATCGCATGCTGATAGGACTTCAGATATCGATCCGCATCCTGCAGCGTTCTTGCCCCTTCTCCCAACATGTCGAATGAGCACAAGCCGATGTCCGACTCGCGCGCGCTGCGTGCCAGCGCCTCCTCGATATTGCGACCGACGACGAACTCGCCACCGATGATCTTCATGGCGCGCCGCACTGCGAGCCGCACCAGAGGCTCGCCCGCCTTGCGGGTGAGCTTGCGCATCCAGCCGCCGGCGTCCTCCTTGATGGAGGGATCCAACTCGAGAATTCCACCGGTGAGCATCAAACCCCAGGTCGAGGCATTGACGAACAAAGACTCTGAGCGGCCGGCGTGCGACGACCAGTCGCCGGTCGCCAGCTTTTCGGCGATGAGGCGATCTGCGGTGACATCGTCGGGAATGCGCAGCAACGCCTCGGCGATGCACATCAACGCAATGCCTTCCTGGTTGGAGAGGCCGAATTCCTGGAGGAATGCATCGAGAAATGGACGTTCGTCGCGCCGGTCGCGGGCACCCTGCACCAGGCTCATCGCCAGAGCGACCGCACGGTGCCTCGCCCCGCCGGTCAATTCCAGCGAATGTAGAAGTCGCGTGACTGCCTGATCCTCAGGCCACGCGCCGCTGTCGCGTATGGCATCGCGAAACGCCTCGAGGGACAGGTCGTGGGAGGGAAGGTTGGGATTGGCCGCCATGGCGTTCGTCCTAAAGTTTTTAGTGGCTTATGGTCGCAAAAAACACGGCCCGGGGGGTAGTTGAAATCGCGGCGTGCGAACTGACAACTTGGCCGTAATACCCGCAGATGACTCCCAGGTCCCAGGGACCCAAAAGCGCGATCTCACCGTTGCTGCGTTTAACTTCCAGAGCCGACTCAATACTGAATATCAGGGTGGTTTCGAGCTCGGAAGCGCCCACATCGACCGGTCCCCGGATGCGCTCGACCCGGGCTTTGACCTGGCGGTCATTCGCGACCATGAGGTTGAGGTCCATGCACGGGGCGCCCAGCAGGTTGCCGTGCGTGGACAGCGCACCGTCAAATTCGGCCATATCGCCGACCTGTCTGAGCGCGTGCTGCTGGCCGTCGCCGAACTTAAGTTCAATACCCGGCCCCCGAAGCAGGACCATTTTTCGTCGGTAGCCCGCGAAGTCCGAGAACGGACCCGAGTTTTCAATCTGCGCCACGCTAACGCGCCACTCGAATGGGTCTCCATTCTTTGGAACGCGAAGCGCTTCGTGCGTGACTCCGCCGCCGTTCTTCCACGGCAGGGCCTTGAAGCTGGCTCGGCGAATGATTTGGAGTCCCGGTTGCACTGCGAAATGATACACGAGGGACCCCGTTTTAAGGCCCCGCAGAACCCTGATGAAGATTCACCGCCAGTCGGCGGGGGCGAAACGCGAGACGTTCCGGCTGCGGTATATTGCGGAGCCATATGTACACCATCAAATCACTGCTTCTTGTGGCGGCCGGCGCGTTCACCACCTTCGGCCAGTGCAACGCCGCGGCCGAGTCCGAAACCAAAGACCCCTTTCTGTGGCTGGAGGACGTGCACGGCAACCGCGCCATGCAATGGGTGGCGGACGAGAACGCCAAAACCCTGAAAGTGTTGGAGGCCGATGCGCATTTCGGCCCCCTCTTTGAAGACGCCAAACAACTCGCCGAGGCAAAAGATCGGATTCCCGTGCCACAGTTCATCGGCGGACGGGTTTACAACCTGTGGCAGGACGCCGATCACCCGCACGGCATCTGGCGGCAGACGACTCTGTCGGACTATCAATCGGACGAACCGAACTGGCAGGTTGTGATCGATCTGGACGCCCTGTCCAGCGCCGAACACGCCAACTGGTTCGGACGGGGCGTGACGTGCGAGGAGCCTGAGGAGAAGCGCTGTCTCATCGAGCTCTCGGACGGTGGAGAGGACGCGGAGACCATTCGCGAATTCGACCTGCCGAGCGGCACATTCGTGAAAGGCGGCTTCGACCTGCCCACCGGCAAGCAGCGTGCTGCCTGGGAAGATCCCGATACGCTCTTGATCTCGCGCATCTGGGTGAAAGGAGAGCAGAGCAAATCCGGCTATCCCATCGTGGTCAAGCGCTTGAAGCGCGGCCAGCCTCTTGATTCGGCGGTGGAGGTGTTTCGGGGCAAGACGGACGATTTTCTGGTCGAACCCGTCCGCCTGGACGACGGCTTGGGTCACCATGCCGTATTGATCGAGCGCGGCGTGGAGTTCTTCCGATTCGAGCGCTATCTGGTGCAGGGACAGGACATGGTCAAGCTCACCATGCCCCAGAAAAGCGAAGTGATCGGCCTGGTTGAAGGTCGGATGGTGGTTAGCATCAACGAGCCCTGGCAACGGGGGGCGGTCACCCTGCCGGCGGGCTCATTGGTGTCGTTCGATCTTGCTAATGCGGAAAAGGATCCCGAACACATCAACCCGGGTCTGATTTATGCGCCCGGCCCGCGCGAAGCGCTCGAAGAAGCCTCCGCCACTCACGGCCACCTTCTGGTTCACACGCTGGACAATGTGCGTGGCCGTGCCGCATCGTACACGCCGCTCGCGGGCGACAAATGGACCCATAAACCCCTCCCGCTGCCCGACAACATATCGGTGAACATCGTCGACACCGATATCCACAGCGATCGCGCCTTTGTCCGCACCAATGAATTCCTCACGCCGCAACAACTCGAATTGTTCGATTTGACCACCGGCGTGGGCAAAACGGTGAAGTCGTTGCCGCCGAAATTCGACGCCTCACGCGATGTCGTGGAGCAGTTCGAGGCGATTTCCAAAGACGGAACTCATGTGCCCTACTTCATCGTGCACCCGAAGGACATGAAGATGGACGGCAGCACGCCGACGATCTTGGAGGCCTATGGCGGCTTCCAGTCCTCCATCACGCCGCGTTACGACCCGGCGCTCGGCAAGTTGTGGCTCGAGCGCGGCGGCGCCTATGTGCTCGCCAACATACGCGGCGGCGGGGAGTTCGGACCCAAGTGGCATGAGGCGGGACTCAAGACCCACCGGCAGCGCATATACGATGATTTCGCGGCCGTGGGCGCTGATCTGGTGAGCCGTCACTTCACCAGCGTCGCGCATCTCGGCATTCGCGGAGGTTCGAACGGCGGGTTGCTGATGGGCGTCGAGTTCACTCAGCACCCGGAGATGTGGAGTGCCGTGGACATCCAGGTGCCGCTCCTCGACATGCTGCGCTACGAGCAGATTGCCGCTGGCAGTTCCTGGGTGGGCGAATACGGCAGCGTCACGGATCCCGAGGAACGAAGGTTCTTGGCCTCTATCTCGCCCTACAACAACCTCAAGGCTGACGTGCACTACCCTCAACCGCTGATCTGGACCACCACCAAGGATGACCGCGTAGGCCCGCAGCATGCGCGCAAGTTCGCCGCCAAGCTCGCCGCCATGAAGATTCCATATCTCTTTTACGAAGTCGTCGAGGGCGGGCACGGATCGGGAGCGACTCCGGAGGAGCATGCGCACACGCAGGCGCTGGAGTACACCTACTTTTGGAGCAAGCTGAGCGACGCCAAACCTTGATCAGGCGCACTCTCGCGAGGCTCTAGCCCGACTTGACGCCCTTCAGTGCCCTGCCACGCGATGGCACGGCACTGCTGCGCAAATTGGTGAAGCCGGAAAACTCCCATAATCTCAGCCCCAGGATGGCGGCGCAGCGCCTGCGCTTCTCTCTCGGCAAGCGCGCATCCTGTTGTGCCAGATGCTCAAATTCGCCCACGAGTCTTTGTACGGCAGACTGCAGGCGCAGCATCGAGGCTGCCGACAGAGAGCCGCCGACGAAGCGCATCTCATCGCCCGCCTCATCGAACCGTCCGGCGAAGAATTCCGGCACCACGCGTCGCAGAAAATAATCCTGCACAGGGCCGTCCTTGCGCCAGGCGAAATTGCGCGAGGCCAGCTTACGAATTCGCGTCGGCGGCTGAAAATCGATGATTCTCAGCTTGTCGAGCTTCAGTAGAACATCCACCAGATCGCTGGGTCCCAATTCAAATACCTTGACGATTTCAGAGAATTTCCAATCGTTTGTGACAAGATAGGTGACAAGCAGAAGCCTCGGGTTGGCGACCAGCGCGTGTTCCTGCACTTCGGTGAGCTCGGTGAGCGGCGATGACTCAGGCGGCTGCGCGAGTTCGGCCACGCTGACTCCCAGCACTTTGCAGATCTCATCGAGTCGCCGCAGCGAGAAGTTGCCGCGTGCGAGGTCGCGCTTTATCGTCGGCTCGCTGACACCGATACGTGCGGCGAGCTCCCGATATTTGATCCCTTGTGCGCGCAGACGCGATTTGACGCCTGCGACGAGAACCGATGCTTCGCTCATATACTTCCAAGTCTGAATCAGTATTAATTTATAATACCATCTGCGTCAGCTGACGGTCCCCACGAGGTTAGAATTTGCCAGGCGCAAGGGCAGGCCGCATCGTTAGGCCGGGTCATAGGGACAATGGCGAGAGGGCGACTCATGCACGGCATCGGATTGCAAATCCTGGGTAGCGGCGAATACGTCCCTCGGAGCAGGGTCGAATCCACGGAACTCGACCGGCGCTGGGGCAAGGATCCAGGCTGGACTGCTCGCCAAACGGGCGTCACCACCCGCGCATACGCGGCAGACGACGAAAGCGTCGTCGTCATGGGCGCAGCGGCGTCACGCCAGGCGCTTGATGCGGCCGCGCTCGATCCAGCCGAGCTCGATGCCATCATCGCGGTCGGCAGCGTTCCTTATCAGGCCATCCCGTGCACGGCCGTGTTCATACAACGCGAGTTGGGCTTGGGTGACAGCGGCATCGCCGCCTTCGACGTCAACTCGAGCTGCCTGGGTTTTTTGGTTGCCCTCGATCTGGTGTCCAGCGCGATAGCCACCGGACGTTACCGCCGCGTTCTGATCGTTGCCAGCGAGCGCGCCTCGCAGGGCCTGAATGCCAATGACTCCTCGACGGCCGGATTATTCGGTGACGGTGCCGGGGCAATAATCGTGGGCGTACCAACACGCACCGGTCCGCGGTTACGCGCAGCCTACATGCAGACCTTCGGAGACGGCGTTGAATACTGCCAGCTGCGCGCGGGGGGCACCGGGCTGCCGCCGCGAACCCTGATGGATGAGTTCTTGTCAGGCACCTACTTCGAGATGCAAGGGCGTCAAACCTACAGGATGGCAGCGGCAGTACTGCCCGGTTTCCTGCAAAGCCTTTGGGAGCGCGCGGCATCGAGCGTCGAGGACATCGATGTTTGGGTGCCGCATCAGGCGAGCGGGCGCGCGATCACGCATTTGCAGTCGGCGCTCAACCTGCCCACCGATCGCTTCGTGCTAACCCTGCCGACCCATGGCAACCAAGTGGCGGCGTCACTGCCTATCGCATTGCACCGGGGTATCGCCGAACAACGCATCAACCCCGGACAGCGAGTCGTGTTGATCGGCAGCGGCGCTGGCATATCGCTGGGCGGCGCGGTTCTGGACATCTGAGATGCAACTTCGAGCCTCCGTTTCAAGCGGCTTCATCGACTCCCACCGGGCCTCGGGTCTCGCCGCGGCGAGATATGAGGTCCTCGGGTCATGGAGCGACCGGCACCGATGCGCGCCCACCGGTCGCAGGGGCGCAGGCTGGCTGTCGTTGGCCCCAACGCTGTCGATCAGGATTGCGCGGGGACGTTCAGCTTATTCGGCCAGCGTGCCGTTGCAACCCGGCTTCCTCAATTTTAACGGCTGCTGGAAATTGCGGTGATACCCATTCAGTGGCGCTTGTTGGAGACCGGCTATTGCCTGCACCCGGAGGCATCGTCGCGGCTGGGCGCGAGTTGGAAGGCATGCGAGTTTCCCGCGTTGGTCGCTCTGCTTCGTCATCCCACGCAGGGATGGATGCTGTTCGATACCGGCTACGGCCAGGCTTTCGTCGACGCCACGCGACGCCTTCCGGAAGCGGCGTATCGCTGGGTGACCCCGGTACGTTGGACGCCGAAAAACTCCGCAATCGCGCAAATTCATGCCCTGGATATCGAGCCCGGGGACATCAAAACCATCCTGATTTCCCATTTTCACGGCGACCATGTGGGCGCGCTCAATGACTTCCCGCACGCCTTGCCTTGGTGCTCGCGCGCCGCCTGGGAGGACTTGCACGCCCGTTCGAGAATGTCGGCGCTCGTACACGGACTCCTGCCCTCGCTCGCGCCGCGACACATCGAGGCCAGACTTCGCTTCTATGAGAATCTAGCGCCTGCGCGCTTGCCCGCCGCACTGGCACCATTCGCCGACGGCGTCGATCTGTTCAAGGATGGATCCATATTTGCCGTATCGTTGCCGGGACATGCAGCGGGCCACTATGGCGTGTGCTTCCAGGACGCGAAACGCTGGATATTCCTCGTGGCGGACGCCGCCTGGTCGGTTCAGGCCATTGCCGACAATACACCTCCGCCCCGATGGGCGACCCAGCTGCTAGGGGACACCGCAACCTATCGACGAACCCTCGCAGACCTGCACGCTCTCGGAGCGCGCGGCAGCGTCTCACTCATTCCTGCACATTGCCGGTCGCTGCGGCCATGAATATCGCCGCTGCGCGCCAGTTCGTAAGCGCCTACATCCGGGCCAGAAGGTTCGACCGCGCGCAAAACCGCTCGCGACTAGACGCCTGGCAGCAGCGATGGCTCGCCGAACTGCTCCGCGAGGTCGGACAGCGTTCGGCCTTCTATCGGCAATATGCCGGACGGCCATTCACTGAATGGCCGATTATCGACAAGCAGATCTGGATGGATCGATTCGATGACATCAACACGGTGGGCGCGAAACTAAAGGACGTGCTGGACATCGCATCGCGTGCCGAGTCCACGAGAGACTTCGCCGCATCGTGGAACGGCTTTACGGTCGGTTTGTCATCCGGCACCTCAGGTTCACGCGGCTTGTTCATGGCGAGTGCCGGAGAACGAGCCCAGTGGGCCGGCACCTTGCTGGCGAAACTCGCGACGGCCAACCTTCTCAGGCGCGAGGTCATCGCTCTGGTGCTGCGCGCGGGAAGTACTCTGTACGATTCGGTCCAGGCGCTTCGGCTGCGGTTCGTGTATGTCGATCAGATTATGCCATGGCCGAGCATCGTCGAGGCTCTGCTGAGGCACAATCCCACCATCCTGGCCGCGCCCGCGCAGGTTCTACGCCTCCTGGCGGACCAAGACGTCGCATTGAAGCCGAGGCGAATCATTTCGGTTGCCGAAGTATTGGATGAGCTGGATCGCGAGGCGATCGAGCGCCGCTACGCGGTGCGCGTGGAGCAGATCTATCAGGCAACCGAGGGGCTGTTGGGCACCACGTGCGAACATGGGTTGATTCACCTCAATGAGCCCTACGTGCTCATCGAGCCGGAATGGCTGGACAGCGACCGCAGACGGATGAGCCCGCTGGTCACCGACCTAAGACGTCGCAGCCAGCCGGTCATCCGCTATCGGCTTAATGACGTTCTACGGCTGGCGGACAATCCTTGCAGGTGCGGTCGGGCCTCACTGGCACTGGCGGGTGTCGACGGCCGGCAAGACGACGTTCTCTGGCTGGAGGGGACCGGTGCGCGGGTACCGGTCTTTCCCGATGTACTGGCACGCACGATATTGCGCGGCAGCGAAGCGCTTCGCGACTTCGAAGTGCAGGAGCTCGCACCGTGCCATTGGCGGCTGGGGCTCGCGCCAATGCCCGCCGCAGCGGGACTTCTGCGAGTGCAGAATGAATGCGCCGCCTTGGCGCGCTCATTGGGCGGCTTACCGCCGCGGATCGAATTCGGCGCCGTACGCCCCCAGTCTTTGACCCATAAGAGGCGGCGCATCCGCGGCGCTCGCTCGCTTCCATGCACGTCCTGATTCTCGGTGGCAGGGCGCCGGTTGCGCTGGATCTGGCGCGGCGCTTCGCAGCGCAGGGATCCATCGTGCACGTGGCAGACAGCGTGCCATGCAGGATCTCCTCCTGGTCTAGAGCGGTCAGTGCGGTGCACGCCATCGCACCGCCGCGCCTCGCCCTGGCGGCATTTGCGCGCGACCTCGCCAAGCTGATCGAACGGCACCGTATCGAGCTGGTGGTACCCACCTGCGAAGAGGTTTTCTTTTTGAGCCGCAGCCGGCGGCTGCTGCCTGCGCAATGCGCCGTGTTCGCCGACGGTTTTGATCAGCTCCGCGAGCTGCACAGCAAATGGCACTTTCTCGGTCTCGCCCAAGGTTGTGGTGCCATCGTACCCAAGTCCGCGCGCATCGATACCCTGGAGGCGGCACGCGAATGGGCGGGCGATCGAGCGGTGGTGCTCAAGCCGGAATATTCGAGGTTCGGCGTACACGTGCGAATCTATCCTGCCGGCATCCCGGCCGCGGCGCCGCAATTGGCGTCGCTGGGCCCTTGGGTGGCGCAGGAATTCCAGAGGGGGCGGGAACTGTGCTCCTACAGCATCGCCACGCGCGGATCGCTGCGCGCTCACGTGACCTACGAGCCGAGCTACAGGCTCGGCAACAGCAGCAGCTACTATTTTGAACAGGTCTCCAATCCCACCATCGAAGGTTTCGTGAGCAGCTTCGTTGCCAAGATCGGCTTCACCGGGCAGATCTCCTTCGACTGGATTGCATCCGATTCAGGACAGGTCAGCGTTCTGGAGTGCAATCCGCGCGCGATCAGCGGCCTGCACCTGTTCTCGATGTCAGATGCGGTGGCGAACGCCATTCAAGGATTCAATGAAGGCCTCGTCGCGCCCACCTCCAAGAGTCCCCGCATGCTGGCACCGGTCATGCTCGCGGCGGGTTTGCCGGCCGCCGTGCGCGCGGGAAAGCTGCGCCGCTGGGTGCGCGACTGGCTGCGTGCAAAGGACGTGCTGAGCATTCCCGGAGACCGGTTGCCGCTCGCTGGAGCAGCCCGGGACATCGCCTCGTTCGCGGCGATGGCCGTCGGACGCCGCTCGTCCATGCGCGAGGCCTCCACGCGAGACATCGAGTGGGACGGCGAGGATTTGCCCGCATGAGCGCTGCTTTGCAATCCTTCGGCGCGGGGGACTTCGTGTCGTTGGTGCAGGCATATTCGCGGTTGCCGCGGGACGCCGCGGATGTGCCCAACCTCGCGACACATGTCGATTTTGTGGGCGCCGGCCCCTCTTTGATGCCGGTCACTGTCAACGATGGCGAGACCGGCAACTGCTGGGTGTGCTCGCCCTACACCGCCTACGTGCTCTACTCGCAGGAAGAGCTGAGGCGCTTGGCCTCCCCGCTGCTTGCCGCTCCCCTGTGCACTGTTTGCGGTGCATTGGGCTCCTACCTGCGGCGGGCGAGGATCGACAAGGCCGTGGCGGTCAACAACTGGATGTTGAGCACCAACATCTACCCGGACCTGAACGGCGATCACCTGCGCAACTGGATCGAGGAGGCGCAGCAGCGATGGCCCGGTCATGCAATCTGGTTTCGCTCGCTCAACCAGCGATACACGCCGGCATGGCTCGATCTGCTCAAGGCTCTCGGTTGTGAGCTCATTCCGAGCCGTCAGGTTTATCTATATGATCAGATCGACGTTTCGGCACGCCTCCACGCGAATCTGCGCCGCGACCTCAAGCTGTTACAAGGCCGGCGATGCGATCTCACTTCTGCCGACTCCTGGAGCGAGAAGGACTTCGAGCGCGCCGCCGATCTTTATCAGTTGCTGTATATAGAAAAGTATTCGCCGCTCAATCCGCGCTACCGGGCCTCGTTCTTGCGAAGCTGGCACGCGGCTGGCCTCCTGAATCTGTTCGGCTATCGTGACGCATCCGGCGCTCTCGAGGCCGTGGTTGGCATTTTCGCCGCGGGCACGACCCTTACCGCCCCTATCGTCGGCTACGACACCGCGGCGCCTCCCGCGCGCGGCTTGTACCGCCTGCTGATGGCCACTGTCTTCGACCTTGCCGCCTCCAGCGGGCGGCGCGTCAATCTCAGCGCCGGTGCCGCCGAGTTCAAGCGGTTACGCGGCGGGGTCGGAACCATCGAATACAGCGCCGTCTGCGTACGCCACCTTACGCGTAGACGGCAACGCGCCATCGGCCTGTTGGCCGCACTCTCAAGATCCCTGGGCGAACCGCTCATGAGACGCTTCCAATGGTAGATGTCTGCGCTGAGCAGTTCCGCAATCACTGGTTCGCCGTCGCACGTTCCAGTGAAGTGACAAGCCGCCCGATCTCGATTCTTGCGTTTGGACGACCCTTCGCGCTGGTGCGCGATGCGAAATCAGAGGTGCTCGCATTCGAAGACCGCTGCCCTCATCGCGGTGTGCCATTGTCACTGGGGCGTATGGGGCGGGAGGGATTGCGCTGCGCCTATCACGGCTGGAGCTTCGGCGCGGACGGTTACTGCCGGCATGTACCCGGCGCGAGCGACTCCAAAATGGGCGCCAACGTGCGAGTGCCGATGTTTCCAGTGCGCGAGCGGGATGGTTTGGTCTGGATATCGGCGAAGCAATCGAACCCCATGCCGCTGCGCGCGACGGCGATGGATCCCGCGCACCGACGCTTCGTCGGACAACTGAAATGGCGCGCGCCGATTCTCGATGCTCAGGAGAATTTCCTCGACGCCCTGCACACGCCCTTCGTCCATCCCGGAATCGTGCGCGGCGAAGCTGAGCGGACGCCGGTCACAGTCGTGGTGCAAAAGACCAAAGATGGATTCGTGATCGACTACTCCGGTCAGCCACGTCAGTCCGGCTGGTTCTACAGGCTATTCGAATCGCCCCGCGCCAGCGAGCGCGCCTACTTTTCCGGCATGAGCATGGCCCAGCTCGAGTACCGCTATCGAAGCGGCTGGAGCGCGTGGATCAGCCTGTATTTCACGCCCGAAACCGCAACCTCGACCCATGTGTTCAGCACCTTGCATGTCGCGGGGCGCTGGGCGCCGGCGTTCCTCATTCGTTTGCTGGTCTGGCCGCTACTGCAGCGGGTCGGGCGCCAGGACCAGTTCCTGCTCGAGCAGCAGGAATCGTCGCGGCGTCACTTTCCTGATCGGCATTACGTCGTCACCGAGCTGGACGTTGCAAGATCCCACCTGGAAACGGCTTGGAACCATGGGGAAACGGCGGTCCCGGAGCGCATCGATCGAGTTGACATGATGTTGTGAGGACGCAGCTCCGCCTGCCCTGCCAATGCATGCATTGGCAGGTTCGAGAACGGGCGTGTCCCGCCAAATGCGGGTTGGATTACGGTAGACGAGCCTCTGCCGGGATCATTTCGCTCTCCATGAGCGGCACCGGAATCATGCCTTCGTTGTTGAAGCGGTCGAGAAAATCGCGAAGCTCGAACGTCTTCCCAACCAGCGCCTGCGCCTGCCCGTATTCGGCGATCAGCCGATCGAGGAACAGCTTCCCGTTCACGTAGCTGGCCCCGTAGCCGGGCTGTCGCAGGTACAAGAGCTGCTCGAACGCGGTCAGCTGGTCGTTAGAATGCGCCCAGCCTCGCGGCGTCCAATCGCCATGAAACTTGCCGGCCTGTTCCAAGGTGAACTGATTGGCCTGCACGTACAGCGAGGCTAAGCCGCGGGCCGCACGATTCGCCAGCATGATCCATACCAGTTCCTTGGCGCGCGGATTGTCGTCATAGAGGCCCACATGCATCATGAGCTCTTCGAAGGCAGTGGCGAAGCCTTCGGCGCGGGTATCCCATATGTTCGACAATGAGGCGAGGCGGCGGATCGGACTTGGGTTCGGTTCATCACGCATGCGCGCCAGATCGAACCAGTGATAGTCGTGCGACAAGAGCAGCATCGGTTCGCGATGCGTTATGCGCGTGAAGAACACGCGTTCGGACTCGGGGACGAAGTGTCCCAATTCCGGCTCGAGCGCCGACTTCAGGTAGGGCTTGTTGGGAATAATCTGCTGCTCGATTAGAAAATTCACGAACTCGTCGAGCCGCTGGTGGGCCAGCTGATCGAATGCAGCCGCATCCTTCACGGGCTCCAACGGCGGCAGGTTTCGATTGCGGTGTTCCTCCAGCCGCAGCGAGGACTGTGCGCGCTCCAGCTCGCGCCGCAGCAGCACCACTTCCTCGTCCCAGGTGAACGGCACGAAGTGCACGTGCTGCTGATACCAGGTGTAGTTCTCCTTGCCGACCCCGGAAGGGCCGGTTTTCTGCGGCGCCTGCTCTTCCAGCCAGTGCACGAACTCGTCCGTTGCGGTGCGCGCCGCGCCCACCGCGCGGCGCAGTGCGCTGGAGGCGCCTTTGAGATCGGCATGCTGGATCTGCTCCAGCGTGCTCACCGTGAGCGTGCCTGCCTCGAGGTCCGCCAGTGCGCGTGACTGGTTGCGCAGTTCCTGTTCGCCGAACACCCATAGATCACGCGCATTGCTGTCCTTGAGGTTGTTCCTGGCTTGTTTGAGAAATGCCGGTATCGCGGTAAGCCGCGCCATGAGCTCGCGCTGCGCGTCGGCGGAAAGGGGGAATCGATAGGCGAACAGCTCCGTCTCGGGATAGGCGACCGGGCCTTCGCGACGCGGCACGTCGGTGCGGGTCGCCCACACGTTCACGTAAAAGGCAGGGTCCCGCGACCAGGGCTTCAGGACGCGCAGGTTGAAGTCGAAGCCGTCCATTTCGGCCGCTACCAGCTTGAAGTCGTTCTTTTCCGCGACCGACCATGCGCCAGTATCCAAGGCGTTCAAACGCGCACGCCAGCCGGGCAACGCCGCCGCCTTGGCGGCCATGGCGGAGGCGCTGTAGTCGGCGACCGCGCCCTGCATGGCGGGCCGCTCGAAGGCTCGCCATTCCTCGAACAGGCTCACGAGCCGATCGTAACCCGCTGACGCCGCCCAGGCGCGACCGCCCATCAGGCACGCGCACAGGCTCATTGCCGCGACGATGGTTCGAAGGACGGTGGAATTGTTCATTGCTTACTCACATCTATGTAGTAGTAGTCGGTGTCGGCGGAAAAATCCGCCGCGTTCAAGGCCGTGTCGAGCCATTGCCAGTCGGCGGTGGGATGCAGCAGCTGCCACTGACCTTTTTTGCCGGCCCGCACCGGCATCGCAAAGCCGCTCTCCTCGGCACGCCAGCGATACGCCACGCGCTTGCCGGCCGCATCGAATTTCAACTCCAGCACCGGGATTGCGGCGTGCCGCAGATATTCGTTGAACAACGGGGTGAGATTCCGGCCCGTGTGCTGATTGAAAAACGCCACCATGTCGGTGGTCATGATGGTCTGGTACTTGAAATGCTGATAGTAGTCATGCAGCAGCTTGAACCATTCGGCATCGTTGTCGATGACGCTGCGCACCGTATTCAGGAACAGCGCACCCTTCTTGTACTGGTCGGGCGGCGGCGTCGTATAGACCCCCTCGGGACCAATGACCGGGTACTGGTTCTTCACGTTCTCCTTGCCGGTGTTGAGGTAACTGATCGCGTCTGCCTTGCCCCACATGTACTCGACGAACAGCGTTTCGGCGTAATTCGCCCAGCCTTCATGGATCCACATGTCGGAGCGGTCCTTGGCGGTGATGCTGTTGCCGAACCACTCGTGTGCGCTCTCGTGCACGATGATGAAATCGAAACGCGCACCAATGGGCGAGGGCTTGTGCCCCACATAGCCGTTTTCGAACTGGTTGCCGTAGGTGATTGCGGTCTGGTTCTCGACCCCGGAGTACATGGCCTCCACCAGCTTGTACCCGTCCTTGGGGAAGGGATACTCGCCGAAGTAGTGGGTGAAGGCGTTGAGCATATCCTTCACCTGCACGAACTGGCGTTTGGCCTTGTCGAGATCCTCGGGGAACACAAAGTAATCGAGCGACAGCTGGTGCCAACGGTCGGCGAAATGTACGTAGGTGCCTGCGTTCAGCGACACGTCGTAGTTGTTGATGGGATAGTGGACCTTCCAGTTCCAGCGCGTGTAGCCGTCGGGTAACGCCTGCTTGCTGACGAAGCGGCCGCCGGAGACCTCCGTCATTCCGTTCGGCGCCTCGATGCTGATGTCCATGCCGGTCACTTCGTCGCGCCATTGATCCTTGTTCGGCCACCAGACGCTGGCTCCCTCCTCCTCGCAGGCGGTGTTCACCAGCGGACGGCCCTGCGGGTCCTCGCGGAACACGAAGCCGCCGAAGCGGCCCATTTCCACCGGGTTCCCCGAATAGTAGAAATCGATCTGGTAAGTCCTGCCCTTGCGCAGGAGCTGCGGAAAATCCACATACACCGTGCGTCCATCGCCCCGCTCGGTCTTGAGCGCCGGCGCCCCCGGCGCCGTGGTGTCCAGCACCTTGTCGATGGCAAAGGCGGGCACGAGATCCAGCTGGATGCGCGAGCCGTCCTCGAGCATTTTGAAGCGGATGCTGTTCTTGCCGCTCAAGTAGCGCTTGGTTGGATCAACGCGCACATCGAGGTGGTAGTACAGCAGGTCGTTGTTGGCCCGGTACTCACCATAGCTGCCCAGCAAACGATCCGCCTCCTTAGGCACGTCGCCCGGCGCGAGTGCCGCGGACGCGTGCCCTGCCATGAAGGCGCCCGCCAGACCGAGGCCGCTCAGCCAGGCTGCCGCTCTCATGCCGCAACCGTGCTTTGACGGCTGCGGCGTGCCGACAGCAGCATCTGGGTTGCCGCGTACAGCACCACGATGACCACAAGCCACCTGAGCCAGTCGATGGGCAGCGACTTGACCACATAGGCCGCGAGCAGCACGCCGGGTATGCCCCCCAAAGCAAGAGCGACGGCGGCGCTGAAGCTGTACCGACCGGTGCGAATGAAACCCGCGCCGCCGATGGGCATGAGCAATCCGCACGAACCCATCATGATGGGAAACGCCGCGATCGGACTCATCCCGAGCAGGCTCACGAGAATCAAGCACGGCGCGTACAGACCAACCCCGAGCATCATCAGGGCCCCGAGCAGCGCGTTCATGATCACGGCGAACAACAGACGTCCGCCGGTCAGCTGCACCGCCATGCCGCCGCCCGGCATCAGGTTCAGGTTGCTGGCGAGAAACAAGCAGGCCGCGATCAAGAGGGCCACGCCCATGCCGATCTGCACTGCGCGCCGCGACAGCCGGGTGACCAGACCCACGCCGAGCCAGGCGCCCACCGTGGCCGCCGCGATCATGCTGATGAGGGTCACAAGGTCAACGCTCACCGTGGCGATGAATATGAGCGCCTGCGTCATGGTGGGCAGACACTGGCCGCTGTTCAAGGTACCGGGTATCTGTTCGTCCGGCATGCGCGCGCGAAGCTTGAAATAAGCGGTGGCCGGCGCGAATGAGCCGATGCCCAATGTGTCGAAGAAGTTGGTGACGAACCCGACCAGCGCGTCGCTCGGCCGGATGCGGCGGTCCGGCAGACCTTGGCTGCTGCGCGGCTTTTCCAGCCACCACCAGCGGACGATGTAGCCGAGGGCGATCAGGGCCAGTACCAGAACGATGATGAGACGATTGTTCACGTGCGCCTCATTCCATGTCGGGGTACGGACCGACACCCCCCTCGGCGATGAAGCGGTCGATGCGTGCCGTCAGCACCGGCAGCGGCACCGAGCCCAGTTCCAGTACCGCGTCATGGAAGGCGCGCAGGTTGAATTTATTCCCCAAGGCCTTTTCCGCCTTGGCGCGCTCCTTGAGAATGGTGTCCTCGCCGATGTAATAAGACAGCGCCTGGGCGGGCCAGGCGATATAGCGATCGATCTCGGTCTGGATCTCGTGTTCGGAAAGTGCGGTGTATTCGCGCATGTAGTTCACCGCCTTGTCGCGGCTCCACCCTTGGCTGTGCATGCCGGTGTCCACCACCAGGCGCACGGCGCGCCAGATTTGGTAGTTGAGCATCCCGAACCGGTCGTACGGGGACTCATACATGCCCATCTCCACACCCAGCGTTTCGCAGTAAAGCGCCCAGCCCTCGCCGTAAGCCGATAAATAAGTGTGCTGGCGGAACTCCGGCTGGTCCTTGTGCTCGAGCGCGAGCGGCATCTGGAAGGCATGGCCGGGGGCGGACTCGTGCAGGGTGAGCGCGGTCAGGTTGTACATCGGCCGGCTCGGCAGATCGTACGTGTTGACCAGATAAACCCCGGGGCCGCCGCGGCCGCCGGTGTAGAACGGCGCCAGGTCGTCCGGCACGGGCTTTATGGCGAAGCGCTGGCGCGGCAACATGCCGAAGTACTGCCCCGCCTTGCCGTCGAAACGCTTGGCTATATAGGCGGCATTCATCAACAGCTCGCGCGGCGTCTTGGCCTGAAACTGCGGATCGCTCTTCAAGAATTTGAGGAACGCCGGGAAATCGCCCTTGAAGCCCGTTTCCTTCATGGTGTCGAGCATCTGCTGGTGCAAGCGCTTAACTTCCGACTCGCCGAATTCATGGATCTTGGCCGGATCCATGTCGATGGTCACGAACTCCTGGATCTTGGATCTGTAATAGGCTTTGCCGTCCGGCAGATCGTATGCCGCGATGGTGGTGCGCGTCGCAGGCAGGTACTCATCGCGCATGAACTTGAGCAGCTCCTTGTATGCCGGCTGCACCACGTCGCGAATCGCGTTCACCGCCTCGGCACGCAGTGCCGCGTGCTCGGCTTTCGGCACGGTCGGCATGTCCTTGAACGGCGTGTAGAACAGGCAGTCTTCGGGCTTGGCATCGATCACCGCGGTCAGCGAACCGTCGCGGCCCGTCATGGTGACCCTGGGCGGGGTGAAGCCGCGCTTCATGCCGGCGCGCATCTCGTCCATCTGCTCATGGAAATAACGCGGCACATCCTTCATCTGCGCGATGAAATTGCGGTAGTCCTGCTCGCCGCGGAAGGTGCGCCTTGCGGTGTAGCCCACGTCGGTCCAGAAGGTGGTGTCGGCGTTGGCCGGCATCTCGAATTGCCGGAACTCCTGCGCACTGATCAGCGCCTCGATCTGCGGATGATAGATGTCGTAGTTGAGGCGCTCCTTGGCGGAGAGCTCATCGCGCTTGATGGCGTCGAGTTTCTTGAGCACGTCCCGCCAATAGGCGAGGCGCTGCGCCTGGCTCGCCGGATCGACTTTGGCAAGATGGTTGAGGATGGGTTTCTGCGAGTCCTCGCTGTCGGGCAGCTCGGCCTCACGCCATTTCCACTCGGTGGTGTAGATGGTGCGCAGGCGATCGTCGGCATCATTGGCGCCGGCCGCTGCCGCGATCAGGCACAGCCCGCAAAGCGCGGCGAGTTTCCAGCGTGGTTGTACTTGCATGAAATATCCCCTTGATTGATTGTTCTCAAGACGTGCCGAAGCGCTGCAAATCGAATCCCTGAATCTCTAATCTGGGAGTGCGCTCGGCGACAAGGTCAGCGAGCAGATCGCCGGTCACCGGTGCGAGGGTCAGTCCGATGTGCTGGTGTCCGATGGCGTAGTAGAGGCGTGAAGAGCCCGGTGCGCGGCCGATGCCGGGCAGATAGTCGGGCAGGATGGGCCGCGACCCGACCCATGAAGGTCCGCCGGCCTCGCAGCGGTAGCCGCGTTTGCGTACCAAGGCGCGCAGCTTTTCGAGCTTGGTGGCATCGGCCGGCGCATCGGTGGCGGCAAATTCCATGAAGCTGGAGGCGCGCAGCCTGCCGGACATGGGGGTCACAAGAAGATGCTCGTCGGTATACACCACCGGCGCGTCAAGATACGACTCATGGCCCGGCATTTCGATGTGATAGCCGCGAACCGGCTGAAGCGGCGCATGCAGGCCGAACGATTTCAGCAACGGCTGCGACCCCATGCCCGCACAGATCACGGCTGCCCGGGTGGTGAAGGCGGCGTCCGCGCCGATGACTTCGACGCCGTCGCCGCGCGGTTTGAGTTGTCGCACCTCCATCCGGCGATATTCGGCCCCCCGCGCCGTCGCCGCGTCGGCGAGCGCCTGTACCGCGCGCAAAGGATCAACCACATGCGCGGAATCGGGAAACCAGAGTCCCACCGCGGGCGCGCCTGCAGCCTTCTCCAAGGCCTGAAGGTCGGCGTTTGGAACCGGAACGGTCCTGACGCCGAGGCTCGCCATGGCTGCCGCCTGACTCGCCGCAGCCTCGGTCGCCTTCGCGCCGAACCCGACTTCGTAATGTCCGTTGCGCCGCAGCAATTCACCGCGGCCGATTTCATCCAGCCAACGCCGCCAATCGCGGGCCGCCGGCAGCACCAGGGGTGACAGCAGCTCCGTATTTCGGTCGCGTCGAAACGCTGCGCGGGCGAATCGAGCTATCCAGGGGATCATTCCGGCGGCGCGTGAGGGCGGCAGATCCAGGACGCCGCCGAAACGCAGCAACTGGCGCCAAAATCCGAACAGCAGCTGCGGCGAGGGCAGCGGTTGCACCAGTTCGGCGGCGATGTGGCCCACATTGCCGTAGCTGGCACCGGCAACCCCCGGCAAGGCCCGGTCGAGAAGAAGCACTTTTCTGCCCTCGCGGGCAAGCGCAAGCGCGACGGCGGATCCGATGATCCCCGCGCCGACCACGGCGATCGCGTCTTGCTGGCTCATGGTCATACCGTATACGATCTACGATCCTGCAACAATGCCAACGCGCAAGGTCGCCATGCCTAACCCCGTAAAATGCACCTGGTCGGGCGTCTTCCCGGCCGCCACAACCCAATTCGATTCGTCGCTCGCAGTGGATCTGCCCGCCACGCAACGCGTGCAAGGCGCCCTGCTCAAGGACGGCGTCCATGGCCTAGTCCTCATGGGAACGGTGGGCGAAGGCAACTCTTTGCGTGCCGAAGAGAAGCGCAGCGTGCTCAAGGCGGCAGTGGAAGTCAGTGCCGGCAAGATCCCGGTGATCGTCGGTGTCTCGGAACTCACCACCGCCGCCGCCGTGGAATTCGCGCGCGATGCCGAAAAGCTCGGAGCCGATGGCCTGATGGTGCTGCCGGCGATGGTCTATGTGCCGACGCCCGCGGAACTCGAGTATCACTTCCGCGCCGTGGCCGCAGCGAGCGGCCTGCCCATCATGCTGTACAACAATCCGCCTTCGTACCGCGTCAACATCGACATGGGCACGCTCAAACGGTTGGCGGAAGTTCCCACCATCGTATCGATCAAGGAGTCCGCGCCCGATTCGCGGCGCTTCACCGACATCTACAATGCGCTCGGCGATCGCTATGTGATGTTCGCAGGGCTCGACGACGTCGCCTTCGAAGGCCTGACCTTGGGCGCCAAGGGGTGGGTGTCGGGTCTCACCAACGCCTTTCCGGTGGAATCGCTCAAGTTTTACGAAGCGCTGCGCGATGGCAACCTCGAGGTTGCGCGCAAGATCTATCGCTGGTTCATGCCTCTCCTGCATCTCGATGCCGAGCACGACCTGGTACAGTCCATCAAGCTCGCCGAGCAGGTCATGGGCCGCGGATCGGAACGGGTGCGGCCGCCTCGTCTGGTGCTCGCCGGCGAGCGCCGCGCCGCCGTCATGGCGCTCATCGAGACAGCAAGGGATTCCAGGCCGCGCTGATGCAAACCATCAAGGTCATCGATTCGCACACCGCCGGCGAGCCGACCCGCCTGGTGGTTGCCGGCGGACCTGAACTCGGCGACGGTCCGCTGTCGGAGCGCGTGCAGCGCTTCAAGGAGCGCTTCGACATGTACCGTTCCGCCATCGTCAACGAGCCGCGAGGTTCGGACCCGGTGGTCGGCGCTCTGTTGGTCAAGCCGCATCGCGCCGACTGCCAATTGGGCGTTATCTACTTCAACAACGTCGGCTACCTGGGCATGTGCGGTCATGGCACCATCGGCCTGATCGCCTCCTTGTTCCATACCGGCCAGTTGCAGCCGGGCGCCGTCCGCATCGATACGCCGGTGGGTCCGGTGGAGGCCACGCTTGCCGCCGATGGCGAAGCGAGCGTATCGAACGTGGTGAGTTACCGCGCCGCGCAGGATGTCGAAGTCGCCGTAACCGGCGTGGGCACGGTGGTCGGGGACGTCGCCTGGGGCGGCAACTGGTTCTTTCTCGTCTCCCAGCACGGCCAGGCCATCGACCTGGAGCACATAGAGAGCCTCACCGACTACTCCGCACGGCTGCGCGCTGCGCTCAATGCACAGGGTCATCCGCTGGTGGACCACGTGGAGTTATTCGGGCCGCCTGACGATCCGCGCGCGAATTCCAAGAACTTCGTGCTATGCCCCGGCAAAGCCTACGACCGCTCGCCCTGCGGCACGGGCACCAGCGCCAAGCTGTCCTGCCTCGCCGCCGATGGAAAACTCGCCGAAGGCCAGGACTGGGTGCAGCAGAGCGTCATCGGCAGCAGTTTCGTCGCCAGCTACCAATGGGGCGACCGCAGCAAGGGTCACATCATCCCGACGATTCGCGGGCGCGCCTTCGTCAACGCGGAAGCCACGCTTCAGCTGGATCCGAAGGATCCGTTCTGCTGGGGCATTCGCACGTGACGGAGCCCTTGGTGCAGTCCATGACCAGCCAGCTGATCGTGAGGCTGCGGGACCGCATCCTCGCGGGCGATTACGCCCCGGGTGCAGCGCTCAGACAGGACGTGCTGGCATCGGAGTTCGGCACCAGCAAGATTCCGATTCGCGAAGCCCTGGTACACCTGCAGTCGGAAGGATTGGTGAACATCTTCCCGAATCGCGGCTTTCAAGTGCGGCCCCTGTCGGTGAGCGAATTGGAGGAGGTGTTCAGCCTGCGCCTAGACATCGAACCCGCCGCGGCGGCCCAGGGCGCAAAGCTTGCCGAGGCGGCGGATCATCATGCCGCGCGCCGCGCGCTCGACCGGCTGAACGAGGCGTTGGCCCAGGAGCAATTCGCCTCTTCGGGCCATCTGAACCGCGCGTTCCACATCGAGCTCATCGTGCCGCGCCGCCAACCGATCGCGGCGGAGATTTTAGGACGGCTGCACACCCTGGCGCAGCGCTATGTGCAGGCGCATCTGCGTCCCGAGGGCCGCGCCAAACGCGCCGGGCGCGAACATGCGGAACTGTTGAAGATCTGGTGCACGGGCAAGGCCAAGCAGGTAAAAGAACTGATGCATGCGCACATCGAAACGACGCGCGTGGATCTGGCACGCGCGGTCGAGGCCGTCAGCGAAGCAGCACGAAAATAGGTACTGAACTCTTGAAGCGCGATCGTCGGCGCACTCCGCGGGGACTCTAGACCGCTCGCTGCCCCATGAGCGCGAACATCGCCCCCTGCCCGTCCTTCGCCCGGATGATCCAACCGCCGCCCGGCACCTGCATGGGGCCATTGAGCGCCTTGCCGCCGGCCTCGTTCAGGCGCTGGTGGGCGGCGTCGATATCGCCCACATTGAAATATGGCAGCCAAAAACTTCCCTTGGCGGCCTCGGGGCTCGAGAACATCCCGCCGGCGGGCTGGGCGTCGATGGCGAAGATCTGATAAATCCCCATCGGTCCCATGTCGTGGCCTTCTCCCTGGGTCCAGCCGAACATCTTGGAGTAGAAGGTAAACGAGTCCTGCCAGTTCTTCGCATGCAGTTCATACCATCCGACCGTACCGGCGGCGCGCGGGTCGGCCACGGGCCCCGGCCGCAGCGGCTTGAACAGATTGACGATGGCCCCCTGCGGATCCGCGATCACTGCAAAGCGCCCGACCTCGGGTATATCCTGCGCCGCACGCAGGATCTTGGCGCCGAGCAGGTGAGCCTGCTTGCCCCCCGCATCCACATCGTCCAAGTCGATATAGGGCGCCCAGAACGGTCCCATGCCGGTCACGTCTTTCGGCATTTCCATGATGCCGCCGATGCCGGCGCCCGCCGCATTGAGCACCGCGTAGGTGCCGGCCGGCATGGCCATGTCGTGGATGTCCCAGCCCAGCACCTGGCGGTAGAAGGCCTTGGCGGCCTGCAGATCAGAAGTGAGGAGTTCGCACCAAACGAAGGATTTTGCGCCGGCCATGGGTCCCCCAACAGGATTTTGGGGTCATAGCCTAGCAGGCCTTGCGGCGCGCGCGAATGCTCCGGAAGGATCAGCCCTTCCAGAATGTCGTCAGCACGAACACCAGCGCGATGATGGTCAGGCTCAAATGACCGAGCGCAGCGCGGGACCTGGCGAGCAGGTCGTTGGCGGGCGGCTCGGGCGGGTTGACCAGTCGGGAAAAGGCGGCGAGAAACAGCATGGCTGCAGAATATCGGGCCCGCGCGCGCAAACCGTGACTGACGTCACGCCTTGATGTAGGCGGCCGGACAAGCAGCGGGAAACGTCGACGCGTTCCGTCGGAAGGGCGTCTATTCGTCGGTGTCATCCTCCTCCAGTTCGTCATAATCCAAGTCCGCATCGTCGTCCTCCGCGTGGGGCGAGTCGTCCTCGTCGTCGGATTCGAACTCCTCCGGCGCCTCGGTGACCTCGTTGGTTTCGCGGATCGGCGCCTCGTTTTCCTGCTCGCTTTCATCGTCCGGATCATCATCGTCGTCGACGGTGCCCGTCGAGCGCGGCGGCGTGCTGAGTTCGAACATGGCGGGAAGATCGAAGTCTTGAGGGTTCATGGGTGGGGACCTTTGCTTGGAATTTGCCGGCGAGCCTGTCCGTTTCAGGGTGTTACACCCGCCGACACCGGGTCTGTCGGTGAATCACCGAAGCGGCGGCAAGAATTCGCGCGACCACCCATGGTCGGTCCGCTGGCAGCCCGGGCAAGCCATGCGTTAGAGTGATTTTCTACAAACGGGGGACTTCAGGCGAGCTCTCAAACGTGCGGACATCCAATCAAACTGACAGCTGGCTTGCGCGGCTCGGCCTTGAGGTCGCGACTTGGAGCGAGCGCTGGTTCCCCGACCCGCTGGTTTTCGCGTTGCTCGGCATTCTGGTGGTGTTCGTTCTCGGCCTTATCTTGGGGGAGCACCCGAGCACGCTCGCCCTGCAGGGCGGCAAGGCCTTCTGGAGTCTGGTGCCCTTCACCATGCAGATGGTCATGGTCGTGATCGGCGGCTACGTCGTGGCCTCGGCCCCGGCCGTGCAGTCACTGATTAGGCGCATTGCGGCGCTGCCCCGGACGCCCCGGGCGGCGGTGACCTTAATCGCCCTCTTTGCCATGCTCACGGCGCTCATTTCCTGGGGCTTGAGCCTGGTGTTCAGCGGCATCCTGACGAGGGAACTCGCCGGACGCATCAAGGGCATGGACTACCGCGCCGCGGGCGCGGCCTCGTATCTGGGGCTCGGCGCGATCTGGGCGCTCGGGTTGTCATCGTCGGCCGCGCTCCTCATGTCGACCAAGAGTTCGATCCCGCCGGCACTGCTTGCGGTCAGCGGCGTGATCCCGCTGACCCAAACGTTGTTTCTCTGGCAGAGCGCAGTCCTGGCCCTCGCGCTTTTCGTAGTCTCGCTCCTGGTGGTGTTCTACTCCGTGCCGAGCGAGCTGCATGCCCGTACGGCCCAGGACTTCGGCGTGCCGCCCTACGCATCCCGCGTGGCGCTCGAACCGCGCAGCAAGCCCGGCGAATGGCTCGAATACAGCCCGCTGCTGACCCTCGTCGCGGCGGCTCTGCTCGGCTGGTATCTGATCGACGTTTTCCGCAATTCCCCGCAAGGCCCGCTCGCGGCGCTCGACCTCAACACCTACAACCTGATGTTCATCACCCTGGGACTGCTGCTTCATTGGCGCCCGAAGCGTTTCGTTCGCGCGGTAGCGGAGGCCGTTCCCGCCACCAGCGGCGTGCTGATCCAGTTTCCGTTCTATGCGGTGATCTTCGGCATGATTTCCGGCACCGGCATCTCCTCCTCGCTGGCGCACCTGTTCGCCCGCATATCAACGCCCGGTGACTATCCGCTCCTGGTGGCGCTCTACTCCGCCGTGCTCGGCGTGTTCATCCCCTCGGGCGGCAGCAAGTGGATCGTCGAAGCCCCGTATGTGCTTCAGGCTGCCAACCTGCAGCAGGTGCATCTGGGATGGGTGGTGCAGATCTATAACGCCGCCGAGGCGTTGCCGAATCTGGTCAATCCTTTCTGGATGCTGCCGCTCCTGGGCATTCTGCGCATCAAGGCGCGCGATATCGTGGGCTACGGCATGCTGCAGCTGGTCATCCACGTTCCCGTGGTGTTCTTCCTCTGCTGGCTCCTGGCGCGAACGCTTTCTTATCAGCCCCCCGGCTGACCGTTGCGGCCGAGCGCGGAGCCTTTCAGCTGGGGAGCTTCCAGAGCGCCGCGGAAAGGGCGAGCTTTTCCTCGCGGCGCCACGGTTTGATGAGGCCGCGTCCGGCGCCCGTCAGCATGGCCCGAAGATGGGCCACCTCGACGCCGAGCGCCACCGCGCAGAGCTCTTCCACGTTCTTCTCCGATACGCAAGCGCAGGAGATGCCTTGACGCGCAAGCCCATCGGCTACCACGCGGCGAAACAGCTGCCCTTCGCGGGCATGCACCCGCATGTGGGGATTGCCCACGCGTTCGGGATCGGTAAGGCTGCCGGCCACGATGACGGCATGGTGCAAGGGGGCCAGATTGGGCAGGAGCGAGTCCAGGGATCTGCCGGCCGCCGCTTCGATGCGCTCGACGAAGCGGCGGCTCTGCTCCTCGCCGGCCCCGCCGGCGATGTCCACCAGCGGATGGAAAGGAAAGCGCGCGTAGTGTTCATCTCCCGCCGTCAACGGCACTTGCAGACGGCGATCGATCTTCCAAGAATCGCGCTGCCCGTCGACAATGACGCCTGTGGCAAATCCGGATCGGACCTTAAGACCCAGGACTCTGATGCGAACACCTCGAGGGTCGCGTGCGCTCATCATTCTAGCGATGCTCGCGATCACCGGCGAGATGGCCCGAGGCGCCGGAGCGCCGGATGCCCCGCAGCAGTTCGGCGCACTGCGACAAGCGGCCCATGAGGCGCACCAGCGCGGCGACAAAGCCGCCTATCTTGAAGGCTCGAAGCGCTTGTACGAGTTCCTGAACGCATCGCCCCAGGCACGCCTGCAACTGATCGCGGCGGAGCTGTTCGCGGGCGACAGCGCCGCGGCCTTGTCGAGCCTCCATGACTACGTCGTGATGGGCGGAAGCTATGACGACGCTCTCAAGGATCAACGGTTCGACGCCTTGCGCGCCCAGCCCGGCTTCGGCGACGAGTCCGCCGGGATGGCGAAAAACGCCGCGCCCGAATCGCACTCGACCCGGCAGCTCGCACTCGAGCCGGCCGAGTTCGTGCCGGAGGACATCGACTACGATGCGCCGAGCGACACGTTCTTCATCACCAGCGTTCTCAATCGAAGCATCATAAGTGTCCGGCACTTGAAGGACGTGCACACGTTTGCCATGTCCCCGGACTCATGGCCGATGATGGCCATCAAGGTGGATGGCGCGCGGGGACACCTCTGGGCCACGGAAATCGCGGCCGGCGAAGGTCAGTCCGCCGTGCTCGAGTACGATCTTCACGGCAACCTGCTCAAACGCCTGCCCGGGCCCAAAGGCTCGCAGTTCGGCGACATGGCGCTCGAGGCCGACGGCGCGGTGCTCGTCGCCGACGGCGAAGGCGGCGGCATCTACCGCGTCGCTGCGGCCGAAGACCGCTTGAGGCGGATCGATCGCGGCGATTTCGTGTCTCCGCAGACTCCCTGCCCGCTGCCGGACGGCCGCATCCTGATACCCGACTATGTCCGCGGCATCGGCAGCCTCGACCCCAAGAGCGGCCGAGTTCAGTGGCTGAGGGCACCCCGGCATCAGTTGGACGGCATAGACGGCCTGTACCGTTACGGCCGTACTCTCATAGCGACGCAAAATGGCGCCTCACCCGAACGGGTGGTGCGTTTCGACATGGACCCGACCCTGTTGCATGTCGAGTCGGAGTACGTCATCGAACGCTCGACCCCAACCTTGGGAGATCCCACCCACGGCGTGGTGGTGGGGAAGTATTTCTATTACCTCGCCAATTCAGGCTGGCCGGGACTCGATGAACATGCGCGCAAGAAAACCGGCGCGGTGCTGTCGGCCCCGCTGCTGATGCGTGCGCCGCTCGCCCCTTAGAGCGCTTCAGTGTGCATGGGCGAAGGCGACGCCGAAAAAGTCGCCCGGATTCCACCTCGGCGCATCGCGGTCATCGGCCGTGTACAGCCCGCAGAGGTACGCGACCCGCGCGTACAGCGCGCCCGCTTCGAAATCGAGATTGGGTTGCTGCATATCATCCTGCGGATGATGGTAGATGTCCTTTTCCCAGGCGGTCGCGATCTTCGCCGGATCGATGTTCGGGTCATCGGACTTTTCCCCGGCCTCGAGCGCTATGGAGGGAATGCCTTGGCGCACGAATGAATACTGGTCGCTTCTGATGAAGGCAACCTGTTCGGGTTCAGGATCCGGGCTCGCCGTCAGGTGCAGGGCCTTGACGGCGCGGTTCACCACGCCATCCAGCGTCGAGTGCTCGGCGCCGAGCGCCACCACGTCCTTCAAAGGCCACAGCATGAGATCTTCGTCCATGTTGAGGTCGGCGATCATGCTCGATTTGTCCACCGTGGGATTGTTTGCAAAGTAGTCGGAGCCGAGAAGGCCGGATTCCTCGCCGGTGACGGCCACGAACAACAGCGAACGCTTCGGTTTCACAGGCAGCGCGGCGAAGGCGCGTGCGACTTCCATGAGCGCTGCGCTCCCCGAGCCGTTGTCGAGCGCGCCGTTGTATATGGCATCGCCGTTGACGGGCGTGCTGATACCCAGGTGATCGAGATGGGCGCTATAGACCACGTACTGCTGCGAGAGACCGCGATCGCTGCCTTTGAGCTTTGCGACCACGTTGGGGCTCTTCTGGTCGGACCAGCTGCTCACGCTCACGAAGCGTGCCGCCCCGCCGGTGGCAAAGCGCAGCGGCTTCTTGCCCTTGGCCGCCGCAAACACTTCGGCCGCGCTGTGCCCGCTGCCCTCGAGGAGATGCGCGACGCCCGGCATGCTGATGACGCCCACCACCTTCAATTGCGGGTAGTACTGGCTGGGAACGCCGTTGGCACTCAGCCAGTTGCGCTTCGGGATGGCCAGGTCCCGCACCTGCATGCTGAAGGGATACATGCCTTCGAGCGCCGGGTCGATGATGAGCAGGTAGCCTGCCGCTCCGTGCGCCGCGGCGTTTTGACGCTTGAGCCAGCTGGCGGAATAGTGCGCCTTGACCGCCACGGGAAAATCAGGCGCGCCGAACAACAGGGCGACGATCTTGCCCTTCACGTCCAGTCCCTGGTAATCATCGTAGCCCTGGCTCGGCGCGGTGATGCCGTAGCCTGCGAACACGACCGGCGCCTCGACCTCGACCCGGCGACGGCCGGGATCGGGACTCAACAGAAAATCTTCGCGCAGCTTCAAAGCAACGGTCTTGCCGTTTTCCGTCAGCGAGCCGCTCGAGGCTTCCTCGTCGAGCTTCATGGAGCGGATGGGCACATCCTGGAAATAGCTGCCGTTATCTCCGGCCGGCTCCAGGCCCATGCCTTCAAATTGACTGGCGAGGTAATGGGCGGCGATCAGGTGTCCGCGTGAGCCGGTGCCGCGCCCTTCCAGAAGATCGTCCGCCAGGAAGCGCATGTCTGCGCGGATTGATGCGGCGGTGATGTGCTCCGCCCACTTGGCGCCATCGCCGGCGGCGGACAGGTCGGGCTTGGCGTCGGCAAGTGCGAGGCTGGCGCACGCGGCCACCACCAAACCAAAAACGAACTTACGCGACGTACTGCTCATGAGAACCTGCGCTTCGACCGAAGCCCCGGACCTGTGATTGTAAGAGCAGGCGGCGCAAGTCTTCAGCCTCCGGAAAAGAAAAGGCCCTGATCTCTTTCGACTCAGGGCCACACCTTTTTAGATACTTTTTATTATTATTATCGGCTGCCCGAGCATCCCCCGCCGGTTCTTCTAAGGCCATTCCAGCCATCATACGGCATTGCAACTCCCGCTGGGAATCCTCGGCACCGGAATTTTAGTATTTCGACGCGTGCCCAATTGGACTCATTGCATTCGGATCTGCGATCCAACTCTCCTCTTGAGAGTTTGCAGCGAGGCGACGCGCGCCTCTAAGGAGGCTAAGCATAAAAAAGCCCCGACATCCATCCGGGTGTCGGGGCTTTACGCTTCGATCACGCAGTCGGCGATTACTCAGCCGATTCGGTATCTCCCGCGGGCACGGTATCGTCGGAATCGCCGACCCCGCCGCCCACGTCCATGAAGCTGCGACGACGGGTATCGTCGAAGGCACGGCGCCGGCGCGCGTGATACGCAAAGCCGGTGCCTGCCGGGATCAACCGGCCGACGATGACGTTCTCCTTCAGGCCGCGCAGATCGTCCTTCAAGCCGCGGACCGCCGCCTCGGTGAGGACGCGGGTGGTCTCTTGGAACGAAGCCGCCGAAATGAAGGACTCGGTCGCCAGCGATGCCTTAGTGATGCCCAGCAGCATCGGCTCCCAAGTCGACTGGTGCTTGCCCTCGGCCTTCTGCTTGGCGATCACGTCCATCAGACGACCGCGATCCATCTGCTCGCCCTTCAAGAGCGCCGAATCGCCGGTGTCCAGCACTTCGATCTTGCGCAGCATCTGCCGCACGATCACTTCGATGTGCTTGTCGTTGATCTTCACGCCCTGCAGACGGTACACGTCCTGAATCTCTCGAACCAGGTAGTTGGCCAGCGCCTCGACGCCCTGCAGGCGCAGAATGTCGTGCGGATTGGGCTCGCCGTCGGCGATCACTTCGCCCTTCTCCACCTGCTCGCCCTCGAACACGTTCAGGTGCCGCCACTTCGGGATCAGCTCCTCGTACTTGTCCGAGCCCTCGTTGGTGATGATGAGACGACGCTTGCCCTTGGTCTCCTTGCCGAAGCTCACCGTGCCGGAGCGCTCCGCCAGAATCGCGGAGTCCTTCGGCTTTCTGGCCTCGAACAGGTCGGCGACACGCGGCAGACCGCCGGTGATGTCGCGGGTCTTGGAAGACTCCTGCGGGATGCGTGCGATCACGTCGCCCACCGACACCTTGGCGCCGTCCTCCAGGCTTACGATCGCGCCCGCGGGCAGCGCATACACGGCCGGAATATCGGTATTGGCGAAGGTGACTTCCTTGCCCTTGGCGTTGATCAGGCGCACCACGGGGCGCAGATCCTTGCCGCCCGAGCCGCGCTGCTTGGGATCGAGCACCACGGTCGAGGACAGGCCGGTGACCTCGTCCACCTGCGTCGCCACGGTGATGCCGTCGACGAAGTCGGAGAACTTGATCATGCCCGCCACTTCCGTGACCACGGGGTGGGTGTGCGGATCCCAATTCGCGACCGACTGGCCCGCAGACACCGTGTCTCCGTCATTCACGGTGATGGTGGCGCCGTACGGGATCTTGTAGCGCTCGCGCTCGCGACCGAACTCATCGACCACGCCGAGTTCACCGGAACGCGATACCGCGACCAGGTGGCCCTTTTCGTGGCGCACCGTCTTGATGTTGTGCAGGCGGATGGTGCCCTTGCTCTTGACCTCGACGCCGTTGGCAGCAGCCGCTCGCGAGGCCGCGCCGCCGACGTGGAAGGTACGCATGGTGAGCTGTGTGCCCGGCTCGCCGATCGACTGCGCCGCGATGACGCCCACGGCCTCGCCGATGTTGATGCGGTGTCCGCGGCCGAGGTCGCGGCCGTAGCACTGCGCGCACACCCCGTAGCGGGTCTGGCAAGTGATTGGCGAGCGGACCATGACCTGGTCGATTCCCATCTTTTCCAAAAGCTTCACCAGGCCCTCGTCGATGAGCATGCCGGCCTTGACCAGCACTTCACCGCTTGAGGCGACCGTGACGTCTTCGGCAGCCACACGTCCGAGGACGCGTTCGCCCAAGCCCTCCACCACGTCGCCGCCTTCGACGATCGGGGTGATGGACAGGCCGTTGCCCGTGCCGCAGTCGATTTCCGTGACCACCAGATCCTGCGCGACGTCGACCAGACGGCGCGTGAGATACCCCGAGTTCGCAGTCTTCAACGCGGTGTCGGCAAGACCCTTGCGGGCGCCGTGCGTCGAGATGAAGTACTGCAGAACGTTCAGGCCCTCGCGGAAGTTCGCGGTGATCGGCGTCTCGATGATCGAGCCGTCCGGCTTCGCCATCAGGCCGCGCATGCCGGCGAGCTGACGAATCTGGGCGGCGGAACCGCGGGCGCCGGAGTCGGCCATCATGAAGATGGAGTTGAAGGACTTCTGGCGGACCTTGTTGCCCTTGGAGTCGGACACCTCGTCGGTGCCGAGCTTCTCCATCATGGCCTTGGCGACCTGGTCGTTGGTTCTCGACCAGATGTCGACCACCTTGTTGTAGCGCTCGCCGTTGGTGACCAGACCCGAGGAATACTGCTCCTGGATCTCCTTCACCTCCTTCTCGGCCGTCGCCAGAATCTTGGTCTTCTGCTGCGGCACCACCATGTCGTCCACGCCGATCGACACGCCCGCGCGCGTCGCGTAGTGGAAGCCGGTGTACATGAGCTGGTCGGCGAACACCACCGTCTCCTTCAGACCCACCGTGCGGTAGCACATGTTGATGGTTCCGGAGATGGTCTTCTTGGTCATGTCCTGATTGATGGCATCGAAGGACAGGCCCCGCGGCAGGATCTCGGACAGCAGCGCGCGGCCCGCGGTGGTATCCACCACGCGCGTCCTCGCCGTCAGCTGGCCTTCCGCATTCTTGACGTGCTCCACCAGGCGGACCTTCACCTTGGCCTGCAGATCGATGTTGCGGCTCTCATAGGCGCGATGCACTTCGGCGACGTCGCTGAAGAACATGCCTTCGCCGCGTGCGCCGACGCGCTCGCGGGTCATGTAGTAAAGACCCAGCACCACGTCCTGCGACGGCACGATGATCGGATCACCATTCGCCGGCGAAAGAATGTTGTTGGACGACATCATGAGAGCGCGCGCTTCGAGCTGCGCCTCGATGGACAACGGCACGTGCACGGCCATCTGGTCGCCGTCGAAGTCGGCGTTGAACGCGGTGCAGACCAGCGGATGCAGCTGGATGGCCTTGCCTTCGATCAGCACAGGCTCGAACGCCTGGATGCCGAGCCGGTGCAAGGTGGGCGCGCGGTTCAGGAGCACCGGATGTTCGCGGATCACCTCTTCGAGGATGTCCCAAACCTCCGGTCCTTCGCGCTCCACCAGGCGCTTCGCGGCCTTGATGGTCGAGGCTTCGCCGCGCAGCTGCAGCTTCGAGAAGATGAACGGCTTGAACAGTTCGAGCGCCATCTTCTTCGGCAGGCCGCACTGGTGCAGACGCAGCGTGGGTCCGACGACGATGACCGAACGGCCGGAGTAGTCGACGCGCTTGCCGAGGAGATTCTGACGGAAGCGGCCCTGCTTGCCCTTGATCATGTCGGCCAGGGACTTCAGAGGACGCTTGTTGGTGCCGGTGATGGCTCGTCCACGGCGACCGTTGTCGAGCAATGCGTCGACCGCCTCCTGCAACATGCGCTTCTCGTTGCGCACGATGATGTCGGGCGCGTTCAGCTCGAGCAAGCGGCGCAGGCGGTTGTTGCGGTTGATGACGCGGCGATACAGATCGTTCAGATCGGAGGTCGCGAAGCGGCCGCCGTCGAGCGGCACCAGCGGGCGCAGATCCGGCGGCAGGACCGGCAGCACCGTGAGCACCATCCACTCCGGCTTGTTGCCGGATTCCATGAACGCCTCGATCAGCTTCAGGCGCTTGGAGAGGCGCTTGATCTTGGTCTCGGAGTTGGTGTTCGCCATTTCCTCGCGAACCTTCACCACCTCGGAGGGCAGATCCATGGACTTGAGCAGCTCGTGCACGGCTTCGGCGCCCATGCGTGCGTCGAACTCGTCGCCGTGCTCCTCGATGGCCTCGAGGTACATCTCGTCGGTGAGCAGCTGGCCGCGCTGCAACGAAGTCATGCCCGGGTCGACGACCACGAATGCCTCGAAGTACAGGACACGCTCGATTTCACGCAGCGTCATGTCCAGCATCAATCCGATGCGGGAGGGCAGCGACTTCAGGAACCAGATGTGCGCGGTCGGGCTGGCGAGCTCGATGTGGCCCATGCGCTCGCGGCGCACCTTGGACTGGGTCACTTCCACGCCGCACTTCTCGCACACCACGCCGCGGTGCTTCAGGCGCTTGTACTTGCCGCACAGGCACTCGTAGTCCTTCGTGGGTCCGAAAATCTTGGCGCAGAACAGACCATCGCGCTCGGGCTTGAACGTGCGGTAGTTGATGGTCTCAGGCTTCTTGACCTCGCCATAGGACCAGGAGCGGATCATGTCCGGCGAAGCCAGACCGATCTTGATCGAGTCGAAATTCTCGACCGGCACTTGCTGCTTGAACAACTTGAGTAAATCTTTCATAACTTAAGCCTCGCTCTCGAGTTCGATGTTGATGGCCAAGGATCTGATCTCCTTCACCAAGACATTGAACGACTCCGGCATGCCGGCTTTCATCTCGTGGTTGCCGTCGACGATGGCCTTGTACATCTGGGTGCGGCCATTCACGTCGTCGGACTTCACCGTCAACATCTCCTGCAGGGTGTACGCGGCGCCGTAGGCCTCGAGCGCCCACACTTCCATTTCGCCGAAGCGTTGACCGCCGAACTGCGCCTTGCCGCCGAGCGGCTGCTGCGTGACCAGGCTGTAGGGTCCGGTGGAACGCGCGTGCATCTTGTCGTCGACCAGGTGGTTCAACTTCAACATGTACATGTAGCCCACCGTCACGGCGCGCTCGAACTGCTCGCCGGTGCGGCCGTCGTGCAGCACGGTCTGACCGGAGGTCGGCAGATCCGCCAAGGAGAGCAGATTCTTGATCTCCTCCTCGCTGGCGCCGTCGAACACCGGCGTCGCCATCGGCACGCCCTTCTTCAGGTTGCTCGCCAGCTCGATCACTTCATGATCGGTCATGGAATCTATGTTTTCCGACTGGCCGCCTGTCTGGTTGTAGACCTGGCCGATGAACTTGCGCAGTTCCACGACCGCGGCCTGTGCCTCGAGCATCTTGCCGATCTTGGCGCCGACGCCCTTGGCCGCCCAGCCCAGGTGTGTCTCCAGGATCTGGCCGATGTTCATACGCGACGGCACACCCAGGGGATTCAACACGATGTCGACCGGCGTACCGTCCGCCATGTACGGCATGTCTTCCACCGGGACGATGGAGGAGATCACGCCCTTGTTGCCGTGCCGGCCGGCCATCTTGTCGCCGGGCTGGACGCGGCGCTTCACCGCCAGATACACCTTGACCATCTTGAGCACGCCCGGCGCCAAATCGTCGCCCGCCGTGATCTTGACTTTCTTTTCCTCGAAGCGCTTTTCGAAGGCCTTGCGTTGGCCCTTCAAGCGCTCCGATACCGTCTCGAGCTGGGTGTTGACCTCTTCGTCCTTGAAACGGATCTCGAACCACTGCTCGCGCGGCAGGTCGGCGAGATACGCCTCGTCGACTTCTGTGCCCGGCTTTAGCTTCTTCGGGCCGGCTTCGACCGCCTTGCCCATGATCATGCCGCGCACGCGCTGGAACAGGTCGTCCTCGAGGATGCGTTGCTGGTCGGCAAGATCCTTGCGGACGCGTTCCAGTTCCGCCTTCTCGATCGACAGGGCGCGCGAATCCTTTTCAACGCCGTCGCGCGTAAACACACGCACGTCGATCACCGTGCCGTCCATGCCGGGCGGCACCCGCAGCGAGGTGTCCTTCACGTCGGAGGCCTTCTCGCCGAAGATGGCGCGCAGCAATTTCTCTTCCGGCGTGAGCTGGGTCTCGCCTTTCGGCGTCACCTTGCCCACCAGAATGTCGCCGGCACGAACTTCCGCACCGATGAAGGCGATGCCCGCCTCGTCGAGCTTGGCAAGCGCCGAGTCGCCGACGTTGGGGATGTCGGCGGTGATCTCCTCGGGTCCCAACTTGGTGTCGCGCGCGACGCAGGTCAGTTCCTCGATGTGGATGGTGGTGAAGCGGTCTTCCTCCACCACGCGCTCGGAGATCAGGATGGAGTCTTCGAAGTTGTAGCCGTTCCAGGGCATGAAGGCCACCAGCAGGTTCTGGCCGAGCGCAAGCTCGCCCAGATCCGTGGATGGGCCGTCCGCCAGCACGTCGCCGCGCTTGATGGCATCGCCCGCGTTCACCAGCGGACGCTGGTTGATGCAGGTGTTCTGGTTGGAACGCGTGTACTTGGTGAGCGAGTAGATGTCCACGCCCGGCTCTCCGGCGGTGGTTTCATCATCGTTTACGCGCACTACGATGCGGGACGCGTCGACCGAGTCGACGCTGCCGCCGCGCCGCGCCACCACAGTCACGCCGGAGTCGATGGCCACGGCGCGCTCCATGCCGGTGCCCACCAGCGGGGTCTCGGAGCGCAGCGTCGGCACTGCCTGGCGCTGCATGTTCGAACCCATGAGGGCGCGGTTGGCGTCGTCGTGCTCGAGGAACGGAATCAGCGAGGCCGCCACCGAGACGATCTGCTTGGGGCTGACGTCCATGAAGTCGATCTTGTCGGGTGCCGACAGGGTGAACTCGTTCTGGGTGCGGCAGGAGATCAGATCGTCGACGAACTCGCCCTTCTCGTTCAGGGTGGCGTTCGCCTGCGCGATCACGTACTGGCCTTCCTCGATCGCGGACAGATAGTCGATCTGGTCGGTCACCTTGCCGTTCGCCACGCGACGGTACGGGGTCTCGAGGAACCCGTAGTCGTTGGTGCGCGCGTACACCGCGAGCGAGTTGATCAGGCCGATGTTCGGGCCTTCCGGCGTTTCGATCGGGCAGACGCGGCCGTAGTGCGTGGGATGCACGTCGCGCACTTCGAAGCCCGCCCGCTCACGCGTGAGGCCGCCTGGCCCCAACGCCGATACGCGGCGCTTGTGGGTGACCTCGGACAACGGGTTGTTCTGATCCATGAACTGCGACAGCTGCGAGGAGCCGAAGAATTCCTTCACCGCGGCCGCCACCGGCTTCGCGTTGATCATCTCCTGCGGCATGATCGGCTCGCTCTCGGCGATGGTGAGGCGCTCCTTCACGGCGCGTTCCACGCGCACCAGGCCGATGCGGAAGGCGTTCTCCGCCATCTCGCCGACGCTCCTGACGCGGCGGTTGCCCAGGTGATCGATGTCGTCCACATGGCCGTTGCCGTTGCGGATGTCGATCAGGGTCTTCATCACTTCGATGATGTCCTCTTTCGACAGCACGCCGGATCCGGTGATTGCCTCGCGGCCCACCCGGCGGTTGAACTTCATGCGTCCGACCGGCGAAAGGTCGTAGCGCTCGCCGTTGAAGAACAAGTTCTGAAATAGGTTCTCGGCCGCATCCTTGGTCGGCGGCTCGCCGGGACGCATCATGCGGTAGATTTCAACCAGCGCCTCGAGGCGGGTCTTGGTGGGATCGATGCGCAGCGTGTCCGAGATGTACGGACCGCGATCGAGATCGTTGACGTACAGCGTGCGGATCTCGGTGATGCCGCTCTCGATGAGCTTGGCCACCGTGGGCACGGTCAACACCTCGTTGGCCTTGGCCAGGATCTCGCCGGTCTCGGTGTTGACGATGTCATGCGCCAGCACTTTGCCCTGCAGGTACTCGGTCGGCACCGGCAGGCGCTTGACGCCCGCCTCTTCCAGCTCGCGCACGTGGCGCGCAGTGATGCGCCGCCCTTCCTCCACGACGACCTTCTTGCCGACGCGGATTTCGAACGCGGCGGTCTCGCCGCGCAGGCGCTGCGGAATGACCTCGAATTCGATTTCCTTCTTCGACAGGTGGAACACGTTCTTGTCGAAGAACATGTCCAGAATCTGCTCCTCGGTGTAACCCAGGGCGCGCAGAATGATGGTCACCGGCAGCTTGCGGCGCCGGTCGATGCGCGCGAACACGCAGTCCTTCGGATCGAACTCGAAATCGAGCCACGAGCCGCGGTAGGGAATTATGCGCGCGGAAAACAGCAGCTTGCCCGAGGAGTGCGTCTTGCCGCGGTCGTGATCGAAGAACACGCCCGGGCTGCGATGCAGCTGCGAGACGATCACGCGCTCGGTGCCGTTGATGATGAAGGTGCCGTTGTCGGTCATAAGCGGCAGCTCGCCCAGGTACACTTCCTGCTCGCGAACGTCCTTGACCGGCTTCTTGACGCCCGAAGCTTCCTTGTCGAGCACCACCAAGCGCACTTTGACGCGCAGCGGCGCGGCATAGGTGAGGCCGCGCAGCTGGCATTCCTTGACGTCGAATACCGGCTCGCCCAGGCGATAGCTCACGTACTCGAGGGTGGCATTGCCGGAATAACTGGTGATCGGGAACACGCTGTCGAAGGCGGCGTGCAAGCCGATCGCGTCGCGCTTCGTTTCCGCAACATCGGCCTGCAAGAAGCGGCGGTACGAATCCAGCTGAATCGCCAGCAGGTACGGCGTACCGAGGATGCTCGGACGCTTACCAAAGTTCTTACGGATGCGCTTCTTTTCAGTAAAGGAATAAGCCATGTGCGGTGCTCTCCAAAATTGTTAGGCGCCAACGCGCGCCAAACGCTTCGCTAGGCGCTCGTGCGCCACTTTCTTAACGGGGCCGCCACGGCCCCGCCCCTCGGCAAAACCAAAATCAAAAGCGCAGCCGACGGCCGCCGCGAATCTCGCGGCAACCGTCGACTTGGCGCATTCAGCGATGGACACCAATTACTTGATGGCCGCCTTTGCGCCAGCGTCCTCGAGCTTCTTCTTGATCGTCTCGGCGTCCGCTTTCGGCAGACCTTCCTTGACGGTCGAAGGAGCGCCTTCCACGAGGTCCTTCGCTTCCTTGAGGCCCAGGCCGGTGATTTCGCGGATGACCTTGATGACGCCGACCTTGTTGGCGCCGAATTCGGTCATGGTCACGGTGAACTCGGTCTGCGCTTCGGCGGCGGGTGCCGCGGCAGCGCCGCCACCGGCGCCCGGGGCCGCGACGGCCACGGCCGCAGCCGCGGTGACGTTGAACTTCTTTTCCATGTCGGAAATCAGCTCAACCACTTCCATGACGGACATCTTGGAAATTGCGTCGAGGATTTCGTCTTTACTAACAGCCATTGTGGTCTCCAAAAATAAAATGTGGGGTTTTTGCCCTAAATCAGGATGAATATCGCTCAGCCTTACGCCTGCGCCGCCTTCTTGGCTTCAAGAACCGCGGCCAGCGTGCGCACCAACTTCTGGTTGGGAGCAGCCAGCGTTGCAACGAACTTCGCAATCGGCGCCTTCATGACCCCGAGAAGTTGCGACACGGCCTGGGCGCGGGTCGGCAGTGATGCCACCCGTTCCAGCGAGTCGGGCTTCAGCAATGTGCCGCCCAACGAAACCAGTGTCGGTACCAACTTGTCGTTGTCCTTGGCGAATGCCTTGACGATGCGCGCCGCCGCGCCGGGATCGTCGTTGGAAAATGCCAGGACCACGGGTCCTTTCAACGCCGGAGAAATGCACTCGAAAGTGGTGCCGGCAACCGCCTTGCGCGCCAGCGTGTTCTTGACGACCCGCAGATACACCCCGTCCTTGCGCGCCTTGGCGCGAAGGTCGGTCATCTGCGTCACCGTCAAGCCACGGTTCTCGGCGCCCACCACGGACAGGGCTTTCGCCGCGACCGCGTTGACTTCTGCCACCACGACTTTCTTGTCTTCTAACTTGAGTGCCATCAAAGGTCTCCAGTAGAGAAGAATCACACCAGGCAGAAGCGTTGCCGCCCTGCCCACCCTTTTCGGATACTCGAGCTATCCGCGGTGCGACCTTCACCAGGAAAAATCCTGACTTACGGTCCCACCGTCTGCGCTGGCGATCTTTAAGAGTCCCTGAAGGACTCGCCCGCGGTCTTCGACAGTGGGTGCGCGGAGTTGCCCCCGCGCAGCCCTCCATCAATCCTTAAAAAACTTAAGCCTTCACCAGCCCGAGGCTCGCCTGATCGACGACGATGCCGGGGCCCATGGTCGAGGAGACGGTCAGCTTCTTCAGGTACACGCCCTTGGAAGTCGCCGGCTTCACTTTCTGCAGATCGTTCATCAACGCGAGCAGGTTTTCCTTGAGCGCGTTGGGGTCGAAACTCGCACGACCGATCTGCGCGTGGATGATGCCCGCCTTGTCGGTGCGGTAACGCACCTGGCCGGACTTGGCATTGCGCACCGCACCGGCCACATCCGGAGTCACCGTGCCGACTTTCGGATTCGGCATCAGGCCGCGGGGACCTAGGATCTGGCCCAGCTGACCGACGATGCGCATGGCATCGGGACTTGCGATCACGACGTCGAAATTGAGTTCGCCCGCCTTGACCTTCTCCGCGAGATCCTCGAATCCGACCACATCGGCGCCCGCGGCCTTGGCGGCATCCGCATTCTTGCCCTGGGTGAACACCGCAACGCGCACGGTCTTGCCGGTGCCGTGCGGCATCACGGTGGAACCGCGCACCTGCTGATCCGACTTGGTGGCGTCGATGCCGAGGTTCACGGACACGTCCACCGACTCGTTGAACTTGGCGGTGGCGAATTCCTTCATGAGCTTCAGCGCATCATCGATGCCGTAGCTCTTGCCCGGCGGCAACTTCTCTTTCCAGGTCTTGGTACGTTTCACGATGGCAGCCATGTCACACTCCCTCCGAGTCCACGCCCATGCTGCGGGCGCTGCCGGCGATGGTGCGCACGGCGGCGTCCAAGTCGGCGGCGGTCAAATCCGGCATCTTGATCTTGGCAATGTCCTCGAGCTGCTTGCGCGAGATCTTGCCCACCTTGGCGGTGTTCGGGGTCGCCGAGCCCTTGGGGATCCCCAGGGCCTTCGCGATCAGCACCGACGCCGGCGGCGTCTTCAAGATGAAGGTGAAGCTGCGATCCGAATACACAGTAATCACAACTGGGGTCGGTAATCCCTTTTCCAAGGACTGGGTCTGGGCGTTGAACGCCTTGCAGAACTCCATGATGTTCACGCCCTGCTGGCCGAGTGCCGGGCCGACCGGGGGTGAGGGATTAGCCTGGCCCGCAGGAATCTGCAGCTTGATATAGCCAGTGACTTTCTTCGCCATCTATCGCTCCTTTGGGTACGAACGCCCCCTCTCAAAGAGGGAAGCTCCCCGGGTTGAATCAACCTTTCTCGACTTGCGAGAAATCCAATTCCACGGGCGTCGAACGTCCGAGGATCTGCACGGCAACCTGCAGCCGGTTCTTTTCATAGTTCACCGATTCGACCACGCCGTTGAAGTCGTTGAACGGGCCATCGGTCACGCGCACCACTTCGCCGGGCTCGAACAGCACCTTCGGCTTGGGCTTGTCGACGCCCTCTTCCACGCGCCGCAAGATCTGCATCGCTTCCTTGTCGCTGATCGCGGCCGGCTTGTCGCTGGTGCCGCCGATGAAACCCAACACCTTCGGCACTTCCTTCACGAGGTGCCAGGTGTCCTCATCCATTTCCATCTGCACGAGCACATAGCCCGGGAAGAACTTGCGGTCGGACTTGCGCTTCTGTCCGTCGCGCATTTCGACGACTTCCTCGGTCGGCACCAAAATTTCGCCGAACTTGTTCTCCAGTCCCGCGCGCTTGACGCGCTCCTTCAAGGACTCGGAAACCTTGTGCTCGAAGTTCGAGTACGCGTGCACCACATACCATCGCAATGACATAGTCGCTCCGCGCCCCTCTACATCCCGCCGATCGCGCGGGTCATCCAACCCAGCAGCATATCGAGCAGGAAGAATCCGAATCCCATCAACGCAGCAAACACGAACACCCACACCGTGGTCTTGCCGGTCATCTCGCGTGACGGCCAAACCACCTTGCGCAACTCGACGCGCGCCGCCTGGAAGAACTCCACGAACGCGTGTCCATAGGAGCTCACCCAGAGAAGAGCGCCGCCGGCGACGACGCCGGCCACCACCATCCCGACTCGCGCCAGCAGCGGCGCCTCGTCGAACCAGTAGAAGGCGACAATGCTGCCCAGAACCGCGATGAGCGCGGTGATCAGCAGCAGCGTGTCCTTGACCGATGAAGCCGGCGCCGTTGGTGTTTGCACTTGTGCCATTGGATTCAAGCGTCCCTACAGGCCCACATCAAATGGCAGGGCAGGAGGGAATCGAACCCCCAACCTGCGGTTTTGGAGACCGCCGCTCTGCCAATTGAGCTACTGCCCTGTATTCGATGTTAAGCAATCACCTTCGACACAACGCCCGCGCCCACGGTCTTGCCACCCTCGCGGATAGCGAAGCGCAGGCCCTGTTCCATGGCGATCGGGGCGATCAGTTCCACCACGATCTTGATGTTGTCCCCGGGCATGACCATCTCGGTGCCCGCCGGCAGCTCCACCGCTCCGGTCACATCGGTGGTGCGG
>DASXOQ010000149.1:0-27748 GCA_036494165.1 Steroidobacteraceae bacterium
CGACGTACAGCGCCGCCGCGGCTTCGAGGCCGGCGACATCTTCTGCATCGAAGCGTCGCACATGGGGGCTGTCGAGATCGAGGACGCCGTAAAGACGCCCCTGGCGGATCAGCGGCACCACCACTTCGGAGTTCGACGCGGCGTCGCAGGCGATGTGCCCCGGAAAGGCATGCACGTCTTCCACCATCTGGGTGCGCCGTTCCTGGGCCGCCGTCCCGCATACCCCTTGGCCGAGGGCGATCCTCACGCAGGCCGGTTTGCCGTGAAACGGGCCGAGGATAAGCTCGCCGCCCTGCAGAAAGTAGAAGCCCGCCCAGTTCAAGTCCGGCAGCAGGTGATAGATCAGCGATGTCATGTTCGCCGCGTTCGCGAGCGCATGGCGCTCGCCTTCGAAAAGCCCGGCGAGCTGCTGATTGAGCTCTTGGTAGGCGGCGGCCTTCGACAGGCCGGTGGTCTGCTTGATGGCGTGCATAGTGCGAACTCGCTACAGATTCAAACGATACATCCGCTTGGCGGTGCCGAAGAACAGCGCGTGCTTCTCGGCAGCCGAATAATTCTTGGCGAGCACCTTAAACGCATTCCAGAGCGTTGGGTAGTTGCAGGCGCCCGAGTCGACCGGGAAATTGCTCTCGAACATGCACCGCTCGGCTCCGAACGCCTCGATGCAGACCTCGATGTAGGGCTTCCATTCGCCCGCGAGCTGCGAGGAAGAGGCGGCCGGCTTCTGCAAGAACGACGGAAAATTGCAGAAGGGCATGGCTAATCCCCCGAGCTTGACGGACACCTGCGGCAGCCCGGCGAGCTCCTGAATGTGCTTGCGCCAGACCGGAAAGCGCTCTTCGCGCCGTCCGCCGTAGCTTGCGATGCCGAGTGGCGTGCCCACGTGGTCGAGCACCACCGGCGTGTCGGGGTTGGCGCGCACCAGTTCGATGAGTTCGGGCAGCTGCGGTTCCAGGAGCCAGGCGTCGAATGACAGGCCATGCCGCTTCAGCTGCTGGTAACCTTCCCGAAACGCCCGGCTGGTAAAAAGGCCCGGGCCAAGACGCGCCAGGGGGCCGAGAACCGCAGGATCCGCATCATAGGATGCGCTGTGACGGATGCCGCGGAAGCGCCCCCCGCCGGCCTCAAGGTGTGCTTCCAGCACCTCATTCACAGCCGCGCCGAGATTGAGATCCGCATGCCCGACGATGCCGGTACACACGCGCGCCTCGCCATACAGTCCGCTCGCGGACATGGCCGCGATGCCGTTGACGAACTCGGTCTCGCCGACGGGCTTCAAGTGTCCGGGGCCCGCGGCACGGTGCATCGCGGAGCATTGCACGAACACGGTGCCGCGGATGTTGTGGCCGGAGTACACATCGGCGAGAAATTCGTGCAGCAGATAACGCCGCGCCGGGAATATCACCTCTTCGAACGGATGGAGTGGTTTCGGGCGCGCCGCGAACCGCGCTTCCGGCCAGTCCCAAAGATGGTGATGCGGGTCAATGATGGGCAGGCCCGGATCGAGAATGGGTTCCGGGCTGAAACCGGCAGTCATGGCCTCCCCTTCATGCTTGCAAGTTCCACGTAGCAGCTGCGTATTATAGGTAAGACAGGGTGAGGGCAGGAGGCCAGTGAAGTCCTACAATACATCAGGTCCGGCGGCGACAGTTCCTCATACTGTAAAAACCCTAGGCTGCGGACGAGTTCAAGTTTTCAGGTACGCGGCGCCTTGCTCAGCGTGGCGAAGAAGAAGGGTGATGCTGTGTCAAGAGACCGATCGTGCTGACCGACCACGACATTTACCTGTTTAGAGAGGGTACGCACGGCCGTATGTACGGCCGCTTGGGCTGCACGGTGAAACCGGAGGGTGGCGCGCACTTCGCCGTGTGGGCACCCAACGCCTCGGAAGTGGCCGTGGTGGGCGATTTCAACGGCTGGGATCCGCGCATGAACCTCATGGCGCCTCGCGCGGACGAGTCGGGCATCTGGCAGGCGGACATTCCCATCGCCGCCCAGGGTCAGGGCTACAAGTACCGCATCACCTCGAGCGTCGGCGGCTACGCCGTGGACAAGGCCGATCCTTTCGGTTTCTTCTGCGAGAAGCCGCCCGCCACCGCGTCCCGGATCTGGTCGCTCGACTACCAATGGAAGGACGGCGAGTGGATGGGCTCGCGCGGCAAACGCAATGGACTTGCCGCACCCATGTCCATCTATGAACTGCACGTGGGCTCCTGGCGCCGCAAGCACGGGGAATTTCTGACCTATCGAGAGCTCGCGCATGCGCTCGGTGACTACATGGTCGACCTCAAATTCACGCATGTGGAGCTGATGCCGATCACCGAGCATCCCTTCTACGGCTCATGGGGCTATCAGACCACCGGTTATTTCGCTCCGACTGCGCGCTACGGAACTCCGCAGGATCTGATGTATTTCGTGGATCATCTGCATCAGCGGGGCATCGGGGTGATCCTGGACTGGGTGCCCTCGCACTTCCCCTCGGACGCGCACGGCCTGTCGTTCTTCGACGGCACGCACCTGTTCGAACATGCCGACCCCAAGCAGGGTTTTCACCCCGAGTGGAATTCCTCCATCTTCAACTTCGGCCGCAATGAAGTACGCAGTTTTTTGACCTCATCGGCGCTTTTCTGGTTCGACAAGTACCACATCGACGGGCTGCGGGTCGACGCGGTGGCTTCCATGCTGTACCTCGACTACGCCCGCAAGGAAGGGGAGTGGGTTCCCAATCGCTTCGGCGGACGCGAGAACCTTGAAGCCATCGAGTTTCTGCGCCATCTGAATCTGTCCGTGTACCGTGACTACCCCGACGGCACCATGATTGCGGAAGAGTCGACCGCGTGGCCCATGGTGTCGAGGCCCACCGATGCCGGCGGCTTGGGTTTCGGGCTCAAGTGGAACATGGGATGGATGCACGACACCCTCGAGTACTTCAAGCAGAACCCTATTCATCGCAAGTTCCATCACGGACAGCTGACCTTCTCGCTGATCTATGCCTTCAACGAGAATTTCGTGCTGCCGCTCTCGCACGACGAGGTGGTGTACGGCAAGGGCTCCCTCATCGGCAAGATGCCGGGCGATGATTGGCAGATGTTCGCGAACCTGCGCGCGCTCTACGGCTACATGTGGGCCCATCCCGGCAAGAAACTGCTGTTCATGGGGGGCGAATTCGCGCAGCGGCGCGAGTGGACTCACGAGGGCGAGCTCGAGTGGTGGGTCTCGGACCTGCCGGAGCATGGCGGCGTGAAGCGCCTGATCAGCGATCTGAACCGCGTCTATGTGCAGGAGCCCTCGCTCCACGAAATCGATTTTTCCGGCGAAGGATTCGAGTGGGTGGACGCCGGCAACGCCGACATCAGCGTGCTGGCTTTTTTGAGGAAATCGAAGTCCGGAGCCCCCATTCTGATCGTGTCGAACCTGACTCCCGTGCCGCGCAGCAACTTCCTGGTGGGCGTGCCGCAGCGCGGTCGATGGCTCGAGGTCATCAACAGCGATGCGCGCGAGTACGGCGGCGGCGGTTGGGGCAACATGGGCGGCGTCGAGTCGGTGCCGGTGAGCGCGCACGGCCGGGTGGAGTCATTGAGTTTGAGCCTCCCGCCCCTCGCCACCATCATGTTGAAGTGGGATTCGCATGGCTAAGGCGCGCGGTGCGGCGCCGGTGAGCGGCGAGGAGCCGCCGCGCACGCGTTCGAGGCGCAAGTTGAGCGCGCGAATCGCCGATGAAGAGCTGAGCGCCGCCGAAGGACGGATTCGCGCGGTGGTCGACGCGGTGTTGCCCAATGTCGATGGCGGCCGCTTCCCGATCAAGCGCATCGCCGGCGATCCGGTCACCATCAAGGCGCATTGCTTCACCGACGGGCACGACAGGATCCGGGTGCTGCTGCGCTGGCAGAAGATCGGCGATGCCACAGTGTACAACGTGGAAATGCACGGCGAGCCGAACGATGTGTGGCGCGCCGAGTTCACGCCGCCCGCACCGGGTCGCTATCGCTACACCGTGCTCGCATTCGTGGATCACTTCGAATCCTGGCGTCACGAGCTGGCGCGCCGCACGGATGCTGCGGACATCCGCGTCGCGCTCACCGTGGGCGCGGGCCTGGTCGAATCGACGGCGCGGCGCGCCCCGGGCACCGATGCGGCCATCTTGAACGAGTGGGTCACGCAACTGAAGGAGGCGGCCGCCACCAGCGGCGATGTCACGGTGTTCAAGGCGCTGGCCTTGGATCCTGCCAGAGCCGCAATCGTCGCGCGACACGCCGACACTTCGTTGGCCTCGAGTCAGTCCTTGGATCTGATCGCGGATCGAAAGCGCGCGGCTTTTTCCAGCTGGTACGAACTCTTCCCGCGCTCATCCGCGCAGGCCACCGGCGTGCACGGCACCTTCAAAGATGTCGCCGCCCAGCTGCCGCGCCTGGTCGAAATGGGCTTCGACGTGTTGTATTTTCCACCCATTCATCCGATCGGACGGGTCAATCGCAAGGGCAAGAACAACGCCCTCACGGCGAGCGCCGGCGATGTGGGCAGCCCTTGGGCGATCGGCGCGGCCGAAGGCGGCCACAAGGACGTGTTGCCGGAACTGGGCAGCATCGAGGATTTCGAGACCCTGGTGCGTCGAGCGAACGAACTCGGCATCGAGATCGCCCTGGACATCGCCTTCCAGTGCGCGCCGGATCATCCGTACGTCAAGGAGCATCCCAGCTGGTTCAAACACCGGCCGGATGGCAGCGTGCAGTACGCGGAGAATCCCCCCAAGAAATACCAGGACATTTATCCCTTCGATTTCGAGAGCGATAATTGGCGGGGACTGTGGAGCGAACTGAAGAGCGTGGTCGCGTTCTGGGCGGCACGCGGCGTGCGCATGTTCCGCGTGGATAATCCGCATACCAAGTCGTTTGCGTTCTGGGAATGGATGATTGCCGAGATCAAGCGCGACTATCCGGAGGCGCTGTTCCTCGCCGAGGCCTTTACTCGGCCGAAGGTGATGCACCGCCTGGCGAAGCTCGGATTTTCGCAGTCGTACACCTATTTCACCTGGCGCAACACCAAGCAGGAGCTCATTGATTACTTCACCGAGCTCACCCAGGGGCCGGGGCGCGAGTACTACCGTCCCAACGTCTGGCCCAACACGCCCGACATTCTGCCCGAGACGCTGCAGTCGGGCCTGCGTCAGGTGTATGCGCAGCGACTCATCCTCGCCACCACCCTGTCGTCGAATTACGGCATTTACGGACCCACCTTCGAACTGATGGAAAGCGCGCCGCGGGAAAGCGGCAGCGAGGAGTACCGCGACTCGGAAAAATATCAGCTGCGCCACTGGTCGCTCGACCGTTCCGACAGTCTCTGGTCGCTGATCGCGCGCATGAACCACATCCGTCACGAAAATCCAGCGCTGCAGTCGGACCGGAGCCTCAGCTTCTGCCGGGTGGACAATGACCAAATCATCGCTTACGTGAAAGTGGACGCCGCGTCGGGCAATGCGGTGCTCACGGTGGTGAACCTGGATCCCCACCATCCCCAGTCGGGATGGGTGGACCTGGATGTCGAGGCGCTGAACTTGAGCGGCGATCAGCCCTACCAAGTGCACGACCTGCTGAGCAATCAGCGCTTCATTTGGCGCGGACGCGTCAATTACGTGCTGCTCGATCCGCACCGTTCGCCCGCACACGTGTTCCGTCTGCGCCGCCGCGTGCGCAGCGAGCAGGACTTCGACTACTACATGTGATGGCATGAACGACGTTACCGCACCGGTGCTCGAGAACGCCGCGCCCACCGGCATCGAGACCGACGACCCCCTCTGGTACAAGGATGCGGTCATCTACCAGCTGAACGTGAAGGCGTTCTTCGACTCGAACGACGATGGTATCGGCGACTTCAAGGGCGTCACTTCCAAGCTCGAGTACATCCGGGATCTCGGCGTCAACACCATCTGGCTCATGCCTTTCTATCCTTCTCCCCTGAAGGACGATGGATACGACATCTCGGACTACCAGAACGTCCATCCGCAATACGGCACCCTCGATGATTTCCGGGTCATGTTACGCGAGGCGCATCGCCTGGGGCTGAAAGTGGTGACCGAGCTCGTCATCAATCACACCTCGGACCAGCATCCCTGGTTTCAGGCGGCCCGACGCGCGCCCTTAGGCTCCGCGCAGCGCGACTTCTACGTATGGAGCGACACGGACGAGAAGTACCTCGGCACGCGCATCATCTTCACCGATACCGAGACCTCGAATTGGACTTTTGACCCGGTTGCCAAGGCCTATTTCTGGCACCGTTTTTTCAGCCACCAGCCGGATCTTAATTTCGACAATCCGCGGGTCATGGAGGCGGTGCTGCAGATCATGCGCTTCTGGCTCGACATGGGAGTGGACGGCTTCCGCTTGGATGCCATTCCCTATTTGGTGGAGCGCGAGGGCACCAACAACGAGAATCTGCGCGAAACCCACGCCGTGATCAAACAGCTGCGCGCCGCCATCGACGCCTCGTATGCGAACAGGTTCCTGCTCGCCGAAGCCAACCAATGGCCCGAGGACGTGCGCGAGTACTTCGGCGACGGCGACGAATGCAACATGGCGTATCACTTCCCGCTGATGCCGCGAATCTACATGGCGATCGCGCAGGAAGACCGTTATCCCATCGTCGAAATCATGCAGCAGACGCCGGACATTCCGGAGTCGTGCCAATGGGCGATTTTTCTGCGCAATCACGATGAGCTGACGTTGGAGATGGTGACCAGCAAGGAACGCGACTATATGTATTCGACCTATGCGTCGGATCGTCAGGCGCGCATCAATCTGGGAATCAGACGCCGCCTGGCGCCGCTGATGGAAAACGACATGGACCGCATCAAGCTGATGAACAGCCTGCTGCTGTCCATGCCGGGCTCGCCCATCGTCTACTACGGCGATGAAATCGGCATGGGCGACAACTTCTTCATCGGCGATCGAAATGGCGTGCGCACGCCCATGCAATGGAGCCCGGACCGCAACGCCGGCTTCTCGCGCGCCGATCCGCAGCGCCTGTATCTGCCGCCCATCATGGATGCGGTCTACGGCTACCAGTCCACCAACGTCGAGGCGCAATCCCGCGATCCGAGTTCGCTCCTGAGCTGGACCAAGCGGATGATGGCCGTGCGCAAGACCAGCCGCGCGTTCGGCCGCGGCGCGCGCCGATTCCTGCGCCCCGGCAACCGCAAGATCCTGGCGTACCTGCGCGAGTTCGGCGACGACACCATTCTCTGCGTGGCCAACATGTCGCGCACCGCCCAGCCCGCCGAGCTCAATCTCTCGGCTTTCAAAGGCCGGGTGCCGGTGGAAATGCTCGGCAAGACCACCTTTCCGCCGATCGGCGAATTGCCGTACTTTCTCACCCTGCAGGGTTATGGTTTTTACTGGTTCAGGCTGTCGCTCGATGCATCGGCACCGGTATGGCACGAGCAGGTGGTCTCGGTGGACGAGCGGCCCACCCTGGTGCTCTTCGATGGGTGGATGAGCTTGTTTCGCGAGCGCGTGGTGCCCTGGCGCATCGGCATGGCCGAAAAGACCCGCCAGCAGTTCGAGACCGACACGCTGCCGCGCTACATAGAGACGCAGCGCTGGTACTCGGCCAAGGGCACGGTGGTCGACCGCGCCCGCATCGTCGAGCATGTGCTCTGGCAGGAAGGTAATTTGGGCTGGCTCATGGCCATGGTGGACCTGGATGCCGCCGGCAGCGCCGAGAAGATGAGCTATTTCATGCCCCTGGCGCTCGCCTGGGAAGACCGGGACGAAGATCGGGTCCGCAATCTCGGGAGCGCCGCGGTGGCGAAGATCCGGCAACAGGCCGAGGTCGGCGTGATGGGCGACGCTTTCGCGGACGAGAGCTTCTGCCGCGCCATGGTGCAGGCCATGGCAAGCGGCCGTGAAATTCAAGCCGCCCAGGGCAAGTTGTCGTTCCGTCCGACGGCCGCATTCCGGGAGATCGCGGGCAAGGACTACCTCAAACTGGCGGTGGACCGGCCGCGCGGTTCGAGCTCCAACACCGTGGTCACCATCGGCGAACGGCTGATGCTCAAGGGCTATCGTCGCCTGCGCGTGGGCATGAATCCCGAATTGGAAATGGGCCGCTACCTCACCGAAGTGGCGCACTTCCCGAACTGCGCGCGCCTCGCCGGCGTGCTCGAATACGTTGGCAACGATGGCCAGAATCGCCTGCTGGGGATGCTGCAGGCCTATGTCGCCAACCAGGGCGACGGCTGGACGTACGCTCTGGAATACCTTAAGCGCCACCTCGAGCAGTACCGCACCACCCCGGCGAGCGACGCGCAGCCCGAAGATGCGCATGAGGCATTCCTCGCGATGATGCGCGTGCTTGCCACCCGCACCGCCGAGCTGCACCGCGCGCTGGCCCAGAGTTCGAGCGATCCGGCATTCGCGCCGCAGCCCCTGACCAGGGCCGATATCGATGCGTATCGTCAGCGCGCGCTCGAGGAAGCGCGGCATGCTCTGGATTTGCTCGCGGCCAATCTCGACACGGTGCCCCTCGCCGATCGCGATCGCGCCAACACCGTCCTGCAAGGACGCCAGGCCATCCTCGATCGCATCCAGGCGATCGCCAGCCAGAACGAGGAGGGTCTGAAGATCAGGATTCACGGCGACTATCACCTGGGCCAGGTGCTGGTGACCAAGAACGACTTCGTGATCATCGATTTCGAGGGCGAGCCGGGTCACAGTCTCGAGACCCGGCGCGCCAAGCATTCGGCGTTGCGCGATGTGGCCGGTATGTTGCGCTCCTTCGCCTATGCCCAGCAGAGCGCGCTACGCAGCGTCGCGCACAACGAGACCGAGGCCGCACGCCTTGCGCCGCTGGCTCGCGCCTGGGAGCTGCAGGCGCGGGGCGCCTTCCTCGACGCCTACGATGCGGCCGCGCGCGGCGCGAAACTCTACGGATCGCTCGCGCCCGGAGAGGGCCTGCTCGGGTTGTTCGAACTCGAGAAGGTGCTGTATGAATTGCGCTACGAAATCGGCAACCGTCCAACGTGGGCCGGCATACCCCTGCAAGGGATTCTCGATTGGGGCGCCGACAGTTAAGGAGCTGCCATGCAGAGTTTCGACATGTTCCTGGACACGACCCGCGAATTCATGCGGCAAACCGCAGAATACCTGCCGCGCCTGCTGGGTGCGCTGGTGGTCATCCTGGTTGGCTGGCTGCTGGCGAAGCTCACCCGATTCCTCGTCGCGCGGGCGCTTCGGGCCATGAATTTCAACGTGCTCACCGAACGGGCCGGCACCGATAATTTTCTGGCGCAGGCCGGCATGCGCGGAGATACCTGCACGCTGTTCGGCATGGTGGGTTCCTGGCTGGTGATGCTGGTCGCGCTGGTGGATGCCGCCAACCGCCTGGGCCTCACCTACATCGCCGACACGCTGCACCGCCTGGTGCTGTTCGGCCCGAAGCTTCTGATTGCCATGCTGGTGGTGATATTCGGATCCTACTGCGCGCGCTTCATCGGCAATGCGGTGCTCAATTTCTGCATCCAGGCGCAGGTGCCGGACGGCGACATGCTGTCGCGCATTGCGCGCTACACCATCATGACGTTCGTAGTGATGATCGCCTTGAGCCAGATGGAAGTCGGCGGCGAGATCGTGCAGCACACCTTTCTCATCATCCTTGCCGGCCTCATGCTCGCTTTCGCGCTTGCCTTCGGTCTCGGCGGCAAGGACTGGGCCGCCTCGCTCCTGGAGCGCTGGTGGCCGCACGAACCGAAGGATCGCGACCTCTGAGATACGGAAGCGGGCGGCGCCTTAGGCTGCCGCCCGATGTTCGAGGTGCGGCTCGAGCGCGGTTTCCAAAACCTCCTCGATGCGTTCCGCCCACACGATCTCGAGCTTGGCGCGCACGCTCTCCGGGATGTCCTCCAAGTCGCGCCGGTTGCGCTTTGGCAGGATCACGGTGGAGATCCCGGCGCGGGCCGCCGCCACGCACTTCTCTTTGACGCCGCCAATCGGCATCACCACGCCCCGCAGGCTGATTTCGCCGGTCATCGCCACATCGGCGCGCACCGTTCGCTGGGTGAGCAGCGAGGCCAGCGCGGTGGCGATCGATACGCCGGCGCTCGGCCCGTCTTTCGGGATGGCGCCCGCCGGGACGTGAATGTGCAGGTCGCTGTTGTCGAGGATCGCAGCATCGATGCCAAGACGCTCTGCCTGCGATTTGATCAAGGTGACCGCCGCCTGTGCGCTCTCCTTCATGACCTCGCCCAGCTGTCCTGTGAGGGTCAGTTTGCCGTTGCCGCGCACCCGGCTCGCCTCGATGAAGAGGATGTCGCCGCCCGCCGGTGTCCAGGCAAGTCCCGTGGCGACGCCCGGAATGCTGGTGCGAAGCGCCACGTCGCTTTCAAAGCGCGCCGCTCCCAGAATTGTCTCGACTTCCGCAGGCTCTATCGCAACCGATGTCGCCTTGCCCGAGGCGATGACGACGGCGCTGTTGCGCAACAGTGCACCGATCTGGCGTTCCAGGTTGCGCACGCCCGCCTCGCGGGTGTAATCGATGATGACTTTGCGGAGCGCCTCGTCCGAGATCTTGACCTGCGCATCGCTGAGCCCGTTGGCGCCAAGCTGGCGCTTCAACAGGTAACGGCGGGCGATCTCGAGCTTTTCTTCCTCGGTGTAGCCTGTCAGTTCAATGATTTCCATGCGGTCGCGCAGGGGCGCGGGTATGGAATCCAGCACGTTGGCGGTGGCGATGAACATCACCTTCGATAGGTCGAACGGCACGCCGAGATAGTTATCGCGGAATGTGTTGTTCTGTTCGGGATCCAGGACCTCGAGCAGCGCCGAGAACGGGTCGCCCTGGTGGCTCGCCGAGAGCTTGTCGACCTCATCGAGCATCAGAACCGGATTGCGCGTGCCGGCCTTGCGGACCGCCTGCACGATGTTGCCGGGCAGTGAGCCGATGTAGGTGCGCCGATGACCGCGGATCTCCGCTTCATCGTGTACGCCGCCCAGGCTAACGCGGCCGAATTTAAGTCCGATCGCCTTGGCGATGCTCTGACCCAGGGAGGTCTTGCCGACGCCCGGCGGACCCACGAAACATAGAATCGGGCTTCTGCCTTCGGGGTTTAACTTGCGCACAGCGAGAAACTCGAGGATGCGGCGCTTGATTTTTTCCAGGCCGAAATGATCCTCGTTCAGGACCTTGCGCGCCTGCTCGATGTCCACCTGCTCCGGATCGAGCTTGGACCAGGGCATGGCCAACAGCCAGTCGAGGTAGGTGCGCGTCATGGAATATTCGGCAGCTTGTTCCGGCATCCTCTCCAGACGCTTCAGTTCGCGCTGCACCTGTTCTTCCACGTCCTTCGGCATGCCGGCATCCTTGACCTGCTTCTTCAAGTCCTCGATCTCGGCTGCGCCGCCGTCCGATTCACCCAGCTCCTTTTGAATCTGATGCAAGCGTTCGCGCAGCACCGCTTCCTTCTGGCGCTCATCGAACGCCTCGCGGGTCTTCTCATCGATCTGCTTGGAGACCTTGAGTACTTCGATGCGGCGGTTCAGAAATGCGAGCACCCGGTCCAGGCGCGTCTTCAGGTCGAAAGTCGCGAGCAACTCCTGCTTATCGAGCGCCTTTAGGTCCATGAAGCTCGCGACCAGGTCGGCCAGCACGCCCACCGATTCGATGCTGCGGATGGCATTGGCGAGTTCTCCGGGCGCCTGCGGCAGCAGAGACACCGCCTCGGCGGCGCGCTCGCGCAAGGTGAGGCCGCGCGCTTCGACTTCACGGTCGACGACGGCGCTCTCCTTGTGCAGCTCAATGCGCGCGACCGGGAAGGGATCGCGGCTCACGTAGTCGAGCACCGTGAATCGTTCTTCGCCCTGGCAGATGAGGTGGTGCGCGCCGTCCGGCGCGGTGATGAAGCGCACGATGGAGGCGGCAGTGCCGATACGATGCAGGTTTTCGGGGTTGGGCGCTTCGGCGGCTTCCTCGGTCTGCAGGATGAGGCCCACGCGCCGCTGCGTGCGCACCGCCTCCTGCGCAGCCGCTAGGGCAGCATCGCTCGCCACGGTGATGGGCAGCACCACGCCCGGGAACAGCACGGCGTTTTTTATGGGCAATATGATCAAGACATCTTCGGAATTACTCATGGGACCTCCCTCATCAGGCGCAAATACAGACATCCGCGTTCCAACCGTTGCTCGAGCAAGGCATACCGCCCCGCCGGCAGGTCGATGCGGCGGCGCATGCGGCCGTAGGGAATTTCGAGGCGTACCACGGGCAGTCGATGTCGCGCATTGGGTGGTGGCACGGCCGCATCGATCTGCAGCCCCAGCGGGGTGATCTGCACCTGCACTTCGTCGGCTCCGACGCCAGGCAGCGCCACGACCACATTGATTTCGGTGCCGTCCGCAAATATATCGGCTGGTGGCTCCCAAAGCGGGCGGCTGGCCGGGGCGGCCATCAGGTCAAAGAAGCGCCGATGCTTGCGTTCCGCTTCATCGAGGAGCGCCAAGGCGTCGGCCCACATCCAGGAACGGCGACGAGAGATATCCATGAAGCTGAAATGCGGCCGTAGCCGCATGCTTTCAAGGGGAGCGCAGCCCTTGCAGAGGCTTATGCAGGGCGCTTCTAAGCTCAGTTCACGCGGGTCGTGCGCCCGCCAGTCGTACCGTGTAGCCGCCGGATTTTTCATCCGCCCTTAAGCTGAGCAAGCCGCGCTTTTCCGCGTCCGCCAGCAGGTCGTTGAAGGACCTGAATCCATAAGCGCGCTCATTGAATCCGGGATTCCGGCGCTTGATGAGTTGTTTGATCATCGAGCCCCAGATTGGTTCATTCTCACCGCGCTCTTCGCCCACCGCTTCCAACGTGTCGACGATGAGTTCGAAGGCATCGTTGACGTCGGGCCCCTTGATCTCCGCTTCATCGGTCGCGGAGGCCTCGCTGCGCGCAGGTTCCGGTGCGGGCGCAGCCTTGGGCGCGCTGCGACGGCGTCCCTTCTGCTTCTCCTTGCGCACCAAGTCGTCGTAGTAGATGAACTCGTCGCAGTTGTTGATGAAAAGATCGGATGTGGAGTTCTTGACCCCGATGCCGATCACGGTCTTGGCGTTTTCGCGCAGCTTCGAGACCAGGGGCGAAAAGTCCGAGTCGCCGCTGATGATGGCGAATGTGTCGACGTGGCCTTTGGTGTAGCAGAGGTCGAGCGCATCCACCACCATCCTTATGTCGGCCGAGTTCTTGCCCGACTGGCGTACGTGCGGAATCTCGATGAGTTCGAAGGCCGCTTCGTGCAGGCCACGCTTGAACTCCTTGTAGCGCTCAAAATCGCAATACGCCTTTTTGACCACGATGTGGCCCTTGAGGAGCAGCCGTTCCAGCACCTTCTCGACATCGAAACTCGGATACTTGGCATCCCGCGCGCCGAGCGCGATGTTCTCGAGGTCCAGAAAGACGGCCAGGGTGGCGTCGGAAGTTTTCGGGGGCATGGTGTCTCTTGTCAAAACCAGTTGTAGTTGAAGCTTACGCTGACGCGAAGCGCAGTGGCGGGATTGGCAACGACCTCGTGCCTCAGCCAGCTTTCGAACAGTAGCATATGGCCGGCCCGCGCTTCGAAGGTTACCCATGGCTGCAGGTGGCGCGGTGCCGAGGCTCTGCGGGGCGGCGCCGCCATGAATCTGGCAAGTCGTGGATCTTCGAATTTCAAGCCCGGCGAGTTTTTGGGCACCTTGGCGTAGTAAGTGCCGCTGATGCTGGCGAGCGGATGCAGATGCAGCCCATGATGACTCGCCCGCGCCATCACATTGAGCCAGCAATCGGTCATTTCGAGCCTGCGGCCTTTCATGTCCCAAGCCAGCGTGGCGACGAAGCGCTTCACGTGCGCGTCGATCCGCTGTTGAAGGGTGGCAAAGGTCGGGGAAATGGCGTGCAGGCGGTGCGCCGAGCCATAGGAAGTGTAGCCATTGGGGTAGTTTTTGGCCGACCAGCGCCTTCCTGCGGCATCATCCTCGCGAAGCTGCAGGGCCTCGGCCACGATCTGCTCATTGAGCGTTTCTGCTTGCCGCTTCGTCAATGCGCCCTGGTAGACATAGCTCGGAAACAGCGCATTGAGCTTCATCGGCTCACGGCCACTGAACCTGCCGGCGCCCGTGAATCGTTGGCGCCATACAGATGCCTCGGCGCGGGAAATCCGAGCGAGGCGGCGAGTGTCGGATCCGCCGGCGAAATGCCGATCACTTCGCAGGCGTTGCCGGTGCCCCAGGGCTCCAGCGGCTTCACCTGATAGCCCATGTCGGTGAGCGCCTTTTCCACGGGGACCTGAAACGCGCCGGGTTCGCCGCGCAGTTCGTCCGGCAGCCACTGATGGTGGACCCGGGGTGCGTCCACCGCCTGCTGCAGCGGCATACCGTAATCGAGCACGTTCAAGATCACCTCGAACACGGTGGTGATGATGCGCGCGCCGCCTGGGGAACCGACCACCAGCAGCGGTTTGCCGTCCTTCATCACCAGGGTCGGCGTCATGGAACTCAAGGGACGCTTGCCCGGCGCCACCGAATTGGCCTTGCCCTGAATCAATCCGAACATGTTCGGAGACCCGGGTTTGGCCGTGAAGTCGTCCATTTCGTCGTTCAAGAAGAATCCGGTGTCGCCCGCGATCACCTTGGCACCGAAATCATCGTTGATGGTGAAGGTGACGGCCACGGCGTTGCCAAATTTGTCGACCACCGAGTAGTGCGTCGTGGTGGGGCGCTCGTCGAAGGCCGGCGCTGCACCGATGGCCGAGGAGGGTGTCGCCTTATGCGGCAGGATATGCAGGCGGATGGACTCGGTGTGACGCGCGGACAAGAGGCGCGCTACCGGGTTCTCGACGAATGCCGGGTCGCCCAGGTAGGTGTTGCGGTCGCGATAGGCGAAGCGCATGGCTTCCGCCATGAGGTGAAGCGACTCGGCAGTGTGGAAGCCCAAGCTTTTCATCGGATAGTTCTGCAGGATCTGCAGCATCTCGCACAGGGTGACGCCGCCCGAGCTGGGCGGTGGCGCGGAAAGGATGTCGAAACCGCGATATTGGCAACGGATGGGCGCCGATTCGGTGACGGTGTACTTTGCGAAATCCTCGCGCGTCAGGAGTCCACCGTGGGCCTTGCTGGCGCTCGCCACGGCATCCGCCGGCGCGCCGCGGTAGAAGGCGTCCGCGCCCCCTTCGCTGATGATGCGTAACGTGCTGCCGAGGTTTTTCTGCACCAGCAGCTCGCCCGCCTTGAAAGGCGCGCCGTGATTCAAAAAGATGGCCGCCACGTTGGCTTGCCCGCGAAACGCGTGGGTGGCATCCGCCAGGACCTCGACATCCCCTTGGCGCAACACGAACCCGCGCTCGGCCAGTGCAATCGCGGGTCCCAAAAGCGCAGCGCGCGGTAGCGTGCCGTATTTCTCACGTGCGGTCTCGAAGCCCAAAACGCTGCCCGGGACGCCGACCGCGAGGTATCCATTGACGCTCCGATCCACGATCGGGTTGCCGCTCGCGTCCAGGAACATGTCGGGGCGCGCGGCAAGCGGGGCCTTTTCGCGGAAATTCAAGAATGTGTCATGGCCGTTGGCAAGGTGAATGACCATGAAACCGCCGCCGCCGATGTTGCCGCAACAAGGGTGGGTGACGGCCAAGGCGTAGCCCACGGCAACCGCGGCGTCGATTGCGTTGCCCCCTTGCGCAAGTATGGCGGCTCCGACATCGGATGCCTCGTGCTGCGCCGATACCACCATCCCGGACGGATCGGTATCCGCGGCCAGGGCGGGCGCGGAAAAATTTTCACCGATGATGAACGAAAATATCACGTAGCAGAGAAATCGAAAGGGCATCGCGTTCAGATCCTATCGCGGTAAAATGTGCATAGTGTGCGGCCTCATCCATAGAGTAGCGCAATGAGCGGGACTGCTACAGCATTGCTGTTGGCCCGCGCCCAGTTTGCTTTCACCATCTCGTTTCATTTCATCTTTCCATCCTTTTCCATCGGGCTTGCGAGCTATCTTGCGGTGCTCGAGGCGCTATGGCTCAAAACCGGCAAGGCCGTCTACAACGATCTTTACCGCTATTGGCTCAAGATTTTCGCCATCGTGTTCGGCATGGGCGTGGTGTCGGGCATCGTGATGTCCTACCAGTTCGGCACCAATTGGTCGGTATTCTCCGATAAGACCGGACCGATCTTGGGCCCGTTGATGGCTTACGAGGTCCTATCCGCCTTCTTTCTGGAGGCAGGTTTCTTGGGCGTGATGCTTTTCGGTCTCTCGAAGGTGGGTCCGAAGCTGCACTTCCTCGCGACTGCCATGGTGGCGCTCGGCACCCTGATCTCGGCAACCTGGATTCTCGCGGCCAACAGTTGGATGCAGACGCCGACCGGTTTCGAAGTGAACGCAGTGGGACAATTCGTTCCCGGACCGTCCTGGTCGGCGATCATCTTCAATCCGAGCTTCCCGTATCGGCTGGTTCACACCGTTATCGCCGCCTATCTCACCACCTCGCTGGTGGTCGGTGCGGTGGGCGCTTGGCACTTGCTGCGCGATCGAAGCAACCAGGGTGCCGCGAAAATGTTTTCCATGGCGATGTGGATGGCGGCTTTGGTGGCGCCGGTGCAGATTCTCGCCGGCGATACGCAGGGTCTCAACACGCAGGAATTTCAGCCGGCCAAGGTGATGGCCATGGAGGGTCATTTCGAGTCCTATGCGCACGGCGCGCCGCTAATTCTGGTCGGTTGGCCCGATCAGAAGGCAGGGCGCATGCGCTACAGCGTGGAGATCCCGAAGCTTTCCTCACTGGTCCTGAAGCATGACCTCAACGCACCGCTGGAGGGCCTCGATACCATTCCGCGCGAGGACTGGCCGCCGGTGGCGGTGGTGTTCTTCTCCTTTCGCGTCATGGTGGGCCTGGGATTTGCGATTTTCGGGCTGGGAGTCTTAAGCCTCATCGCGCGGCTGCGCGGCAGCCTGTATCGCGCTGCGTGGCTGCATCGAATCGCAATCGCGCTGGGTCCGGCGGGGTTCATCGCGGTGATCGCCGGCTGGGTGACCACGGAGGTCGGCAGGCAGCCCTTCACCGTGTACCACGCGCTGCGAACGGCTGAATCGGTGTCGCCGATAGCGACGCCCGCCGTCAGCGCGTCTCTGTTGGCTTTCATCGTCGTGTATTTCTTCGCTTTCGCTTCCGGCGGCTGGTACATCCTGAAGCTCATGAGCAAACCACCGCAGTCGCAGGAGCCACCGCCCGAGACATTGCCGACGCGTAGCGCGGGAATCACGCAGGCGCAGACGTTGACACCGGGGAGCTAGCGCATGCACGTCGATCTCACTGTGATCTGGGCCGCCATCGTGGTGTTCGCGGTGATCATGTACGTGATCATGGACGGCTTTGATCTGGGCATCGGCATTCTTTTTACGCGATTTCCGGTGGGCCCCGAGCGCGATACCGCCATGAATTCCATAGCGCCGGTGTGGGACGGCAACGAAACCTGGCTGGTGCTGGGCGGCGGCGGTTTGATGGCGGCGTTTCCCTTGGCTTACGCCATCATATTGCCGGCGCTGTACGCGCCGCTGATCGCGATGCTCTTGGGGCTGGTGTTTCGCGGCGTAGCCTTCGAATTCCGCTGGCGCGATCCGAATCATCGCGCGCGCTGGGATGCAGCATTTTGTTTGGGATCCTTGGTGGCCGCGTTGGGCCAGGGCATCACCTTGGGCGCCCTGTTGCAGGGGATTCACGTCGAGCATCGAGCCTATGCCGGCGGTTATTGGGACTGGCTCACGCCATTCAGCCTGCTCACCGGAGCGAGTCTTGTGATCGCCTACGCGCTGTTGGGCGCCTCCTGGCTCATCTGGAAGACCGCCGGGACAGCCTGCGCAAGCGCGCGGCGCCTGGCGCGACCGTTGATCATCGCCCTGGTGGCGGCCATCGGCATCGTCAGTGCCTGCACGCCGTTCTTGAACGATCACTACCGCCGCACCTGGTTCACCGCGCCCGGGCTGTATGCCAGCGTGACCATGCCCATCTTCGTCCTCGCGCTCGCGGCGTGGCTGTACCGGCGCGTCGCCAAAGGGCACGACGCCGCACCCTTTCTTCTCACCTTGAGTTTGTTCGGCGCCTCGCTGTTGGGACTCATGATCTCGGTGTATCCGGATCTGATTCCCGGCAGCGTCTCGATGTACGATGCGGCCGCTCCGCTTCGCACCCAGTCCTTCATGCTGGTTGGAGCGGCGATCCTGCTGCCGATCATTCTGACCTATACCGCGTGGTCCTACTGGGTGTTCCGCGGCAAGGTTGCCCATGAGGGCTACCATTAGAAGACTTCTGTGGCTGGCGGTCATCTGGGCCGCAAGCGTCGCGGCGCTGGGGGTGGTCGCGCTGCTCTTGCGCGTGACGTTGCGCACGCTTTGAGAATAAAAATCGCGACGCTAACTCATGTTGGTGAGTCTGTGCCTCGATTGCCGGATAGTCACACCGCTCGTTCACACGGCAGATGGGTGGGAGGCCTCCTTGACGCGCAGCGATTTCACCGCGGGTGCCGAGGCGCAGCATCGTTTGCGCCGGGTGCTGGCGGCATTCCGATCCATCGCCGCGTTCATGGCCCGCGACGACGCCTCGCCGGCCAGCCTGCGGCTCGCCGGCCGCATCGGCGCGATCAGCCGGGTCGCATTGGCATCGGCCGACGGAGGCATCGACCTCGAGGCGCTGGTGCTCGATGAACTGCTCGCCTGCGCAACGCCGCGTGCGCGCTACCGCGTCGAGGGTAGCGATATCAGGCTCTCGGGCAAGGCCGCGCAGCTTATGGGGCTCGCGCTGCACGAGCTAGCAGCCAATTCGCTGCAGTACGGCGCGTTGAGCCAGACGGCGGCGGACTTATCGATCGAATGGCGGTTGAGCGAGGAAAAACTCGTTCTTTGCTGGACGGAGTCCAAGGTGCGCATGGCCATGGGCAAGCGCACGGCGGGCTTCGGCTCGGAATTGGTGCAACGACGCTTCGCAAGCGAGCTTAAGGGCAGCGGGGAAATGGTATTCTCCATCGACGGGATGCGTTGCACCATCGCCGTTCCGCTGAGCGAGGCGCTGCACCAAAATGAATGATAATCCCCTCATAAAAAAGCTCTCGAACTTCACCACGTTGAGCGAGGAGGAACGTCGCGCCGTTCTTGACAGCTGCAACGATGTGCGAACTTTCGAGGCGCGCCAAGACATCATTTCGCAAGGCGATCGGACCGCGGGCGTGAAATTGCTGCTCGAAGGCTTCGCGTGCCGCTACAAGATGCTGGAAGACGGCCGCCGGCAGATCGTGGCGTTCTTCGTGCCCGGTGACCTTTGCGACCTGCGAGTATTCATCTTGAAGCGCATGGATCATTCCATCGCGGCATTGACCTCCTCGAAGGTCGCGGAACTCGCGCCGGACAACGTATTAAAGCTTCTGCACAACTATCCCAATCTGACGCGGGCGCTCTGGTGGTCGACGCTGGTAGAGGAAGCCATTGCCCGCGAGTGGATCGTCAATGTGGGACAGCGCAACGCGCTCGAACGCATGGGGCACCTGTTCTGCGAGTTGCTTTATCGCTTCCGGTCCGTGGGGATGAACGACGGGCTGTCCTGCGATTTGCCCATCACGCAAGTCGACATCGCGGAAACGCTGGGGCTTTCCTCGGTGCACGTGAACCGCACCCTGCAGGAGTTGCGGCGTCAAAAGCTGATCCGGCTCGAGAACGGCACGTTGACCATCGAGGATCTGCCCGCTTTGAAGGAGATTTCCTTCTTCAATCCCGACTACCTGCATATGGAATACAACGGCAGCAAGCCGAAGAACGAGGAGCGCGAGGCCACCTGACTTAAACTATGTTAGCGCCCCGGCGGCAGGCCTGACTTTAAGCTGCGTCCTGCAATAAAGTCACCGGGACGAGCTATGCAATACAACGAGCACCAGCTGGCACAACTAGCTGCCACGATTGCCGCGGGGATGGTCGCGGACATGAAACTCTTGGAACGGGCGGCGGAAAGGGAGCAGCTGCGCGCCAAGGCACGCGACCTCGCTCAAGTAAGCCTTCTGGTGGCGCGTCACATTCTGGCCGGTGCGCACGTTGCCGGCATGAAGCAGGACGAACTCGAGTTACTCTACGACGACGCCGATTTTCTCTAACCCTTCGCCGCCGAATCGCGCTTCAAAGCCTGGCACATGCAGTGCACGGCGCCGCCGCCATTTCCGATCATCGAAACGTCCGGAGCGTACACCGTCAAGCCTTCTGCACGGCATGCGGCAATGAGGTTCTTGCTCGAGGCGGGGACTAGAACACGTTCATTGCCCAGCGCCACCACATTGCTGCCGAGCTGCATGGCATCCCCGTAGGGGATGGGAACCACGCGGATGCCCTGGGACTTCAGCCATGCGACGAGCTCGGCTTCCACCGCCTCGACGCACACCACGGCGAGTCCTTCGGCGAGCATGCCCATCTGCACGTCGAGATGCAGGAAGTGGGAATCGAAGGCGTAGCGGTGGAACTCCCAACCTTCCGCCTCGAACCAGCCGCCGAGTTGATCGACGGCCGGGCGGATAGAACGCTCACCGGAGTAGCCGCAAGCGGCAACGCCGGGCTTCAAGACCATGAAATCGCCGCCCTCGACGTTGCCCGCGCTCACCATGTCGAAGATGGGGATTTCTTTCGACAGGTAGAAGCGTAGGCACGCAGCATACTCTCCGCGCCGATACGGCTTCTGCATCTGCATGATCACCGCACCCCAAGGCGTCATGACGGAGGAGTCGCGCGCGAAAATCTGATAGGGCAGGCAGGATTCTGCGGGCAGGAAGTGTACGTTGACGCCGGCTTGGCGGTACGCGTCCACCATTTCATGGTACTGGCGCTTCGCCACATCGAAGTCGAATTCGAGCCCGACTCGCTCGGCGCGCTCGGCCACTGCGTTGCCCGCGCGCCAGGAGAAATTGTCCACCGGGCCGATGAGCACCTCGCGCAGCACGCCGTATTCGCTGTCCACTCCCCAGTGCGTGGGTCGCGGCGTTCCGCCGCCTTCTTTGCGGGTTCGAAGCAGCATGGGACAACAGCCTAGGGGGTCAGCGTCGACATGGGCTTGCCCTTGTCGACGATCCAGCTCGACACGATCTCGGCGCCTTCCGGGCCCGCCACAACGCTGTGCTCGGCGCCGCGCGGATTGAAGAAGCTGTCGCCAGCCTTCAACACCTTGTCGGGCTGGCCTTTGGTCTTGCCGGTTACGCTGCCCTTGAGGATGTAACCGACCTCATCGCCCGGATGAGTGTGATAGGGGAAGGTGGCGCCGGGCGGCAGGGTAGCCGTGCCGATGACGATCTCCTTGCCGGGAACCCCGGATTGGTCGTGGCGCTCGAGAATGGAGCGGGTGGGCTGCGCTGGCTTGTCGTCGGCGAGCACTGCGCTCGACAGCATGAGCAGGGCAAGGGCGATGAACTTGGCGTTTTTCATGGATGCCTCGTGTCCGGACGTTGTTTTGCGTTATCGCTCGAAGGAGATCCGATAAATGAAATTGTTCCCGTCCTCGCTCATGAGGAGCGAGCCATCGTCAAGCTGCACCGTTGCAACGGGGCGGCCCCATACCGAATCGTTGTCGATGACAAATCCTGTCAGGAAATCTTCGTAGTCGCCAGTAGGCTCGCCGTTTTTCATGTGCACTCGCACCAGTTTGTAGCCGGTGCGAAGGCTGCGGTTCCAGGAGCCGTGCAGGGTGACGATGGCATCGCCCGCATACTCCTCGGGGAACGCGCTCTTGCCATGGCTCGTCTGATAAAACGTCATGCTCAAGGAGGCGCTATGGGCCTGATAGGGGACGTCCGGCAGGTGGACCTTGCCGGCAAGATCCGGCCGCTCGCCCTTGAGGCGCGGATCCTCATGCGAGCCCATGTAATACCAGGGCCAGCCGTAAAAATCTCCGGCATGCACGCGAGTCGAATAGTCGGGCACCAGATCATCACCCAACGCGTCGCGTTCGTTGGTCGTACACCAAAGCGCGCCGTTCGCGGGTTGCACGGTGAGGCTCACGCAGTTGCGGATGCCGCTCGCGTAGACCGACGGTTCGCCGGGATGGGCGGCATCGAACACCAGCACGTCCGCGCGATTGGTTTCGTTGCCCCACGCTGCCCCAAAGCCATGCGCCTTGTCCCACGCCTGGGCTTCCGCTACGCTCTTCTTCTTCATGCTCTCGGCCACGTTAGATGCCGAACCCACCGAAACGAACAGCTGTTTGCCGTCGGGGGAGAACGCCACGTCGCGCGTGAAGTGGCCGCCGGAGGGGATGTTTCGTACCACCACCTCGCCCGCAGCGTTCGCGTGCGTGTCGCCGGTGTGGTAGCGGAAGCGCACCACCTCGTCGGTCTCGCCCACATAGAGCCATTCGGGATTTTGCGCATTCGGATAAAACGCCAGTCCGAACGGCTGCTTCAAACCGGCCGCGAAACTCTCGGCGCGCTCCGCCTTGTCCCGCGCAGCACTCGGATGCAGTATCGTCACGCGCCCGCCGTACGTTTCCGTAAGAAGCACATCGCCGTTCGCCGCGAGCAGCATTCTGCGCGGACCCTCGAAGCCGTTCGCAAACGGTTCGACGTGAAATCCTGCGGGTACCTTGAGTTGTGCACCGGCGGGCCGTGATTTAACCGACGTTCGGTTGTTGCTCGATGGGGTCGCGAAGGGCGGGGGTAATTTCGCAAGATCAATCCGGTGCAGCTTTCCCGGGGCATCGAGATGCCAGTCGGCGGAGCTTGAAGTTGCCGGCGATACCGCGGCCACGGCCACGGTTTTGACAGCAGCGACGCTCTTGAAATAGGCGATGATATCCGCGCGTTCGTTGTTCTTCGGGACCGCCACAACCATGCTGGTCCCCGGCACCATAGTTGCCGGCGCATTGAGGAAGCGATCAAGCGTTGCCTCATCCCACTTGAGGTGCGAATCCTTGAGTGCCTCACTGTACGGGAAGGAGGTGCTGGCCGCAGCACGTCCGAACACGCCGATGAGCGAAGGTCCTTGCGCACCGCCGCCGTCGGCCGGTTCCGCGCTGTGACAAATGGCACAGCGTTCGGTGAATAGACGCTTGCCCTCTGGTGCATCGGCCCCACGGCCGGAGCCGCTCGCAAGTGATAAAACACCGGCCGCAGCCAGCGCTGCGATCGTGGTTGTCGTCTGCGAATTCATGGGCGTCCCCTATTTCCAGAGCTGGTTTGCAAAATATACTGTAAAGCATGCCGCTATTTGAAAGCACCTTGGTCTTGCTGGCCGCCGCCGTGATCCTGCTGCAGATCGCGAGACGTCTGCGCGTACCGTACCCCGCGCTGCTGGCCCTAGTGGGAGGGTGCGTGGCGGCATTGCCGTTCGCCCCGCACCTCAACATCGAACCGCGTCTGGCGCTCGCCCTGTTCGTGGCGCCTGCGGTGATGGATACGGCGTTCGAGATGCCGCCGCGCGAGATGCTGAGAAATTGGCTGCCGCTGGTATCGCTCGCGGTGATTCTGGTGCTCCTCACCACCGCCGTGGTGGCCTATGCCGGCGTTGCTTACGCGGCGCTCCCCTTGGGGGCCGCGGTCGCCCTCGGTGCCATCGTCGCGCCGCCCGATGCGGCAGCCGCAGCCGTGGTGTTGCGCGAGTTCGACCTGCCAAGGCGCATGATGTCGGTGCTGCAGGGCGAGAGCCTGTTGAATGACGCGGTCGCATTGCTAGCCTTCGGCCTTGCCGTCACGGCAGCCGGTTCGCCTTCGGACCCGTGGGCGCCGCTGCTGCCGCGTCTGTTGGTGGCGGTTCCGGGCGGTGCGCTGCTCGGCATCGGAATCGGCATGCTCGGGATGCGTATTTTCCCCAAGGTCGCCGAGACTTTGTCCTACATCCTGCTGCAATTCTTGGTGACCTTCGGCACGTGGCTCGCAGCCGACCGCCTGCAACTCTCGCCCATCATGGCAGTGGTGGCGCTCGCTGCGACGGCCTCGCGCTCCGCGCCGGAACGCAGCAGCGCCCGCGACCGCATCAACTCGAATGCGGTGTGGGCCACGGTGGTGTTTGTGCTCAACGTGCTCGCGTTTCTGCTCATGGGCCTGCAGGCGCGGGTGATATTGAGCAAGATGCAAGGCCAGACGCTGCACCATGCGCTGGTGTTTTCCGGACTGGTGTTGCTGCTGGTCATTGTGGTGCGGTTTGCCTGGGTGATGACCTACGGGTTGCTGGTGCGCACCTTTCGGCATTTCTTCGAATCCCGCGTCATCCGCGGTCGCGCGCCCACCGTGCGAGCGGGGGTCTTGGTGTCCTGGTGCGGCATGCGGGGCTTGGTCACGCTCGCGACCGCGTTTGCGCTGCCTGAGGATTTTCCCGGTCGCGACCTGATCGTGCTCGCGGCGTTCACGGTGGTGCTGGGCACCTTGATCGTCCAGGGCTTTACGATTCGTCCCTTGATAGCACTCCTGAAGATTGCGCCGGACACCACCCTCGATGAGGAGGTGTCGGAGACGCGTCGCGCAATCCTCGAAGCCGCCATCCAGGAAGTTTCGCGCATGGACGGCGCGGGGGCCGGCGCGGTTCGAGCGGAGCTCGTGGCAGAAATGGCGGCGAGCACTGATCGCAAGCGCCCCATTACCGAGTACGAGCTCAGCCGGATGGCGGCCGTCAAAGCTTCGCGACGTCTGCTGGTGGAATGGCGGCGCCAGGGCCGGATTCTCGACGATACCTATCACCTGCTCGAGGACGAGCTGGATCGCGCCGAACTGCATGCCGCCGCGCTCGATTCCTCGTCCCTGCAAGGTTAAGGGCGCGTGTCGGGGCGTGTCGTCACTGTCAAATTGCGTCAGGGTGACGTAAGGAAAAGCGCAACCCCAGAATTGATTGAATTAGTTTCAAACTTTTCCCTGCCGAGTTAGTCTCACTGCCGGATACATCGCGATACCTCGAGGGAGACATTGATGAGAATTCGCATCATGGTGGCCGTGGCGCTGGGCGCCCTGGCAGGGATGGCAGCGGCCGCCGTCCTTCCGCAGCGAGAAAGCCCCGTAGCGGCCAGGGCGGCTGGTACCTCGCAGCTCAGGGCCTTCGGCGTCCATTCCTCGCAGAAGAGTGCGGTTCGCGATCCAAAGATGGACTCGTCCCTCGCGGATATCTCGCGACATCTCTCGCACGTCAGAGCTGCGAGCGCGATTCAGGATCTGCACGCGCTGCACCCGGCGGCGCGCTTCGCCATGAGCACGAGCGGCCAACCGATGGTGCTCATCGACGCCGTCACCCTGGGCGATGCCGGCAAATTGCGCAGTTCGCTCGAAGCGCTCGGCCTGGAGCGCTCGGCGCAGTTCAAGAATGACGTCAGCGGTTGGCTGCCCGTGTCCAGACTGAGCGCCGCGACCGCGCTCGGCGAACTGCACGCAGTGCGTGCCGCCATGCCGCGCACGCGTGTCGGCGCCGTCACCACACAGGGCGATTTCGCGCAGAACAGCGATCTGGTGCGCTCGGAGAATGCCCTGGACGGCACCGGCGTCACCGTCGGCATTTTGTCCGACAGCTATGACTGCTATTCGGTCTACGCCTCCAATAACGTGCCGGCATCGGGGAATGCGGGCTACGCCAACAACGGCTTCAACACGACGGCCGCCGAGGACATGTCCTCGGCTGACCTGCCATCGAGCGTGAACGTGCTCGAGGACGCGACCTGCATGCAGTATGGCGCGCCTCTGCAGCTGCCCTTTGGCGACGAAGGCCGCGCCATGATGCAGGTGGTTCATGATGTGGCTCCGGGCGCCGGGCTCGCCTTCTACACGGCGGAAAACGGCGAGGCTGATTTCGCCAACGGCATCGAGGCGCTCGCCAGTGCCGGCGCCAAGATCGTGGCGGACGATGTGGGATATTTCGACGAGCCGTTCTTTCAGGACGGGCTCATTGCGCAAGCGGTTAATACTGTACAGGCCACCGGCGTCACTTACCTCTCTGCGGCCGGGAACAACGGCAACTTGGCCTACGACAACACCAACCCAAACTTCACCGCAGTCGCGAGCGGTGGAGCCAACAACGGCGAGCACGTGCTCAACTTCAACCAGGGGAGCGGCGCTGCGAGCACGACCTTGCCCGTCACCGTTCCGCCCCTGATTCCGGGTGAGTATGTCGCCATCGTACTCGAATGGGATCAACCCTACGTCACCGGCGCGCCCAACAGCGGCGGCGCGACCTCGCAGCTCGATCTCTGCCTGACTAACGTTCACGGAAATGACGATATATACGACGACAACCTGAACGTGCTCTCCACCGATTGCACGGGAGCGAACACCCTAGGGCAAGATCCGGTACAAATCATCATCGTCGGCAATCCGGCGAACGCCACGGGCAATAGCGGCCAAACAACGTTCGACATCATGGTGGGCATTGTGGGCAGCTCGACCAAGCCCGGCCGCATCAAGGTCGCCGTGGAGGACGATGGCGCCGGCAGCACCATAAACTCCTACGCCACCAATACCGGCACTATCCAAGGACATCCGAGCGCTACGGGCGCTGCGGCCGTGGGCGCGGCGTTCTACTTTCAAACACCGAACTGTGTTCAGACTCTCGCGCTCGAATCCTTCTCGTCTGAGGGTGGTACGCCCATCCTCTTTGATCAGAACGGTACACGGCTAGCCTCCGCTCAAAATCGTCAGAAGCCCGATTTCGTAGGCCCAGATGGCGGCAACGACACGTTCTTAGGCTTCACGCTCACCGGTTCGCAAGACCCAACGACCGGCACCACGGTCAGCGAATGTAAGAACGACCAGAATTTTCCGAATTTCTTCGGCACCTCGGCGGCCACGCCGCATGTTGCTGGAATTGCGGCTCTGTTCTTGCAGGCAAATCCGTCCTTAACGCCGGCAAACATTGTTTCGTATCTCAGCCAAACCGCGCTCCCCATGACGGAGGGTGCCAACTACGACGGCGCGGGATTTGTGCAAGCGGATCTCGCCGCCCAAAAAGTACCGGCGTTGATCCCGGCGGCACCGACGTTAAGTCTGTCTGCAAGCGCCGTAACCGTGAATTCTCCCGTTACGATCACGTGGAAGTCGTACAACAATCAAGGCTGCACCGCGTCGGGGAATTGGACCGGTTCGCAAGCCGCAAGCGGCTCTCAAACGTTGACTCCTTCAACGGCCGGAACCCAGACCTACAAATTGGCATGCACTAATGCGGCAGGTACTTCGGCGACAGCCTCGATAAGTCTGACGGTGAATCCGCTGCCCCCCGCGCCTACCATATCCGTGGCTCCGACTTCGATAACTGTTGGGCAATCCGCAACCATTACCTGGTCGTCCACCGGAGCGAGCGGCTGCACTGCATCGGGCTCTTGGAGTGGGGCGCAAGCGGCTTCGGGGTCGATGGTCGTGACGCCAGGGGCTTCCGGGACCAACACATATACGCTCGCCTGTTCCAACTCCAACGGAAGTTCGCCTTCCGCCTCGGCCACGCTTACCGTCAATGCCGCCTCGAGCAGTCACGGTGGCGGTGCTCTTGATGCGAGAACACTCGCGGCGCTCGCGCTGCTGAGCTTGCTCAGCGTGGCCTCCCGGCTCAGGCGGCGTTCCGGGGTCGCGACTAAGCGTCGCAGCTCGTATCCGCGTGCACATTAACGGCCGAGTCGTCCGCGACTCGGCCGTTGTCGTGGCCGCATTTTACGGTGACGCCGTCGGTGCTGGTGGCGATCCAAGCGATATTCGCGTGCCCAGCGGCATCGGCGATCACATTGACGGGCACCGAGGTGAAGCCATTGATATGTGCGTTCTCGAGCACCACGTGCCGGGGCCGA
>DASXOQ010000150.1:0-1609 GCA_036494165.1 Steroidobacteraceae bacterium
ATCCCGCGGATGAGGCTGCCATAAAGGAAGTGCTTGCTTCATACGAAACAGCCCTCGACTCGTCGAATACTGAGGCTGTCATGTCGCTCTATGCCGACGACGCCGTGTTGCTGCCACAAGAGACCCCAACAGTTATGGGCAGCAAAGCGGTCAAGCAATTCTACGTTGGAACGTTTAAAGCGATTAAACTCGATCTTAAGTTCCAGATTGCCGAGGTCCAGATTCTTTCGAATGAATGGGCATTTTTGCGAACGACATCCACTGGCGCCATGAAGATTCTCGCCACCGGCAACGAGGTTCCGGCGCACACCCAGGAGCTGTTTGTGCTGCGCAAGGACGACGGGCAATGGAAGCTCGCTCGCTACAGCTTCTCTTCCACCCTTCCGCCCGCGCCACGCTAGTATCCAGACTCACTGAATCGCGAAGCTTGGCTTGAGGCGTTTCTGATGGACCTCGGACGCGGTCCATTCGAAGGGCCTTGCGGTCTCGTTGTAGGATTCGATGAAGGTTGCGATATGGGCCTTGAGTTCGCCGAGCGAGTTGAAAGACGCTCCCCGAAGCGCCTTGCCTGCCAGGATCGAGAACCAGATCTCGACCTGATTCAGCCAGGATGCTCGGGTCGGCGTAAAATGGAAATGCACGTTCGGATGGCGTTTCAGCCAGCGATCGTTCTTCGGCTTGTGGGTATTCAGATTGTCGAGGATGACATGAATCTCGCGGCCCTCATGTTGGGCGACGACACGGTTCATGAAGTCGAGAAACTCGACGCGCCGGCGCCGCTTGTACTGGCGGCCCGTCACCTTGCCAGTGGCGATGTCGAAAGCGGCAAAAAGCGTCGTCACGCCGTGCCGGATGTAATCGTGCGACTGGCCCGTCAGCGCCCGGCCGTTCGGCATTTTCAGGTAACCCTGCGAGCGCTCCAACGCCTGGATCGATGGCTTCTCGTCGACGGCGAGGACCAGAGCGTTCTCGGGCGGCTTCATGTAAAGGCCGACCACCGCGGCCGCCTTGGCGGCGAACGCGGGATCGTTGCTCTCGCACCAGCTCTTGCGAGCGGCAAGATCAATCTTGTGAGCCCGCAAGAAGCGCCAGACATATTGCACCCCGACGTCGCCGAGGGCCGCGGCTATCAACGGCCCGGTCCAGCGCGCATAGCCGGCGGGAACTGGCTGATCGAGCGCCGCCAGAATGCGTTGGTCATCGGCCTCCGTATATTTTGGATCGTTGCCGCGCTCGCCGGTTTCGTCGAGGCCGCCAAACCGACGCTCGGCGTAGCGCACCCGCCATTTCGACGCTGTCCCCGTCGTGCAGCCAACCGCCCGGCCGATGGCCCGTGTCGCCAAACCATCCGCCGACAAAAGTACGATCCGCGCCCGCTGCCGAAGCCGGTGCTCGGTCTTTGTCGAGCGCGCCAAGCCCTCAAGCTCGGTCCGCTCCTCATTCGTCAATGTGATGGCGGTCGCCTCACGGAGGCTCTTCATGCACCCATGAATCACGACTCACGCATCAGCGAAAGTGGGTACTAGGCGCATATGCTCAGTGTCCGACTGCAAGACCCACGGCGAGGCCCTTCGCGACCCTCTGTACAGGTCCCACGCCAACACGATGC
>DASXOQ010000151.1:0-2117 GCA_036494165.1 Steroidobacteraceae bacterium
TGTGTTTCTCGGCCGGTCGCCCGATAAGGCGAGCAATGAGGATGTCCGCCGCTTTCAATTGCATCTTGCTTCGGATGGCATCTCTGCGGCCAGCATGAACAACACCGTTTCGGGGCTGCGGTTTTTCTTTCGTGTGACGCTCGGTCGCTTCGATATCGCGAGCGATCTGCCGTTCGTCCGCCAACCCCAGAAGCTGCCTATCGTTCTGAGCCCCGAGGAGGTCTCGCGGTTCCTGGAGGCGGCGCCGGGCCTCAAGTACAAGGCGGCGTTCAGCGTGGCATATGGCGCAGGCTTGCGCGCGTCCGAGGTGATGTCGCTCAAGCCCACGGACATCGACAGCAAGCGCATGGTCATCCGTGTTGAGCAAGGCAAGGGCCGCAAGGATCGCTACGTGATGCTGTCGCCGCAACTGCTCGACCTGTTGCGCGATTGGTGGCGCGTGGGGCAGCCACAGGGCTGGCTGTTTCCGGGGCGCGTGCTCGGGGCACCGCTCACGACACGCCAACTCAACCGCGCCTGCCATGCCGCAGCTCAGACGGCCGAGCTTGAGAAGCCGGTGTCACTGCATACGCTGCGCCACAGCTTCGCCACGCATCTTCTGGAGCAGAACATCGACATCCGGGTGATCCAGGTGCTGCTCGGACACGCCAAGCTCGACACCACGGCGCTCTATACCCAGGTGGCCACCAAGACGATCCGGGAGATCGTGAGCCCGCTCGATCAGCTCATCAAGAAGAGCCAACCGGACGCGCCGCCGACGTAACGCGCGGCGCGCGTGTCGCGTCCAGCTTTGGAGGTCGCGGATATCTTCCGCGGCCATGGACCGGCCTGGCGCAGAGCCAACGCCGGCCATGTCAGCCTCGGCCAGCTCAAGGTCATGTCAGCCATCGAGAGCTGCCGCACGGCGGCGCTCGGCGGCCATGTCGAGCGATGCGAGGATTGCGCCCACACGCGCATCGCCTACAACTCCTGCCGCAATCGGCATTGCCCGAAGTGCCAAGGCGCGGCGGCCAAGCGATGGCTGGCCGAGCGCGAGGCCGAGCTGCTTCCAGTGCCGTACTACCACGTGGTGTTCACACTGCCGGCGCCGATCAGCAACATCGCCTACCAGAACAAGGCCGTCATCTACGATCTCTTGTTCAAGGCGTCAGCCGAGACGCTGACCACGATCGCGGCCGACCCCAAGCACCTCGGTGCCCGGATCGGGATCACCTCAGTGCTGCACACCTGGGGCTCGGCGATGACGCACCATCCGCACGTGCACATGATCGTGCCGGGTGGCGGTCTATCGCTCGACGGCAACAGCTGGGTGTCGTGCCGCCCAGGCTTCTTCCTGCCGGTGCGAGTGCTGTCGCGATTATTCCGCCGGCTGTTCCTGGAGATGCTCGTTGCCGCGCACACCGCCGGTCGCCTGCGGTTCTTCGGCGATCATGCCCGGCTGGCAAAGCGCGAGACGTTCACGGCGTATCTGGCGCCAGCACGCAAAGCCGAGTGGGTCGTCTATGCGAAGAGACCGTTCGGTGGACCCGAGGCGGTGTTGGCTTATCTGTCGCGCTATACCCACCGCGTTGCCATCTCCAACAGCCGCCTCATCGCCTTCGACGGCAAGGCAGTCACCTTCAAGTGGAAGGACTACCGTGCCAAGGGCCACGACCGGGCCAAGGTCATGACGCTGGCCAGCGACGAGTTCATCCGCCGATTCCTGATCCATGTCCTGCCACGCGGCTTCCACCGCATCCGACACTATGGGCTGCTCGCCAGCACCAACCGTGCCGAGAATATCGCGCGAGCACGCGAGCTACTCCACGTGCCAAAACTTCAGAGCAATCCCACCGACGCCGACGCGGTCGATGAATCATCGACGTTCGCGCATCCCTGTCCCTGCTGCGGCGGTCGCATGATCATCATCGAGACCTTCAAGCGTGGCAGCACACCGCACTATCGGCGGCCGCCGTCAGACGTCACCATCAGGGTCGACACGTCATGAGCGCCATCGCTCAAACGTGCGCCCGTAATGCTGCCCATCATTGTCGCTGGTTCTCGACCGGCCACGGCGCCGCTTGCTCAAAGGCGACACTTCGATTGCGATACCTCAGTCGATCCTCCCCGATGGCTGC
>DASXOQ010000152.1:0-34184 GCA_036494165.1 Steroidobacteraceae bacterium
TCCAACCTCTGCCTCATGGATCAACCAGGTGGAGCGCTGGTTCGCATTGCTCACCGAAAAGCAAATCCGTCGCGGCACACATCGCAGCACGGTCGAGTTGGAGAAAGCCATTCGCAGCTACCTCAGTCTGTACAACGAAAACCCCAAACCCTTCACCTGGACCAAGAGCGCAGAACAAATCCTCGACAGCGTCAAGAGGTTCTGTCTGCGAACTTCTAATTCAGGACACTAGCGAAGCGCGCGCAGGACGAGCTGCGCCAAAGTGCGAACCGCAGCTTCCACCCCGGACACATCGAGATTGCCATAGCCCAATACCAGGCCGCAGCGCCTGGACTTCCCACCATCGCCATATTCGCTGAGCGGAGCGGGATTGAGACGCTGCGCCCGGGCGCGCCGCGCCAGATCAACATCATCGCAACCCGGCGGCAGGCGCAGTACCAGATGCAGGCCTGCTTCAGCGCCGTCTACCGTCATCTCGGGCAACCTCGCGGCCAACGCCAAGCGCAACGCGTGTTGGCGCTCGCGGTAGAGTTTGCGCATTCGGCTCAGGTGTCGCGTGTAGCGTCCCTCGCTGATGAAGCTCGCCAGCGCCGTCTGTTCATGTTGGCGTCCGTGTCGATCGAGATTCGCGTAGATGGTGGCAATGGTTTCGACCGCAGCCGGCGGCACCACGACATAGCCTAGGCGCAATCCCGGGAACATGGTCTTGCTGAAGGTTCCGAGGTAGATCACCGGCGCTTCCTCGACGAGTCCTTGCAATGCCGGCAACGGTTCGCCTCCGAAGCGAAAGTCGCTGTCGTAGTCGTCCTCCAGAATCAGCGCATTGAGTTCCCAGGCGAGATTGATAAGTTCCATGCGCCGTTGGAGCGACAACACCGATCCTAAGGGATATTGGTGCGAGGGTGTCAGGTAGATGAAGCGCGGCTTGCCGAGGCGTCGCGTCTTCTCGGGGTCGAATCCGGCCTCATCGACTTCTACCGCTTCGACCTCAAGCCCGGCCGCTAGAAACGCGGCGCGCGCCCCGGTGTAGCCGGGTGCTTCCATCCACACGCGCTCGCCGGGGTCGGCGATCGACCGCGCAAGCAGGTCCAACGTCGACTGCGTGCCGTTGGTGATGAAGATCTGTTCGTGGCTGCAGCGCAGCGCCCGCGCGGCCCGCAGCCTGTCGCTAATGGCTCGACGCAGTTCCTCGTTGCCCTGTGCTTCCCCGTACCCCAAGTGCCTGGCGCGTATCTTGGCCGCGGATCTGCGCAGCACCGCGTGCCATTCCTGCAGCGGGAAGTCCTCAAGCGCAGGAACGCCGGGAGAAAACGGCAAAGCGTCATCGCGCGGCCGCTCGCGGCGCGACAGGCCGCGAACGCGCTTCGAAACGACGATGTTGAGGCGGCTGCGGCGCAGCCTGTCCACGCTGGCGGCTGCCGCTGCCGCGACCTGGGTGCCGCGTCGGCTGGTCGAAAGATATCCCTCGACCCGCAGTTGCTCGAATGCGTAGACGACGGAGTTTCGGGCGATGCCGAGTTGCTCCGCCAGTTCCCGCGAGCTCGGCAGCCGGTGCTCGCTCGCCAGTCGTCCGCTGACGATCGCGGAACGAAGATTGCCGTAGAGGCGGCGCTGCCGGGATTGGCGCTTCGATCCCTCCCCCGCCAACAGGAAGCGATAGTCCATGCTTCGTAGTCCTAACAAACTGCGAAAGTATGGATCTTCCCATGGAACCACGAACGCGCGATAGTGACAGCATGAACGCCATCACCGAAGCTCCCGAATCCGCACCCGAGGTGCCCGCCGCACCGCCCCCCTGGCCCAGCCCCCGAACTCAGGTTCGGCGCATTGCCGAACGCGGACATTATGATCGGAGCACCATCGAGGCCATCATCGATGCCGCGTGGCACTGTCACCTCGCCTTCGCGGCCGCCGAGTCGGTGCATTGCATTCCCACTGCCTGCTGGCGGGAAGGCGAACACCTGTACATTCATGGCTCGAACGGCAGCCGCCTGCTCAAGGCACTCGCGGACGGCGCACAGGCCTGCGTGTGCATCACCCATCTCGACGGCCTGGTGCTGGCGCGCAGCGCCTTTCACCACTCGATGAACTACCGGTCGGTCGTGATCTACGGACAATTCGAACGGGTTGCCGAAGAACACAAACGCCAGGCTCTGGACCGATTCGTGCAGCGCATCGGCGTTGGGCGGGAACACGAGGTGCGGGCCCCGGATCCTACCGAACTCGCCGCAACGACCATCCTGCGCATCTCCCTGGCCGAGGCGGCCGCGAAGATACGCACCGGCGGCCCTAAGGACGACGAACCGGATCTTACGCTGCCGGTGTGGGCCGGCGTGCTGCCCATGCGCGAGCAACAGCTGTCGCCCGCCCGGGACCCGGACTGCGCCGTCGATCCGCCGGGTTACGTGAAAGACTGGCCCTCTAAGATGGACTGAGCCGAAGCGATGCGCGTATGGCTTCGATGTGTTCGGGTCCGATGCCGCAGCAGCCCCCGACGATGTCGGCACCCGCCGCGATCCAGTCCTTGATCCAGTTGAGGTAGAGCTCGGGCGTCAAATCCGCACGGATGTCGTGCAGCTGCTCGTTGGCCTGCACTTCGCTCTGCAGCGAGAACGCATTGGCGTAGACACCGAGCTTGAGCCCCCGCAGATTCTTGCTGGCAACTTTGATGGCAGCGCCCATGACCTCGGGTTGGCTGCAGTTGAAAAGCAGCGCTTCGGCACCGAGTTGGATTGCGACATCGACGGCTTCCCGTACGGTCTGACCCGAACGCAGCGCAGGATCCTCTTGGAGTGCCGCCTTGTCGTCCCGCAATGTGAACGACAACCACAGGGGCAACCCGTCCTTGCCGACGACTTCGCGCACCAGAAGGGCTTCCTCGGTACTGCTCAAGGTTTCCGCCAGCCACAAGTCCACTGACGGACGAAGCGCCTCGATGAGCGTGCTGAGAATGGGCCGCGCAAAGCCAGGGTCGAACCACTCGGCGCGATAAGAGCCGCAGATCGGCGGCAGGCTGCCCGCCACCTTCACCTTGCGCGAAGCGGCGTCCGCGGCGCCGCGCGCCAGTCGTCCGGCCAGCGACGCCAACTCCGCGCCGCGCGCGGCGAAGCGTTCGTTGCCGATGTGGAACGGAACCACCGCGTAGCTGTTGGTCGTGATCACGTCCGCACCGGCCTTGATGTAGGCCTCGTGAACGCGGCTCACGAACTGCGGACCTTCGAGCAGAGCCAGTGCCGACCATTCCGGCTGCTGAAACGGGGCGCCAATCCGGCGCAGCTCCCGTCCGGTGCCGCCGTCGAGCACGGTGATGTGCTTGTTCAACTGAAGTTCCAGTCCCGGAGGATTAATGGTCCATCAGTATAGGCGTACACTTTGGATCATGAACAGCGAGACCTCTGATGAGCATTCGGTTCGGCAGCTCGCGGGCGCCTGCTACTGCGGCGCAGTCCGTTACGAGGTGGCGGACGAATTCGAATATGCGCTCAACTGCCATTGCTCGAACTGCCGCCGCACCACCGGCTCCGCCTTCAAGCCGTTCGGCGGGATCCCGCGCCGCAAGCTGCGATTGACGGCGGGGGCCGATCGGCTGCACCTCTTGGGTGAAGCCGACGGCCACAATGCCAACTGCGCCGAGTGCGGCTCGCTTCTCTATTCGGTGGTGCGCGGCGGAGAGTATGTGCATGTCGCGTATGGCACGCTGGCGGACGGCCCGTCGCTGCCGCCAAGAGCGCATATCTTCGTTGGGTCCAAGGCGCCCTGGTACAGCATTACCGATGATCTGCCGCAATTCGCGGAGTTCCCCGATTAGAGCAGAACTTCCTGCAGCGACACCGCTTTCTTGCCGCCGGCCACGCGCTGGCTGCCCACCTCGCGAAAGCCGAAGCGCTCGTGAAATTTCCGCGACGCCTCGTTGGGCGGATCGGTGTCGAATTCGCAGGCGATGCGCTTGAAGCCCTGCGCGCGGGCGCGTGCGAAAAGGTCTTCATACAGCCGCCATGCGATGTGCTGCCCGCGCGCCTTGGTGTCGACCACGATGCGATCGATGTACAGGAATTCGGCATAGCGCGCCGCGAACCAACGATAGTTGGGGCTGTCGTAAGCCGACCCCTGCTGGAGCGCCAGAAGGAACCCCAATACCTCCGGGCCATCCGCGAGCGCACGGCAGTACCAGGAGGCCGCGTGCAGCATCGCAAGGCGCTCCTCCGTCAATGGGCTCAAGAAGTGCACCGACTCATCGTTCAGCGCGAGGAGCGCCGGATAGTCGGCCAGCGCACAGTCCCGGATTTGTCCTTTGAGCTCGTTCATGGCCGGCATCAGATCTTCTGCAGACCATAGCGGCGGATCCGGCTCAAAAGTTCGCGGTTTTTCAGGAGCGACGCACATAGCGCCTTCCCGTACTTCGCAGACTCCTCCATCTTGTCGCGCGCAAGTTTGCGGTCGCGCTCATTCAGCATCCAATGCCCGGCGTCGGTCTCGAATCCCATTCCGTAGAGGACGTACTGGTAGCTGGCGGCGGAGAACACCTCTTCACGGTGCGAAAAATCCTCGTGCCAGGGGCTGTGGAACCGCCACAGCTCCATGCCCGACTGCAGGCTGTCGGGAATCGATTCGCGCCGGCGGTTGTCGCGCCAGAATTCCGAGTCCTCGCGCCGGCTCAAAACGTAGTGCAGCTTGAGGAAATCGACGATCCGTTCCCATCGGTAGCGAAAGGTCTCGTTGAAGACCGAGGCGGCCTCGCGCATGCTCTGATGCGAGCTCGGCAAGAGGTTGGCAATCGCCTTGGCGGACAGTTCGATCATCACGATGGCGGAGGCTTCCAACGGTTCGAGGAACCCTGACGATAGACCCACCGCGACGCAGTTCCCCACCCAATATTGCTTGCGATAGCCGGAATTGATGGGGATCTTGCGGAAGTTGAGCTGCGCGGTCTCATCGCCGCGCCCCTCAAGATACTTCTTGAGCTCGTCGGCCGCCCGTTCCTCGCTTTGGTGCGCGCTCGAATACACATACCCCACGCCGCGGCGCGAACTCAAGCCGATGTCCCACACCCACCCGGAAGAGAGCGCCGTCGACTGCGTCACCGAAGCGATGTCGGCATCCTCGCGGGCGTAAGGCACCTGCACCGCGAGCGCGGTATCGACCAGAAGCACTTGCTTCTGGGATTCGAAGGGAACGCCGAAGTGCCTGCCGATCAAGAGCGAGGCAAAGCCGCTGCAGTCGATGAAAAGATCGCCGGCCAGCACCGCGCCGGACTTGGTGTGAAGCTCGGCAATGTCGCCGCCCTCTTCGCAGGCTACCTTGACGATTTCATCGTAAAGGTGCCGCACGGAAAGCTTTTCCACGCAATGCTTTTGGATGAACGGCACGAACTTGCCGGCGTCCAGGTGATAAGCGTAATTGGCCAGACCGGCAAACTCCGGCGTGGTGATGAGTTTGGGAGCGAGCCCCCGGTCGCACAATTCGCTCTGAAAGCAGGCTTGCTTCGCAAAACTTGCGCTGCGATCGCCTTCGAGCCAGTAAGGCGCGATGTTTTGCTCCTCGTAGCCCGCCGGCAGCGTGAATGGATGGTAGTAACTGTCCGCGTCGCTGCCGCTCACCCATCTGGAGAACTGCGACCCCTGCTTGAATGCGGCATCGCATTCGCGCAAGAAATCGGTCTCGCTCACCCCTATCTGTTTCAGGGTCGTGCGGATGGTGGGCCAGGTTCCCTCGCCGACACCGATCGGCGGCTGCCCGCGCGACTCGATCAGGGTGATTTCGACCCCTTGCTCGCCGCGGTTGGGATACCGGGCGCCGAGCACTCCCGCCGTGATCCATCCGGCAGTGCCGCCACCAACGATGACTATGCGACGAACGGGTTTCGAATTAGGCACTGCCGGCATTGGCCTTGGCGGCACCGCTCGCGGCCGCCGTCTCGTTCAAACGGCGATTCTTGCGCGCAACGAGGCTCGCCATCTGTGAGAGCGATGCCATCTGAAAATACAGCCACTCGAGATATTCGTTGTCGCGAAGCTCCGCGAGCTTGTCCGCCGGCAGCGTCTTCAAAACCGCTCCGGCGATCCAGTAGAGTCCGCCCAGTTTCGCCGTGCTCTTGTCCGTGAACTCCACGTCGACGCGGACCGGCTCGAGCAGATTGAGCTCGGCAAGCTTCGCGGTAAACGCGTAGGCCTCCCGGGCACCGCTCACGAGCGTCGACAGAACGGAGGTCACGGTCGACAGATATTGTGTGGCCTTGCCGTCATCCTGGAACAGCCGTTCGCCCGCCTCGCGGCTCACCAACGGACTCGCCTCGTCGACGGCGATGTCGAGCGAAGTGGGTTGGCCGCCGGCGACGTCCGGCTGACGGGGAACCAGCGAGAACGGCTGGCGCTGCACCTGCAGCGGCACGTAGCTCGCGTCCCAGCCGCTGCCCTCGAGGAACAGGTTTTCGCCGCGCTCGAAGCCCAGCAGCACCGCCGGCTCGTGCTGCCCGCCGTCGTTGGCTTTGGTGAAGAAAATCGGGTAATGCGCGAGCAGTCGCGGAAACTCCCGCGGCACGACGCTGATCACGTTGAGACGCGTGTAGTCGCTGCCCACCAGATTATTGATGCGCAAGTCGCGGTGTGTTTCATTGCTGAGAATGACTAGATTGGCCACGGTACCTCCGACAGGGGACGGCGATTATAGCGCGGCCGATCTTGTGAAGACCGCTCGGCCGTTTGGCGTCAACTCGCGCCGGTATTCAGCGGCGCCGGCCGCCGCAGCGCGCTAACGCCGCTCAATAGCCGGTTTTTGCGGCCGATCAGATCTGACATATGCGAGAGAGAAGCCATCTGGTAGTACATCCACTCGAGATATTCGCGATCCCGCAACTCCGCCAACTGCGCTGCCGGCAATGCCTTGAGCGCAGCAGCGGCGATCCAGTAAAGACCTTGCAGTTCGGTTTCGCTCCGATCGACGAACTCGATCTTGACTTGCACGGGCTCGATGAGTTCAAGCTCCACCAGCCGGCCCGTGAAGGCCTCGGCCTCCTTGCCCCCGGTGATCAGCGCCGACAACATCGAAGTCATACCCTGCAGGAACTCCGTGGGCTGGCCGTCCTCATGGAACAGACGCACTCCATCCGCAGAATCGACCGCCTGGTCGAGATCGAGCGCCACGTCCAATGAGGGCGGCTCATTGTCTTTGGGAGGAGCGCGGCGCGAGACCAGCGAGAACGGCAGCCTCTGGATGTGGAGCGGCACGTAGTCGGCATCCCACCGTTCTTCCACGAAGAACAGATTCTCCTGAGGCTGGAATCCAAGCAGCGCTGCCGGCTCGAATTGGCCCGTATCCATGTTCTTGGTGAAGAAGATCGGGTAGTGGCAGAGCAGTCCCACAAACTCCCGCGGGATCACGGTGACGATGTGGAGGAGCGCATTTTCCCGTGTGGGCCGCTTCGCTGCGACGCGCACATTGCGGTGAATTTGCCGGTTGAGAACTACTCGATTTGCCACGCTTGCCTCCGGATCGTCTCAAAATTATAGCGCGCATTCATCCGCGGGCGGCGGCGCAAACTGCGGGCGCAATGCCTCCCGCGCTACAATGCGTATGGTTGACTTACCGCGGGTGCGTCGAAATGCTTGCCAAGCCTAAGCCGATGGAGGAGTGGAACACCTGCGATGCAAAGCTGTTCAACGACACCATCAGAACGCGCGGCCGCCCGGCGATCTTGCGAGGCCTAGTGCGAGACTGGCCGGCAACCCGGGCCGGCCTCGAATCGCCGCAGTCCCTTGCAGGGTATCTAAAGTCATTCTACAGCGGCCATGCGGCTCCATTGTTCGAGGGTCCCGCATCCATCGACGGACGATTTTTCTACAACGACGCGATGGACGGCTTCAATTTCGAGTCCAAGCGGGCGCTCTTGAGCGAGGTGCTGGAACGGCTCTGTGAGGCCCTCGGGAAACCCGCGGCGCCGGCGCTCTATTCAGGCTCCGTGTCGTTGCCCATTTATCTGCCGGGATTTTCCGCAGCCAATCACGTGAAGAGTTTCGTGACCTCTGAGTCGAGGCGGGAATCGATCTGGATCGGAAACCGCACCCGCATTGCGGCGCATTTCGACCACATCGAAAATCTCGCCTGCGTGGTGGGCGGCCGGCGCCGTTTCACCCTGTTCCCCCCCGATCAGATCAAGAATCTCTATGTCGGGCCGCTCGATCTGACGCCGGCCGGCCAGCCGATCACCTTGGTCGACTTGAATAATCCCGATCTTGAGCGCTTCCCACGCTATGCGGAGGCTGCGAAGGTGGCCGAAGTCGCAGAACTCGAACCCGGCGATGCGATCTACATTCCGGCTCTCTGGTGGCATAACGTCGAGGCGCTCGCCGAATTCAACGTGCTCGTCAATTATTGGTGGCGCGATGTTCCCGAGTATTTCGATTCGCCGTCGAACGCCCTGCTCTCGTGCCTGTTGACGGTGAAGGGACTGCCTGCGTCGCAGCGCCGCGACTGGAAGGCGCTGTTCGACTATTTGATATTCCAGTCAGACGGTCCTGCTCTTGAGCATCTGCCGCCACACCTGCGAGGGCTTTTCGGCGACCTAACGCCAGGCAATGCTGAGCGCATCCGCTCGATTCTCTTGAAGAACCTGCAACGCCCGTCGAACTGAGCTCTGAAGCGACCAAACGCCGCCCCCGGGGGAGGAGGCGGCGTTTGAGTCCTGCCGGCGGCTAGAGCACCACGCGGAAGCCGATTTGATATCGGGCGAAACCCTCGTTCGCGGCATAGAACTGGTTGGTGAACCGGCCGTACTGGCGGGTCGAGGCCGACGTAAGGTTGATGCCGTCGAAAGTCACCGAGAAGTTCTTGGTGATGTCGTAGCTCGCGCTCATATCCAACTGCCCGTATGCGGCGGTGTAGACCGGCTCGCCGTTTTGATCGGTCTGGTTCAACGCCGCCAGGAACGCGCCGCGGTGGGAGTAGGCCACGCGAGTCTGGAAGCCCCAGCGCTCGAAGAATCCTACGACGTTGTAGGAGCGGCTTAGGCCCGGCAAAGCGAACTGGGTATTGATGGTCTCGGAATTCCAGGGAGCGCCCCCGGTCGGGACCGACCAGTTCGCTTCCACGCCGAAGCCCGTATCCCAGAACAAGTGCTGCAACGAAAGTTCGAATCCGTGGATGTCGGTCTTGTTGCCGTTGCTCGGCGTCGTAATGTCCCACTGAACCAGGGGGTCGCCGGCCTGGCCGAGGAAGGGTCCCAGGGAGCCTGTGTCCGACTGCATCTGGGCATAAATGCTCTGTGCGGATACGCCCTTGCCTGCGGCCGTGAGCTCGGCAATGGCCTTCTGCGCGAGCGCGCCCGCGTTCGGATCTGTGATGCCGAACAACGGTCCCGTCGCAGTTGTCGAGGTCAGGAAGTTCGTGACGTGCTTGGTGAACCAGTTGGCCGCTACGTAGCTGCCCTTGGAGTAATACCACTCGGCGCCGAGGTCGATGTTGTTGGACTCGTACGGCAACAGACCCGGGTTACCCTCGGTGGCGGTGCGTGAACCCGGCTTTGGGGTGGGAGTCACGGAAGTGGTGCCGATCATCGAGAGCAGATCCGAACGCGCGATGGTCTTGCTGTAAGAACCCCGCAGCATCACACCGGGCTCCACTTCCAAACTCAGATCGATGTTCGGCAAAAACTCGCTGTACGAGCTCTTGACGTTGCTGTAGGTGGCATTGGCCGCATAGTTGGTGGAGAACTCCGTGGGATTGTTCCACGACACGGATACCGGGACCTTTTGCAGACTCTGCGCGGTGACATTGCTCTTTTCATAACGCATGCCGACCAGGGCCTTGAAGGGCATGCCGTCGAAGGTGGTCGCGAAGTCCATCTGCACGAAGGGCGCCGGCGTGTCTTCGCGGATGTGATCGTCGTTGTTCGGCGAGGTGTTCTGGGCAAAGGTATACGCTGGAAAGTTGCCGTCTCCCGCGACACCCTTCTCCGTCACCGGAATGACGGACGGCAGGCTGAACGAATAAAAGTATGTGACCTGGATCCCGCAACCGCCGCCGGTAAACTGCCCGACGATGCTGCAGCTCGGCACCTTGGTGAAGAGGTTGCCTGGAATCAAACCTTGCTCCGCGGCGTTGTAGTAACCCCAGGCGAAATTGCCGCTGTTGAACGACTCCGCCTCCGTGTCGAACCTCTTAAAATCGATGCCGGCCTTGATGCTCTTCAGGCCGCTGTCCGAATCGCTGTTCTTCCACGTGGCATCGAGCAAGGCTTCCGAGACGGTATTGCGGAAAATGGTGTTATTGGCCTGGCCGAACAGCGGTTCGATGGTGCTGGTGCCGAGATTGCCCATGGTGTACGGCGCGGCGTAGATCCACGAGGTCGTCGGAACCACGTTCGCGGCGGCGCCGATGCCGGCACAGGGGCTGCCCGCACCGAATGCGGGGCCCATGGTGAAGCACTTGTAGAGGGAAGCTTGCGGAATCTGCCCAACGATGCCGAAGTTGTTCGTCCCCAATGCGCCGCCACCCGAATCGGCGGTGGAGTGGTGCGCGTCGAATTCGACCGAGATGTTGTCCGAAGCCTGCCACTTCACGTTGAGGCCGGCGGAACCGTCCTGGTTCATGGTTTCGTCGTTGCTCGCGAAGTACGAATCGTCGCTGCCGGTATCGACCAGGTTGGTCACGGTGCCTTGCGAATTGATGATGGCGCTGATGGGGTTGGGGCCGTAGTCGAACCAGGCGCCAAAGGTGTGCGACTGATTCATATCCTTGTAGAAGGTGTAGGTGTAATCCACCGTTGCGACCAATGAATCGACCGGCTTGAACTGCAGCACGGCCTGGCCGTTGATGCGTTCGCGCTGGTGATCGATCACGCCCCAACCCTCATTGCGCGGCGCCCAGTTGTTGCCGTCTGGATTCGTGTCGGAGCTCGTCACCCGGGGATCGCCCGGGGCGAACTGATTTTGCAGCCAGCCGTTGATGTTCGCGCTCTGCTCCTGGCTGTTGCGTTTGGAGTAGGAGCCGTTGATCAGGAAACCGACCCGATCGTCGAAGAAGGTATCGCTGAAGAGGCCTGAGAAATCGGGCGTGATCTTGCTGCCCACCTTGGTCGACCGGTCGTAGTCGGCCTTGGCCGAAAATGCCGCCCGCATGCCGTTGAAATCGAACGGACGCGCGGTGGTGATGTTGATGGTCGAACCGATGCCGCCGCTCGCCACGTCGGCGCGTCCGGTCTTGTACACTTCGATGCCCGAAATGCCGTCGGCGGAAAGGTTTTCGAAATCGAAAGAACGGGTCGCATTGCCTGTGTTCGGTCCGATGTTGGCCGGCATGGAGCGACCGTTCAAGGTCACCATGTTGAAGTCCGGACCGAAACCGCGCACCGTCACGCGCGAACCCTCGTTGTTCATACGATCAATGGTCACGCCGGGAATGCGCTGGATGGCTTCGGCGAGATTGGTGTCGGGAAACTTGCCGATGTCTTCCATGGTGATGGCATCGACGATGCCCGAGGCATCCCGCTTGATGGTTTCATTGGTTACGAGCGACTGACGAAGGCCGGTGACGACGATCTCGCTCAAGGAGTCGTTCGCGGCTGCATCGGTTGCAGCTGCGTCGGGGGCGGGATCTGCCATGGCTCCGGCGCAATACATCGCTATCAGCACGGCCAGTGGCTTCATTGCGATCGGCGATGACGGACGCTGCGCGACTTTTGACATGCGCGAACGGCTGGACTTCTTCAAGTTACTCTCCCCTCCCGATTCCCGGGAAACATCGTTATTCTGCTCGGCCGGCTTGCGGCGCTGTTTCTTGCGACCGGTTTCTGAAACCGGTTGCAGGATTAATACTGCCGCTGGCATTTTTAAATTGCAAGTGGCATAACGCGGCAATTGTCAGTGTTTTGACGCTCCGCCGCCGCAAACCCTTGACACGAGTGGTATATCGCAAGCAGCATTCCTGAAACCGGTTGCAACCGAGGCGGGCCAAAGACCCGCCAATGAGGGAAAATATGATCCACGACACCTATCCGGCCGTTTCGCCCCTGCGCGAACCGGTCGCGTCGCGTTTCAAGATCCTGGGAATTGCATCCACCGTCGCTTTGGGCGGCTTCCTGGTCGGCTTCGACGCCACGGTGATCTCGGGCGCCGTGCCCTTCATCCGCGACTACTTTGGCCTCGGCGGAGCCGACGGCAGCCTGAAATTGGGCTGGGCCGTCAGCTGCTTAGGCTGGGGTGCGATGCTCGGCAACCTCGCCGCGGGCCCCTTGAGCGACCGGCTGGGCCGGCGCACGGTCCTATTGCTCACCGCGCTTCTGTTCTTCATTTCTTCGCTGACGGCAGCCAGTTCCACCAACTTCGCCCTGTTCGTCGTCGCTCGCATCTGCGGCGGATTCGGCGTTGGTGCAGCGATCCTCACCGCGCCGGTGTACATCGCGGAAATCGCGCCCGCGCAGCGCCGCGGCAGCTTGGTATCTCTAAATCAGCTGATGATCGTGATCGGCATATCGGTCTCGTTTTTCTCCAACTACTTCCTCTTGTCGGTGACCGACGGCAACTGGCGCTGGATGCTCGGCGTCCAGGCGATCCCGGCGGCGCTCTACTTCCTGCTTCTCATGCTGGTGCCCGAGAGCCCGCGCTGGCTCGTCGGCAAGGGCAGGCAGCAGCGTGCGATGGAAATTCTCCGCTCGGTCCACGGTGGCACTGAATCGCAGAAGGAGCTTGCGCAGATACAGGGGAGCCTGCAGGAGAAGAAGCGCAGGGTCAGTATCCGACAGCTGTTCGACACGCGGCTCCGCCGGGTGCTGCTGTTTGGCCTTGGAATTGCGTTCTTTCAACAGGCAACCGGCATCAATGCGATTTTCTACTACCTGCCGTCGATCTTCACTCAAGCAGGCGGCAGCCTTGCCACCTCCTTCGGTCAGTCGGTCTTGGTCGGCCTGGTGAATGTCGGCATGACGTTCGTGGCCATCTGGCTCATCGACCGGCTGGGCCGCAAGCCTCTGCTATGCGCCGGCGTGGCGGGCATGAGCGTGTCGCTGCTCTGCATCGGCTGGGCGTTTCATGGCGCGGACGCGGCCAGCGGGTCGGTCAGTCATCCGCTTCTGGTGCTGCCGGCGATCGTCGGGTTCGTGGCCTCCTTCGCCGTGTCGCTGGGACCTGTCATGTGGGTGCTGCTCTCGGAAATATTTCCTAACGAGGAGCGCGCAGCGGCCATTTCGGTGGTCGGGTTCTGGAATTCGTTGATCAGCGCAACGGTTACCTTGGTGTTTCCCATGGAGATCGCCACCTTCGGCCCCTCCTTCACATTTCTTTGCTACGGCTTGATAGCCGTTGTGGGTCTAGTGTTCATACTGAGATTGGCACCCGAAACGAAGGGCAAGACGCTCGAAGAGCTGGAAGGGATGCTGACACGGTCGTCGCGGACGGTCACTTGATGGTCATCGAGTGTCAGAGTCCGGGGCCTTTTTTGCGATTGGAACTGTGAGATGAAAGCGAAATCTGCGCAGACGGCAACCGCCGGAAAGAGTGGGCCGCGGCCGCGTCAATCCGCCACCTTGAGAATGGTTGCACGAGAAGCCGGCGTCTCCGCGAGCACGGTATCGCGCATCATCAACGGTACGGTGAATGTCAGCGACGGCCTCAAGCACGCGGTCGAAGCGGCCATCATCAAGTTCAACTTTCGGCCCAACGTCGCCGCGCGGGGACTCGCGCTGGGCAAGACCCTCACCATCGGCGTGGTGACTCAGGCGATCGACAGTCCGTTCTACGGCGAAGGACTGCGCAGCATAGAGGCGAAACTGCATCAGCAGGGCTACGCACCGCTGTTCATGAGTGGCAACTGGCGCGATGACGACGAGGATCGCTGCATGCGCGAATTCATCGGTCGCGGAGTCGATGGCATCATCGTATTCGCCGGCCGCCTGAGCGATGCCAAGCTCAAGGCCTACGCAAAGGAGGTGCCGATCGTCGTAACCGGCCGGCAGTTGCGCGCCAAGAGCCTATACAGCCTGCAGATCGACGACAAGCAAGGCGCCGCACTTGCCGTGCGGCATCTCATCGACCTTGGCCACAAACGTATTGCCTTCATCACCGGGTCCGAGAACCATCCAGACGCCATTGAGCGCATGAGCGGGTATAAATCGGCCTTGTCGGAATCCGGCATCGAATTCGACCCTGCCCTGGTGGCGGTCGGCGACTGGCACGAGGAAGGAGGCCTCAAAGCGACCCTCGGGCTGCTCGACGCGAAGGCCAGGTTCACGGCGCTTTTCTGCGTCAACGATCAGACCGCTTACGGCGCGTGCCTCGCGCTTCACCGGCGCGGCCGCTCGGTGCCGGGCGATGTGTCGGTGGTCGGCTTCGACGACCTGCCGGCCTCCGCCTATCGCATTCCCCCGCTCACCAGCGTGCGGCAATCGATAGGCGAACTCGGTGAGCGCTCGGCGCAGGCGATCCTCGATGTGCTTGGCGGCCGTCGGCCCAAAACCTCCGCACCGCCGGTGGAACTCGTGGTACGTGAATCGAGCGGAAAACCCTCGACGCGCAGTTCCTGACCGGTTTTTTGGACATTAAAACCCACAGCAGTTTGCAAATGAACGAATTCAATTCTCTTGAGGACCTGTCCCGCCGTTTCCCGTCGAACTTTGTCTGGGGCGTCGCCAGCAGCGCGTATCAGATCGAAGGTGCGGCGGAAGCCGACGGCAAAGGCGAGTCGATCTGGGACGAGTTCTGCCGTCTACCGGGCGTCATCGCGGATGGCTCGGACGGTCGGGTGGCCTGTGATCACTATCGACGTCTGGATTCGGATCTCGATTTGATCGCCGATCTCGGACTCAGCGGCTATCGGTTCTCCATTTCCTGGCCGCGCATCCAGCCCACCGGTTCGGGCGAGGCGCTCTCCAGCGGCATGGATTTCTACGAACGCATGGTGGACGGGCTCCTCAAGCGCGGGGTCGAGCCTTTTCCGACCCTTTATCACTGGGATTTGCCCGCCGCCTTGCAACGCAAGCATTACGGTTGGGCGGACCGCGACACTGCCTATCGTTTCGCGGATTACGCCGCCCTGATGGCACGCCGACTCGGGGATCGGGTGCGGCGGTTCGTCACTCACAACGAGCCGTGGGTGACAGCGACGATCGGCCACGAATTCGGTCATTTCGCTCCGGGCATCCGCGATCGCGGCATCGCGAGCCAGGTGTCGCACAACTGTCTTTTGAGCCATGGCCTTGCGCAGCAAGCCATTCGGGCGGCATGCCGCGACGCGCAAGTCGGCATCGTGCTCAACCTGTCCCCCGTGTCATCGGCAAGCGACACCGAGCAGGACCGGCAGCTCGCTTCCCGCGAAGACGGGCTCCTATGCCGCTGGTATCTTGATGCGCTGCTGAAAGGCCGCTACCCGGAAGACGTCCTCAACTTCCTGGGCGCGGATGCGCCGAAAGTGCAACCGGAAGACCTCCAGCTCATCGCGCAGCCCATGGACCTTCTTGGCATCAATTATTACCACCCCATCATTTCCTCCGCTGCGAGACCGTTCTCGCCGGGACGGGACGGAGCGCAAGTCACCGACATGGGCTGGGAGGTCGCCCCCGGCCAATTTACACGCATGCTCACGCGCTTGGATCGCGAGTACGACCTGCCGCCCTTGTTCATCACCGAGAATGGCGCGGCCTATCGCGATACCCTGGTCGCAGGCCACGTGAACGACGAGGAACGTCGCGCCTACATCGAGTCGCACATCGGTGCCATCGCGGACGCGCTGGAGCACGGCGTCGACGTGCGCGGCTACTTCGTCTGGTCGCTGCTCGACAATTTCGAGTGGGCATCGGGCTACGGCAAGCGCTTCGGCCTGTATTTCGTCGATTACGCCACCCAGACACGCACATTGAAGCAAAGCGGAGCTTGGTACCGTCATCTGACTTCGGCCTTCAAACGCGCCCGGGAGTCTCGACAGAGCGCGTAGCGCGGTTGCCGGCGCCAGCAAGGCCTCCTCTCACTTGCGCAGAGTTACACGAGACGCTCGTAAACCAGGAAATCGCTCAGGAGGGATTCATAGTCTCGGCTCACTCTTCGACGATGGAGTGACCAGCCTCGGAACGCCTAGTGATCGCCCTTGCGCCGCGTACAATCGGTGTACATCGATTCAAAAAGACCTGCAGGCTAAAACACTGCCAATTCGTTTGAGCCTCCGCGGGCCGCCAGGTCCCTTTCGACGCTTTGCTAGAATCTTGCGTCTTGAACAAGGAGATGTTCGATGTGCACGGCACGCGTCTTGTTTATTGCTCTATGCGCGGGCGCTCTTCTCGGCGGCGCAGCAACCCGCTCATGGGCAGCCGAATCGAACGAGGGTGGAGGCCTTGGAAACACGGCCGCTGCGATCCATCAGCGGGTGCTCTTTCAGGCGCCTTGCACCAAGGTCTACGACGCGCTGACACAGAGCGCGAGGTTCGATGCGATGACGCGCTTGAGCGATGCGGTCTCGCTGGTCACGGCGCCCGGCGCGAAAGCCACCGAAATTGATGCCCAGGTCGGCGGCGCCTTCACGCTTTTTGGCGGCTACATCACGGGTCGCAACCTCGAGATGCTCGCTGGCAAACGCCTAGTCCAGGCGTGGCGCGCGGGCAGCTGGAGGCCGGGCGAGTACTCGATCGTGCGATTTGAGCTTGCCGATGAACCGACAGGCTGCAACCTCACGTTCGACCACACGGGGTTTCCGGACTCGCAGGGCCAGAGCCTGCTGCACGGATGGGGCGTCCATTACTGGACGCCCCTCAAGAAGCTCTTGAGCGGAGCGTGACGCAGCCGAGTTGCTAGAGCAGCTTATAGGTGAAGTCGAACGCCGATCCCTTCGCGTCGCGCGCATGCAGAGTCATGCTGCCGCGGGCGCCGGCATACTTGCCCGTGCCGCCGGTAACGGCCATCACGGAATCGCCGCTGTCATAGAACGGGCCTTCGACCGTGATTTGCCCCTCCTTGAAGATGGCGGTCCAGAAGCACTCCCAGCTTTTGCCCGCAATGACACGGACGCAATATCCCTGGTCCTTGCCCACCTCGGTCTTATCATCCGGAGACAAAAGCGGATTGGCGAAAGTCAGAAGATCCCCGACCGAGTCGCCCTTTGCTCCAAGATCGATGGTGGTGTCGGTTTTGGCGTGTTCGATGACGACAATCGTCTCGGCCGCAACTGCCGCATGCGCCGCCAGGATGACTGCGATCAGGCCAACACTCGATCCCAATAACGTCGTTTTCATGGCTCTCCCCTCTGTGAAATTCCTCGCAAAAGGCCTTAGGCGTCGCCGGTGCGGATGCCGCCGCGTTCGTAGGGGCGTCCCACCGACATGTAGATGAGGCCCAGAAACACGATGCCGACGGATGTGACGATCATTGCGTAGTTGCTATACCAGGGAGCTTCCGGGCTCCGCGGCCACATCATGTCGATGATCGCAAATAGTCCGTAGGCAAGTGCCAGCACGTTCACCAGCACGCCAACGCGGCCAAGTGTGAAGGGGCCGCTTGGCGCCCAGCCCTTCGCTCGTGCCAGCAGCGCGGCGAACACCACCATCTGGAAGGCGAGATAAATGCCGATGGAAGCGAAGCTGATGATTGTGGCGATGGCATCCTGCAGCCACAGACCGCAGAGCGCAATCAATGCCGGCACCAATCCCGCGAACAGCAGCGCCGCGACCGGCACCTTGGAGTGCGGCGAGATCCGGCTGAAAACGGCGCTGCCGACGATCATCTGATCACGGGCATAGGCATAGAGGAGCCGGCTTGCCGCTGCCTGCAGACTTAAGCAGCAGGAGATGAAGGACACCATTACCACGGCCAGCACGGCGCGCAGGCCCACATCGCCCACCGCGGATCGCAGGATGCTCGTGACCGGATCGGTATCCTTGCCCGACAGAACCGCACTCATATCGGGAATCGCCATGATCAGGGCGAGACACACCAGCATGGCCGCCGCACCGCCGACGTAGATGGTCATGCGCATCGCCTTCGGAATCGAGCGCGAAGGGTCCGGCGTTTCTTCCGCCACATCGCCGCAGGCCTCGAATCCGTAGTAGCAGAACATCGCCGCCAATGCTGCCGCGAGGAACGCGGGCGCATAACTGCCGCCGTGCTGCCGCCCGAGATCAAACGTGTGGAACAGCACACTGAATGACTGATGCCGGGCCACCAGCAACAAATAGGCGCCCACCGCGATGGCGCCGACCAGCTCGCAAATGAAACCGAACATGGCCACATAGGCCAGCAGGCGGGTTCCAGACACGTTGCACAGCGTCGCGACGCTGATCATGGCGATCGCGATGATGGTCGTGTTGGCAGGAGTCGCAGTGAAGCCGAGCAGCTGCGCCAAATAGGGCGCACCGCCCGTCGCGACGCCCGCAATGGACACGAACAGTGCCCACCCGTAGACCCAACCGGTGATCCATGCCCAGCGCTTGCCGATCAGGCGGCGCGTCCAGGGATAAAGTCCTCCGGAAATGGGAAATTGCGACACCAATTCGCCGAAGATTAGGCAGACGAACATCTGCCCGATTCCGACCAGCAAATACCACCAGAACATCGGCGGGCCGCCGGCCACGATGGCGACCGCGAACAGGCTGTAGACCCCGACCACGGGCGAAAGATAAGTGAATCCCAGCGAGAAGTTTTGCAGCTGGCTCAGGCTGCGGTCGAAATGCGAGCTGTAGCCGAGCGCCTTCAGTTGCTCGGCATCGGTATCCAGTACCGCGGTTTTAGGAGCATCGGTCATGAAACATCCTCATGCGGCCCCACCGTTCTCTTGTTGAAGGGTCGGACTTGGTGTTCTAGGGAACCGCCTCCGACAGTATCGGGGAAACGCCGGTCAGACCGCCAGTCCTGCAGTATCTAAGCCACGCTCCCCGATGGCCGCCGCGGATCACGGAACGTGGTCTTGATCATCGTGATGTGCGCGTTCGAATTTCAGGAATTCGTAGTAGCCGCATTTGCTGGCGTAGGGGTACTTCCGGCAGACATGCGGGCGGGCATGGTAAATCGTGCACCGGCGCGACTCACGATCCAAAAAGATGCACACGGATTTGTAAATATGATCCTTATGGTGGCGCAGGATCTGCTCGTCACCGTCTTCAGCCCGATATCGGTAGGTATAGCGACTTTTTGCCAGTCGTTGTGAGATTCCGAAATGCGCTGCCAGGCGGGAGATGTCGTGCGCGGACACCGCGATGCGCGGATGACTGCAGCAATAACCCGGGCATCGTGAACAATTGAATTTCACGAATCTTGATTCCAAAAAAGTGGTTGGGCGCGAAAATCGCGCCCCGCTACTATATCGCTTTACGGAGCGAATCGCTGAAATACGCGAGTTGATGGTCGGCGTCGCCGAAACTCAAATCGATCATCGTAAGCCGCTTGAAGTAGTGGCTGACGATCAGCTCGTCCACAACACCCATGCCGCCATGCATCTGCACCGCCTGCTGGCCCACGAGGCGGCCCGCTTGACCGATGTAAGCCTTGGCCGCGGATATCGCCCTACGGCGCTCGCCCTCGTCGGTGGAATCGGCATGCACCGCCGCAATGATCGCCATCGACTTGGACTGCTCCGCGGCAATCAGCATGTCGGCCATGCGGTGTTTTAACGCCTGAAAAGTGCCGATGGCGACGCCGAACTGCTTGCGAGTCTTGAGGTAGTTCAGCGTGGCCTGATTGAGGGCCGCCATGATGCCCACCGCTTCACCGCACAGCGCCGCAGTCGCGCGGTCGACGGCATGCTGCACGGCCTGCAGCGCGCTCCCGCCGCTTCCGATCAGCGCATCCGCCGGCACGCGCACGCCGCCGAAATCCAAGTCCGCGGCCCGGCTTCCGGACTGCGTCGGGTAGGGCGTCATCTTGAGGCCGGCGGCGCTGCGAGGCACCCAGAATAGCGATATGCCATCGCGATCGTGGGCTTTGCCCGCACTGCGTGCGGTCACCAGAAAAGCGTCGGCTGAAGGCGCATCCAGGACCACTTGCTTGCGGCCCTTGAGTATCCAGTCGGCGGATTCCTTTTCCGCCGCCAGACTCACGTAGCCGAGGTCGTAGCGTCCCTTAGCCTCATACGCTGCAAGCGCGAGTTTGAGTTTGCCGGCGGCGATCTCCGGCAGCCATTTGGCTTTCTGTTCCTTGGAACCGGCACCGCGCAACAGGCTGCCGCAGGCCACCACGGTGCTGACATAAGGTTCGAGCAGCAGACCCGAGCCGAACTGCTCCATCACCACCAAGGTGTCGACCGCATTGCCGCCGAGGCCGCCGTATTCCTCGGCAAAGGGCAAGGCGAGCAGTCCCAAGTCCGCGAATTGCTGCCAGGCCTCCGCCGAGAAGCCCAACGGCGAGCGCGCAAAGGCACGGCGCTTGTCGAAGTCGTAATCGCGGGCTATGAATTTCTGCAACGTGTCCTGCAGCGCCAGTTGTTCTTCGGTGTAGTCGAATTCCATGTTGCTCTTACAGTCCCAGGATCATCTGGGAAATGATGTTCTTCTGGATCTCGGTGGACCCGGCGTAGATCGTGGTCTTGCGCTGGTTGAAATACTGGCCGGTCAAAGGCGGCGCATAAGCACGGTAGTGAGAGTCGAGCAGCGCATCGCCCTTCCAGTTCATGTCCAGCGCTTCGCGCACATAGGGGAGCGCGTCGTGCCCCAGGGCATGCATCTTGAGTTCGGCAAGCGATTGGATGATTTCTGATCCCTTGATCTTCAACATGGAGACTTCGGGTCCGAGCGCCTTCTGATCCTTGGCGTAGCCTGACAGCACGCGCAAGTTGGTGATCTCCAGCGCCATGAGCTCCATCTCGAGTTGCGCAATGCGGTCGCGGAAGCGCACGTCCTCGAGGAGGCTCGCGCCGTTCGCCGGCTGTTCCGCCGCAATTTCCTTGAGGCGCTTGAGCGCGCGCTTGCAGGCGCCGATGCCCGCATTTCCGGTGCGCTCGTGACTGAGGAGGAATTTGGCATACGTCCAGCCCTTGTTCTCCTCGCCGATTAGATTCTCGACGGGGACCTTGACGTTGTCGAAGAAGATATCGTTGATCTCGTGCTCCCCGTCCAACATGATGATGGGGCGCACGGTCACGCCCGGCGATTTCATGTTGATCAGCAGGAAGGAGATGCCCTGTTGCGGCCGGGCCTCGCTGCTGGTGCGGACCAGGGCGAAGATCCAGTCGGCGTACTGCCCCAATGTGTTCCAGGTTTTCTGGCCGTTGACGAGGTAATGATCGCCCTGGCGGACTGCGGAGGTGCGCAAGGAGGCCAGATCAGATCCGGAACCCGGTTCCGAGTATCCCTGGCACCACCAATCCTCCGCCCGCAATATGCGCGGCAGAAAATATTCCTGCTGGGCGGCGTTGCCGAATGCCTGCATTACCGGCGCCAGCATTTTCATCGAAAAGGGGTTCTGAATCGGCGCGCTGTGCGCGGCGCGCTCCTCTTCGAAGATATGCTGCTGCACGACGTTCCATCCGGTCCCGCCGAAGCGCGTGGGCCAGTTGGGGGCGCCCCAGCCTTTCCTGTAGAGGATTTGCTGCCAGCGCACCATGTCGTCCTTGCCGACGCGACGTCCCAGTTCGATTTTGTCGCGGATCTCTTGCGGCAGCTCGGCGTCGAAGAAGGCCTGCACCTCGGCGCGAAAGGCTTCTTCTTCGGGTGTGAATTTAAGGTCCATGTGCTCGGTATTCCTGGTTCAGATAGTCACGACAATTTTACCGCGCGCCTGACGCGCGCCCAATCGACCGATGGCCTCGGGCGCGCGTGCCAGCGGATAGCGCTCTGTTACCGCGGGCCGGATCTTGCCTTGGAGGTAAAGCTGCATCAGTTCGGCCACATTGGCCCGGTGGGTCTCGGGATGCCGATTGGTGAACTCGCCCCAGAACACGCCCACCACCTGGCAGCTTTTCAACAGCGGCAGGTTCAACGGCAGCTTCGGGATGCCGGCCGGAAACCCCACCACCAGGTGGCGGCCTTCCCAGGCGATCGCGCGCAGCGATGCCTCCGTGTAATCGCCTCCCACCGAATCGTAGATGACGTCCGCGCCGCCCGACCCGAGGACGGCTTTGAGTTGATCGGTCAGCGCCTTCGCCTGCGCCTTGTCCAGGCTGCCGGTCGGATATTTCACGACTTCGTCGGCGCCGTGCTCTCTCGCCAGTGCGAGCTTCTCGTCGCTCGAGGCGGCGGCGATGACCCTCGCGCCCATGGCTTTGCCGAGTTCCACGGCCGCAAGCCCCACGCCGCCCCCGGCGCCGAGCACCAGCAGGCTCTCGCCTTTCTTCAACTGCGCGCGATCCTTGAGTGCATGCTGCGATGTGCCGTAGGTCAGGAGAAGGGCCGCAGCCTGATCGAAAGGCATGCTGTCGGGAATCTTCCAGCAGTTGGCAGCCTGAGCGAGGGCCTTTTCGGCCATCGCGTTGCGCACCGGACTTACCAGGACCCGATCGCCGGTTCTGAGCGTGGTGACACCCTCGCCTACCACATCCACGGTGCCGGCAAGCTCACCGCCCGGGGAAAAGGGCCGCGGTGGCTTGAACTGATACAAGTCCTGAATGATGAGCAGGTCGGGGAAGTTTACGCCGACCGCGCTCACCGCCACCCGCACCTGACCCGGCCCGGGCGTGGGATCCGCAATCTCCTCGAGGGTAAGCGTATCGGGACCACCCGGCGCCCTGCTCAATATTGCCTTCATGAGGTCACCCTGCCTTCTTGCGATCGTTTGGCCTCGGCGGCGTTCTCGCGCTCCTGCAGCTCGCGCCACATGATCTTTCCCGAGCCCGATTTGGGCAGCGCCTCTACGAATTCGACCAGTCTCGGGGCCTTGTAGGCAGCCATCTGCTCGCGCGCCCAATCGATGATCTGCTGTGCGCTCGCCTTGCCGACGAATGCCGGCTTCAGCACGATGACCACCTTCACCGTTTCGCCGCGGTGGGCATCCTTGGCGGCGATCACGCAGGCCTCCTGCACGGCCGGGTGTTGGTACATGAGGTTCTCCACCTCCGTCGGCCACACCTTGAACCCCGAGGCGTTGATCATCCGTTTCAGTCGATCGACTATAAAGAAATAGCCGTCCTCATCCATCTTGCCGAGATCCCCTGAGCGGAAGAAGCGCTTGCCGTCGAGTTCGACGAACACCTCGGCGGTATCCTTCGGCTTGTTCCAATAGCCGACCATCAGCTGCGGGCCATGGATGAGAATTTCTCCCGTCTCGCCCGGAGGAAGTTCCTCAAGCGTGGCCGGATCGACGACGCGCGATTCGACCCCGAAGATCGGGATGCCGAGACATTGCGCCTTCGGCCGTTCCATCGGATTGATGTGGGTGGCGGCAATGGTCTCGGTAAGGCCGTAGCCCTCGATATAGGTGACGCCCATCCCGCGCAGCCGCTGCGCTACTGCGGCCGGCATCGCGGCACCACCGCCGCTCAAGCGCCGGATCGAGCTGATGTCGTACTTGCCCAGATCAGGATTGAGGAAAAAATCCTGGATCATGGTCGGCACCGCGGTCCAACTCGTGACTTTGTAACGGTCCACGCATCTGGCGGCGGTGTCCCGATCCCAACGTGGCAGGAGCACCATGGTGCAGCCGATGTACATCGGGCCGTTCATGCCGCCCTGCATGCCGGTGACGTGAAACATCGGCGCCACGGCGAGCAGCGTCATCTCCGGCTGCACGGCAAACCAGACCATCTGAGCCGCCGTGGTATGCATGACCGTGCGATGACTGTGCATGACGCCTTTCGGCTGACCGGTGGTGCCGGAGGTATAGGGCATGACGCATAGATCGTCGGCGCCCGCAGTCAAGGGGCCGGGCGAGAGATCTGCATCGAGCACATCCCGCCACAGCGCCACCCCGGGTTCCTGAATTTCCGCACGTGGTGCGCTGATGAAATCCGGGACGCTGAGGGCGGTCGGTTCTTTGAGATAATCCGAGTAGGCCGCAACGATAGCCTGTTTGATCTCGCCACTCTTGATCAGAGGCTCGACGCGCGAGTAGAGCTCCTGCGACACCAACAGCGTGCTGCTGCCGCAGTCCGTGGCGAATTTCAGGATCTCCTGCGTGAGGTTCATGGGATTCAACGGCACGACCACGGCATTGGCCCGCAAGATTCCGTAGTAGCCCAGCATGAATTGCGGACTGTTCTGCATGAGCAGCATGACCCGATCGCCCTTGCGGACGCCGCAGCGCTGCTCGAGGTAGCCCGCGATTCTCCGAGTCTGATCGTGAAATTCCTTGAAGGTCACCGGCGTGTCGTAGAAGACCGCGAAGGGCTTGTCGGGATAGCGGTTGGCCGATACCTCGACGTTGTAATAAAGATTGGTCGCCGGCGCGTGCAGATCGTTCGCCGCGTAGGATGGCCAGAATTTGAAGTGACGTGCCGCCGTCATTCGAATACTCCCCCAGGGCCTTGGTCAGTGCGAACCGCGGGCTGCGGATTTCTCCGCGTCCTTCGGCCGGTAGCGAGAAAGTTCCAGCTTGGCGATCTGCTCGCGGTGCACCTCATCGGGACCGTCCGCGAAGCGCAGGGTTCGGGCGCCCGCGTAAGCAGCCGCGAGGTTAAAGTCGTCGCTCACGCCGCCGCCGCCATGCACCTGCATGGCCCAATCGATGACCTTCAGGGCCATGTTGGGTGCGGCCACCTTGATCATCGCGATCTCCTGCTTGGCGGCGCGATTGCCCACGGTGTCCATCATGTAGGCCGCGTTCAGCACCAGCCAGCGCGCCTGATCGATGGCAATGCGCGATTCGGCGATGCGTTCCAGCGTCACCCCCTGCTCGGACACCCGCTTGCCGAATGCGACGCGGCTCTGGGCGCGCTTGCACAACGACTCGAGCGCGCGCTCGGCAAGACCGATGAGGCGCATGCAATGATGGATGCGGCCGGGGCCCAAGCGGCCCTGCGCAATTTCGAAGCCCCGGCCTTCGCCGAGCAGCATGTTCTCAACCGGCACACGGACGTCGACGAAATCGACCTCGGCATGGCCGTGGGGAGCATGATCGTAGCCGAACACCGTCAGAGTCCGGAGCACCTTGACGCCTGGGGTTTTCATCGGCACCAGCACCATGGACTGTTGGCTGTGGCGTGCGGCTTCGGGATTTGTCTTGCCCATGAAAATGAGGATTTCGCAGCGTGGATCACCGGCGCCCGAGGTCCACCATTTCCGCCCGTTGATCAGGTAGCTGTTTCCCTCCCGCACGATGGAAGCGGAAATGTTGGTCGCATCGCTCGAGGCCACCGCGGGCTCGGTCATGGCGAACGCCGAGCGTATACGCCCCTCCAGCAGCGGCTCGAGCCACTGCTTCTGGTGTGAAGGCGTGCCGTATCGCGCCAGCACCTCCATGTTGCCGGTGTCGGGAGCCGAACAGTTGAAGGCCTCGGGGGCAATGTGCGAGCGGCCCATGATCTCGCAGAGCGGGGCATATTCCAGGTTCGTCAGGCCCGCACCATGCGACGACTCGGGCAGGAACAGATTCCACAGGTCTTGGGCCTTGGCTTTGGCCTTGAGTTCCTCGATCACCTTCAAGGGCTGCCACGGATTGCCGGCGCGCCGATTACGATCGAGTTCCGCGTGCGCCTCCGCTTCGGCGGGATAAACGGACTTGTCCATGAACGCGCCCACTCGTTCCTGCAGTTCGCGAACCTTGTCACTGTGCGAGAAATCCATACGGACATACCTTCGTGTTTAAGCGTCGAACTGTTCTTTGACCAGCGTCCAGGCAAGTTCTGCGAGCGGTCGGGAGCGCCGGCCCGCTTCGAGTGCGCTGGCACTGGAAGCATTGCCCTGCAGCGCTCGCGCGAGAATGCCCTGCAGGATCCCCGCCAGACGGAACATGCAAAATGCCATGTAGTACGCCCAGTCCTGGGGTGAAACGGGATTGATGCCCCGCAGCCGGCAATAGTCGGCGACCAGTTCCGCCTGCGAGGGCAGCATCAACCGGGCCGTGTCGATGCCGGCCAGGCCTTTGAATCCCTCGTCGGGGATGTGATAGCGCATGCAAAAATAGGCGAAGTCGACGAAAGGGTTGCCGATGGTCGACAGCTCCCAATCGAGCACGGCAAGAATCCTAGGCTCGCTCGGATGAAAGATCGTGTTGTCGAGGCGGAAGTCGCCGTGAACGATCGAGGTCTCCTCGCCCGCCGGGATGTGCCTCGGCAGCCAGTCGATCAACCTTTCCATTGCCTCGATGCGCTCGGTCTCCGACGCGCGGTACTGCTGCGCCCAACGCATCACCTGGCGCTCTATATATCCGCCCGGCTTGCCGTAGTCGGAGAGTCCCACGGCGCGAAAATCCACCGAGTGGAGCGCCGCCAGCACCCGCACCATCTCGGAATAGACAGCCCTGCGGCCCGCCGGCACCACATCGGGCAAGGTCGCTTCCCAAAAGATCCGCCCCTCCACATAGTCCATTACGTAGAAGGAACTGCCGATGACTCCAGGGTCCTCGCACAGCGCGAAGACGCGAGCCACCGGCACCGCTGTATCGCGCAAAGCCTCCAGCACACGAAATTCCCGATCCACGGCATGCGCCGAGGGCAGCAACTTGCCCGCGGGCTTGCGCCGCAATACCAGTTGTTGATTGGGGGTCTGCACCAGGAAGGTGGGATTGGATTGTCCGCCGGCGAACTGCCGCACCTCGATGGGTTTCGCGAAATTGGGAATATGCTCCGCCATCCAGTCGGCGAGCTTCACGCAATCGAGCGTGTGCGCGCCGGGCGCGTCGCGCAGTCCCGCCACCGGAGGGCTGATGGTCATGTGGTCGAGGCGCCGCCGTCCACCGCTATGTACTGTCCGGTGACATGCCGCGAGGCATCCGACGCGAGATACACCGCGGCGCCCTGCAAATCCGTCTCGCCCCCGATGCGCCCGAGCGGCGTGCGCGCGATCACTTCCGGGCCCACGGTTTCCAAAAGGCCGCTGGCCATCTTCGACGGAAAGAACCCGGGGCAGATTGCGTTGACACGGATATTGTGGCGTCCCCATTCCGCCGCGAGCGCCCGCGTCAGATGCAGGGCCGCCGATTTCGAGCTGTAGTAGGCGACGGCACGCATCGCCATGCCGGCGCGAAGCGCCGCGGTCGAGGCGATATTGATGATCACGCCGGTACGCCGCGGAATGAAGCAGCGTTTTGCCACCTCCTGACTCAGCGCGAAGACGCTGGTGGCGTTGAGGTTCATGACCTTGTGCCACGCCTCGAGCGGGTGGTCTTCGGCATCGGCGCCCCAACTCGCACCTGCATTGTTGACCAGGATGTCGATGGTGCCGAACTCCTTCACCACGGCATCGACCAGCACCTTGACCTGGCCGTCCTTCGACAGGTCGTTGGTGACGGTGAGCACCTCGAAACCCAGGGCTTTGAGTTCCGCCTTGGCTTCTTCGAGCTCAGGCGCCTTGCGCGCACTGACCGCGATGTTGGCCCCCATCTCCGCCAGGCCTTTGGCGATCTGCAGGCCAAGTCCGCGCGAGCCGCCGGTGATGAGCGCCGTGCGGCCCTTGAGTTCGAACATGTCGCGCACGCCCATCAAACCACCTCGAACAGACCCGCGGCGCCCTGCCCGCCGCCGATGCACATGGTGACCACCACGAACTTGGCCCCTCGCCGCTTGCCCTCGATGAGCGCGTGGCCCGTGAGCCGCGCCCCGCTTACGCCATAAGGATGGCCCACGGCAATGGCGCCGCCGTTGACGTTGAGCCGGTCTTCCGGAATGCCGAGTTTGTCGCGGCAGTAAATCACCTGAACCGCGAAGGCCTCGTTCAATTCCCAAAGATCGATGTCGGATACCTTCAAGCCCGCGCGCTGCAGCAGCCGCGGCACGGCAAACACGGGACCGATGCCCATTTCGTCGGGTTCGCAACCGGCGACCGCGAAGCCGCGGTAGATCCCGAGCGGCTCGATGCCGCGCTGTTCGGCCAGCTTGCCGTCCATCACCACCACCGCGCTGCTGCCGTCAGAGAACTGGCTGGCATTGCCGGCGGTGATCACGCCGCCGGGCATCGCCGAGCGGATTTTAGACACGCCCTCGAGCGTGGTATCCGGTCTGATGCCTTCGTCCGCAGCGATGGTCACCTCCTTGGTGCCGATCATGCCGGTGGCTTTGTCGGCCACGCCCATCACGGTGGTCATCGGCACGATTTCATCCTTGAACTTCCCGCTCGCCTGGGCGGCGGCGGCGCGCAGCTGACTGCGCACGCCCCACTCATCCTGCGCCTCTTTGGAAATGTTGTAGCGCTTGGCGACGGTCTCCGCCGTTTCCAACATGCTCCAGTACAGCGTAGGTTTGTGTTCGACCAGCCAGGGATCCTTGCGCATGTGCGGATTCGACTCGTTCTGCACGCAGGAGATGCTCTCGAGCCCGCCGGCAACCATCACCTGGGCGCCCTCGGTCATCACGCGTTGCGCCGCGAGCGCGATGGACTGCAAGCCTGAGCTGCAGAACCGATTGATCGACAGACCTGCGGTGGTGATCGGCAGTCCCGCGCGCAGCGCGATGGCCCGGGCCACGTTGCCGCCGGTCGTACCTTCGCAGAGCGCCGAGCCCATGATGACGTCCTCGACTTCCGCAGGGTCGATGCCCGCGCGCGCAACGGCGTGCTGGACCGCGTGCGCGCCGAGGGTCGCGCCATAGGTCATGTTGAATGCGCCCTTCCAGCTCTTGGCGAGGCCAGTGCGTGCGGTAGAAACGATCACGGCGTCGGTCATGGGTTTATCCTTTGAATTCGCTGAATGTCTTGCCTTCGTGGGCGAGACGCGCGAGGAGCGGCGCCGGGGTCCACATTTCGGCATCGGCGCCGGCTTCCGCGCCCATCGACTTGATGGCGCGCAGCACTTCGGCCAAGCCCACCTGGTCGGCATAGAACATCGGTCCGCCGCGAAACGGCGGGAAGCCGTAACCGTTCAAATAGACGATATCAATGTCGGAGCTGCGCTGCGCGGTTTTGTCCTCGACGATGCGCGCGCCTTCGTTGACCAAGGCGTAGACGCAGCGTTCAATGATTTCCTGCTTGCTCACCTTGCGGGGCGTTACGCCGCGCTTCTTTCGAAACTCCTCGATGATGCCGTTGACCAGGGGATCCGGTATCGGATCGCGCGAGCCTGGCGCGTAACGATAGAAGCCGGCGCCGGATTTCTGGCCGAAGCGGCCTGCTTCGCACAATGAGTCCGCGATGTTGGAGAAGTCCTTGCCGGGGGACTCCGCGGCGCGGCGCTTGCGCACCTCCCAGCCGATGTCGAGGCCTGCAAGATCGCCCATGCGAAACGGCCCCATGGCCATGCCCCACTCCTGCAACGCCGTGTCCACCTGCTGAGGCGATGCGCCCGCGACGATCAGATCGTGCGCCGCGCTCGCGTAGCGGGCAATCATGCGATTGCCGATGAAGCCATCGCAGACTCCGGAAACCACGGCCACTTTGCCGATCTTCTTCGCCAGCTGCATGGCGGTTGCCAACACGTCCTTGGCCGTTTTCGCGCCGCGTACGATCTCCAGGAGCCGCATGACGTTGGCGGGGCTGAAGAAATGCAGACCGATCACGTCCTGGGGGCGTTTGGTGAAGGCTGCTATCCTGTCGAGATTCAGCGCCGAGGTATTGGAGGCGAGAATCGCCCCCTGCTTGACCGTGGCATCGAGTTTCTCGAAGACTTGGCGCTTGACTTCCATGTTTTCGAACACCGCCTCGATGACCAGATCGACCTCCTTGAGGTCGGCGTAGTCCAGGGTCGGGGCGATGAGTTTCAGGCGCTCATCGAGCGCCGCCTGCGTGAGAGTGCCTTTCTTGAGGGCGCCGCCGTAGTTCTTGCGAATGGTTTCGAGGCCCTTGTCCAGTGCCTCTTGCTTCGTTTCCAAAAGAACAACGCGAATGCCCGCGTTGATGAGCGACATGGCGATGCCGCCGCCCATGGTGCCCGCGCCTATGACACCGACTTTCTGCACCGGGCGAGTGATGGTGGAACTCGGCACATCTTCGATATGCGAGGCCGCGCGTTCGGCCTGGAACAGATGGCGCAGTGCCAAGGACTCGGGCGAGAACATCAGCGTGGTGAACAATTCGCGCTCGCGCTTGATACCGGCCTCAAAGGGGCGGTCGAACGCGGCGGCTACCGCGTCCACGCAGGCCGACGGCGCAGGATAAGGTCCCGCCACGGCCTTCACGGTGTTTCGCGCGAATTGAAAGAATGCCTCGTGATTCGGCATGGAAGTCTTGATATCGCGCACGCGCTTGGCGGGAATCTTCTCGCGCACCACTTTGCGGGCGAAATCGAGCGCGGCGTCCAGCAGATCCCCTTCGGCGAACGCGTTGAATAGGGGCGTGCCCTTGAGCTTCTCCGCCGGCACCGTTGCACCGGAGACGATCATATTGAGCGCGGCATCGGCGCCGAGGAGGCGCGGCAGGCGCTGGGTTCCTCCGGCCCCGGGCAACAAGCCGAGCTTTACCTCGGGAAGCGCAATCTTTCCCCCGGCGCTGCCGATGCGAAAGTGACAACCGAGCGCGAGTTCCAGGCCCCCGCCCATGGTCACGCCGCCCAAAGCTGCGATCACCGGCTTCGCGCTGTCCTCTACCGTGGAAATAAGCGTTACCAGATTCGGCTGCGCATAAGCCAGCGGCGTCCCAAATTCGCGAATGTCGGCCCCGCCCGAAAATCCGGCGCCGGAGCCAATCAGCACAATGGCCTTGACCGAGCCGTCCGCATTGGCGCGTTCCAGATGCGCCACGATGGCCCGCCTCAGTTCAAGGCCAAGACTGTTGACGGGTGGGTTGTCGAAGCGAAGAACGGCAATCTCATCCCTGACTTCGTATTGCGCCTTATTCATAGATTTTGTTCCACCGTGCAGAACACTGTTCTGCCTTTCGAGGCTGATTAATGTAGCAGTGCACCGCCGCCTTTGAAAGCGACACGCCCGGCGATCATGGCGTGCCGAAGCAGTGTTAAAACCCCTATTTTTCCGCGGCGAATCCGCGCCAAGTCGGCGGGCGACCCGACGGTCCGCAGCGCTCGCGGAGCAACACGCTCACACCCGCGCCAGCGCGAGGGCGGCGCCCTGCCCGACGCCCACGCACATGGTTGCGAGCGCGTAGTTCCCCTGACGGCGATTGAGTTCAAGCATAGCTGCGCCCGCGATGCGCGCGCCCGACATGCCCAAGGGATGACCCAACGCAATCGCACCGCCGTTGGGGTTCACATGCTCCGCATCGTCGGGTAGTCCCAATCCTCTCACGCAGGCAATCGCCTGCGAAGCGAAGGCTTCGTTGAGTTCGATCAGCTGGAAATCGGCGATGCTCAGCTTCAAACGAGCCAGCAGCTTGTCCACGGCGGGCACGGGGCCCATGCCCATGATGCGGGGCGCCACCCCAGCCGAGGCAAATCCGAGCACGCGAGCTCGCGGCGTGAGCCCGAATTTTTGTACTGCCGCGCCCGATGCCACCAACAGTGCCGCAGCGCCGTCGTTGATGCTGGAGGCGTTGCCTGCGGTGACCGTGCCATCCGCGCGCACTATGGGTTTGAGCTTTACGAGTGCCGCGAGCGTGGTGTCCGGGCGCAATTGCTCGTCATGCTCGACGAGCACGGGCGGGGCGCCTTTCAACGCCGGCAGCGTGAGCGGGGTGATCTGTTCTTTGAATACTCCCTGAGCTTGCGCACGGGCCGCGCGCTGCTGGGAACGCAGGGCGAAGGCGTCCTGATCACCGCGCGATATTCGGTAGTCGGAAGCAACGTTTTCGCCGGTTTCCGGCATGGAATCGACGCCGTACAACGCCTTCATCTGGGCATTCACAAAACGCCATCCGATGGTGGTATCGAAAATGTCCGCGGTTCTTTGAAACGCCTTCTCGGACTTGCCCATGACGAACGGCGCCCGCGTCATGGACTCGACCCCGCCCGCGATGGCGAGTTCGATCTCGCCGGCGCGAATTGCCCGGGATGCCGCGCCCACGGCGTCGAGCCCTGAGGCGCACAGCCGGTTCAAGGTGACTGCGGGCACTTCCTTCGGAAGCCCGGCAAGCAGCGATGCCATCCGCGCCACGTTGCGATTGTCCTCGCCCGCTTGATTGGCACAGCCGAAAAACACCTCGTCGACCTCCGCGGCGGCGCTCTCATGCCGCGCCATCAGCGATTTGATGGCGAAAGCGGCGAGATCGTCGGTACGAAATTTCGAGAGCGCCCCGTCATATCTGCCGATGGGGGTGCGGGTGAAGTCGCAAATGAAAACGTCGGTCACGGCTGAAGCTCGCCCCTAGTGGCCCAAGGAGCGCTATTTTATGCCAGAACTCCCGGGCTTTAGCCCAAGGTTATACGCGCGGCCTCCGCGGTTCCCTCAGGCTAGTAGGTAACGGTGATTACGATGGTGTCCGAGTAGCTTCCCGCGGCGACGTCTTGAGATGCGGGGATGAGTCCGTACATGCTGCCGGTCACTTTATAGACCTGGCCCGCGGTCACGGTTCCCGAGTCCGAGGGTGCATAGGTACCCGCTGTGCCGTCGCCCAATATCTGCTGATAAGTCGGCGTGAGATAGATGTTGTATAGAAGTTTGTTGATTCCGGAATTCATCTGCCGGGACGAGTACTTCCCGCTGGAACCGGTGCTCAAGGTCAACGTTCCGGATACGGTCGCCGAACCGTTGCCGACGGCATTGCAGGTCACCGTCCACGAGCCCGCGGCGGCGGTGGGGCTGGCGCTCAAAGGATTATAGGTGCCAAAAGCAATGCTGGTCGCGCTCACCGTGCAACTGAAGCTCACCGCCGCGCGTACGGTAGCGCAGGTCGCCAACAGCAATCCGGCTAGGATCAGAGCGCAAGAATTTGGCTTGTGATTCACTATGCACCTGGCAGTATTATTTCTGCCGACCGAAGAACCATAACGCAGAGCCGAACCACCGAGGCCAACCGACTCATTAAATGTGACGCGCCTCTCGCGGTGCGGACGCATTCTGTAGGACAGAAGCAGCATGGACATTCTCAAAGGCAAGGTGGCCATCGTCACCGGCGCGGCAAGCGGCATCGGCCGGGCCAGCGCCGAGTTGTTTGCCGCGGAGGGCGCTGCCGTCGTGGCGTTGGATCGCGCGGCCGAAGTCGAGGACACCGTCGCCGGGATTGAAGAGAGCGGCGGCAGTGCAATTGCCCTCGTCAAGGACTCCTCGACCGAAGCGGACGTTTCTCTCGCGGTGGCCACTGCCATCGATGCCTTCGGCGGCTTGGATGTCTGTTATGCCAATGCAGGTGTTAGCGGAGGTTTGGTGCCGTTCCTCGAGGAGAGCGCAGAGCGGTTCAACGAAATCCTAAAGATCAACCTCGTGGGCACATTTCTGCTCGCGAAGCATGCCGCCATGCACATGGTGAAGCAGCGCCAGGGATCCATCATCTGCACCGCCTCGGTGGCCGGCCTGCGCTCTGGCGCGGGCGGTGTGCCATACAGCGCCAGCAAGGCCGGTGTAATAAGCCTGGTGCAGACCATCGCCAATCAGCTTTCGGGAACGGGCGTACGCATCAATGCCATTTGCCCCGGACTCATCGAGACCGGCATGACGCGGCCCATTTTCGAGCGGGCTCGGGAGCGCGGCACCGAGAGCAAGATAGGCCAGCTCAATCCGCTGCAGCGAAACGGCGAGCCTGAGGAGATAGCGAGCGTTGCGCTGTTTCTGGCCTCGGAGGCCGCCTCCTATGTGAACGGCCAGGCCATCGCTGTCGATGGCGGTCTGTCGAGCTCCCATCCCATCGTGACGTCGCGCAAATCCTAGTCGCCGGTCGGCACGATGCCGGCATTTTCGACCATGAGGATCACGCATTTCTCGGGCGCCCGCGTGCGATGCACCACGCCCTTCGGCACCACCAATCCCTGCAGCGGCGACAGGGTCACGGTGCGATCCTCAAGATCCACCAGAAACTGACCTTCCAGACAGAAAAAGAATTCATCGTCGAGATCATGCTTGTGCCAGTGGTACTCGCCCTGCATCACGCCGAGGCGCACCACCGAGCCGTTGACCTGGCAGAGCGTCTGGTTGTACCAACGGTCCTTGACCGACTCCTTGAGTGCGGGGATATCGATCTTGGCAAGCTGCGGAAACAAGATGTTCAAATGCGTGGCGTACGGAAAAGCAGCGGCGTCCATCTCATGCTCCTGGGAAATACGGAAAAAGAAGCCGCGCGTCTGCGCGGCTTGCCTTTGGGTTCGCAGACTTAAAAAGCTTACTGCTTTTTGGCGGCCGTCGCTGGCTTGGGAACGGCAGCGATTCGTCCGCCGCGGCCGCGT
>DASXOQ010000153.1:0-1755 GCA_036494165.1 Steroidobacteraceae bacterium
GAGATCGACGCGCTGGTGCTCGCAACCGGCTTTGCCGCCATGACCGGATCGGTCGCGAACATCGACATCGTCGGCCGCAACGGCCGCACCTTGAAGCAGAAATGGGCGGAAGGGCCGAAGACCTATCTCGGCTTGATGACCACGGGCTTTCCGAACCTGTTTGTCATCACCGGGCCCGGCAGTCCGTCGGTGCTGTCGAACATGATCGTCTCGATCGAGCAGCATGTCGACTGGATCGCGGATGTCGTCGGCTACATGCGTGACCGCAAGCTCGACACGATGGAAGCGGAACAGGGCGCCGAGGACAAATGGGTCGCCCATGTCAACGAGGTCGCCTACACCACGCTCTATCCGCAGGCCGACTCCTGGTACATGGGCGCCAACATCCCCGGCAAACCGCGCATCTTCATGCCCTATATCGGCGGCGTCGGGCCATACCGGCAGATTTGCAACGAGGTAGCGGCCAAGGGCTATGAGGGCTTTGCGATGACGCGTGCCGAGCAAGAGCAGAAGGCGGCGGTGTCTTAAACGTCAGCTGGCGCGCCAGCGCCGCTGCTTTTCGCGATTGCCGCAGTTTCCCATGCTGCACCAGTGCCTGCGGCGTCCCTTGCTGCGATCGATGAAATAAACCTCGCAATCCGCAGCGCCGCATTTGCGGATGCGCCCGCTTTCGGCACCCGTGAGCAGGTCCTCGATTGCAAGCGCGCAGGCGTGCAAGGGCAACACGAGTGCCTCCGGTGAGGCCCAGCCGTGACGAGCGATCGCATGGCTCCCGCAGGGCACCAGCGCTCTCGTGGCGTGAGCTTTTCGGATTGCCTCGCTGATGACGTCAAGCGCATCTCGATCGACAGCTTTCTGGCGGTGTCGCGCGGCCAGCGTATCGAAGATGCGTTCGCGGAGTTGTCGGGCGCGCCGGACCACCAGTGCGGGGGCCGGTCCCGACAGCTTGCGCAAGCGTCTCGCCTGCGTGGGTGAGATCAGCCCCGCAAGCTCAGTGAAGCGCACCAGGTCCGCATAGGTCGCGAGATGTTCGACGGGCGCAGGAAGCGGCCGCTCGTCGAGCGTATTCACCAGATCCAGTGCGGGATGGCCTCCGCTCCAGTCAAAGGGGTTTTTCGGCCTTGCCACACTTGTCTCCTGCCGTCCGAGCGCGTAACCTTATAAACATATTTTACAGGTTACGAAATGGTAGAAACGAAGATGACCGAATCCTTCGGCGTCGGACAATATCTGCGTGGCGCAGCTTTCGGTCTGGCCGCGGTGAGCATCTGGTCGGGCTGGATCGTGGTGGCGCGGCTTGGGCTGCGCAGCAGTCTCACGCCGTGGGATATTGCCGCGCTTCGCTTTGGCGTCGCCGGACTCGCGATGCTGCCGCTCGTACTTGCGAGGGGCTGGGCGATCGATCGCTTGGGTTGGGCAGGGCTTGCAGCGATCGTGCTTGGCGGCGCGGCGCCGGTGTTTCTGGCCAATTGGGGGCTGACGTTTGCCCCCGCGGCTCACGCCGGGGCATTGTTTCCGGGCGTCATGCCGCTGATGGTCGCGCTCATGGCGGCCGTTGTGCTGCGCGAGAAATTTACCCGGACCAAGATGCTCGGCTTTGCGCTGATCCTGCCTGGCGTGCTGGTCATCACGCTCGCGTCAGGCGGCGAACTTGGATCGGCGCAGAACCTCGGACACGCGCTGTTCCTTTGCGCCGGCCTCGCTTGGGCGTTCTACACCGTCGCACTGCGAGGCGCGCGGCTCGATGGCTTGCAC